>CAZWEO010000090.1:0-21524 GCA_964633115.1 uncultured Desulfobacterales bacterium
GCTGAATGCTGCCTCAAAGCGTCTGAACTTTTTAGGAAATTTTACTAAAACCAGTAGTTAAAGTATAATGCTATGAACAATAAATATACAAACAAATTTGATTTTGAAGTAGGCCATCTCGTGAAAAGCCCCTGCAAGGGTTGCCAACACTATGGCATTTTCCCTCGCTGCATGCGGCAGTGCCTCTTATTGGACCGCATTCATGAGGTGCTAACCAATGTGGTTTCATGCTCTCGTTAAATCAGGTAGCTCTAAACATCGAAAGTAAATTCGCTATAGCCTAAAAAAGTGGATAACAACGCCGCCTATAAATTGGATATCGTGCCAAACGGAAACCTCCTTATCCGACTGGGTACCCATCTTGACGTTTCCTCTTCCAATGAACTCTTCAATTCGCTATTGCCAGACATCGCCCGACTCAAGCCCACAAACTTAATTTTAGATCTTGCGGAGACCATGCATCTGGATGACTACGGCATCTTATTACTTAAAGAGGTCGAGGAAATGATTGCTGCACACCACGGACAATTCAATTGTATCAATCCAAGTCCGGACATCAAAAACCGCCTGGAAATTGCGGCCAAGGAAGAGGCGGAACGCTGTCAGATAGAAGCAGTAAAGAAAAGTCCCAGCATCTTCATCCGATTTGGTGAAATTGTCATTCGGGAAGCATTCAATATCCGTTACATGATCTCATTTTTAGGATCCGTGGTGCTCGCTTTTGGACATGTCATTCGCCACCCGGGCTCTTTACGGGTTGAAGAAACTGTCCTGCAGATGGAAAAATCCGGGGTCGATGCCGTGCCCATAGTCGGGTTGATCAGCTTTTTGTTGGGTCTGATCATGGCCTTCATGTCATCCATACAGCTCAGTCAATTTGGAGCCAATATTTATGTAGCCTCCTTGGTAGCCTTGGCGATGGTATCAGAACTGGGACCAATCATGACCGCCATTGTTGTGGCTGGTAGATCAGGTTCACTGTTTGCTGCGGAAATTGGTACCATGCAGATATCTGAGGAGGTGGATGCCCTTTATGTTATGGGTATCAACCCGACCCAATTCTTGGCAGTTCCGCGCATACTGGCTTGTATCCTGGTTGTACCGCTGCTGACACTATTTTCCGATTTCTTTGCCATAACCGGCGGTATGATTGTGGGCATGACTTTACTGGAACTGACTCCCGGAACCTATCTCGCCCAAACATGGGAAACCATCACATTATTTGAAGTATTATGGGGTATGTTAAAAAGCGTCGTTTTCGCCGTACTCATCTCTTGGGCTGGATGCCTTAGAGGATTTCAAGTTAGGGGCGGTGCCGATGCAGTGGGCCAAGCAGCCACATCGGCAGTTGTAAGCGCTATCTTTCTGATTATTCTGTTTGACTCGATTTTCGCAGTCATTCGATCTTCTATTTAAATTGTCAGCTTGGGAAAGCTGACAATTTAAATAGAAAGCGGCTTCGCCGCTATAAATATACAATATATATAGGACTATGGGCATTGGGGCACTTAGCAGTCTTCAGCCTACAGTCTAATCACCTAACAGTCTATCAGATATGACACCCCAACCTGTCATTCAAGTGAAAAACCTGGTTGCCCGATTCGGTGACGAAATCATTCTTGACAATATTTCATTTGATGTCTTTAAAGGAGAAATTGTCAGTATCATCGGCACAAGCGGTAGTGGGAAGTCAACCTTGCTGCGGCATCTGATCGGATTGAACCGACCCTATTCCGGTCAGATTCTGATTGAAAATATTGATATTGCCGCTTGTGACGAGGCCTCTCAACAGGCTATGTACCGGCATATGGGCGTGTTGTTTCAAGGTGGCGCGCTATTTGGCTCTATGACATTGGCCGAGAATGTAGCGCTTCCCATGTTTGAATATACAGACCTGCCTAATGATGTTATTGCCCGGTTGGTTTATATGAAGTTGTGCCAATTTGATCTTGCGGCCTATCCGGATTATTTGCCTTCACAATTAAGCGGAGGTATGCGCAAAAGGGCCGGACTTGCACGGGCCATGGCCTTGAACCCAAATTTACTTTTTTTGGATGAACCCACATCTGGGCTGGATCCAATTAAAAGCACCGAAATCAATAACCTGATTCAAGATATAAACCAGAACTCACAAACAACTATTATAATTGTGACCCATGAACTCAAAACAATTTTTAATATTTCAAGTCGTATCCTGATGATCGACAAGGCAACCAACAAAATCATTGCAGCCGGCAATCCTGGCGATCTGGTCACTAAAAGTAAACACCCGACCGTTAGGCAATTTTTGAACAATGGCGACGCTTAAAACAAAATTCATGGTTGGTATTTTTGTTATTATTGGCTTTTCCATGGCCATTATCGCCGTTATTTGGCTTGGCATGTCCAACTATCTGGAAAAAGGCCGCCATTATGTTGCCTATTTTGATGAATCGGTTCAAGGCCTCGACAAGGATTCACCGGTGAAATATCGTGGTGTCTCAATCGGGAGTGTCAACAGGATCGGTGTAGCGCCAGATGCCAATCTCATCCAGGTAATATTGAAAATTGAATCCGACATTCAGCTCGATGATAGTATCGTTGCCCAACTCAAATCAGTCGGCATCACCGGAATCATGTTTGTGGAACTCGAAAAAAAAACCGAAGATGCGTTTGAACCGGTTCAGCAAATTGAATTTCCGACACCCTATCCAGTTATTAGCACCAAGCCATCAGATATCAGAAAGTTTTTTGACACAATTACCGATGTTTTGGGAACCTTTAACAAGCTTGATTTGCAGGGTATATCGGACCGAATGCAATCAGTCATGGCTAAAATTGAACAAGCCATCGAAGATACCCTGATCAAAGAGTTGGTCTCCGAACTACAGACTACACTGTCAGAAATTCAGACAATTATTGCTGAGAAAAATTGGGAAAACGCATTCGCGTCGCTCGACAAGGCTGCTAAAGCATTTGGTACGTTTTCAAATGCTGGTACCCGAGCGTTCGATGGTGTAGGCCCAACCATAAACCGTTTTGATAGCGCCATAAAAGAAAATGAAGAATCTTTAAAAACCCTAATGGTTGCTATCAACGATTTAGCTTTGCATATGGATTCATTGGTAGCAGATGGGAATCGTTTTCTTGAAGATACTCACAAAGATACCGCTCGGTTGCTGCCGCAGTTACGGGAGACGCTGCGGCAATATGAGAAGGCGGGTAAACACCTAAACAGATTCCTCGACCGTATCGCCGAGCAACCGTCACAACTGTTCCTTGGCAGACCGACTGGTGAGGCGGATGAGTGAAAAAAGAAAGGATATATAAGTGCCCTTAAAAAAATATTTTATATATATCATCTTATGCGTGTTGCTGACAGGTTGTATCGGATTGAACAATACGCCGCCTCAAATCGATTTTTACACTTTCGAGTATGAACCGCCTGATGCCGCACTTACTGTTACAACCGCCTATATATTAAAAATTGACGGATTCCATGTATCTTCTGTTTATGACGATGATCGTCTACTAATTCGATCCCAAGCATTCAAACGAAATGAGTATTCACGCCATCGCTGGCGGGCGAACCCAGGTGATCTCGTTGCCGATTATTTGGCCCGGGATTTGGCCCGAACCGCATTTTTCCACGCTGTCGTTCGTACTGAACCCATTCCAGATTATAGCCATCTGTTAACCGGCACGATCGAGGAATTTTATCAGCGCAACGACGGGGAGCAATGGCAAGCGATACTTTCCCTGAATATATTGGTAGTGGATGAAACTTCTGCCCCCGGCGCTGGCAATGTTATATTTCAGCAACGTTACGCATTTCAGGAACCTGTTTCAGACCAATCCCCTGTGGGATTTGTTGCTGGTATGAGCACGGCAATGCGCAAGTTATCTAGAATGCTTATGGCTGATATTGCGGAGGCTTTGGGTAACAGCGTTGTTACCCAGTAGGTTTTCAATGCATTTCAGAAAGTGTTTTTTCAAATGCCAGGTCAGAACATGAAACTGGTACGTTTGAAAGTACACGAAAGTAAAACCGAATTGCGGATTTTTGTCATTTAGACTGTCAAACTATGTCCGCTAGACAGAAATCAGAAATGGTGTCATGCCAACGATTTTATCGTCTTTCCAGCTTTGCCACCGCCTCAACATGGTAGGTATGCGGGAACATATCTACGGGCTGTACTTCTATCAACTTGTAATTTGTTGACATTAGAGCCACATCCCGTGCCAAAGAAGCCGGATTACAGCTCACATAAACAATACGATCTGGCATAATCTCGAGAATTTGCTTGGTCACATCTTTATGCATGCCAGCCCGGGGTGGATCAATAACTACAACCTGGGGTTTTTCCATGAGTAATGGCAATGAATCACGCATGTCTCCCTGGATAAATTGGCAATTATCTACGCAGTTTAAGCGACAATTTCTTTCCGCATCCGCAATAGCAGATTTTGCCAATTCTATCCCGATAACTTTCCTGGCAGATTGGGCCATAAAAATAGCGATCGTACCGGTACCGCTGTATAGGTCCAGAATTGTTTCGTGGCCACCTAAGTCGGCATATTGCCTCGCCACATCATAGAGTGCCTTGGCGCCTATACTATTGGTCTGGAAAAAGGAATTTGCTGAAATAATGAATTCAAAAGACCCAATTCTTTCCCTGAACTGAGGTTCGCCAGCCATTAGATATTCATAATCACCAACAGCCACACTGGATTTCCGATCCGTGATATTGTTAACAACCGACACAATTTCAGGAAATTGTAAGGTCAATTGATCTGCCAACCGTTTGACCACACCAGATTCTTCATAGGTGCTTACAAGATTAACCATCCATTGACCGTAAAAAGATGAGTTCCGCAATACTACAAAACGCCAGAACCCGCTATGACTCTTTAAACCGTAAGGAGCCAGCTTTGAAGCGCGAATGTTGTCGCGAATATCCGCCAAGATCTGATTACCTGTCTCTGGTTGAAGCATACAGGCCTCTATATCGATTACCTTGCTGAAGGTACCAGGGACATGCAGTCCCAAAGCAAATGAGCGATCCAGTTCCTCTTGCTGCAGTTCATGTGGCAATGCCCACCTTCTATCGGAACAAGAAAATTCCATCTTATTGCGATAGCCAAACACCTGCTGTGATGGTATGGTGGCATGCACAAGGGGTGATTGTATTAATCCGATATGAATTAGTGCATCAACAACATGTTGTCTTTTGTAAACAAGCTGTTTTTGATATTCTAAAAATTGCCATTTGCAACCACCACAAAAGCCGCTATAGGGACAGGGCGGCGCTATTCTATCCGCTGATGATTCCAGGAGTTCGATTACCTTTGCTTCGGCGTAGTTCTTCTTTTTACGGACGATTTGGACTTGAACGAAATCACCGGGTATGGCTTGATCCACAAACACGGTAAAACCATCTGGTTTGGTTAGCCCTTTTCCACCAAAAGCAAGGTTGGAAATACGCAAGTCTAAACGTTGACCTTTTTTAACTGTCATAATAATAATGTTCCACTATTTCATGGTGCCTTGAAAATTGCATGAACCGTTTAACTTTTACAGCATGTATAGCAGATTGCAGCTGCCAACTGCAAAGTGTTCTTTTCAATATGAAATCTTCTTTACCAAGTACACAACAGATCACGTTTGACGCAGACACCTTCACTTTAATGGGGACACTGCATCTACCCGGAGGTATCGCCGCGCCACCGGTTGTTATTGGTTGTCATGGTTTGCAAAGTAATCGTAATTCGCCCAAACAAATTGCCTTGGCAGACAGGTGCAATTCTGTTGGTATCGGTTATTTTAGATTTGACCATCGAGGATGTGGAAAAAGTACGGGTGATTTATGGAAAGTCACGTCTCTGCAGGGGAGGAGTAATGACATATATTCAGCGATAAAGAAACTAACGTCACTGGGTATCGATCGACAACAAATTGGCTTATTCGGTAGCAGTATGGGCGGATCTGTTTGCCTCGATGTTGCCAGTCGCTACGCTATCAGTGTTTTGGTAGTATTCGCAACGCCCCTAAAGATTGAAACCGTGATGGTGGATTCGCTCGCACCAAACCTGACCTTTGACCTTTCAGGAAGGCTCGATCAAGTTGGCAACATTCATATTTTTCATGGCGCATCCGATGATATAGTACCGCTGTGGCAGGCTCAGTCAATTTACCAGCAAGTCTCGTTCCCCAAAAAGCTCACCATATTTGAGAATGGCGACCATCGTATGTCTGACCCGGCACACCAAGCAGATTTTTTAGATTCAGCAGTTCAGTGGTTTCGCCAAAAACTTTTAGACTGTTAGGTCAATAGTCTAAAAGTCCAATGCCTACAGCCTCATGTTCACACCGATTTTAGCAGTTTGCTGACAGTCTGCCCCCGCCATTTGCCCCTGCCCGAAGGAGTTGGTATATTATCATCTTCGAGCCTCGCGGCAATTTTATCATAGCTTAGTCCCTGGGCCCGCAATGCTTGAATAGTCTCAATCGCGGTCACATCTGGATCTTCTGATTCTGGAGCAACATACTCGTTAGCGGCCAGGTCTTCTTGCGAATCAGAGGGCGTTTGAATTGGTTTCTCTGATTGAGCTTGTTCGGCAGAGTCGCCAGCAATTACTTTTAAATAATTGGCGATACGTTCCATTGCTACAGTGCGACGCTCTTCTATGGTCAGAAAATCACTTCTTTCGGTAACGATCGTCTCCAGGAGCGTTTTAACTTGTGGCAACAGTTTGGCAATGGTTACATACGCATTTTCGGCTACGTTACTTTTGGAATAATTTCCCCGTTTGCGTCTGTCGTTGGGCATATGCCGGTCACCCGGGCGATAGGATGGGCTGTCGTGGCGGCCACGATTACGATCATAGCGTTTGTCTTTCCCAGTTCTAAGACTGTGGAGAAAGTCGTTCATTCAGTACCCCCATTGATTAGGATTAAATTTGAATTCCCCGCCACTTTCAATGCAGGATGAATTCAAATTATGAATTAGGTTCCTCTTTATATGTGTTAGTGCGACGCCGAAACTAAAAAATTTCAGCCATATTCCCAAATTACCATGTAGCTTGTACTACGGGGAGAGATCAGGTGTCATTTTTATAACAATTTTCCCGGTGAACGCTGGGTATTGTTGGCAACGGCATTGCAGTTTATGGCGGCCGACAATATAATAGCGTATAATCTTCTTATCGTCTCGGCGATCCAAAACCTTGAATACTTTTTATTTCCTGCAGAACGAATCGGTTACCGGCAGCAATTTTGAACCAGAATCCTAATTTTGAATTAGCATATAGGGAAGGATAGCTGTGTTGGGTGAACATCACACAGCGGGTAGACTTTGTCAACCAAATTAAAATCGTCCCGCGACTTAAATTTAACAGCCACAATCTTCTCCGGACACACCATCTAAGTATAAATATGATTTAACCTTTAAAAATAGGTCTCGGTTGAAGCCTTCGACCTGTAATAATTCCTCAAACATCACAAAGCCGCCCACCTTTTCTCTATATAGTACAATGGATTGGGCCAGTTTGGAATTGATAAAAGGAATCTGTGTCAATTCTTGTTTATTGGCGATATTGATATCTAATTTATAACCGTAGTCTTCCCCCTCAGCCACCAGCGTTAATGCAGCCATCATAGTTATTAGCAGGATAACCTGAACGTGTCGTTGCAGTATCATTATTTCATTTGTTTTTACTTGTTTCAGCGCCTGATTTAGAAGCTTCAGGCTGTTTATCAACTGGCTTCATATCGGCTATAAATTTCACAACCTGATCTCCGCGCCACCCTGATAACAGAAATGAGTAATCCGACTGCGAAGAAATGGCAGGGTAATCAGAATCTTCTTCGGTCTTTTCATAAAGGCTCAAAACATATTTTTCGGCACCTTCCAAGGTGAGGGTTACAATCGGATTGGAAAAATCTGATTTTACTTTATCATAGATATAAGCCTGGCATTTGAGTGCAGACATATCCTTGATCAAACGGCTAATCTTTTTTTCGTCAACCAAATTGTCCATTGAATTTTTCCATAGATCTTTTGTCGGATTTTGACTAACTTGGTTGTTTTGTGCCGATTCTTCCTCCTTTGCGGCCTTTTCGCCAACCTTGCTAAAAATTTCCGCTTCATCATCGCTCTGAATATGCACGCGTTTGATCAGCGTCGTCTCGTAAGACATGACGCTTTTATCACGAAATACATCCGTATCACCCTCTAACTGGCTGCGTAGATTCTCATTTGCATGGTAGACCCTGTGATCATTGGCAAGCTTTACAAATGTATGCCGTTGACTCGATGCAGTCTTGCCGACATCGAATTCCCGAACCAGTTTATCGGTCTGCCAAACCTGAACATTGATTTTATGGGCCTGGTCCAACTCATAGCGCGAATAAGCTTTAGACTCAGATATCAAGGTCGCCAGTTTGAGGTCAGCTACCAAAGCGGATACACGCTTTATTTTGTTGTCATCTCCAGGATAGGCAGCCTCATTGATAACCCACTTTCCAGCCTTGCGGGTCATCTCGATTGTATCTTCGGCCGAAGCAATCAGCAATTTGCTAATCTCTGCAATTTGTATCGGCTCAAGTTTGGGCACCTCATATAAATTCCGGTCCTGCTTATTGAAGATTAGATACAACGACAATCCAATAATGATGATTGCCAGTATAAGCGCCTCTTTACGAACTTTCATATTTTGAACTCCCTCTGAATTTTCTTTTTTCGACCCGTTCGCTTGGCCCAAACCGCCAATCCAAAAAGGATTACCACCACTGGTAATCCGATAATATTGATCGTCTTAACGACCGTTTTGGGTAATGCGCCCATATCGTTGAGTGGGGTGAATCGCTGCTGTTTGCTACGCATTTTAGCGATAGCCACCTGATCATTTAGATAATCCAAAGTATTCATGATGAAGATATCATTAGGCCCCCGGCCTTCCTTATTCAGCAAGTTGTCCTTGATCATGTCCGCAGATGCTACCACAAATATTTTACCGGGTTTACCTAGTTCAAGGACATCTCCTCGGCTCTGAATCTTTTGTGTAGCTTGAGATGCCTTGTCTGCACCGGCGTCTTCGGTTTTCCCTTTGTTCTCCGAAGATTCCGGAGGGGATTCATCTTTCGGCTTCTCAGGAATGGGTTTGCCGGCGAAATAACTGGGGAAGCTGCCTTCCACCATGTAGGCTAGCTGAAACTGCCTGCGTTCTGAGTCAGAATCAGGGGGTCGGATAAAGGTGGGATTGAGATTGATGCGTTCCTTCATTTCCCAGGCACGGTTTGAGGATTGAAACAGCATGGTGGCCCTTAGGTCATGCGTTTTTGTTATCTCTCTATTGATGCTTATGGGCGAGAGTTTTAAAGCTACCAGGCTTTTAATATTTTGAAGGTATTCCAACTGATTGTTAATATTATTATTTTTTATCAAAGGTGCAAAGTAAATTGGTTGTTCACCACCGCCCATCTCACGTGGCAAACGCTGCCGAAAGCATTCCTCGTCATTAACAATGGATGTATGTACATCGATACCATAATGCGACAATAACTTTTCAATTCCGGAATTCATCGGTACAAAGGATTGATTCATGCCGGACATACGAAAATTTGGATTATTCTGTTGAACCTCCCGCAGACTATCCATAAAAATAGCCAGACTTTTGCCCTTCATTAAAAATTGGTCGATCTGGAAAAGATCATAGTCTGAAAATGGTTCGCTAGGGCCGGGTAACACCAGGCAATTAAAGCTATCCGCAAGGGACTCTTCTTTTAGCGCCAGCGGTTTCATGGAATAGTTCTGACTCGCCAGTGCCCGGAAATTCTGCGCTGATTCCGGTTGTTGACCAAATGGATTTTGCTGTGGTGCTGATACGATCGGCAGGCTACCATGATCCGTTAGGATACCGAGATTCTGGTTAATGTCGATCAGCGATTCCAAATTCGCCGCAATCGTTTCTTCCAATTGATCGAGTTCGGTCAATTGGTATTGGGTTCCAAATATGGGTATCTTGATCACACGCATCACCGGCGACGTAACAGACTTGCTACCGTAGGTCATCACCAATCCGATGGCACCCTTTCCTGCTGGGATTCTGTCATTATCGAGGGCCGGCCAGTTCAACTGTAGCAATTTATGCTGCTCGAATTCCTGCTGGACGGACGGGTCCTTGGTCGGGTCGATGTGTGCAAATTTCAATTTGCCATAGCTTTTGCTGTTGATGCGCGCCACCATGGCTTCCACTTCTTTAGGTAGCTCATTTAATCCTTCAAGTTTCATGACCGGGGCCACATCCCGTAGAGATGATGACAGATATAGATCGACCTGAATGCTGTCTTTTAACGCCAGCAGGGCACTAACCTTGTTGTTAAGCTTACGAATGGCCATCGTAAGCCGGTATTCCAGACCGTCTGTGGAAGTAATGGTGTCGAGCCGTTCAATCTGGTCACCATGGATTACCACGAGACCCATGTAGGCCTTCATAAACTTGACTTCATCCTTCTCGACTACTTGGATTTGGATGGGGCGGATACCAAAGCTGTTTGCCAAGGCCTGGTTTTCTGCTTTTATATCGCTCAATTCATTCTGGGCCGGGCTAACATCATAAAACCGATAATTGAAATAGCGATTGGCTGAGGCCGCATACTCCGACATCAAATCATGTATGTACCGTTCGGTGTTGTTATGCGGAGCCGGAAGATTCTTGGTAAAAAAAACATTAATAGTCAGCGGCTCAGTCAGTGTAGACACAACTTGCTTGCTGACTTCCGAGATGGAATAGAGGTTGCCGGCAGTTAGATCGATTCGTTGGAAAAGGGTCAAGCCGGCAATGTTAAGCAAAACCACGACCACGATATAGGTCATGAATTTGGTGTACTTTGAAGATGAACTCACAAAATTCATAAGGTGCTCCGAATATTTTAAGATATTAAGTTATATCCTCTATGGACATATGCGTGGCATATAGTCCCACAAAAGCCACACTCGCAAAGTACAGGATATCGCGGGTGTCAATGATGCCTTTGGTAAAATTGGCAAAGTGAGAGTCAGCGCCCAGATATCCCATAAATCCCAAAAGGGCGCTGGGTATAAAAAAGAGCATTTTGTCTAGCATGGTGAGACAGAAGCAGATCGCCATGGCGATAATAAATGCAATGATTTGATTTTTTGTTAAAGAGGATGCAAACAACCCCACGGCACTAAAGGCGCCCGCCAGTAAAAAAGTACCGATATAGCCCCCTATCACGGGGCCCCAATCCAGTTGACCGAGAAATGAAATAGTTAGGGGATAGGATAGGGTCGGCATCAGGGTGATCACCATAAAAAAAGCGCCTGCAAGGTACTTGCCAAGAACAACCTGCCGAATTGTCACCGGCATGGTCAGGAGCAACTCGTGGGATCCGATGTTGAGTTCCTCTGCAAAAAGCCGCATGGTAACGGCCGGCACCACAAACGAAAACATAATCGGCATGAGTGCGAAAAAATTCCGCAAACTGGCCTGATTAAATAGGAAGAAGGTCGAAAAAAAGAACCATCCGGTGACGATTAGAAAGATGGCAATAACAATGTATGCTATTGGTGACAAAAAGTAAGCATACAATTCTTTTTTAAAAATATGGTATAGCTGTTTCATATTAACGCTCCAATGTAATCTGCCTAAAAATCGATTCCAACGTTTGGGTCTCCATACTCAATTCAACCAGAAGCCAGTCCGTATCCTTGATGGCCAGATAGACGCTGGTACGCAGGTCTGAGCCACCCTCACAAGTAAGTGTAGCCGTGAGTGTGTCGTTTGGTCCACCCACAACATCTACCTGATTGACCCCTTGCACGCTACGCAAAAGTTCGCGTAGGGCCTGGGGCTCTGCATTCATCACAGATAACTTTATCAACCTTTCCTCGGCCTTTGCTGCCATCAGATTCTCGGTGCGATCATCGGCTGCAATTTTGCCCTTGTGGATGATCACCACGCGGTCACAGGTGGCTTCGGCCTCACTAAGGATGTGCGTGGAAAGGATGATCGTCTTCTGCTTGCCGATTCGGCGGATAATATCTCGGATCTCAACTATTTGGTTGGGATCCAATCCAGATGTGGGTTCATCCAGCACCAGAATCTCGGGATCATCCATCATTGCGTGGGCCAGACCGACCCGCTGCTTGTAGCCCTTGGACAATTCACCAATTGGCTTGTGCATCATGTTGTTAAGTCCGCACAAGTCTGACAAAGATCGTATCCGTGAGGGTATGTCATCTGGGTTGATACCCCGAATGCCAGCCACATATTGCAGATAATCATACGCCAGCATTTCTTTGTATATGGGCGCTGACTCAGGCAAATAGCCCATTAGTTTCTTCACACCCAAGCCGTCAGTAATCACAGATAGATTCTTTACGCGGATGGTTCCTTGGGTAGGTTTCAGAAAACCGGTCAACATGCGTAAAAAAGTTGTTTTACCGGCGCCGTTGGGTCCCAGTATACCCAATATCTCCCCTTTTTGAATATCCAGGTTGATATTATCTACAGCACAGACATCCCGGTAATATTTTGTTAAATTTTCAACATGAATCATATAAGTATCCCTTAACTCCACTAACGATATTGAGCTATTTAAAAGTGAATTGTTAGCTGTCAAACTTCATCGGATTTAATCATACTGCAGCAGACGAGGTCCTAATCTTGTTGTTTTTATGGTGATCTGGAAGTATGCCTAGTTATAAAAAAGCATTAAAATAATCAATAAAAAATTTCAAGTGCGTGTAAAACCATTATTCTGTTTTTCATAGTCGATGCTCGACCTGGGTACAGGGCCATAGTCATGCCCTGGCCAGACAATCGTATCACCGGGCAAAGAATAAAGTCGTTCCCGAATGGACTGCAGCAATTGCCGCGACGATCCCCCTGGCAAATCGGTGCGACCCACAGCTTCCACAAACAGCGTATCTCCGGTAAATACGTGGCCAGGCGCATACAAACAGATACCGCCAGGGGTATGTCCGGGTGTGTGAATGGTAAGCAACACTGTTTCGCCGACGGCTATTTTGTCATTATTCTGGAGCAGTACATCCGGTTGGGGTGATCCCTTACCCCCCAAAACCTTTGAAAAAGCAGTGTTTACGATGGTGCTCAGTTTGGGAGCATCGGTCACATGAATCAGAAGCTTTGCGTTGGTCGCTCTAATAATGGCTTGGTTTCCGGCGGTGTGATCAGAATGGCAATGAGTATTGATTACGTGGGTAATGTTACATCCCAAATCTGCGGCAATTCCCAGTATTTTCCCGGTATCAAATGCCGGATCGATGAGTGCGGCCGTCTGGGTTTTTTCATCACCTATGAGGTAACAAAACGTTTCCATTTTAGACAGTTTGATTTGCTTGACGAACATCGCTGGTTTCCTATTCAATTCTAAACTTTATTAGGCATCATTATCCTTTATCGCATCCCCTCTCAAATCCCGGTCCCGCTGTAGATACTTCCTAAGTTTTTTCTGAACATCCCCATAGATGGTCCCTTCTGGGTATTGTCCCGCTGCATCTATTGTCCCCACGTTTTGGCCAGTTAGAATCCGAATTCCCTCTTCCACGGTTTTTACCTGATAAACATGAAATTGACCAGCATCCACTGCCTCGATCACTTCGCGTTTCAGCATGAGATTTTTTACATTGGCCACCGGTATCAGAACACCCTGGCTCCCAGTAAGGCCTTTGGTCTTACAAACCTCGTAAAAGCCTTCGATTTTTTGATTGACCCCACCGATGGCTTGGATCTCGCCTTTTTGGTTGATGGAGCCGGTAACCGCCAGTCCCTGATCAATGGGACAGTCCGACAAACTGGAGAGTATGGCGTACAGCTCGGTGGATGAGGCGCTGTCGCCATCCACCCCCGAGTAATTTTGTTCGAAAGTTAAGCTGATGGACAGGCTCAACGGTTGATCTTGTGCAAAAGTGCGGCCCAGGTAACCGGAAAGAATTAGTACGCCCTTGTCGTGGGTACGACCGCTCATCTTGGCCTCACGCTCAATATTAACTACACCTTTTTTGCCCATAAATGTCTCTGTCGTAATTCGCGAAGGCCGGCCGAAGGATATGTCACCCACCTGGTGCACCGCCAGGCCGTTTACCTGGCCTACGGTCTTTCCGCTTACATCGATTAAGACAGTATTGTCGGTATAGGATTCATGAATCTTCTCCTCGTACAAGTTGTAGCGAAAACGATGCTCGTTGAAAGCCTGGATAACATGTCTTTCTGAAACAAGCGCTGCTCCCTTCTTCCTGGCCCAGTAATCCGCCTCTTTGATAATACCCACAATAGCCCCAAATCGCAAAGACAATTTGTTCTTATTGGAAGTATCCTTTTCGCCGAACTCCACCAGGGCGGCAACACCTTTGGGAGAAAATTCCAGCAGTTTTTCCTCCTTGCAAACCCGGGCGATAAATCGGGCATACAGCTGAATCGTCTCATCCGTACGATCAACCTCATAGTCAAAATCGGCCCGAACCCTAAATATTTTATTAAACTTGGAATCGTGGTTTTGGAGTAGACGAAAGGGCTCGTAGCCGCCAATCAGAATCACCTTGACATCGATGGGTACGGCCTCCGGACGTAGCGATGTGGCTGCAACACCCTGCCCTACCAGCATATCCTCAATGATCAAGCTTTTGTTACGTAGTGTTCGTTTGAGAGACTCCCAGACCATGGGGTTCATTAATAAGGATTCGATTTCCATGATCAGAAAGCCGCCGTCGGCCTGCAGCATGGAACCAGCCTTGACCATAGTCAAATCGGTTAGCATGCCGCCCATGTGAACCTTTTTCTCGATATGGCCAAAAACATTCTGATAAGTGGGATTGGGCTCAAATACAACCGGCGCACCGTTCATATCTTTACGGTCTACGAGGGCATTGACACGGTATTTATTAAACTTAGTAGCCGGGAACATGGCAAGCTGAGATGCTTCGGGCTGCTCTTGGCTGGGTAGAAAGTCGGTTACATTCTGGACAATGTGATCACGCACCTCTTCAAGATAGGCTTTGATTTCAGCGTCTGAATCATAGGCATTCAGGATAAAATCCATCTGTTCAGCCACAACAGCCAGTGCGGTTTCGGCCATCAGGTTCTCCATAGCTTTACCACGTTCCTGACGCATCCGGGTAACTTCCCGCATGGCCGACTCGATTTCCCCCTGAAAATCCTGCACGCGCTTCTCCAACTCCTTTTGTTCTTCTTGGGAAAGCGACAGATAAGCCTCTTGCGTCAGGGGGGCCCCGTCTTTTAAAGGAATGGTCTGAAACCCGGATTGACTCTTGCTGACAGTCAGATTCTCCGACTGAGCTGCCTCTTCCAAAGTCTGCAGTCGTTGGTTTTCTTCCTTTTGATGAACTTCTTTGAGACTGTTGATCTTCTCCTGAAAGCTTTCTTCCTCAAATGCCTTAGGAAGCTTACTTTTTAAAGTCAGAATCAGGCGTTCCATTTGGCGGCTGAGCACAATGGCCTTACCGCAAGGAACCGCTAGAGGTTTGGGCCGGTAGGGATCTTGAAAATTGCTCACCAGGCACCAGTCATGGGGGGTTGGAAGCTCCTGGGCATGCTTGCGCGTGATATCCTTGGTAATCGTGGATTTGCCGGTGCCTTCGATGCCAGTCACAAAAATATTGTAACCAGGGCTCTTCATGTTCAACCCGAAATCAATGGCCTGTACCGCGCGCTCTTGGCCAATCACCACATCCAGTGGCTCGATGTCGGCCGTACTTTTAAATTTAAAAATATCTGCGTCACAAATGTAGCGCAAATCACACGATTCCAATTCCAAGGCTTTTTTCATTTTAATCCTTTCCTCCGGTTTGAATTCAACGCTCTGTTGATACCTTTAATTGAACAATTTATCAATTGGGAATTGGGGAATTTCTCTTAAAAATGCCTAAAATTTCAGCGATTGATTCGACCTGAAAATCATCTGCGTCCAGTAGGCAATCCCTCGACCCTTTTAAAATTATAGGCCTGACAAATGTCAATATCTTTGTAAATTGAACGCATGGATTTCAATTTGAAAGGATATGTACCGCGGCGGTTGGAAAAAAAAATTAGATCCTCCTTGCATTCGTTTCCCGTGACGGCACTGCTTGGTCCCCGTCAGTGCGGGAATCCTACCCGCTCCAACCCGGGGTTCTGATCTTAAAATCGATTCAGTTGCGTTTCCTGAAACTAAACCAATGCCCTACTGGTCAGCTACTATCTTTGAGAGCAATCCTAATAATGCAATGGTTGTCGATTCTAGCAACGGGGAAAACTACAGCGATGAGATGGCGTTCAAGAATTATGTACGGTGTGTACGTTAACGTTAAAAAGGACAGCACGTATGTGCCGTCCAATTCAGTTCGTCCAGTACTATAGCAGTCTAAACCTTCGTGTACACACCCCTGCTGATAGATTTGATCTTGCCTGCTTTCTTGAGCTTGTAGAGGTTGTTGGTTATCTGCTTCTTATTGAATCCGGTCTTCTCAGAAATAGTGCTAACACTAACACCCTTTCTTGATCTATCGATGACTTTTAGTACTGTGTCCAAGGCAGTTGCTTTTTTCTGGGCAGGTGCTTTCTTGGTCTTCGGAGCAGCTGTCTTTTTGGCCTTTGGTGCAGCCTTGGCTCGGGTCTTCTTTGGTGCTGCCTTCGCTTTCGGTTTCGCAGCTACTTTACGTTTTGGCTTTGCTACAGGTTTTTCTTCAGGAAACCCCTTCTCAAGCTTCTTAGCTATCGCTTCCACTCCCTGTGATATTGATCTTAGACCTTCAACTACAAGTTTAACAATTTCTGATTCTGTCATTAGTATCCTCCTGTAACTATTTTGGCACAACATAGTACAAGAGAGAAATTAAGCAAGAGGAAAGTTTACAAAAGAAGAGAAGTAAAACTATTATTCGCCCCACGCTTTTTTAACTTCTTCATCTGATGCAAAGATATAGTCCTTGGCGTGCGTTGCCTTGCCAAACTTTAGTGTGATCACTGTCACCCCAGTAAACTTTGATTCGATTCCTTCCTTATTTGTAGATTCTTCATCCCATTCCACTGCAACAATATTCAATCTTATCGCCCAAGTTGTGTTTTTGTATATCGATGGCGGTAAATCTAATTTGACGAATTTGCCCCTTTTTTGCATTTTTGCCAGATTTAGCGTATAAAATATTTTAGCTTAAATCTTAAATGCCAAATTATAACGTACGCTGGCAGATAAATTTTTGAACTAAAGCTTCCAGAAGAACTCAATCCCTAAATCCAATCGGGAGGTAAGTATGCCATCACTAACAGACCGCATGATGCGAGCAGCAAAACTGGATGTAAATCTTTACGAAGAGGTTGAAGCAGACAAGGAAGCACTTAGCCAAGCCATGACGGTTGTTATTATTTCCAGTGTTGCGTCTGGAATCGGAGCCGTTGGATCCATTGGATTAAAAGGTATTATAATCGGAACTCTTGGTGCGCTTGTGGGCTGGTTCTTATGGGCTTATCTGACATATGCTATTGGAACCAAATTGTTAGCTGAACCACAAACAAAAGCAGACATGGGTGAATTACTTCGTACAATAGGTTTTTCCAGTTCTCCTGGCGTGCTTCGAGTTTTTGCAATTATTCCCATGTTGGGATATATTATTAATTTAGTTTGTGGGATTTGGATGTTGGTGGCAATGGTTATAGCCGTAAGGCAAGCACTTGACTATAAAAGTACTTGGCGCGCTGTTGTTGTTTGCTTGATTGGATTTGTTGTTCAACTAATCGTATTTGCACTGCTTTTTCAATTATTCGGAAATTAAGCATAAAATAGCAATCATTAA
Source organism: uncultured Desulfobacterales bacterium (assembly GCA_964633115.1). Taxonomy (GTDB): domain Bacteria; phylum Desulfobacterota; class Desulfobacteria; order Desulfobacterales; family B30-G6; genus B30-G6. The sequence goes on from CAZWEO010000090.1 coordinate 17,814, forward strand.
TGCTAAGATGGGAAAAGATAAATGTCAGATAATAGAACTGGCAAAGACCGCAGAAAAAATCCTGATAGAAGAAGTGGTGATGATTCTGCATACAGTGGTCCAGAAAAACGGGGTACAAAATACCGGAGAAACGATAAAGATAGAAGAGAGAAGGTCGAGACTTGACATCAACAGAGGCGTGATTAGATTCGCTGCCAAAGAGGTACCCTTGACTGGATGACCTCTCTAAAAAATTTTCTTTGTCTAAGGGCTGTGCATGTTGCAGCCCTATTTTTTTGTGTATCTAAAAAAGACTTGACAGTTGCTACATTGTGGCATAATTAAAAAATAGCACCTCCATGCTGCTCTACTTCACATTTTTGTCCAATGGCCTCTGTTACTCTCGCAGGGGCCATTCTTTTTAAACCTGCTTGACAAACTACAACATCGTTGCACATCTTATTGGTACGTAGATTACATTAACGCAATAGTTCAAAAGGGGGTGAATTCATGCTTAGTAGACGATACATGCTTAGACCTACCGCTCATTGTAGCAGTGGTTGCATACTTAAGCCCTGAGCATGGCGTTAAAAGGCTTTCTAACCCACTCTTATACTTCAATGGCCTTTGTGATCCTGCAGGGGATATTCCTTTTTATCCCAAACCTTGCACATACCCATTTGTTCATATAAAATGTACGCATGTCATCCTATCTCCTCGCAAAGATCAAAGGCCCGGACCAGTTCAAACAGGTCTTCCCATTACCAATAGATGGCGACAATAACCTTGCCAGGTTCATACAGTCCATCCTTGGTCGGACAGTACGTGTCAGGAAGGCTAAAGGCCAATGCGGAAGATTCCACTATATCTCCGATATCGATCCCAGATGGGTTATCATGCCCAGCTGGATTGAATACTTCGATACCGAAGAACTGGTATCAACATGTTCAGGTCAAGAGGACTGCATAGGTTTGGTGGTCTACTGGGATGGTACTGTTGTGGTGCTGGGGAGGTAGTGGTAGCTTCTCAAATTGCAAAGGCTTCCCTAAAATGTCGTATTCACGTACACCAGAGAAGCCTGATAAATGTCACTTCCAGCAACTCGTTTTTTAAGTATAACCTTCGGAGGCCTATAAAGCCGTCACATGGTTTATGTATATAATGTTGAAGCTGAGTGACATTTGGTACAGTTTATCATTTAATCAGAATAATGTCAAAGACCGGTATGTCAGTCCACCGGTACCCATAAAAAGCTATACGTATCAATGCATCGTGTTCAAAAGGGTCACACGTACAGGTGATTGGCAATAAAATATCTGAGCCATACCTTATCACCTATGAATACGAAAGCTACAGTTCTGCCGTATCGATCCGTGTCAGTCGGCCAGACTTTGACGACATTGCCAGCCACTAACTTGGCAGTGAATTTTCTGGCAGCATTACCATATGGCTGACCCTTCTCTGGGCAGTCGATAGCAGCTAACCTAATCTTGACCTGTTTGCCGTCTCTTAGGACTTTGATAGTGTCACCATCAGTGACAGATACGACCTTACCATCCCATGAACCGGCATATAGGAGGGATGGGAATAATATAGTGATCAGACAGAAAATAAATGTGTATTTAAGCCGTTTCATTTCTCGTTCTCCGGTTCATCAATTTGGCGTATCTTTTTCTGAAGTTCCGTCAGAATTATAAATGATGCTTGATCCGGGGTCACACTGAAAAGGCCCGAAAATTCACAACACGACTGCTTTAATTTGCATGCAACTTTTGGTACGAGTCGCATAAAATGGTTTTACAAAATGGTCGGATTATAAAATTAATTCGAGGTTTATCATATCACCTCTTTGAAAACCCAAACTGTTAAAAAATTTCAAGAGTAACAAGTCACGCCGCATTACAAATGTAATTATGGAAATTACACCTTCTTTCTTTAGATTAGTTATCAGTTCATTGAAAATGATCTTTGCAACGCCTTTTCTTTGGTGGTCAGGGTGTACACCAATCGTATCAATCCAACCAATATTTTTCGGAACGCCAAATCCCCACATGCTTACGCCGCCTATAATAAAACCAATAACCTTACCATCCGCTTCGGCAACAAGTGCATGAGTTGGCGAACGTTTTTCCGTTAATTGTAACTTTAGCTCCCAATATTCGGTTCTTTGTTCCCCCAGAATATTAGTATCTATATCAACGATTTGATCCAGATCCGAGGGAACCATTGGTCGAATAATAGGTGAACTGGCAGATGTATCACTCATTATTTCCTCCTTAATACCAACTCAATTTAAACATTTCCTTTTACAAGTATTAAATGGCCAAACCTTTATCAGAAAGCCATATAACAAAGAATGTTTTACCCCTTCTCCCTGCACCCATCCAGAAAGCTGTATCTTGCGATTACGTCCAGTACATTGGTTTCCTCTTCTGATAGTGGCATATTATGCTTTAGATCCTTTTCTGTACTTTTGCCCAACTTTCTGTGATTAAAAAGCTCTCCTCCATATTTTCAATCATGGTTTTGAACTTAATCATTGGCACTGCAAAACTAAGCGTATCCTGCGGAACATATGGTCTGGCTGAGACATCAAACATGCCAAGCACACCCTGAGGATGTTCCTTTTCAATTTCAAGATATGGGTACAAGACTATTGATCCACAACCTGCGGCAAAGGGTGAAATGACAGACTCACGATCAATTTCTTCAAAACCTGATAAAGTGAAGAGGCCAGACAAAACATCTGGTGGTGCTAAGAAAAAGACCACTTCAGGCTCATCTGTTTCATTGAGCATATCCCATCTTTTAAAAACGATGAAGTTGGCAGGTGCCTCAAATTTCGGATGGTTCTTCATCATCTCCAGTACAATTTCAGGTGATTTTTTATAACGCTCACCCTCCATTATCCCTTCAATACCGCATGAAAGAAAATACTCAAAGTTTGGCATCGACATTTCTTGAGTGTACCCCAAGTACCTTTTAGCTCCACCGCATCCAAAGGATTCACTTCCAAACCTTAAAGATTGCCCTTTTCTAACCTTATTCAAGACTCCTATAATACACTGATGCGCAGCTGATGGAGCCTGCACTAACTCACCACGATTGTTCTCATTTGTATAATAAAAGGCTATTGGTAGTTCGGCACTGTTAAAATACTTTCCCCATAATTCTATAAACCGGTCTTTTAGTTCCAAATCCATAACTATTCCCCCTTTATCATTCCACAACCCTCAATTTATGCGTCTCCCTCAGCTTCTTCCATATCTTCGTAATAATCACAGCTGCAGGATTGGATTCATCCAAACCTTCTTCTTTACATGCCTTAATGCTGACTCCCAGAATGAGTGACCCCGAATATCCCGCAATAATTTAACCCGCCGTTCCAAGACCCAGCTACCTCGCCCCAATCGAGCAGGATTGAAAAAGTATCCCTCCCGTATTAGAAGGTTGGTTTCGCAGACTAACCTAATAAACAGAAGGGATACTCGCATGCCGCCTACAGCGACACTTGAAGACATTAAAGCATACCAACAACGAGTCGAAAAGGATAAAATCACAGCAGATAAACTACCCCCATGTCCGCGTTGCTTTGTAGAATCAGCGTTTTTCAAGATTCACGCATACCGTGAACGGCGGTTTTTTATTATTATCGAGATGTTAATCACGGCAGCCTACTGCAGTCTGGTTCGTTTCAAATGCCCCGGTTGCGGCAAAACATTCACCCATTAC
>CAZWEO010000091.1:0-21261 GCA_964633115.1 uncultured Desulfobacterales bacterium
GATATTATTGGTACGCCCGGCAGGATTCGAACCTGCGGCCTACGGATTCGAAGTCCGGCGCTCTATCCAGCTGAGCTACGGGCGCAAGGTAAAATATCCGGAATCTTCTGATAACGGATTCTGCTTGCGGATGCAAGGCAAATCATAAACCTATTTTACTTCAATCCCAGCAAAAATCGATCGGCCGATATAACCCGGACACCATTTGTGAAAAGATCCACCCCACTGGTTTGAACAACTTGATAGCAGTAAGGAATTTTTAATTTTTCTTTAAAATAATACAGGGCATTGGAAATATTGGTATCGGCTAGTTTAACTTCTACGGCAAACCATGGTATTCCATCGACGGTTACCAGAAAGTCGACTTCTTTTTTTTCGATACTACGCAAAAAATGCAACTCAGAGCGGTAACCTTCGTAATCATAAAGGAAATGAACAAATTTTAATATATGAGATCCAATGCAGTTTTCGAATCGCGCAGCATTATTCTCTATTTCAGACCAATCCCATAGATATAGCTTGGGCTCCTTTTTTAAAGCACGAAATCTTTTACTGAAAAATGGATAGATACGAAAACAATAATATAAAGATTCTAAAATGTGGATCCAGCTAGAAGCTGCTCTATGGCTAACCTCGATATCTTCCCTCAAAGAATTAATGGACAATAAAGATCCGGCTCTATAAGGAAGCAGATCGCAAAGCTGTTGGGCACCATATATATCCCTGATTTTATCCATGCCGCGAATGTCTTCACGAAACAAACGATCCACTTTTTCGTTGTGCCAGCGCCTTAGCTTCCTTGGATTTTGCTGGATGCATTGTTCAGGAAATCCACCGAATCGAACCAGGGTCGCCAGCATGTCAATTTCATGTTGTTCTGGTATGACGATTTCATGAAATGGTTTGTAAGTCGATTCCGTGTTACTGATTTCAGCAAGTGAGAATGGATGCAACCGATAGTAATGGTATCGGCCCAACATGGAATCACCACCCTTGCGATATGTGTCGAGACGAGCACTTCCGGTGATCATAAACCGATAGCGGTTTTTTAAAACATCATAGTAGCCTTTGACCAATGTTTTCCATTTGTTGTATTTGTGAATTTCATCGAGAATAATTAGATCGGCGTTTCCCGGCCAGATTCCATTGATGATAGCTTTGCGATGGGATCGGTTATCCCAGTTGAAATATGCCGTTTCCTTGAAGTGGCGAGATACTTTTTCACGTGCAAAAGTGGTTTTACCAACCTGGCGGGGACCACCGATAAAGACCATTTTTTCAGACAGGTCTTCAATAACAGGTGCTATCAGATAGCGTTCCTTAATCATAATTGTTATTTTATGTCATATTGTGTCCAGAAAATCAATAAATTTTGCCTGTAAGCAAAATAAGTTTATAACAATTTTGCTTACAGGCAAAAATGATTGATTGTATTAATTAAATCATTAAAAAAGAATGCCCCGGTCCGACAGGACCGGGGCATTCTTTTTTATGGGGTGAGTGATGGGATTTGAACCCACGACAACCGAGGCCACAACCCGGCGCTCTACCAACTGAGCTACACCCACCATATTGTCGTTAACCGAACTTAATCAAGAAACGTGTAAATAGCAAACCGAAATTTGCTTTTCAAGTATAAAATCATCCAACGGTATTATATGACTATTGACCGTATCGGCCATCTCAGATACAATTTCGGCAACTGTTTGTGACTGAGTATAAACTGATGGACAGGCTAATTAACCCTATGAATAAATTTAATATTTTTATAATGCGTGCTGTTTTGAGTGCATTTTTTGCCGTCATACTTACACGTTTTTTTTATAGTCGCGTTGAGCCCTTTTATGTGGCTGGCTTGGCAATATTCCTAATGGGCATGTCGTATGTGACGGAATATTTCAGAAACAAAAAAAGAAAAAATTGACGCTTTCGTTAAAAGCCCAAAAACTAACACCTAAAACTTAACACCTAAAACCGATTTATATGAAACAGATCATACTCGGCACTGCCGGCCATATTGACCATGGAAAAACCAGCTTGATCAAGGCTCTTACCGGGGTCAACACCGACCGGCTCAAAGAAGAGCAACGTCGCGGCATCACCATCGAGCTCGGATTTGCTGCCTTGGATTTGCCCAGCGGTCGACATCTGGGTATCGTTGATGTGCCGGGGCATGAAAAGTTTGTTAAAAACATGGTTGCCGGTGCCACTGGTATTGATTTGGTTGTCATGGTGATTGCTGCTGACGAAGGTGTCATGCCCCAAACCCGGGAGCACATGGAAATATGTTCCCTACTGGGAATACAATATGGACTGGTGGCCTTGACCAAAGCCGATATGGTGGACGAAGAATGGATGGAGCTGGTCCAGGAGGATATTCGTGATTTTGTAGCTGGGACATTTTTAGAAGGACAAGCAATCGTACCGGTATCTTCTACGAGCGGAGAAGGGCTGGAAAAATTTACTTCAGCCTTGGATGATTTAAGCGGGCAGGTCCCCGATCGTTCGACTTCCAGCCTGTTTCGCCTACCTGTGGACCGAGTTTTTAGCATGAAGGGCTTCGGGACTGTGATAACCGGATCGCTCATGTCTGGAAAGGTATCGGTGGGTGATACTATCATGATCTATCCATCCGGTATCTCTTCCAAGGTCAGAGGCATCCAGGTGCATGGCAACACTATGGAGTCGGCTCAATCCGGCATGCGCACAGCTATCAATTTTCAAGGTCTTGAAATGGCATCTATCCAGCGCGGGCAGGTGCTTTCAAAACCCGACGCGCTCTTGCCGAGCTATATGATTGACCTCAACTTACAGTATTTGGAAAGCAATAAAAAAAAGATTAAGAACCGCAGCCGGGTCAGATTACATACCGGAACCAGCGAGATCCTCGGCAACCTGATTCTTTTGGATCGGGAAGACATGCAGCCAGGTGAGGAGGTAATTGCCCAGATACGACTGGATGTACCTGTGGCAGTGGTTCGTGACGACCGCTTTGTATTGCGGAGTTATTCGCCGGTTCGTACCATTGGTGGAGGGCGTGTGCTTAATCCGGTGCCGCTCAAACATAAGCGCTTTAAGCCGGATATTATCGAGGGCCTGAAAGGCCTTGTGAGCGATGATCCAGAGGAAATTATCGCCTATCATGTGCAGTCGATGGGGGTCATGGGCGTGGCATTTTCAGCGCTCATGGTCATGACCAACCTATCTGAAAAGATCCTGGATAAAATTCTCCAAGCCATGCTTTCACGCAGAGATATCATTCAAATCGATAAAGAACAGCGATTATTTGTACACAAAGCCACCTTTGAAACGCTTCAAAATCGACTTGTGGGTTTTCTGGAGAATTATCATGCTGCTTATCCCTTGAAAGCGGGCATGCCCAAAGAAGAGTTAAAATCCAAGCTTGCGGCAACCGTCAGTTCCAAGGTGTTTAGCATGGCCTTGAACCAACTAACGACTGCCAATACCATCGTTCAGGTGGGTGAAAGTGTGAACCTGGCAACGCATAAGGTATCGCTGGGAGTCGATCAGGCGGGTGTAAAGAAAAAAATTGCTCAGATTTATCTGGAAAATGGTCTACAACCGCCATATTTTAAGGAAATCGTAAAATCTATGGATCTTGATTCATCCAGTGCCAAGGATGTCTTAATGCTTTTGGTGGATGACGGCGTTCTTATTAAAACCAAGCAAGAACTTTATTTTCATAATGAACACCTGAACCGTCTGAAAGCCGAGCTGATAGGATATCTTCAGCAACATGAAGAAATCACAACACCGCAGTTCAAAGACATGACCGGGGCATCTCGGAAATTTGTCATCCCCTTGCTTGAATATTTTGATGCCAAGAATATTACCATAAGGGTGGGGGATGTCAGGAAGCTCAGACAAAAACACTCATAAAATCTTGAAACGATTATGTTTCTAAGCGATCATAATCGGGAGGAAATTTAAAATGACTGGAAATACGAGCGGCTCGGGCAGTGCGCTGACAATTTATATTGTTAAAAATATGATCATGGGTGTCCTCTTGGCAGTTTTTGTGATCATTTTAGTGAAAATCGTGATTGGATTAGTATCGCCATCCGCTGATGAACAAATGGCTACACCGGAGCGCCAGGACATTGTACACCCGAAGCCGGTCGAGTATGTTGCCGCAAAGAACCAAAAGAATCAACATGACCCAGTCGTATCTGCTGGACATGTTTCGGAATCAGCTGGAGCAGAGCATACAAAAGATCCGGCTCATTCGGAAGCGGCAGCTCATCAGAAAGACGCAACAAGCCATTCAAATAATACTGCCGCCGTAGCTGCAATGCCCACAGTCGAAACACCATCTCAAAAAGCAAAGCAGCGCCCAGTCCAGGACTCCCATGTTCCGGCAGCAACTCAGGCAGCGCCCACAGCAGCTCCGGCCCACGAAGATACCCCAGCGCATGCCACAGCCGATCACGAGCAGGCAAAAGCTGAGACTATAAATTTTCCGGCGGTCGGTATGGCCTTTGTGGATTCAGTGGTAAGGCCTCTCGAATACGAGCTGAATGAACGGTTTTATGGCTGGCGGCCCAATGACATTCTGGACTTCACCGATAACGTCAATAATTTTCAACTCGGAGTTCTGGAGGTGACCCGCAGAAGCGCAGTAATTCTATCCGAACGCATATCCAGAACCGGCAGTACGGCTGCGTTTGATCACAACTTGCAAAACGCCATGAACTGGTTCATGATCAAGTCGGACCGCTACTGGTTTCCATCGGCCGAATCTAAATTTAAAGATGGCCTTAAAGAATTACGTACGTATTTTAACAGACTAGCAAAGGGAGAGGCCCAGTTTTACAATCGAACCGACAACATTATTCCTCTTTTAATGGCTTACCAGGATTTGCTTGGAAGTTGTGATGAAAATCTGGTCAAATTTAAAGAGGATGATGGATCAGAGGTCAGTTTTTTCAAGGCCGACGACTATTTTTTCTATGCACAAGGTGTTGCCAGCACATTGCATACCATTTTAGGGGGTATTGAAAAAGATTTCGCTACGATGGTGGATCGTCGCGGCGGCATGGAGATGCTGCACCATGCCATTGAATCCTGCCACCATGCCATGGAACTCGATCCCTGGATCGTTCTCAACAGTAACCTCAGCAGTGTTTTTGCAAACCATCGGCTCAACATGGCGGGACCGATTAGTCATGCGCGGTTTTATCTGGGTGTACTTATCAGAGCCCTATCCACATAATAATTTCCCCTAAACTGAGCGTTTCAAATTTTAAGAATGTTGTGATTCTAATATATTTCAAAGGATTGTATCGATTTGAATTCTTAAAAATTGAAACCCGTTGGGATTGCCGACCTCACCGCATCTACGGTGTCAGATATTATGCTGCATAGACCACTATAGCCGAACAACATCTTCCTTGTAGCTGCGGCAATCTCGACAATCGCTCAATCTAGGTTTCCGTGAACACGGAAATTATTATTAGGCGTGCAGGCGGGCATTATTGCCATAAGCAGACTGACTGTTTAGATACACGATATTGGAAATTTCTTTTGGTTGGATGGTCTCGAGCCCGGCAGGCCGCCTGAAAAATGATTCCAGAATAAAATCAAGTTGACGGCGCAAAACAGCATATGAAAAGGATTGCTTTGCCAAGGCGTAGTTGTGTTTGACCATGGCTTCGGTTTTTTCAGGGGATGCCAAGGTTGCTTTCACCTCGGCAACGGTTTGAGCGGACAAGTAACCGTCCATGATTGCCAATTGAAAACCCAGGGGTTCGATATCCCTGATAAAGGTATTATAGCGATTAATCAAAATTGGTTTTTTAAGATAGATAGCCTCGAGAAAGGCGTTACCAAATCCTTCATACAGGCTCGGGTAAGTAATAAAATCAGCATAGGCATACACATCCCAGAGTGAATACTTACCGTTTTTTCTGCCAATCCCGGGGAAGTGCGGATCGATATCCGTGGCCACCAGACGGACATCGACCGATCGCTCCTTCGCATAGGATTGCAACCATTCGGCGTATTCATACCCTTCATCACCGGCCGCATGCGATATGATCAGTTTGTAGGCCGGATCTTGTAGCGATCTGACCAATTCAACAGCGTGTTCGATTCCCTTGCGTTGTACAATGCGGGTTGGCTGTAAAATTATCTTATCATCCGGCGCAAGTCCGATGGATTGGCGGAATTGCCTTGATGCACGCCCATTTACCTTGGGAGGATTTTCAAAATCGAGAACATTCGGAATGAGAGTAGCGGCGATACCGTTTCGTAGAGCCAGCTGTTCCTGGGCATTCGAATTGATAACCACATGTTTTATGTTTGGTAATCGGGGCGGGAATGCCATCTGCAGGTAATCATTTACAGCGTTGAGAGCGTAACGGTCGCGTTCCCAAAAAAAATCATGATGGTGTGCAATGGTCGGTATCTCGGTTTCGGCGATGGTCTCTGCAAGGGCCAAGCCAAGGGGTATATGCATGGGAATTGTCAGGACATTTTCGGCGACCAAGAGATCAATGGAATATTTTTTAATGAACCGGTGCAGGCGTTCTTTTATAAAAGATCGGGATGCGTGGATAAATTCTGTGACATGGTGTGATCGACCTGTCTTGCCAAACACATGCTTATTTATCCAGCGGTTATGCTCATGTTTAAAATGGGCTTCCGGAACCAGAAAACTCTTATTTTTATCCTGATCGAGTTCACCGGCAAACCAAAAGCAGGCGTGGTTGTTTTGCTCGAGCACATGGGCCCACTTGCCGGCTTCCAGTGTCACGCCGTCGGTCCCCGCAAAACGGGTGGATATGAATCCGATTCGATGGGTCATGATGTCTTGCTCACTTCGACCTTAAATGTCTGTTTCAAACAATCAACTTAGGTCTGAGTTTCATAGCGTTTTGCCGGTATAGATTATAACAAATACACGGTATTTGTGGCTTTCATCCACGAAATTTCAACGTTGCCAATAGAAGATGCAAAAAGCATGCAAAATTTAATTTACTAATAAATTCAATTTGTTAATAATTTAGCAATATTGCTTTCAGTGGCCAAATGTCAAAAATATGAATTTTTTTTCCTATTTACAGACAAAAAAATGCTCGAATTTCTGGACGAGGGTATTTACCGGAAGGTGGCTTCAAGCAGGCGGGAGACGATGTTTTCATGAAAAAGCATCCCCTTGGGGGTAAGGGCATAACGGCCTTTGCTTTGAACCATCAATGAATCATCACAGAACACCTGGAGACTGTCTGCGAAGGCCTGGTCTAAATCCAGGTTGAATTTTTGTTTAAATTGCGCCGTGTCGATTCCGTCGGTCGTGCGCAAACCCAAATAGATTGTTTCGGTCATCTGCTGCTCAAGCGTGGTCTTTTCAGAATCCTGTAGGGGTAATTGGTTCTGGGATACTGCTTGCAGATATTGGCGTAGATTGCGAACATTCCAGAATCGGGAGGGCGGCTGATAGGAATGGGCTGAAGGACCCAGTCCGGTATAGGGATCAAACGACCAGTATTTCTGGTTATGCCGTGAACGCCAGCAGATTTTATCTTTAGAGATCTTGGCATAGTTGGAAATTTCATACTGCTCATAACCAGCCATACCCAGGATATGTTGGGTATCCCGAAAAAGATCAGCCAGGACTTGCTCGGACAACGGCGTAAACGCGCCTGCTTTCATTTGTGTATGGAGCAGTGTTCCGGATTCAAAACTGAGCATGTAACAAGCAAGATGCTCGGGTGAAAAGGAGAGAGCAGTTTCCAGATCTGCCCGCCAGGCTGGGCGTGTTTGGCCGGGAATGCCAAATATTAAATCGAGGCCGATATTTTCATAACCGGCTTCACGGGCATCTTCAATGGCCTGTATGGCTTGTTCGGGACTGTGAATACGTTCCAGAAATTTGAGTATATCTGCTCTAAATGACTGGATCCCGATATTAATGCGGTTAAAACCGATTTGTTTGAAAAAAGCCAGATGTTCAGGTGAGACTGTCCCCGGGTTTACCTCGATGGTGATTTCGCTATCGGATGATATGCAAAACTGCTCGTTGGCTTGTAGAACTAGTGCTTTAATTTGGCTCCTTGTTAATACTGATGGGGTGCCACCACCGAAATAGAGCGTGTTGGTGACAGCATCAGGCTTTGGGATAAGAACCATTTCTTGCAACAGAGCATCCACAAAAGGCTGTCGCAAGGTCAGGTCGGTGCGTGAGTAAAAATCACAATAGCTACATTTTTTGAGACAAAAGGGGGTGTGTATGTAGAGGCCGTGGTTCAACTATTTAATAACCTTATCGAAATGAACATCGAACATTGAGCATTCAACATCCAACACCAAATGAGCTAGCGGAGAAGTCAGAATAAAGCAGGCTGTAGGCTGAAGACTATTAGGCTGTTAGGCCTTTGCTAAGGGCTTTTTCTGAATTCTGACTCCTGGCTTCTGACTTCTAATTAATCTATGTTCAATGTTCGATGTTGAATGCTCAATGTTCGATGTTTAATTCCCGCAGTGGAGATTTTTCATGGGCCATTTGGGTTAAGATTTATGCGATTTGCCTAGCTTCAACCCCACATCCAATGCTTTTTGGTTGAGCTCCAAGAAGCTTATGGGAATTCGGGTTTCAATCACTTTCATGATCGATTCCGGCCGGACGATTTCGGTCATAGCCAGCAAGACCCCCAACATACAGATATTGAAGACAATGGGCTTGCCGATTTCTTCCATGACAGTATTATAGATGGGGATTTCCATTTGAACAGCGTCTGCTTTTCTTTGGATTTTTACGTAGCGTGAGTCGGTAATCAGCAACCCGCCAGGTCTAATAATAGTGTAGAACTTGTTATAGGCCTCCTGGGTCAGGCAGACCAATACATTGGGCTGAACTACTTTGGGATAGTTGATAGTGGTATCTGAAATGATAACGTCGCTGCGGGTTGCCCCTCCCCGGGCTTCAGGACCGTATGCTTGGGACTGGACGGCGATTAAATCATCATACAACACGGCCGCCTCGGCCAAAATGATGGCCGCCGTGATAACACCTTGTCCACCAGAGCCTGAAAATACCATCCTAAATCGTTCCATACTTATTTTCCTTTCATCGCCGTGGCAATGACCTTATCGTATTCGTTACAGTACTCCGGTGCTTCCACTTCATGCAGGATACCGCGTTCTATCAGTGCGGGGTTATTCTGCTTAGCTTTGGATCCCTTAGGTGTTGTATTTTTTTTGTATATCTCCATCATATCCGCGGCGGAACCGACTTTATTTTTACGGCCAAAATAAGTGGGACATTGAGACAGAATTTCTACCACTGAAAAGCCTTCGTGCAAAATTGCTCTTTTGATAATTTCGGGTATTTGCTGAGCGTGGTAGGTGGTCGACCGGGCAACGAACGTGGCTCCGGCGGCAATGGAAAGCTCGGCCACATCAAAATCATGATCGATATTGCCAAAAGGTGCAGTTGTAGCCAGCGTGCCCAGTCCTGACAACGGGGAAAATTGACCGCCGGTCATACCGTATATGCGGTTATTCATGACAATGGCGGTAATATCGATGTTTCGACGGGCAGCATGAATAAAATGATTGCCGCCGATGGATAGCGCATCGCCGTCTCCCATGGGAACAATCACATTCAGCTCGGGAAGTCCTAATTTTACGCCGGTGGCAAAAGCCAACGCGCGACCGTGAATGGTGTGCAGGGTGTGAAAATCGACATACCCGGAAATACGCGAAGAGCAGCCAATACCGGACACCATCACGATTTCATTTTTGCTCATACCCAACTGTTCGATGGCCCTTATCATGCTATTCAGGACAATACCGTGACCGCAGCCAGGGCACCACATGTGTGGGAAAAACCGGTCCCGAATAAAGTCTTTTATCGCCATGGGTTATGCTCCTCTTCCTTGAACAAATCTGAGAATATTACGAATGTCCATCGGGGTAATAAACACGCCATCGACCCGGTTGGCCAGGAAGACCTTTTCCGGGTCATCCACGGCATTTTTTACGGTTCGGACGATTTGTCCGGCATTCAGCTCCACTACCGCAACCGAGCGGGCATGTTTGCATTTGCGTTTGACCATCTCATAGGGGAATGGCCAGAGGGTCTGCAGTTCCAGCAGGCCGAGCCTTTCTCCGCGTGGACGCCGTTCCTGAACCACATGCAGCGCCGATCGAGCCGCAGATCCGTAGGAGATCAGAATATGCTCGGCATCCTCCAGATAGTATTCCTTGTAGCGTGCGATCTGGTTGACATTGCTGCCGATTTTATCAATCAAATGTCGATGCAGTTCCTGCACACTCGCGGGGTTGTTGGTAGGGAAGCCCCACATATCGTGGTACAGGCCGGTGACATTGTAGCGATGCACACTACCAAAATCGGACATGGGTAGCCGGCCGTCTTCCCTGGGGAGATAGGGGTGGTAATCGACACCTTCCTTTACAGAGGTACGCAGCCTTTCCACAATGGGAATTTCTCCTGGCTCGGGGATAATCAGTTTTTCACGCATATGCCCGATGACTTCATCAAATAAAAGAACAACAGGCGTTCGGTAAGTTTCGGCCAGGTTGAAAGCGTCCACCGTAATGGCGAAGATATCCTGGTGGTTGGAAGCCGTAAGGGCGATGATGGCATGATCACCATGGGTGCCCCAACGGGCCTGCATCACGTCTCCCTGGGCCACACTGGTTGGCAGGCCGGTGGACGGCCCCCCCCGCTGCACATTGACGATTACACAGGGTATCTCGGTCATTATTGCGTAGCCCAAAGCTTCCTGCATCAGCGAAAATCCGGGACCGCTGGTGGCTGTCAGGGCCTTCTTGCCGGTTAGAGACGCCCCAATGATGGCACACATGGAGGCAATTTCATCCTCCATTTGAATGAACTTGCCGCCCTGCTCGGGCAGTCTTCGGGATAGGTGTTCTGCGATTTCAGTGGACGGCGTGATGGGATAGCCGGCAAAGAAATTCACCCCGGCATATAGTGCCGCTTCTACGCAAACCTCATTTCCCTGGATAAATTTTATTTTTGGGTCCATATTTGTCCCCTTATTTCTTTTGTTCACAGATTACCTCAATGGCAAGGTCTGGGCACCGAAGTTCACAGAGCTTACAGCAGATACAATCTTGGGGGCGCGCTGCCACGGCTTTGTCGAGATCATCCATCTCCAGTACGTTTTTGGGGCAAAAATGTACACAGATACCACATCCTTTGCACCACTCCCTGTTGATGACATGTTCTTTGAGTTTAGGTTTTGCCATACGGATTCCTAATTCGTGCCCACCCATAAATGGCCAATTTACCCGATTTCTGCGATCTCAACTAAATTTGCCTATTTATGGAAAGGTACTCGTTCATTTATACAAATTTTGACAACGCGGTAGCTCCGCGAAAGATAAAGCCTGGAACCAGAATCCCCACGATTCGGTTTTCAGGCGCCTGGTTGAACTACAACTCCCGATGAATATTGATTTTAATTCTGTTTGTCAATATGATAGCTATAAAATCGTAGTAGGAATTCAATTAACATATGAAAAAAATAATCATCATCATCGGTGCGTGCCTGGCCTTATCTCTGGTCATTCTGGGTGGTTTTGTGTGGAACCTGATTGATTACGCATCCCGATCTTCCGGGAATGACATCTCTGAACTGGCATTCACAGTAGTACCGGGACAGGCGTTCAACAACATCGCAGACAGACTATATCAAACGGGCATCATCCAGAATACCCGCAAGTTTAAGCTGTTTGCCCGCCTGAAGGGTTATGACAAACGGATTAAAGCTGGAGAGTACAGCCTCTCCTCGGTGCTGTCACCCAAACAAGTTCTGGAGATAATGGTTAGTGGGAAAGTGGCGCTGCATCGCATAACCATACCAGAGGGTTATAATTTGTATCAAATCGCAGCTCTGGTTGCCGAAGTCGGGTTGATCGCAGCCCAGGATTTTATCCAGGCAGCCACCGAGTCCACTACGGTAAAGTCGCTGGGTGTAAACGCAGATACGCTTGAGGGTTATCTATTTCCGGATACCTATCACTTTCCCAAAGGATTGCCAGCCAAAAAGATTGTCAAAACCATGGTTAATCGTTTTGAGGAAGTATTTCTGGCCGAGTGGTACGATCGCGCCAACCAGCTGAACTGGAATGTCCATCAAGTGGTAACCTTGGCATCTATCATTGAGAAAGAAACGGGTGCTGCCTTTGAGCGCCCTTTGATCGCATCGGTATTTCACAACCGGCTCACAAAAAGCATGCGCCTGTCAAGCGATCCGACTGTTATCTATGGGATTAAAAATTTTGATGGTAATCTTACCCGCAAGCATCTTTCCACGCCTACACCCTATAACACCTATCTTCGCAAAGGATTGCCCCCCGGTCCCATCGCCAATCCTGGGGTTGCTTCCATGGAAGCGGCATTGTATCCAGCTGAGACAGATTATTTATATTTTGTTTCTAAGAAGGATGGTACCCATCAATTCTCCACCAATCTGAGGGAACATAATCGGGCGGTTCGGAAATACCAACTTCGGCGCAAACGCAAACAGTGAGACTTTGAGGCTGAAGCATTTTAGACTGTAGGCGCCTATAGCCTAAAAGTCTACAGCCTACAGCCTGAACTTTTTTAGAGAAAGTGAACGCATGTATCCATTATCTGACAAGCAAATGGCCGGTCAACGCCTCATGATCGGGTTTGACGGTATCGATCTTAATACAGACCTTAAATACCTTATCAAAAACCACCGCCTAGGCGGCTTGATTTTATTTAGCCGCAATATAACGACGCCGGAGCAGGTCCGACAATTGTGCGCGTCTGTGCAGTCTTTTGCTGGTGCTTGCGGTCTGCCGGGACTAATGATCGCCATTGACCAGGAGGGCGGGTCAGTCGCTCGGTTGAAGCATCCATTTACCGAATTTCCTGGAAATATCCATATGCAGACCAATGAGGATGCCGTAAACTTTGCCCAAATATCAGCCCAAGAACTCATTGATGTCGGTATTAACATGAATATGGCACCGGTTCTGGATACTGCCTTCGATCCACACGCCAGCATTATGAAGGAGCGTTCCTTTGGATCAGATCCGGATTGGGTTGCCCAAATGGGTTTGACTGTGATTGCGCATCTTCAGGCAGGTGGTGTCATGTCGGTGGCCAAGCATTTTCCGGGCATCGGTCGGACTATCCTGGATTCTCATCTGGAGCTTCCCTATCTAGAGACTGATGCTGGCGATCTATGGAACTGTGATTTTAAACCCTTTCGCCAGGCAATCGCCCACGATGTGTCTGGTGTGATGCTGGCGCATATTTGCTTTCGAGCATTGGATGATGAGTGGCCGGCTAGCCTGTCCAAGAAGATCGCTAGAAATTTATTGAGACATCGCATGGGGTATGACGGTTTGATCATGACCGATGATTTGGACATGGGTGCAATTAAAAATCACTGGGGGATCCGGCTCGTGATGCAGCAGATTTTAGAGGCCGAGATCGACATACCATTAATATGCCATCCCGGGCCGGACATCGAGACGGCCTACGAATCAATCCTCTCCTTTCAATCGGCTTCACTGGGAAATCGGTCAATGTGCGAAAAATCCGTGGAAAGAATTATGCGCTTAAAGCAGAAATACTTATAGCGGTTGTTATAAATACGTTCCGATGATATTGTATTTTGAATAATGAAAGGAATTATGGACGTGTATTGAGAATCGGTGCGGCTTTTATTCGTGAATAGACATCCTCGCCCAGCTGAGAAGTGTGGCCTGTTTTGAGATAATGATAGCCGGTGGCAGCTATCATGGCGGCATTATCACCACACAGATTTAAGGGCGGAATGTGAACGGTGTAGTTTCTCTTGGCAGCCTCTTTTTGAATCCGTTGGCGCAAGCTTTGATTGGCAGCGACGCCACCAACAAGCGCCACATGACGGCATTGCATCGCTTTAGCCGCGGTGAACAATTTTAGGGATAATACATCCACAACCGAGGCCTGAAAACCACTGGCAATATCGGACGTTTCTGTCTGCAGGCAATTGGGATTGTTTTCGATGTACCGACGCACACCTGTTTTCAATCCGCTAAAACTAAAATCAAATTTATTTTTATCAAGATAGGCACGTTTAAAATGAATGTTTTTTGGATTGCCATTTTCAGCCAAATCGCTGATAATTTTACCGCCAGGGTATCCTAAACCCAGCATTTTAGAAACTTTGTCAAAGGCCTCACCGGCGGCATCGTCCCGTGTCTGTCCCATCATGGTAGCGGATGTGTACGTGGTCACATGGTATATGGCGGTATGTCCGCCAGATACCAGTAGGGCTACAAAGGGAAATGGGGGGGGATCGGGCGTTAGAAAAACCGAGTTGATATGGCCATCCAGATGATTGATACCAACCCACGGAATCTTGAGCGCATACGCAAACGCCTTGGCAAAACAGAATCCCACCAGTAAGGAACCCACCAATCCCGGTCCTTGGGTCACGGCCAATCCATCAAGGTCGCTGGCAGCAATGCCGGCGGAATGAACGGCCTCGTTTATTACGGGCACAATTGCTTGGATATGCTGACGCGAGGCCAGTTCGGGCACAACGCCGCCATAGGGGCTGTGGACCTCGGCCTGTGAAGCTACAATTGAAGAGAGAATTTGATCCCCATCTTTAAGGACTGCCGCTGCGGTTTCATCGCACGATGATTCAATGCCGAGAATTAACATATTAATTTTGTTTTTTCTTAGGGGGCACCCGCCGGGTGGTTTGCACAGTGCCAGTTCAACTGCGGCACACGGTATTTTTTTGTTGACCAGCTTGGAGCCAGGACCAGAAACGATGTAGTGGTCGGTGCAAACATTGAGGCCACAGCTTAACGAGTCCCGAAATCAGCGACCACCAGCTGAGATGATGGCTAATGAAGGTAGTTGTCCTGCTGGTTCTATTCCCAGGTAATGCGGTCTGAATTTTCTTTACGTTCAACGATTTCTCCGATAAAAAAGGCCTGCTCATCCATGGCGTTGATACGTTCGTAAACATCCTGGGCCGCATCTTCCGGTACAATGGCTATCATGCCCAGGCCATTGTTAAAAGTACGCTTCATTTCGAGGTCTTCGATTTCGCCCGCTTCTTTAAGGAAAGTAAAGATTGGCTGAGGCTCCCAGCTGTTTTCGCGTATAACGATGCTGCAGGCTTCCGGGATAACTCTCACCAAATTATCTGCGAAACCGCCACCGGTAATGTGGCAGAGACCATTGATGGGCAGATCCCTGGTAACGTTCGACAAGGTTTCCGAATATATTTTCGTGGGTATCAGCAGCTCTTCGGCCAAGGTTTTGCCCAGCTCCGGTAGGTGGGTATCCAGATCCATTTTAAGAACATCAAAACAGATTTTGCGCACTAGAGAGTATCCATTGCTGTGTAGACCGCTGGAGGCAATACCAATAAGTTGGTTGCCGACGCGGATATCTGAACCGTCGATGATACGATCGTTGTCGACGATGCCAACGGTAAAGCCTGCCAGGTCGTATTCATCTTCTTGGTACAATCCGGGCATTTCGGCAGTTTCACCGCCGATCAGTGCACATTTGGCAATTTGACATCCCGCAGCAATGCCGGAAACAATGGCTGTAGCCGTATCGCTGTCTAAGCGGCCCATAGAAATATAGTCTAAAAAAAACAAGGGCTTGGCTCCCTGGACCGCAATGTCGTTGATACACATAGCTACCAGATCGATTCCGATGGTATCATGCTTTCCAGTCATAAAAGCAATTTTTAACTTCGTACCAACACCATCTGTTGAGCTAACCAATACGGGACTTTGATAGTTACTCGTATTCAGAGAATAAAGACTGCTGAATCCTCCGATGTCACTCAATACACGTGATCTGAATGTACTTTTGGCAATTTTTTTGATCCGATTTACAAGACGGTTGGATTTGTCGATATCGACACCCGCATCAGCATATGTCAGCGGTTTTTCTATCATGAATGCGCCTTTCCTTTGGGCGATGAATGTTGCAAATTTTCCTGTTGCTCCAACTGCAGACCGATTACGGTCTGAAATTTAGCCATCACTCGGTAAAAAGTCAAAACATATTTTTGACATACAGGCTTAATTCCTGTAAACAATTTGTGTGACTTAGTTTGAAATCAAAACTCAAAGAGGTTGATATCATGACTAAATTCGCCCGATTGGATCGACTGCCTCCCTATGTATTTGCCACCGTAAACCAGATTAAGATGGATGCCAGAAGAAAAGGGGAAGATATTATTGACCTTGGTATGGGGAACCCGGATTTGGGTACTCCCCAGCATATCGTAGACAAACTGATGGAGTCTGCTCAAAAACCGCACAACCATCGCTATTCGGCTTCCATGGGTATTACCAAATTACGTATGGCCATAGCCGACTGGTACCGGCGGCGTTTTGATGTGGATATCGATCCGGAAACCGAAGCGATAGTTACCATCGGGGTCAAAGAGGGCATGTCCCATTTGATCTTAGTTACGGTGCGACCAGGGGATGTGGTCTTTACACCAAATCCAACCTATCCGATTCACCCTTACTCATCGATCATATCCGGCGGCGATGTACGTGGGATACCGGTGGGGCCCGATCACGATTTTTTTGAGAATTTCCTCAGCGCCATTAAACAGACTTGGCCCAAGCCAAAAATCCTGGTGATCAGCTACCCGCATAATCCCACTACAGAAGTTGTTGATTTGGATTTCTTTAACAAGATTGTAGCCGTTGCCAAAGCACATGACATCATGGTGATCCATGACTTTGCCTATGCCGATATTCTTTTCGATGGATACAAAGCACCCAGTTTTCTGCAAGCCAAAGGTGCCAAGGATATCGGCGTAGAATTCTTCTCGCTATCCAAAAGCTACAGTATGCCGGGCTGGCGGGTTGGGTTTTGTGTGGGCAACCCTGACATCATTGCCGCGCTACGACGTATCAAAAGTTATCTGGATTACGGTATTTTTCAACCCATTCAGATCGCATCGATTATAGCCTTGAATGGTCCCCAGGATTGTGTACAGGAGATATGCGAGACCTACCGCAAGCGACGGGATGCACTAATTACAGGGCTGGACCGGACTGGATGGCATATCAATAGCCCCAAGGGCACCATGTTTGTTTGGGCTAAAATACCAGACAAATATTCGCACCTGGGCTCAGTAGAATTTTCAAAATTTCTGATTAAGGAGGCTCAGGTTGCCGTATCACCAGGATTGGGATTTGGTGAATATGGGGATGATTTTGTTCGCTTTGCTTTGATCGAGAATGAGATGCGGATCAATCAGGCAGTAAGGGGGATTCGTAAAATCCTTTAAAAAAATTGCGGAGCAATTTTTTTTGGGATTGACTTCGCTCGGTAAAATGATGAATGTACAGCAGTAAAAATTATTGATTCATGAAAATCGCTGCATCATAGGTTAAAGAGATGAAAAAACAAATTAATATCGGTTTACTGGGTTTGGGTACGGTGGGTACCGGTCTTGCCAAGGTTCTGATGACCAATCAAGAGATTCTGAAAGCGCGTGTGGGAGTACCCTTGCATCTGAAAACCATCGCCGATATCGATCTTAGCAGCGATCGTGGGATTCCACTGGATGCCTTTGATCTTACTGACGATGCCTATCAGATTGTCAATGATCCTGACATCGATATTGTGGTCGAGATGATTGGCGGCGAAGGAATTGCCAAAGAGCTGATCCTCAAAGCCATCCAGAACGGAAAACACGTGGTTACAGCCAACAAAGCGCTGCTGGCCAAACATGGCAATCCCATATTTCAAGTAGCTCAGGAGCAAGGAGTGGATTTGGCCTATGAAGCCAGCGTCGGTGGTTGTATGCCCATTATCAAGACCTTGCGGGAAACCCTGGTGGGTAACAGAATCCAGGCCATGAGCGGGATATTGAACGGTACCTGTAACTATATACTATCCAAAATTACGGATGAGGGTCTTGAGTTCGAGGCTGCTTTAAAATTGGCCAAAGCAAGAGGATATGCGGAAGCAGATCCGACCCTGGATGTGGAGGGTTATGATACCGCTCACAAACTAGCGATCCTAACGTCGCTGGGCTATGGCATGGCGATTAACTTTGATGATATTTATATAGAAGGTATATCAAAAATTACACCGTTGGACATTGAATTTGCAGAGCAGTTTGGCTATCGTATTAAATTGCTGGCCATCAGCAAGGGCGGTAATGATGCAGTCGAGGCACGCGTTCACCCGGCTATGATACCCTTTGATAACCTGCTGTCAAATGTCAATGGGACATTGAATGCTATCACCGTAACAGCTGATGTTGTGGGTAACATACTGCTTTATGGGCATGGGGCCGGCATGATGCCCACAGCCAGTGCAGTAGTAGCTGACATTGTCGATATTGCCCGTAATTTACTAAGCCAGACCAGCGGGCGTATTCCCCTGATGTCCTATCAAATGGACCAGATGAAACCGATACCGATAACGCCGATTCAAGACATTACCACACATTACTATTTTCGGTTTGCGGCTCTGGATAGACCCGGGGTCTTATCGACTATTGCCGGTATTTTGGGTAAATACGGTATTAGTTTGAAATTTGTTCACCAGAAAGGTCGCAAGACCGAAGGCTCAGTGCCGGTGGTAATGCTTACGCATTTGGCCCGGGAGGAAGATGTCCAGAATGCCTTGGCGCAAATACGCGTGCTCGATGTGGTCAGCCGTGAGCCAATGCTGATTCGCATCGAAGATGAATCGGATATCGAATAAAATCGTTTCACCTTTTTTGCTTCGCAGCCGGGTTGTGATAATCAGGGCCTCTCGTTTATTTGAGAGGCGTTTCACTTTATACATTTAAGTATAAACAGAAAGTCAATTTGATGAAAATTATATGTGCAGATATGGAAGGTATCTTTACACCGGAGATTTGGATCCAGGTTTCACAGAAAACCGGTATCGATGAATTGAAACTGACCACTCGGGACATTTCTGACTACGATGTGTTGATGAAGCGGCGCTTGGGGATTCTTTCCAAGCACGGATTGAAACTCAAAGACATCACGGACGTGATCGAAACCATGGACCCCCTGGAGGGTGCCGTGGCGTTTTTGAACTGGGTGCGGGAACGAATCCAGATTGTGGTCGTATCAGACACCTATGTTGAATTTGCCAAACCGCTTTTACGCAAAATGGGTTGGCCCACACTTTTTTGCAACACACTGACCATGTCGGCGGAGGGCGAAGTTGTGGACTACAATTTGCGGCAAGCCGACGGCAAGCGCAAGGTTGTTCAAAGCCTCAAGCGTCTCAACTATGATATCATTGCCGTGGGCGACTCCTACAACGACCTCACTATGCTTCAGGAAGCGCATACCGGTATCCTGTTCAGACCGCCCGAAAACGTCCGCAATGAATACCCGCAACTGCCGGCCACTTATACATATGCGGAACTCAGAGAGGTCCTGGAGCCGCTCATCCTTGAGGAGTCCGATGCCAGCTAACAGTCAAAACAGCAACGGGACTGCCAAAACCCATCGGGCCGAATATCGCGTTATCTACGGCGACACCGACAACATGGGGGTTGCCTATCACGCCAATTATCTGCGCTGGTTCGAGATCGGCAGATCCGAACTGTTTCGATCCTTGGGTATGACCTATAAATCCATCGAGGAAAAGGGCTATTTTCTGCCGGTTTCGGAGGTCTATTGCAAATTTATCAACTCGGCCCGTTATGACGACCTGATCATCATCGAAGCCGGTGTGGATGGCAGTATGCGGGCCGGGATTAAATTCACCTACCGCATCCTGCGCAAAGCTGACGAAGCTGAGTTGGTGCGGGGATTTACAACGCATGCCTATACAGACGACAACGGCCGGGTGGTACGGCCGCCGCGCTTTATAAAGGATATGCTCGCAGAAAACGGCTATATTTGACTCTAATCATAAGCCACCGACAAGGTCGGTGGTCGTTGACAGTTTCCTGAAAAGCCCCATTTTCTATTTTCATTGTGCTTAGTTTTTAATTGAAACCACCATATTTTAGGGGCGATTTTAATTCAGGGAAGCACTTGACACTTTTTAAATTCGATACTATATTGCTTCTTCACAATTGATGCGGGGTGGAGCAGTCTGGTAGCTCGTCGGGCTCATAACCCGAATATTTGAAGTAGTAAAACCGCTCCACCATTAGTAATTACAAGGGCTTACAGTTATTCGCTGTGAGCCTTTTTCTTTGGGTGTACCGTCTTTGTACCATTTTCGCCGAATAAGTAAATGACATTGTCGCCAATATCGGTAGTATCATCAGGCATAGCCTCTGGGTAATTCTTCCGAACCCAATCAAGAAACAAGGACCCGTCCTTTCTCTTTTTAGGAATGTATCTCCAATATCGAGTGAGAAGCATTTGCAATGAGGAATGACCCATCATTTCCTTGACCCAGTGAATGTTTTCTCCCTGCGCCAGATGATGGGTAGCGAATGTATGCCTGGTTTGAATAGGCGGTCTGTATGGAATACCCGCCTTATCCAACGCTTTTTTCCATACGACTTCACGGTAGTGGTCTGGGTTCATTCGCTCTCCACCCTTGGTTAGGAAAATGTGCTGATCATCACCAGTCAATTTTATCTGCTCCTCAAGGGCTTCGACAACAATTTCATTACAATCGATGAAGCGTCTTGATGTTGGAGTTTTGGTTCCTCCTGTCTTACCATAAACAAAGGACTTGTTAATGTTTAATACCGGTCCTCGTGGTGAGCTTTTCATGTAATCGGTCCATTCAAGAGCATTGATTTCACCATCTCGCATTCCTGTTTGGAACCTGATGATAGTATAGTACCTATAAATTGGGTCCATAGGATATTGGAGCCTAATAGCTTCATCATAGGTGAATGGAAAAATATCAGGATGAACGATTGTTCTATTCTCAACATCGGTCATTATATTCTCATCAACAAGTCGTCTGTCTTTATGGGCAGCATATTTAAATACACTACGCATAGGAACAAGTATGTTATTGATGCGTTTGTTGCTGATATTTTCGAGACTATCTGCAAAGTCTTCTACATCTGATGATGTCATTTCTCTGATTGGAGTATCTTTGAATTGAGGCAGAACGTATTTGTTCATAGCGCTTCTGTAATCTCTCCATGTAGAGTGTCTGACCTTTTTCCCTTCCGCCCATAATGCCCACGATTTGGCAACTTGTCCGAAGGTTAAATTGTATGTTTCATCATCAATCAATCGATAATGACCATATGTCAGATAGTTTTCAATCAACCTATC
>CAZWEO010000092.1:0-21195 GCA_964633115.1 uncultured Desulfobacterales bacterium
AAGAGTGTTACCCTCTTTTCTCACTTTTGTTCGAATTCTTATTGTTCAATTACAATTACCATATGGGTTTGACAGATACGGTCACACTGATGTAAATTTTTGATATTTTTCTCGGTCCTAAATCCACTCTAATAAAGGAGCTCCATGAATAAACTCGAAGTCATTCAAACCCTTTGTGTTCAGAATGGACTTTCTAAAGCCGAAGCGACAAAAATTGTGTCTATATTTTTCGAGCAGATGTCAGATGCATTAGAAAGAGGGGACCGTGTGGAGATCCGTGGCCTGTGCTCTTTTTATGTTAAGGATTATCCGGGTTACACCGGAAGAAATCCTAAGACAGGTGAACAGGTCGAGATCGCTCCGAAAAAGCTGCCATTTTTCAAGTGTGGCAAAGATCTTAAAGATCGTATGAACCAATGATGATCGCAAAGATTGTAGGAATTGTATTTGGCATCCTGGCTGTTGGTATTTATGCCTGGAAATTCAAGGAAACCCCTTTGTGCCGACCATGAATCATGCTGCCTTTGGGTTTTGGCGTCGGGTACGCTGTTTTTTATCTTATGAAGAAGATAACAGCCGGGTAAAATTATCAGGATGGGGAAGAACAATAATCCCCATTCCTCAAATCAGTGGAGTCAAGACTAAAATATGAGCAAACAAAATCTATACATGGGTAAATGGCGTGTAACCGAAATGGAAATGTGGGACCAAGAGTTCATTGATATGGAAGTTGAAGGTTATTTCCTTTTTGGAGAAGATGAAATAGGCTCTTTTCAATTCGGTTTGGTTAGGGGGCAAATCGACTATAGAATTGAAAAAATCGGTGAAATTGAAAGGCTTGAATTCTCATTCGAAGGCCAAGATGAAAATGATATGACATCAGGCCGTGGATGGGCAGTTATCGAAGGTGGTAGTCTTAGAGGTCGGTTTTATTTTTATTTAGGCGACGATTCATGGTTTAAAGCAAAGCGACAAAATATATAGAAGGCAAGATTACGATCAAATTTTAACAACTGCATTGAAGGTAAAAGCGGCTATACGTCGCGCGTTATTACAGGCGTTTCCATGAAAAAGCGATACTCAGGACATTATTGTAGAATTTGCGGCGCCATCAAGCCGAATGAAAGATTTTCAGGAAAAGGGCATCGGAATCATATTTGCAAGGAGTGTTCTCAAAAAACGAAGGTTGAGATTAATGAGATAGATATGGAACAAGAAATTTTTGGCTATTTGAAACAATCCCATATTTCCGACAAAAATGTGAAACGCTTAAAACTGTTGGTCAATACGGAAAGCGATAAAATAGCTAAATTGGCCAATATTGTTTTAGAAGTTGCTAATGTAAAACCCTATAAGAAACGGCGGCTCAAGGTGTTGGCAAGGGAAAGGCGCGACCTTTTGGAAAAATTGGAAGAAACTGGCCTTATTTTAGCACATCATAATTATTAGCTCTGACTCATGCTCCTGTTAGTACGGCCATAGAATCAATGTTGGCTTCATGAAGAAAGAGGGAACAAATTGGTATTTTCTATTGATAAAAATCTGAATAAAATAATCGCAACTATCCAATATGGTGGCCGCACTGAAAAATACGAGTGCATAATTAGCGCCTGCGATAATCCTGTTTGTACTTGTGCAAATATCTATTTAGAACTTATTCCAATGCAGTTTGATTGCGACAGCAGATCGAATTTGCGTAATCGAAAAGTAGAGATTGATATTGATAAGAGAACATTGGGATATAAAGACAAGAAAAAGATTTCGAAAGAGGACTTAAAGTTTTCTAGATTATTTCTCAGCAAATTGAACGAGAATGACTACCAACTTTTATATAAAAATCATTTCGCATATAAGAATAAAATTAGCGATAATGCGCCACTTGAAATAATAGAGGGCTATTTTGATTACCAACAAGTCGAACAAGACGGATTAATGTATGCTTATAATGACATTCTGCCATATGGTGACCAATTTCATATCACGATAAATGGAAAAAATTGTATTATTATCGACCAATATTGCCTCTTACCAAAATGCTCATGCACAGACACCAATCTGGATATAATGCAAATCGACAAACTTGGAAATACCGGAAAAGAACTATGCTTTGTTGCCCTAAATTACAAAAAAAAGCAATGGAAGTTGATAGATGAGTCTCCAATTCCCATGTTCTTGGAAACAGTGAGATCCAAAATAGAGGAACAGCTACCGGATATTTATAGAGAAATGCAAACCAGGCATAAAAAGCTCAAAGCGATTTACGCAAATTGTAAAAAACGACATTTTTCAGTTAACATGGAACCTAAACTCCCAAAACCTGGCAGAAACGATCCGTGCCCATGTGGGAGCGGAAAAAAATACAAAAAATGCTGTTTGGGGTGATTAACTGAAGATCGTTTTAGCCAACCATGGTCATATGCATGAAGAGGTCAAGTATGATCAATGATAGATGAAAATAGCTGAACACTACATTCACGGGATTGCATTCCGCTACGTTCCATGCACCTGATGCTGGTGCTCGGCGGCTAATGAAAATGACGATGTTTTTGAAAAATAACCATGAATTTTGAGGAAAAATGTTGAAGAAAACATCAATTTTTGACCCAGAAAGACTTCAATCAGCAAAGAAATTAAAAGCAGATGATAATTTCACTCCATGTCCCATTAATGATGGAGATGAGTTGTATCCAAATGGCATTTTTGTTTTTAATATCACAAAAATGTTAAACTTTCTGATAACAACTCCTAATGAAGTCGATTGTGTAGAAGTAAAAGTGTTTGATTTTCCGAGAAGTTTTTCATCTATAGATGAATCTCATGTTGATTCGGTTGATATCTCTTTGCCAGTAATAATAGCGGAAATATCCCCTGGGCACTATAATTTAATTGACGGGAATCATAGAATGGAAAAAGCACGCAAGATGGGAATTGAAAAAATACCAGCATACAAGATTGATGTTAACCAACACATAAACTTTTTAACTGATGATAAATCATACCGTTCCTACATTGATTATTGGAATGGAAAATGTTCATAATTTTTTAACTATAGAAAGCCCAACAATCAGTTGCCAGGCGCCCCGATCACCCCTTTGGCTCCTTCGCCTGCGGTTCGGGAATAAAACGTTCGACCGGACGATTTTACGTCCATTATCGTTGCAAGATTGCTTACCAATTTAGCATTAGGCAGCGGATAAAATCAAAAAAACAAGGAGACTAATGAGACTTTCAGATCAAGATGCCAAGCTATTTTTTCAGTTGATGTGGGCGGTGCAATTTTATGTGAATCAAAAGCTTAAGATTCACGATATTAAGTGCGTTGATGATTATGCTGATTCGCCTACTGACCAAAAGGTAAAAGTGCGCGATGCACTTTATGAAAATATAGAACTCATCGATTCCTTTGTTAATGAGAATCCACAGAATTTTTCTAAAAAAAATCTGACTATCGTTTCAGAATGGAAAAAATTCATCAGGGGCAGTTTTTTTATTGAACGGCTATTAAAGAAATACGCCGTTTTTTTATTAGAAAATAAAGTCTACGGAGTATTTGGGCTTTCCCAGAACTTCGACCAGTTGACGAATAATGCGAATCTTCCATTATATGTCGATACGGTTTTATTACCTTTCAAAGGCAAAATTATTTTTGACGGCCTTCTGGGGTTTCAAAACATATCCTTCGGTGGTGGGATCAAACGCAGTCTAAAAAAAATATACATGCGGGCCAAACAAAATAATCGAATTGTCGATAGCTTGGAAAAATCCCAAGTGGAAAAACAAAAAAAATTAAAACCCAAACCACTAAAAAGTTGGGAACCTGAATTAGAGGAGTTGGCCCACATAGCGAAAAAATTGAAAGGATCAGTAGACTCTCCAGCAATTTACAGTCCGGCATTCAGCCTAGTAAAAGCAAGCATTGAATTCGCACTATTTGCAGTATCGGATGTAAATGACCGGGAAAACCTCCTTAAAGCTTTACGGAAAGTAAGACGCGCATTCAACAAATCGAACAATGTATTTTATCGTGAAGAATATTGATAAAATCCGAACTAGACAGCCCACCGGATGCCATTCCGCTGCAGCTGCACGACTACCGAATGAAATATTGATTGTTCGAACTCCGTCGAAATATAGTTGATTACATCATACCCAATGATTTTTCCTATCTAGAGGTTCTGTAGCACAGCATAAAAAACGCATGATATCAATAAGTTGACATAATTCACTTGAAACCTAAATGCCGCTGTCTTGATTGTAATATGGTAACTTGAATCGATAATCAATTCATGAGCAGGTCTACTGTCATCAATAACCACGTTGTCTTTTCTCAGCGTTTCGCTTTTTCCTTTTTTGCTTTGACATCTTTTCATTTGGCCGATATGTAGCCTTTCATTCAGCCCAACACTTAATTTTCGAATGAACGCCATGACTAAGCCAATCATATATCCGCGATTTGCACGCAGTTGCTTGGAGGATGCCTTAGAGGACACCCCAGTAGTGTTGGTCCATGGTCCCCGCAAGTGTGGCAAAACTACTTTGGCCCGAAAATGCAATAAAAACTTCAAGCCCAACATAAACGCCCGCCATTGACATATTCATAAAAAACTTGACTCTCTATCATAACGCTTGACGTTAATAACGAGTTGTGTTAATATTGTCTCATGATAAAAACTTTCCGGGACAAAGAAACTGAAAAGATATTCAATCGACTTGTTTCCAGAAAGCTTCCTCCAAATATTCAGCATCATGCACGCAGAAAATTAGTTATTTTGGATGCTGCAACCGAACTAAATGCGCTGCGTGTGCCACCCGGAAACAGATTGGAAGCTTTAAAAGGTGACCGAAAAGGTCAACACAGCATTCGTATAAATGACCAGTGGAGAATATGTTTTCGATGGAAAGCTGGCGATGCATATAATGTCGAAATTGCAGATTATCATTAGGAGATGATTATGAAAAATAAAAGACTTCCTCCCATTCATCCTGGAGAAATCCTTATTGAGGAATTTCTTAAGCCAATGGGTATCAGCCAATATCGACTAGCCAAAGATATAAGTGTGCCTCCAAGACGTATTAACGAAATTGTCCATGGTAAGCGTTCGATAACTGCTGATACAGCCTTGCGTTTGGGACGATTTTTTGAGATAGCGCCTCAATTCTGGCTAAATCTTCAGACCCGGTTCGATCTTGAGGTAGCAGAAGATTTGCTGGCGGACCGCCTTGATAAGGAAGTGCATGCTCTCAGTTCAAATGCGGCTTGAGACATCTTATCGGTTATAACCAATTTCCCATTAAGGATTCCGGATAGGGTGTGCATATGGTGTGCACACAAACAAGTCTTTATAGGGTGAAATCGGGTATTTTGAGGCAATTTAGATTTCTATTTGGGGGTAATATAAGTAAATAAAACAAGCTATTGGGATAATTAAGGTAAACGCGGGATAGACGAGATATGGGTTCTGAAAATCCCCGTGTCGGCAGTTCGATTCTGTCCCTCGGCACCAGTAAAAACAACAAGCACTTATGATATTTTCATGAGTGCTTTTTTTTATTGAAAAGAGCCCAATCTCGGGCACAATTTACATTAGAAGTAAATTCAACCTGAAGATATCACAATAAAATTTGCTGGAGACAGGGGGATTTTAACTCCTCGTGCCCGTGAATACGGCAGTGTTGAATCTTTCTATTTATTGGAAACTGAGTGAATGAGCTGATTTTACAATCTTGTTTGAAATATTTATCAAAACATAATAAGATATCAAAAATATATTCCTTGTACGTGAATGACGTTTAATAAAATCTAAAGGAAAATAATAAAATGGAATTATCCCCGTTGGAGGAAATAGCGAGCGGGCTGCCATTTTTCAAAACGGTAAATGAACGGGAGAAACTGCTGGGTGTGGTGGGTGCTCTGGTGCTACGGCAGGTAAGTCTCAGCAAAGCCGCCGAAATTATGGGGATGGGAAAGGAAGCTTTTCTTGAACTACTGGATGCCATGAAGGTGGAATTTTCCTATCTTGAGGAGAGCGATGTCGAAACGGAAATGAAGTGGTGATGAAAGCCGTTTTTAACAGCTCCCCCATCATATTTTTGACCAAGCTCGGTATAATCAAAGCTGCTTCGGACTTATTTGACCGAATTGTCGTCCCTTCATTGGTATATTCAGAGGTCCGGCAGAAGCCGGACGCTTCAGTCGAGGCAGTGGAATTGACCAGAAGCGGTGACCGAACTTTCAACGGATTGAGCGTGGAAATATTTCAGCTTCAGAAAAAATCGATGGATGCCTGTTCACACCGATAAACCGATTGCTTTCATATCACGCCATAGGTTTCGGCGGCGGCTATGTTTTTTGCGCCACTGCGAAAGTAAAGCCGAATAGGAATTTTGATTCAGTTCATGCACAGCTTTGCACCAAGCGGCATGATGGGTATAGTCTGCTTTATAGACATTTGCCGGATCGGGAGCGATCAGATGCAGATGCTCTTTCCAGACATCCATTGCCAGGAGAAGGCTAGGACCGGCGTTCATTTTTTTCAGCCCCCTGCGCCGGAACGAACCGAGGATGTCATCCGCAGATTCTTCTACCGGGAGTACGGTTTTGTAAAAGGCCGGATATTTTTTCGAGAGGCGTTTGCTGCCAGCAAGATCTGAAGTCAAACGTGCCAGTTGGCGCCACTGTTTTTTAAAGACTTTCTTATCTTTCTTCAAATCGTTCAGCCAGCCGTTGAGCATATCTATAAACCATTCTTTTTTCTTTCTTGGGTCCAAACTCGCTTCTATCAACCAGTGAACCCAGGAATCGGAAACGGTGGCAGTGTCCATATACCGAGAAAAGCTGCGATTAGCCATTTCAGTTTTCCATTGTTCAAAAAGCGGATCTACGGTCTTTCTCGTAATGGGTTTGATCACACGTTTGTATTCTTTGATTACCGCATCACAGTCCTGCGGCAATTTGAATAGGACACCTTGAAATCGGGTAGCCGCCCCGCGTTGCGAATTGCCCAACTTGAGGGAAACCTCGCTCCACACCAGCAATAGGGCCGCAATATCTTCCTGGACATCTTCCATGTAATACTCAAGTTGATTCAATAGCAGGGATGATTCCGGGTGCCATTTTCCCTTTCTTTTCCGCGCCAGTAAACTGGAAAAGGTTTTCTCCAGCCACTGCTCCGCTTCTTGAAATTGATTCCGCTTATATGCATCATCGATCAGCGGACGGCCATAACGCCAGTTATGCTTCAGGTGGTGCTGGCAAGTTTCCAGGTGCTGAGTAGAATCAAACCGGGATTCATATATGTGATTGATTTGATGCCAGGGAGAATAGACATTACTCAGATCAATCTCTTGTGCCTCATCCTGCAAGTGGGCATAAATTTCACGGCAGGAATCACTGGGGAGGTTTACAAAAAAATCAACAAGCGCAGTCTCGTCAAAGCAAACCAGTTTATATGACTCTTCAATCTCACATACCTTTGTAAGTAGTTTAATACCGGGCCTGGGTTGATACTGCAGACCCAACCATTGCCACTTCAACATGCAACTCGTTACATTTTTTTCGAGCCCGACAGGTTCTCCGTATTCGACCCCCATCCATTCCGGATATGAAGCGATGCTCGCCTCGATCTCCTCCAACGCCCCAACAAAAAGATTTGGATCTTCAACCGACGAGTAGACATCATCAATCAAGCCAAGCATCTCCTGCGCAATCGGTTCGATATCAAAAGCAAATTGGAAGCCGTCAAAATAAGGTTCCTCCCAGTGGTGATCCTGGACCGCATACTTTCCTTCTTCATCTCCGACGTCAGCAAGAATTTCATGCCATTGACGCCAGAGTGAATTCCAATATTCCATGGTTCGTTTGTGAGAAACCGGTCGGCTTTTTGTTTTCCTGCCGGTTTTAGCCCGAACTTCTTTTAGTACTTCACCAATGGTGGCGGCCATGTCCGGATCAGCCCTCATAAACTCGTCCATCAGGCTTTTTAAATCCCAGGCTGAGGCAACCACTTCCAGCATGCATGCAACCTGATCCTTTGTCAGAGATTCCAGCAAAAAATGACCAATTGTGATTTTTTTATCTTTCATAAGATTATAATGAAATGCTGCCTTGCCGCGCCTTTCGCTTCGTCAAGATGGATCTTTTTTTCAATTTTACCATAGTTTCCGCTTTTTCACCCTTTGGCTTAGAGCGGTGATTAGAGCGGTACCATTGACCGCAGACCCTGAAAATCGCATAGCCTGTTTGCACCTCTTTTGTCGGTGATCGTATTTTTACATACGCAATATTGAAGACGTTGGCAATGCTGGATTTTTCTGGATCATATAGATTCGCTTTGACAAAATGGTATAACTGTTATACATGAATAGTATGCGGTTCAAATACGATAGAGCAAAAAGTGAAAGGCTGAAAAAGGACCAGAGACGAAAAATTGGATTCGAGGAAGTCAAAGAAATTTGGACCCATTACCATTATGTGGATGTCCGGTCCGATGATCCTGAACAATTTCGTGTGATTGGGTGGGTTAAGGGGAAATTATATACAGTCATTTATGAGGTCAGAGAAGATATGACAGGCGAGTATTATCACCTTGTAACCCTATGGAAATCAACTAAACAAGAGGAACAGTTATATGAGCAAAACATCTAAAAAAAAGAAACCAACTGCCGATGAGATTGCTGAAATGGCAATGGGTGGGAAAGACATTTCCGGATATTTTACCAATAAGGGAGAAATGAGGCCCCCGGTTAAACGAGTCAATGTGGACTTTACGCTTGATATGCTAAAAGAATTGGACGCCCTGGCTAAGGAACTGAATATTAGCCGTCAAGCCGTAATCAAAACATACCTGCGTCAAGCTCTAGACCAGCATTATCTAGCCCGGCAAACCCAAGGATAACAAAACAGGCCTTGATTTTCCTGTTGGCTATTCGATGCTCCTCAACTATTGGCAAACATCAGTGGAGGAACTCGTCGCTTACATCATCATCTTTTAAGTCCGATAACATTTCGGTTATTTCTATTGCTTCGGAGGCCGCTTCGGCGATGTCTTCGTCATCGGACCGGGTTAGGTCGATCAAAAATTGCGCGGCTTCTTGCGGGCGGATGCTGGCGACTGCTTTAATAGCGGCCAGCAGCAGGTATTTTTCAGAATCCCTCGAGGTGATAAGAGGTGCAATGCGTGACCAGGCGGCATCCACTTCCCAATTTCCTGCAGCACATACTGCCTCATAGTATATGTCCTGGTTTTCGGATTCCAGTGTTTCTAAAATCTGTTCGTTGAACCCCCGGACAAAACGCATGCAAAAGACTGCGGTGAGCCTCCAGGACTTGTCGGCGCTTGAATACGCCTCCCGAATCGCACTCTGATGCCAGTCCTGTGGGGCACGCACCGATGCCTCCAAGACCCGTCGCCGCACCTCGTTGGGAACATTGGTATCCAAATAGAGCCTATAAAGTGATTCCTGGATTTCATGGAATTTGTTTTCGGAAATTGGTACGTCGTCGGGAGCCTCGAATCCATCTATGAAGGCGTATTCAAGGGCTGTCCCCAAGGATATAGCTGCCCTCTCGCGCAGACTATCTGAATTGTTAACATCGTTTACAATAGCAAGCAGTTCACTGACGAGCATGTCATTGATGACCGTTGAGTCGCCGGCCAGCTCAGCGGCGAGCACACGTTCCGATTCATCGGCCTGGTTATCACGAAGTGCCTTTAAAAGTATTTTATCCGCATCTTCAGGCCATTCCCAGGCCGGGGTGTCCACAAAGACCTTCAGTTTCATTTGGTCCCCCTTAAGGTTTCTATTCGACTTCGCGATTT
The DNA here is from genome assembly GCA_964633115.1 of uncultured Desulfobacterales bacterium. GTDB lineage: Bacteria > Desulfobacterota > Desulfobacteria > Desulfobacterales > B30-G6 > B30-G6. The sequence continues at coordinate 9,819 of CAZWEO010000092.1, forward strand.
TCCCATGCTGTTCTTGCCTTGACATCATCGATCAGGAAGCGTACGCCCTGGTTGTCAGGCGGATTGAGCCAGAGCAGCCTATTGAATACGTGTTCGGCCTCTTTGAAACGACCCAGGCACCAGAGACATAACCCATAGCCTTGAATGCATCGCAAAAATGGGCGGTTGTCAATGAGTCCCCAGTGGAGAACGCCGTCGAAATCTTCGCCCAGGGACAACTCACCGATGCGTAACCCTACCTCGTAGTGGTAGATAGCTTTTTCCGGCATACTGTCGAAGATGAAATTGCCGAGGTGCGCATGGGCATCGAGACAACGCAGGTCAGATTGGCAAAGCTGCATAAATATTTCCTGGGCTTTGGAGCGATTGCCGGTTTCTTTAAACTCGTTGGCCATAATAATGGGATCCGTGAACGGATCTCCGTCGTCGAATCCTGGCAGCACTTGCTCCATTTCAAATTCCCGGCGCGGTCCATGGGCGATAATCGGCTTAGCCCATTCCTCGATTGGTTCATTTTCTTCGCCCCAGTAATGCTCTTTGGGATCCCACATGCCAAATTTCTCGAGCCGCAGGGGTACGAGGTCGAGCGCAACTATATCGACCCTCGTGGATTCAATTTCACCAGACAGATATGGGTGACCAGCATAGCGCCACCGCTTTTTGGGTTTAACCGTGAGGATCTGACCTGGAACTACGTCCAATGGACTGCTTGCCCGTAGGGTAATAACCCGGTCAGTACCCATCAGGCGGCAGTGAGCAACGAGCTTCTTGACCGAAAGGACAACGAGTTCGACAATTTTGCTCAGATCCACGTCCTCGTCAATGGCCTTGTGTTGCCGCATGTGGCGTGTATGCCTTTGGGGTACGACAGGGGAGAGCTCGAGGTCGAGCCATTTTCGGTAGGCAGATAAATACAACGCGCCAATTGACCCTTCCGGAAATACTACATCACAGGCCGCGATTTCGTGTTCTGAGCCATTTTCCCGCCGGCATTTTGCCGTCAGTCCGCGACGCGCATTGCCGTCGTAGTCGATCTGAATTACCGATACCGGTTCGCCGATGATGAATCCGTCTACCGGCGGGCTGACTTCGTCCTCGAAAGCCTGCCTAAATGCCCAAAGCTGCTCGTCATCACCGTATGCATCGACGGTAATTTCACCGATCAACCTATCAAGAGCACCGGGGCCGTTATTTAAGTTTTCTAAAGGGTTCATTTTTCATCAACTTAACCTTCTCTTTTGTATTTCAATAATCCTTTTGGCTGTCGCATTTTTCTTGCTCATGCAGATTACCAATAAACGAAAATTAGTATAACTGTATTTATCAATCTCATCGTCCTGATTGTCAAGCGCTATGAAAAACACGGTAATTGCTATATACTTAAATTCAAATGGATTCAGAGGAATTAAAATTGTGCCCAAATTGTGCCCGTCAAGGTCAAATATTTACAAATAGATCCTAACAAAACCAAAAATACTAAAAAAATACATATGGAATCAGCTATTTAAAAATGCAGGAAAATCAGATTTACGAAATAATCGACTGAAAATCCCCGTGTCGGCAGTTCGATTCTGTCCCTCGGCACCAGAAAAATAAGGGGTTCACGTAATTCACGTGAGCCCTTTGTTTTTGGTAGGGTTGGATTTGTCCAGCAATAGTCCAGTAAAATGAATTTCCAAGGTCTTAAAAACTGCCCTTTATCCAGTTGACCTAACCGGCCATATTTGGCATTCTTATTCATCCCATCTTCAATATTCCGAGGAGCACCATGACACTTACAAAAGCAGACATCATTAACTCAATCCGATCTAAGAATGGCCTTACCGAAAAGCAGAGCACTGAACTCGTTGAATCCACCATAAGTATCTTGAAAGACACCCTTTCATCCAGCGAAGATGTGTTGATCAGCGGATTCGGTAAGTTCTGTGTCCGGGATAAGAATGAACGCAGAGGAAGGAACCCAGCCACTGGGGATGATCAGATCCTTCCGGCCAGGCGTGTTGTGACCTTCAAGTGCAGTGGGAAGTTGAGGGAGAGGATCAATGGAACGTAATCAGATCATCTGTATCTTCTGTGGGGGCAAAGCCGATATCAGTAAACGCAGCAATCAAAAAATCGTACTATGCCCCTCGTGCAAACGTGAAACTGAGCTTGATAGGTACCAAAAATTGTTTGATCAATGGATAGATGATATACGTAAGGAGCCTTAATGAAAGAAATATTTCCTGAGCCAATCAGCAACCTACCGGAAGCAGAAATGCCCTTTGAGGGTGCCAAAGCCTTTTTGTCACAATCTGATACTCATCAGATTATATTTACCAACTTTTCTGAGGACATGGAAATGCAAACGCATTCCCATGCAGCCCAAATTAGTTTTATTGTTGAAGGAAGAATTGACTTCACGATTGGAGACGAATCCTTTTCATATAAAAAGGGTGATCGATTCTATATACCCGCAGGTGTAGAGCATTCAGGCAAAGTATATAAAGGCTATGCGGATATAACCTTCTTTGATGAGCCAGATCGATATTCTATAAAGAGCTAATGCCGACATCTGATTTTTTAGTCTGTCAGGGTCTACTGGAGCCAAAAACTGGTAAACAGAAATGCTCTGAATGTGGCACTAACTTTGAGATCGATGATCGACTTGAATGTATCTTTGCTGATACGAATGATTTGAGGTTGCCGATTAAAGGCAACGTCTGTATCAAGTGTGGCCTGATTCAGGATTATGGTATAGATTACTGTATGAACTGTGGATATGGGTTGTCTTCAACGATACAATGAAGATAATGAAAGGAGGGCTACATAGCATCTGTTAATGCAAATAGTATTCAGATCAAGTATAAAACCCTTGGACATTCATCAGCACCAACTTTTCAGAATCAAGACTTATTAGCGTAGTCTTCGGTTTCGGTGTGAATTTCCATTGACCCCAACATATGGTATCATCAAATTTATATAGTTGGCGATTATCATCTATCACAAACCCAGCTCGACTTTAAAGATGAACAAGCAAGCGTATATGAAATCCGTAGATTATGGGATTGACGGGCCAGTCGTATTGCTCAATCTTGTCATAATTGGAATTGTGGCTTTATTTTTCAGCCTTTTAACTTATTATCGACTTCTTCCTATTGGATCAGAAATCGCATCAGCGATTGGAATACTCTGTATATTAATTATGGCCTTTAACCTCTTTTGTTTTCAGTATGGAGTAGTAAGATAGGGAAAATAAAGGAAGCAAAACGGCTTTTAAATATGTATGACTGGAAAGGGGATGAAAAGGTTCTCGACGTAGGCTGTGGACGTGGGTTGATGCTCATTTCTGCAGCTAAGCGGCTGGTGACAGGTACGGCTGTAGGTGTAGATATTTGGGATAGTAGGGATCAATCAGGAAATCATCCCGAAAATACTCTCAGTAATGCCCAGTTTGAAGGTGTTGCAGAACGAGTAGAAATTCAAAATAGTGACGCCCGCCGACTACCATTTGTGAATGATACCTTTGATGTCGTTCTTTCTAATAAAGTATTTCACAATATCACTAATCGTGAAGAACGTAAAAAAGCCGTGCAAGAAATCGCCCGTGTGTTGAAACCCGGTGGCTGGCTTGGAATAATTGATTCTTTTCAATATGCAACGGCTTTAAAAGATATTGGCTGGGATAAGGTACGGGCTTCTAATAGACGCTTTCATATGTTTCCGCCTGTGAAGTGGGCGATGGGAATAAAGCCACATGCAAATGATTTCCGATCTGATTAAAAATTATTGGCTTTAGTCTCCAACTGGACATTTTCGATGACTATACACATCAACAGTTTGGGAAATCCCCAACAAGCTATAATACCATATGTAGTGGGTCTTAAGATCAGGACAAACTGTTGATCCCTGGCATAAGTTTTTAACCGCCAGTGGGGATCAATTATGAGTACACATTCATATTCAAAAATGCACACTACAGAGCACATCCTGAACCAAACCATGGTTAGATTGTATAACTGTGGCCGATGCTTTAACGCACACATTGAAAAGAAGAAGTCCAAGTGTGATTACCATTTTGATCATCCACTGTCACACCTTGAACGATCTGAAATCCAGGACTGTGTAAACAGCGTGATTAAGTCTGATTTGCCTATTACTGAATCATATGTACCCAGAAGTGAGGTTGATAAACTTTACAATATCGAGAAACTACCAGATGATGTTGGTGACACTATCAGGATTATTAAAATCGGTGACTATGATGCGTGCCCCTGCATAGGTGAGCATGTTAAATCGACAAGGGAGATCGGAACCTTCAGGATTACAACTACCAGCTATAACGATGGTGTTCTGCGTATTCGTTTTAAACTATTCTAAAGGGCTTAAATAACGAGTATGGCCTTTCGAAATTACTATTTACCTAATTCTTCTTTTAGAACAAACCCTAATTTTTCTACTGTAATGGGCTTTTTTATATATTGACCAGCTCCTAATTTTTGTGTTTCCAAGACCTCGTTTGTTTCAGCAAACCCACTAATTATGACGGCCTTTTGATTTGGACGAATCTTCACTATTCTTTCATACGTTTCACGACCATTAATGCCTGGATCCATAATCATATCGAGCAACAATAAGTCAGCGGAATGTTCCTTTATAAACTCAACAGCCTCTTCACCACAGGATACGGCTTTAGCTTCATAACCTAAGGCTTCTAACATCATACAGGATATTTCTCTTTGGCTTTCCACATCATCGATGACCAATACAGTCTCTCCGTTTCCTTCCAAATCATCGCCAGGTATGGTTTTATCCATGCTCAACAGTTCATTTCTTGTAATTGGAAAATACAATTCGAATGTTGTTCCGTACTCATCACTTTTTACATCAATGTAACCCTCGTGATCCTGCACAATATTCCAAACTACTGCCAATCCTAAACCTGTACCGTTCCTGCCCATGAATTTCTTGGTGTAAAAAGGCTCGAAAATGCGCTCAAGATCACTCGAAGCTATCCCTGTACCATTGTCTGATACGGACAGAACAACGTATTCACCAATGTCCACATCATTATATTTTTTTAGAGGTCTATCTATATAGCGATTCATAGTTGATAGAGTAACATTACCGCCATCCATAATGGCTTCAGAGGCATTGGACACCAAGTTCATCAACACTTTTCCAATATGAACAGTCGATCCTTTGATATTAAATAAATCGTTGGCAAGATTGGTCTTGAAAAAAATATCTGGATTTAACTTTTGGAGTCTTTTAAACTCAGGACAATGCATATAATCATAGATTAGAACGTTTAAATTAAAAGGCTCTCTTGCGGTAGCAACGCCCCTTGCAACGGTTAACAGATCTTCAACAACGGCAGCTGCTCTGTCCCCCGAGTCTCGGATTGTCTTAATGGGTTTTCTTAGTTTACTATGTTTAGGCAACTGCATCAAAAGTAAGTCTGGATAGCTGACAATTCCTGACAGAATGTTATTTAAATCATGGGCCACACCACCGGCTAAAAGTCCAAGTGATTCCATTTTCTTCAACCTGATAAGTTTTGCTTCACTTTCTCGCAGTGCATCTTCCATCTGTTTACGAGCAGTGATGTCAGCATCCGTTCCGATTAATCGAATCGCATTATCGTTTTCATCTCTAATTGCTTTACCTCGGACCAAAACCCAACGAATCGAGCCATCCTTATGTAACATACGATGTTCAAATACATAATCAGGGGTTTTTCCATCCAGACACGCCTGAGCAGCGTTCATCACCGCCTCGCTATCTTCTGGATGCACATATTTTACCCATTTCTCTATGTCGTTTGGAATTTCATCATCAGTATATCCCAAAATAGCTTTAACATTCGGATCAAGATAGAAATCATCGGTTTTAATATTCCAATCCCAGACACCAACTTTAGCAGCAGAAGTGGCTAATCTATTTCTTTCCAAATTGACCCGCAATGTATCTTCCATCTTCTCAAGTTGTGATTCCAGTTCAATAATTCTTTGTTCCAATTCTTCATAAATTGGTTTTGTAGCCATCGGCAGATTCTCCAAATAAGCGTGCTCCTGGTTTGAGCAAGTTTCTATGTTATCGAACGCGCATCATCTTTAGTGGGTTTAGTCTTTAAATACTTCACTTTCATCAAAAATGCAAAAAGGGAAAATCCCGAATCAGGATTGCCCCTTTTCAATTCAATGATTTTGTTTATACAACCAGGCTTCTTTTAAGAAACTCCACTGTAGAATCCAGCAGCTTATTCCCTTTGCGAGCACCTAATCGTAATATTCCATCAATCATGATCAACAAAACACTCACGGTTTCATTGATCGATACCTTCGCAAATTCACCAGATTGAATCCCTTTCTTCAGATTGGTGGATAAGTACGTTTTTAGCGTGAACTTGATTGTGGTTTCTATGTAACATTTGAATGGAATTTATTTAGAAAAGTTCTTAATATCCCATCACCTTTTTATGCCTTTCACATTTCCGTAGTAAGGTTGAAGTAGATTGAAAATTTTAACATGTAGATATCATTAGGATTATATCTTATAAATAACATGAAGGTGCTAATGGTCTACTTTTTGTATTTATAGCTTTTGCATAATAATCAAAAAGGAGTGGCCGATATGAAAGCATTCTTATTGATCTTAACTGTTATTGTTAGTTTTTTAGCCATCGCTGGTACAGCGATGGCTCTACCGGTATCAAACACTGACTTATGGCAAAATGCTGCCATTACGATTTTCAGCTCGGCACACAGCGCAACGGGAAACAACCATAATGGCCTTTTCGATGGTCTGGAAGCAGGGTATGGAAATGAAACCGGCAATGCCCTTTTTGCAGATGGATCATCAGCTGGCACAACCCACTTTGTCGAATGGCTAACAAGTGGATTAATCACAGTCAATAGTATCAATTTGACAACTTACCACGACTTTGATCAGTACAATATCGGTGGGCCCAGGATTGTAGAGCTCGATGCCTATGATACAGCGCAGCCTGTTCCAGAACAAGCTACAATGCTCCTTCTCGGCACCGGCATTGCTTTGGTTGGGGCTGGCAGAAAGAAATTTAAAAAGGGAAAAATTAATTAAAGCAAAGGCGGCACGCCTAAAAAGGTGGGCAGTAGTTCATTCAAGCTACGTTACAGGTTCGATCCCTGTTGCCGCTTCCAAACTGTAATTGAGAAAGAGTAGGGTCATTCCTTTTCGGGGTGCACAGCCCTATCCCGTGATTCTTTTCATTGAAATATCCAATATATTGTGTTACTGATGCTATAAAATCCCTATATCCTGATATAAATTCGTTTATCCAGAATAGAAAAAATGGTTCAATGAAGCCAGCCTACAGCGCATTATTTGTTTTGATATTGGTTTTTCTAATTGGTGATCCAGTAATCTCTGATAGACTGACCATTAGCAACTATTCGGGTGGTGGTGATATAGTCTCATATTTAGGTACTTTTGATTATTCAGGGGCATCTGAACTCATCGAAATAGATCTACTTTCGTTATTTTTTCTCCTTTGTATTGGTTTTATTGGCATCATTTCAGTTTCAAGGAAGCGATCTGGGAAATACACAAAATGAAAAGGGCAGAACTCCCTGATAGCGGTGGTAGAAGATCGGGTACAGATCGAAGGGCTTTCTCTTATGCCTTCTATATTCCCGAAAGAAGAACTCTAAAAGATAGAAGAAGTGGCACAGATAGGCGAAAAGATTAGCACTAAGATTCTGTCCCAAAGAGCATGAGCAGGGTCATATTCGGCCCTGCTTTTTTATTCATAATTATGGCTCCGGTTGCCTATCCCGTGGGGTTGGTTAGATGTTGTTTGCTTTAAACTCAGGACTATGGGGACGTCCATTAAATTATTAATTGCGAAATGATTTCAACTTTGGTATCTATATCTTATGCCACGCCGAGCTAGAATAGACGCACCAGGAGCGCTGCATCACCTAATGGTGAGGGGAATCGAGCGTAAACCAATATTTAAAGACGATATTGACCGCAACGATTTTTTGAGACGCCTTTCGATAATTCTTCTCGAGACATCAACACCATGCTTTGCCTGGAGCTTAATGCGTAATCATGTGCACTTGTTATGTCGGACTGGTACAGCCCCGATGGCGACGGTAATGAGGCGGCTGTTAACTGGCTATGCAGTTTCTTACAATCGCCGCCATAAAAGACATGGACAGCTTTTTCAGAATCGGTATAAATCTATATTATGCCAAGAGGATAACTATCTTTTGGAGCTGACGCGATATATACATTTAAATCCATTTCGCGTAGGCGCTGTGAAGGATATCAAGGCATTGGGTAGGTATCCATATACAGGCCATTCCGCCTTAATAGGTAACATAACGTTAAATTGGCAAGATATTGACTATATACTCGGAATGTTTAGCCAGAAGAAAAAAGTTGCTCAAAGCAAATATAGAGACTTTGTTTTAAAGGGTATATCACAAGGCCGGAGACCAGAGCTAACTGGGGGCGGTTTGATTAGAAGTATTGGTGGATGGAAGGTTGCAAAATCGGTAAAAAAGGGCATGGAAAGACTCAAGGGCGATGAACGGATTTTGGGTGATAGCGACTTTGTAAATTCAGTTCTAAAGACGTGTCAAGAAAGTCTCGATCGTCGATACATGTTGCAAGAAAAAGGACATACTCTTAAATCCCTATCCGAGAAAATAGCTGCTCTGTTTAATCTTGAATCAAACCAGCTATTCACTACCACAAAAAGCCCCAAGATTGTAAGAGCCAGAAGCCTAATGTGCTACTATGCTGTTCGGGAACTTGGCCTAACGGCCACGAGCCTTGCTAAACAGATAGGTTTGAAACAACCAGCTATCAGTATTTCTGTTAGTCGTGGCGAAAAGATAGCCAAGGATATGAATATTCAGTTATTTGAAGAATAGAAAATAATAATTTAATGGACGTCCCCTGATATTTTCTCTTCAAAGCGACAGCTCCTTTTTAACAGATTTCACTGTCCAGCGATTCGAGCCAGTTTAGGTTCTTTTAAGGCTGTGGTGGTTCGGGTGGGTAGGATATAGATAGGATGTCAAATATGGGCAATGATGTCAAGTAGATATGGATAAGCACTTATTATTAATATTGATTCGCAGTATCATAAATTCTTGAAACCCTTGATTAATTGGGCCTGTTGTGTGATTATGCTAACGTTTTAGTGATGGCTCTTAACCTAAGCAGCTTATAGGAGAGCGTTATGTGAAGATTATTTGCCCTGCTTCTTAGAATGGGAGGTGGGGTTTTGTTTTTAGGGATGGTAGATGATCAACGTTACTGCAGCCATAATAGAACGTGATTGTACTATCTTATTAGCCAAACGATCCTCCACAAGCAGCCTACCAAACAAATGGGAGTTCCCCGGTGGGAATGTTGAAGTTGGTGAATCTCCAGAAGCGTGTCTTGCAAGAGTGAGGTTCTTAGGGAAGAGGTTGATGGTGAATATTGAGGGGTATCCTGATGGATGATGCATAGGTATAATAATGTCAAACTTAATTGAACTGAACTACATAAGGGGCTTAATATCTGATTCTGAAATTGTTTTAATCAGGTCAAAATTGCAGGATCATAACATTTCATTTGAATGCCATGATCTTTCAGGAATTCCACAGGCCGCTTTGGAAGACCTATTATCGCATGTCGTCCTTTTATTATCTTCAAATGTAATGCAAGCATATATATTAGGTCTAGCCACCAGTGCCACCTATGATTTAGTAAAAAGTACTATCATCAGTATCTGGAAACACGTCTCAGGAAAGGAAGTCCATAGAATTACGCAAAAAGGAGCTGAACCTGTCCCTGTCAACCTTGATTTAGATATTGAGACTAAACATGGGATAAAGGTAAAATTTAAATTGAAGGGGAACATACCCAACAACTTTAAACATACGTGTGTTGATAAAGCTTTTCAATTGATTGAATCTGATTCCTTTCCTGTTAATCGGACAGGGTATGTATGCCTATATAATACTGATCAAAACAACTGGGAGGTTTATGAATATCTTGATTTCGTGAAAAAATTTGTCAAACCAAAGGAGTAATTCCGGATTAATGAAAAATGTTCAAGTTTGCATTCACTTGGCCGCGCACTACCTTTTTAAGTATATACCTATCACACTCATTCTACACTTTACTCTGACCTGAATCGATAGAACAAATATATCAGTGAGAGTTGGTTTTAAAACTCCTTACCTAATTTCTAACAATAGGAAGTGATAGATGCCAAAAGAACACCAAATACGTTATGGCTGGCTTCAAGCCATGTACATATACACAATCATAGGTGCAGGGGGATTCGGACTTGGGATAATCGTGATGCCAACTATTATGAGAAATATATTCAGTTGGCCAGCACAAGATCCTATCGTATATGGGATAACGGGAAGCGTTTATTTATCGTTCGGACTTTTATCGATACTTGGACTTAAAGAGCCTTTAAAATATGTGCCAATCCTGTTGTTTCAACTTTGCTATAAGGTTGTTTGGTTCATTGGGGTAATAGCGCCCCCTTCTTTTTACAGGAAAGTTTCAGTTTTATGCCATACTCCACGTCGTTGTCTTTCTGTCGTATATTATTGGGGATCTAATAGCGATTCCGTTCTCATATGTGTTTAGTAAGGAACCGATAGACGTTCCTGAACGGATTGTAGCCTGATGCCAAACACCATGATGTGGCAAAATTGTTAACGTTTGAAAGGAGGATAAAATGAAAGAATTAGATGTAGTAGTTAAAACGGTAGTGGAAGGTCTAAGATCAATATCAGAGGGAGTGGAAACGATAGCAAAGAAACTGGAGGATAGCTTTACTGAGGAGAAACCTAAAGCCAAGCGTACCCGTAAACCAAAAACTGCCCCAAAAGCTAAAAAAACACCAGCTAAAAAGCAAGCGCCAGCCAAGAAAGCTAAGACTGCAACAGATACAGTTCTTGCTATAGTAAGAAGATCAAAGAAGGGTGTTAGTGTTAGTACTATCGCTGAGAAGACTGGGTATAACAACCACAAAATCTATAACATTCTTTCCACGCTCAAGAAGGTTGGCAAGATCAAGGGCGTTAGCAGGGGTGTGTATACGAAGGTGTAGGGTAATCTTGGTTAAAGAAGCGAAAAGGAAGGAGTATTGGATTTTTTCTGGCCATGCTTCTATAAAAAACACATTAAGAATGTGCCTTTTTTGTGCCTGTCATAACACATTTTTCCTAATATCACCTAACATTTCCCAACTAAATAATGAAAAGGACATGCTAGTAAAAACAGATAACTATCTGTAATCCCTGGCTTTTTGAATTTGGTCTAATTTGGTCTGAAAAGTAAGCAGTCAATAAACCCCATCTTCACAAGGAGCTAAAAGCATGTCATGATG
>CAZWEO010000093.1:0-21185 GCA_964633115.1 uncultured Desulfobacterales bacterium
TGTTTAAACTGACACAGATCGACTTTACTTTATTACTTGGAGTATTGCTTCATCAGGCGCATTGTATCGTCGAATATTGCCTGGGCCGGTCCCTTAGATTTATTGGCATCCAACCATTTATTCCATAAAGGCTTACCGCCCGTTTCAATTAACCTGTTCATTTCCTTCTTTGACGGTTTGTAGAAAGTGACCTTGTAACCCGCCTTTTCAATATCAGCGGCAGCTTCCCTTTGAGCCCTGTCGAAGGTTCCACCGCCAAAGAAGTTCACTCCCGCGTATTCCCCACTAACACTCATAATGGCCTTCTGGATATCGGGGGGGAATTCGTTCCATCTTTTCTTGTTCATGGTTAGAAAATGGATACCCGCAGGTAAATTTACTTGATTTATATACTGGCCTATTTCGTAAAATTTAAAACTTACGTAAGCATCGGCGGGTGCAGCTGCAGCGTCCAATACCCCTTTTTGTAAGTTAATATAAACCTTAGGCATGGGTATATACATTGGAGAAGCGCCGAGCAATTTCATCAAATTGGTTTGCCACGGCCCGGCGGATCTGATCTTGACTCCCTTTAAGTCTTCTAACGTATCGAGCCGCTTTTTACTAACGATGGCATAGGGGCCCGTTGTCCAGACACTCAGTAGTTTGACATCGTGAAAAAGCGCCTGAAGCTCTGGATATTTCTCGTAAAGTGCCCACGCCGTTTTACTGCCTGCCTCGGCACTCGTCACAACAAAGGGGAGCTCCAATGCCGAAAACAGATCGAATCTGCCCGGCTGGTGCGCCGTGAATGTCCAGGCGATATCAGCAAGACCCGAAGTGTTGGCATTCCAGGCATCCTTTGCCTTAACCAGGGTCTGCATAGGGTAGATTTGTATCTTAACCCTGCCGTTTGTAGCTTTCTCAACGGCATCCGCCCATGGTTGATGTCCATATCGGTGATAGCTGCCGGTTGCCGGCATTTCGTGATGATACTTCAGCGTCCACGTCTTTTCTGCCGCTGAAACCGGGGCCTGAATTCCGAAATTTAATGTGATGATTAATGCAATCACCAGTGGAATTAGAAAAAACTTTTTCATTTGTCATCCCTCCATCTTTTAAGGTTAAGGGCTATGGTAGTCCACCATTGGCTTAAAATAAACTTACCGGAGCGCCCCTGCGTTTAACACCAAATGATGGAAACCCAGTGGCATACATGCTTTCCTCTACAAAAGCTCTTGCGAAGGTGTTTGAGGCCATAACGACACCCTACCTTTCCCTGACACGCAGTCTTGCCTCTTTCGTTGACTGTATTCACCTTTCCGGTTAAGTTTTAAATACCTGCCGTTCATAGGTCTTCTCGATAATCCGCATTAAAAGACCGACTGTCTTGTTGACCGGAGCGTCCAATCCCAGACGTTCCGCCTCTATTGCCACTGCCTCATTGAAGCTGCCTATCTCGGTTTTCCTCTTGCTGAGCACATCTTTCAGCATTGAAGTAATATGCTCTGCTGCCGCTGTTGTAGCAGCATCTATAAACCCACTGAGTTCTTTCAAGTCGATTTCTATTCCTTTCTTTTTTGCAACCCTATAATTCTCCGCCATGATCAGCCTCGCCAGTTCCTGCCCCTCCTCCTGCGCCATTAAATCGCCAACTCGCAGCCGTGTTACCGCGTTCAGTGTCCCAGCGATGCATATGAGGGTGAGCTTGGTCCAGACATTTTTCCCCGGATTATCCGTTAATTCAGTTCGAATGCCCGCCTTCATGAAGGCATCACCGATATTTTGAAGCATCGGACTGATCTTATTTCCCCACTCCCCCATCGTGACCATTACCCGCTTCCTGGGCGGTACATCCACCTCAATCCGCCCCGGCGCGTTTACGTGGCCCCCCAGAAGGGTCGTTCCATAAATAACCCTGTCCATGTCAAGTTCTTTCACGATAGCTTCGACATTGCCGATACCGTTCTGTAATGTCATAGCGTAGGTGTCCGGTCCTACAACTGATAAAGCGGAACGAACTGCAACAGGAGTATCATATGATTTTACGAAAAACAGAACCACATCGGCTATGCCCACCTCATCCGGATTTACAGTTGCATTTAATTTTATATTTTCTTCGACGCCTTTATCGCAGAGTATCAATCCATTTCGATTAATGGCCTCAACATGGTCTTCCCACTGGTCAACCAGCCATACTTTCTCTCCAGCCTTACTCAAATAGCCTCCGTGCATGCTGCCCATCGCGCCGGCACCGATTATCGCTATCTTCATCCATCTCCTCTCATTTATTGACATCCTTCCTTTTCATATCAGGTTTCAATATCAAATACAGCTTGTGCGGCTTTACCCAAAATGATATCCAGTTCCTCGCGCGAAAAAGGAATCCTTGTGTCGGGTTCCTTTATCGCCTTGACCCATTCACCCTGTGGGACCCAGAAAGTTGGAAGCGGCGCATCGCTCGCAAAAAGAACTTTCCAGGCACCGGCCCAATCAATCAGGTTACGCAGCCATTCATAAAATTTTTCTGAATTCACGCGGTAATCCCACTGGCGAAGTGAAATATCTAGATAAACATTACTAAGCGCGGAAGCTGCAAGCAAGGCCGCTTGCCAGGATTCAGTACCCGCATGGGCCATTACCATTTTAACCTCGGGATAACGCTCGGCTGCCGAGGCAATATACATCGGCTGGCCACACTCCCAATGAAATTCCAGGCCACCGCTGTGGAAAACAATCGGCAAGCCCCAATCAGCACATTTTTCATAGAGAGGGAAACAAACCGGGTCGTTTGGATAAAAACCTGCAGACGGATGTAGCTTAAACCCCTTCATCCCCCATTTTTCAACTGCCTCCTCGGCCTGCTCGATAACATCCGGTCGTCTGGGGTCAAGGGCCGCCAAAGCGATAAAACGACCGTCCCATCTTTTTGCCATATCGGCATGGATTCGATTTTGTTCTCGGTTATCAACCCTCGGCTCGCCTGTTACGCCATAAGCCCAATCCACCCCGAATATAACACTTTTATCTATTGCGGCCTTATCCATCGTGTCGATCAATTTTGTGCAGTCCGGATCCACCCTTTCCTTAACCAGACCGATATATTGGTCGGGCGATATATTGGTTTTATGAATTCTATTGTAGATTTGGGAGGCCATGCGAGCATTGCCTTTGATAAATTTACTCTTTGCAAAACCTGGAATGACGAGGTGTACATGAGAGTCAACAATCATTATCAACGAACCTTTCCAAAAATAATCCCGTTTTAAAATGTTCTATTATCAATAACCCGCTTGGCCTTTTCCACCTCGGATACCGGAATTGTCCCGACCGGCACCAGCTGTACTTCAGGTTTTACCAATAATTCTGCTTGAAGTGAATTCACGATCCGCTTTCGCAGTTCCTCTGATTTTTCACCTTTGATATGCGCTTCATTTACCTCAACTTGAATGGTCATTGATTGTATGTCATTATCGGTTGCCAGAACAATTTGATAGGTACCCGCCGTTTCCTGAATTTCCATCAGAATACCGTCGATCTGCATGGGAAAGATATTGACGCCTTTCCAGATGATCATGTCATCCATTCTTCCCTGGATTCTGGATATCCGATTGTGGGTTCTTCCGCAGGCGCAGGGCTCCGGGATAAAGTAAGCCAGATCCCGCGATCGATAGCGGATCAATGGCATCGCTTCCCTGGCTATCGAAGTATATACCAGTTCCCCGATGTTACCGGCCGGGGTTGGTTCATCTCCTTCAGGGTCAATGATTTCGACGATATAATTATCTTCCCAGATATGAAGGCCTTCTTTGGAGGGGCATTCAAAGGAGACACCCGGCCCGTTCATCTCGGAAAGACCGTATGAGTTATAGGCGTCAACGCCGTAGAATGCCTCAATTCGGTTTCTTGTCTCCTCGGAATGGGATTCAGCACCTAAGAAAAATGTTTTGAGTTTGGTGTCGTGCCTAGGGTCAACACCCATTTTTTCAAAAATCTTCATCAGATAAAGGGCGAAACTCGGCATGATATGGGCCACCGTTGTACCATAATCGACCATTAAATTAACCTGTCGCTTGCTGTTTCCGGCACTGGCAGGGATGGTCAAGGCACCCACTTTCTGGGCACCGTAGTGAAAACCTAGTCCCCCTGTAAAAAGCCCGTACCCAGCCATGTTTTGAAAGATGTCGACGTCCCGAACACCCGCACCGTAAAGGCAACGGGCAACCAAATTGCTCCATGTGTCGACATCCTTCCGGGTGTGGAATACCGCTACTGAACCCCCGGTGGTCCCCGAAGATGCATGCATCCGAACACAATCCTTCAACGGCACACTCAACAGTCCAAAGGGGAACTGATTGCGCATGTCCTCCTTGGTTGTAAAGGGAAGATATCGAATAGCATCAACTGATTTTATTTTTGAGAAATCGATGGGTGTGTTTTTAAATTTCTCCCGGTAAAACTGGACCGATTGGGCCTTTCGAAATATTTGCCGCAGTCTTTCCAGTTGAAGAAGCTCGAGATCATGTCTCGGCAGGGTCTCAATCCCTTCTTCCCAATAGACTGACATTTCGGATTCGTTTACCTCCATCCTAACCTCATGTTAAGTCATCAATGTAAGCCAATTCACTTAATCTTCAGATGATTAGAACTATTCTCAAATTAAAACCACTTTTGCCACGACGGATCAGCTTTTGCACTTCTGCCGTATCCTACTTTATCGTCCATTATAATGGCAAATTTTTGAATCCATCTGAAATTACTCACCATCGCAACCACCATCCTGTGCTGCCATTTTTCCGCGTTTACTTTGGTCCAAGGGCAGACATAGATGCACTGGGCGCAAGCATCATGGGCGTTGGGATATTCATACCGATTGTCCAGGGTCCAGTAAGTATGACATCTGAAGGCATCCACCTGCCATTTGGTTATACCCCGAGTTAGTATCTTTTTACCCGGCCCCCTGGGAATGGCGTTGGGAGGGCATATTTGGGCGCATTTTTCGCACTTCTCGCAGAAAGACTCCAAGTTGAATTCGATGGGCCGGTCCGTCACAAGCGGCAGTGAGGTAAGTATGGCCGAGGCCTTATAGGCGGGACCGAGGATCGGGTGAAGATTTACCCCGATTCGACATTGCTCTCCCAGGCCGGCCTGGAGTTCGTGGGGCACCATCATGATGTCGTAACCGGTGAGCACCGAGTTGGCCTTTGCCGGGTACCCCATCTCCCTTATCCAATCAGCGATCTCGACAGATATAAACGAAACGTGGTGATACGCGACCCAGCTTCCCAGGTCAGATGTATATGCCGGGGAGTGACGAATCCGCCAGTGCGGATGCCGGCGTGCAACGATGATAACGTGAGTGTACTCTTTAGGTAAGGGATCTTCCCCGTCCAAAAGGTAGACCCAGTCTCGATTCAACCGCGTGATTCCGACTGCCTCGGCACCGAAGTCGTAGGCAAACTGCTTGACTGCCCTTGAAAAAACAGACGGATCGACATCGGTCTTCTCCGAATACACCTCTCCATCCCCAGCATTAGCCATGTGTTTCTTAAATCCATCCCCGGGGTACAGGCTTTTCATCACCCGGTGCAGGGGATGGGGGTCATGGGATGAAGCGGTCTCTTGTATCCTCGCAATTCTTTTTTTCCAATCACCGACAAAATACCTGTATTCAGGGGGATCGAATCGGAATCCCATTTGGGATTCTGTTTTTTTCTCTGCTACGACCTTGTCCACTCTTTCAATTTTAGGTGCAACTTTAGTGGTACTGATATACCCTGGACGATTAGCGATTACACGAGGAGAAAGAAACTCCGGATACCAGCGCCCTGGTCTTAGCGCTGGATTGCTCCCCCCCCATGTCAGATCGAATTTCAGACCACGATTGCTCATGGGATAACGGGTATTGGAAAAAACCTTCATAGCGGTAGATACCCTAGATCAGAGGAAATCTTTGCGGCACTTTCTATGACCGACTGAATTAAATTTTGGGCCTTTTCATCGTTTATTCTGTCTCTGGGTCCGGCTACTGCAATGCCTGCGGCCAGTCTCCCCTTGGAGTCTAATACTGGGGCTGCCGCCGCTCTAGCGCCATAATCAACTTCCGAGTCACTATAAGCAAAGCCTTGACTTCTGATCAGTTTAAGCTCATTTTTTAAGCGGTCAGGATCTGTAACAGTATTCTCCGTCAGTTTCGTAAGCCCCACATTTCTAATCATCGCATCAAGGAATGCATTATCTTGGAAAGCTAATAATACTTTCGAAGACGCCCCGGCGTGCAAAGGGAGGGTGTCTCCCATAGCAACCGAAAGCTTTATGCGTCTAGAGCTCTCTATCTTTTCCACACACAAAGATTCCCAGCCGCTTATAATTGTCAGCGTTACGGTCTCGCCTGATAAGTTTGCCAGATCCTTCATGTGGCGCTGGGCAACATCGATAGGTTTGATTTTCGCTGCTACCAGATTGCCCATTTTGAAAATCATCAATCCCAAGAAAAATTTCTTTGTGTCAGGATTCTTTGACAAAAATCCACGTTTTAAAAGGACATCCAGATATTTATACGTTGTACTCAGGGGAATGGATAGCTGGCTGGACATTTCTTGGGCAGATAATGCCCGATTCTCAGAATAAAAATAATTGAGAATGTCTATAGCTTTTTCTAAAGAAGAAAAGGTTTTATCCATATTATTCTCACTATATGAGAATTAGTTTTAATATATATAGAATACTTAATCCGATAGCAGACCCTTTAATGCGTGTCAAGGATAATATTGGCCGAAATTTGATTTAAGTAATTATCTAACATACAACGAAAAAACACTGGATTTTCTCATTTCGCCTGAATTTGGATAACCTTGTGAACAAGATTAATCTGGTATTTGAAGATACATTCGCATGGCACCATCCGACCGCGTTAGAGACGATATATTGTGAAACCCGGTATTTCCTTTTAATACGATTCAGGATGATGATTCAGAAAGCGGGTAAATACTGCTATTGCCATACACAAACCCGCTAGAAATAGCGTACCAGCCATAAAAGTTCCGCTTAAATCCATCAAAACTCTCATTAAAAGAGGACCGGCAGCGACGGTAATCGATGCTGCAAATCCGGCTTTTTGAGGGGTAAATCCCTTGATTTCGAGAATGTTCGACAACCAGCTTGAGAAGCCATGGCTGATCGCAAATGCCAGCATACCCATGAACAGTACAATGTGGACATTAGGCAGTTTACCGTAATTACGAAACACGTACATGATGGCCAACAGAATATCTCTTGACAACGAACATCGCTCTATTTAATAAATTATATCTATAATAAGTCTGACCTATTTAACGAGGTATTATTATGAGTATCGCGGCTACCTTTCAACGCGCATTCCGGACAAAAAAGCTCGATCCCTACCCCATGGAAATCCTCAATCGGGTGAACCATCCCACGACGGTGGTTGAATCGCAAAAAATCCCACGGCTGGATGAACGCGAGAGCGGATTCAACCGAGCTTTACGCGGGGATTGGGGCGCCAGCCTTTCCAAAGAACGACATCGATTTGTTTCTAAACACCCCCTTTCGGGTGCGCTGGTGAACATGCAGTTCACTCTCAGCGATATCGTCGATGGCAAGGTGTCGTCTCAAAAGGCTCCGAATACAGATGATCCGGTTACAATGGCCCAACGATATGAAAAAATGTACCAAACAGCGGGTGGGCAATAAACTCGGATCAGGATGCGGTGTTTGTGTTTGTGTGTGCCCCTGGAATAAACCTTTCACGCCGTTCCATCGTTTTATCCAGTGGACCATGCGCAACATTCCTTTTGCCCGAAATTTTGCTGTCTGGGGGGATGAAATAATGGGATATGTGCCGCCCAATACAAAAAATAAATGGTGGCTGGACTGGGAAGATGTGGACGGGGAATTGCAAATCCCGACGCATGCCGGATCTAGAGGCAATTTTAAACCGTAGAAATGACTTCCAATTAAAAAAAACCAAAGATAACTGGGGAAAGCATGTTCAGCCCTTTAAGAAAACAAAGATTTTCGGATCAGATCGCAGAACTGATTCAAAAAAAAATTAACGATGACAAACTTGTCATCGGAACGGGTTTACCCTCGGAATTGGATATGGCCGCAGAATTCCAGGTAAGCAGGTCCGTTGTACGCGAAGCGCTTCGAATCTTGGAAATATCCGGCTTGGTATATATTAAAAAGGGCCCCACAGGCGGAATATTTGTCGCAAACGGCTTTCATGAACCCATTAAAAGATCTCTCAACAATCTGATGAATTCAGGTAATGTTACCTTCGAACATCTTTTTGAAGCACGCTTGCTGATCGAACCGTACATTGCCAGGGAAGCCGCCCAGAATGCCACCAAGGCAGATCTCAAACAACTGCGAAACCTTTTCGAAGACGCGGACCGGCATTTGGATGACCCTAAACTTCTTAAACAGAGCAACCTAAAATTTCACCTCTTACTGGCCCGGGCATCCGGCAATCCGGTATTGTCAATCATGTTGGAATCGGTTTTCGAACTGCTGGTTGAGCAAACGCTGGACTTTCTGGATCTTACATTGGAAAGATATTTTCTGAACATCCACAAAAACATATTCGAGGTTTTGCTGAAAAATAATCCTGCCAAAGTGGAAAAACTCATTCGGGAAGATATCCTGGACGTTCGTAATAGAATTAAAGAATTCAATATCGTCAAGAATTGAAAAACTAACCAAATGACTAACGGGTCAAGCACCGGAGCATAACGTATGGAAACATTATTTTTTTCTATAGCCCTGTTCGCTTCCATTATTCAGGCAATTATCGGGTTGATGTTTTTGATATCCTGCATTTGGGAGAAAGAACAGCGTGCCACGATTTTCAGTGTTATCCAGTTCGCATTGATGCTGGCACTAGTTCCATTCTTAATTTATTTCCAGACCATCGGCTTTTTTGAAACCGGCCTTGGTTTAATCGTATTGCTTGTCGGACTAATACTTACCGGTGGTTTGAGCTATTTTTTGATGCGAAAATCAGGTCAAAATTCAGGGGCGCTGGCCGGTACTAAGGGTCTGATTGCGGGTGTCGTAAAAGCGATAGATGAACGGGATATTGTATTTGCCCGCAATCGCTCCATCCGCCCGAGTTCCAAGGAATATCAATCTTATTACGAACTCAGACCCGAATATGAGGAATATGACGCTGCCCGTAGGAAAAAGGGTGGCCCTTTGGGACATCCGGGAACCATCGATCGGCCCCATGAGCGGCCCAATGTAGCGGCCATACTTGCTTCGCTGTCCATACCCTTACACCTTTCACAACCCGAAAAATTCAAACCGCCCACGCACCCGATGTTTAAAGGACATCGTGTGCAGATATCACCGGAAGCAGCCAGTCAAAGGGTTAAGGGGTATGCACAGGGAATCGGTGCCGACCTTGTGGGAATCTGTAAAATAAATCCGCTTTGGATTTACTCCCACAGGGGAGAGATATTCAATGAGAACTGGGAGGATTGGGGCCGTGAAATTGAGCTGAGTCACAAATTTGCGGTGGTGTTTGCCACCGAGATGCAATTTGAGCTGGTGGGTACCGCTCCGCATTCACCCACAGCCATAGCCAGCATGAGTAACTATGCCCAGGGTGCCTATATTGCCACCCAGCTAGCGGCCTTTATTGCCAATATGGGCTATTCTGCCACCGCCAACCATCTGCGGCATTATGATGCCCTGCTGGTACCCCTGGCCGTGGACGCCGGCTTGGGGGAAAACGGCCGCATGGGATACCTCATGACCAAGGACTTTGGGCCACGGGTACGCCTGGGTGCTGTCACAACGGACCTGCCCTTAGGCGTCGATAAACCCATCGACATCGGTGCCCTCCATTTCTGTCGTATCTGCAAAAAATGTGCTCACTGCTGCCCGTCCAAATCCATTCCGCTGGAAAATCGCACGGAGGTCAACGGCACACTTCGCTGGAAGTTGAATGCCGAAACCTGTTTTGATTACTGGGGTAAGGTGGGAACCGATTGCAACATCTGCATGCGCGTCTGCCCCTGGAGCCACGCCAGCACGCCGCCTCACAAAATTATCCGAGAGTTGATAACCCGTAATCGATTATCCAGAGTTCTTTTCAACCTGATGGATGATGTTTTTTACGGCAAGAAGCCTAAGCCAAAGGAGGGACCAGAATGGGCCCGCTATGACGGAACGTGAAAATATCGCGTGTGCAACACGCGGTATTTTCACGTATGGAAGATAAATTTTTTGAGCAGATCCTCATCCTTCTCTGCCCAGTCAGGCCCAAAGGCCCTTTCACTGAAACGGGATAGGCGGCTGTACCAGCGTTCCCATGTGCTCTTACCTTTCTGCTTTGCTTCGAGCACATCATTCAGAAAAACATCGATTCTGGCTATTTCCTCTTTGGGTATGTAAAAAGCGGCACCTAGATCAAATGACTTGCGTACATCCGCCGGTGTAACCGCATAAGCGGTCAGCATTACAGCCACGATACCCCTGGATACACAGATATCCAGGAGTTCATAACCGGACACACCCATGATATCGAGAATAGCCAGGTCAAACCAACGGCTTTCCAAAAGCGTCTTGGCGCTTTCAAAATCATGGGCCCGGACCGTGTCGCACATGGACAACAGGTCTTCCAGCGAATCCAGTATATCCACCTCGTCATCAACGATGAGTACGGTCTTTCCTTTGAGAAGATTTTCTGCGTTCATTTTGTCACCTCGGAATATAAAATCGCTTTACGATTTTATATATATCGCGACCCTGTCGCCCCAGGGCGAAAGGTCTTGTCACTCTAAATGTTTAGGTTTGCCTGCCGCGGTCTGGCGGGCTAAAGTATCTATCCCAACTCAACCAAATCAGATATATTTAACTCAAGCATTTTGGTACTGGCAAGGATACGAATCGCGTTTCTAGTAACAGCCGGGAAACTGTCGCCCATTTTTTTAAGTTCATCAGCAGATTTCTTTATCGACTGAATTTCAGCATGAATTTTTTCCAGGTTAAGGCTGCGATTCATAATCCCCTCTTTATCTATCTATGGCCTGAATTTCTCATTTAAAACTACTTCTTTTTATAGAAACACACAAATACTTAATGTATAAAAATAAGTTGTAATAGTAAAGCTGTCAACGGCAGCGTCTCAAGTGAAAATGCTCCGTGCGCAAGCACGGTCGTTTTCACTTTCGTAAATCCTTGAATCGTTTGGCTTTGACCTCGAAACGCGGCAGAGTGCCGTAGTCATGAAATTCCAGATTGTAGCCCAAGTTGGTTTTCAATCTGAGCTCGTCCCTGAGTCGGCCCTGAATCTCTTGTAAACGATCCCCGGTTCCCGGTCGCATTTCAACCTTGAGGGTGATTTTATCCATGTCACCCTTTTTATCCACGATGACCTCGTATTCATCCCCTAGCTCGGGCATGTCTCTGACTACTGCTTCAATGGCGGTGGGGGAAAGCAATACACCTTTTACCTTGGTAATGTCATCGGACCGCCCCAATACCCCGCCTTTAATTCGGCGGAAGGTTCGCCCGCAGGAACACGGTTGCGGATCCCAGGCAATGATATCCTTAGAATCAAAACGGACACAGGGCTGAGCTTGCCGGTCCAAAGCCGTGATAACCATCTTGCCCTGGGAGCCTGGTTCGTGAATGATCTCGCCGGTCTCCACATCCTCGATTTCAACCAGAAAGAAGGCCTCATTGACATGCATGCCTCCGGGATTGTGTTCACACTCAAAAGACCAGGCTCCGATCTCCGTGGCACCGGCATGATCAAACACCTGCGCATTCCAGGCGTCCTGCATGCGTTTCTTGGTTGCGGGAATGCTGGCACCAGGTTCGCCGGCACAGGTGATCCTGCGTATGCTCATCTGGGTGGGATCCATTTTCAGTTTGTTTTTGGCGATTTCCGCCATCCCGAGCACATATGTAGGCGTTGCCATCATGGCGGTGGCCTGTAGTTCCTCGATTTTCAAAAGGCGTGCCTGGGTGTCCAGCACACCCCCCGGCACCACTTCACAGCCGATTTTTTCGGCCGCATAGTGACCGGCCCAGAAGGCCACAAAAATGTTGTAGCCAAAGGGAATGAAAACACGGTCCCGTGGGCGGTATCCCTGGGCCCAGAGGATATAGGCCCAGCACTCGGACCACCATTCCCAGTCCTGCCAGGTGTCAGGCTGGTAAACCGGCTGCCCTGTTGTACCGCTGGTCTGGCGGAACTCGGTAACGTCTTCCAAGGGTACGCACAGGGCATCCCCATAGGGGAAAGGTTCCTTGCGCTGAATTGCCTGCATCATGGACTTTTCCACCTTGGGCACCCGGCTGATATCATCAAAGCTTCGAATGTCTTCAGGCTGAACACCCGCCTTTTCGTACAGTGACCGGTGAAATTTGGAATGTTCGAATACCCACTCGAGGATCCGCTTGAATTTTTTAAACTGCAATTTCCGGATTGTGTCTTGAGGCAGGGTTTCAATGAGAGGATTCCAATATTTATTTTGGATACGCTGCATACCTATCCCTCTTTTGTGGTGACAATTTCAATTTTATTTATTAGGTGAGCATTTTTCATCATTCGGAATATTTTCATAGGTGATCTGCTGTTTCAACATTATTGCGGCAATCCCCCAAAACCCATTTTTCAATAGACTCCGAACTCCTTTAAGGTCACTATCATTTCTTTGACATTGGGCAGTTTGGAACCCTGCATGCCTGCTCCAGTGGAAAAAATGAAGCCACCATTTGCTCCGGCCGTTTCAATCAGGTCCCTGCAATAGGTTCTAACCTGGTCGGAAGTTCCGGTGCACAACAAGTCCATGGGCATATTTCCCGCCAGGCAAGCAACCTGCCCGACTGTTTCTTTGGCTTTTTTCATATCCGTACGATCAAACCACCAAATGACTTTGCCTTTGGGTATATCGCTGATCACATCCAAGCGATCATTATAAGCTCCCTCGGCAAAGAGCAAGGGGACCATGCCTTCATTGATCAGGCCGATAATGACCTTGCGCAGGCTGGGCCAATAAAAACTTCCGAACATTTCAGTGGACATGAAGTTGTCTGCCCCTTTGTGAAGCGGGATAAACGGCATCAAGTGGTTGTTCGCACGGCAGCCGGCCACACCGCTCTTGACCATCATGGGCACCAGCCGGTCACAGGCTTCCTTGAGCTCATCCGGGTGGCGAAATATATCCAGCATAACCCCGGTGGTACCACGCAGACTGTCGCCGATCACATCAAAGGGCGCTTTGGTGAATCCACCCGAAAAGGACGGAAACCCCATTCCCATAATTCGGCCCCCGATTTCACCCACTGCCGCGCGCCAGCGCAGGGCCTCTTCTCCGGCTTGTTCCAGACTGCGGAAGGCATTTTGCATGGCCTCGGATCCAAAGGGCATAACTGCAGGAGGGATGACGGGAATCTCGTTGACCGGCGGCAACAACGGAAAGGTTTCAAACGGTTTCAGGGAGCCGAAAATGCGGGGAAAATAGATTGTCAGGAAAAACCCGGTGGGATCGTCGATCAAATCCTGGTATTCCGATGCCTGCATATACTCGGATTCCACAAACTGGTATTCACTGTCCTTGTCCACGCCCCTTCCCGGCCAGCGGTACAATTTCAAGTCGAGAATATCCAAAACTTTCCCTGGGACAATTGTTGTTGGGCCATTGTAGGCGTCCGGCTTTATTTCCAGATGGTACTTCTCCCAAGCCTTCCCAAGGATAGCATAATCATACATGGCGTCATACATACTGATACCGGCATATTCATTGGGATAGAATCCTGCAGACGGACAAACAGGAATGCGGGCAGGTTTTTTTTCAAGCTGGACAGCATCCTTGATCAGAGTTACTCGCTCTTGATAGTCCGACTGCGTGGCGCTTTCGACAAAAGGTATGCCCTGCCCGTTGATCCATATGGCGAATCGTTCTGTCTGTTTTTGCTGGGCGTCTTCTGAAACATCCACGAATCGCTTATTCATGCTGCTATCCCTCCAACCAGTGCTTGATTTGTCTGACTCCTGCCACAGCATCCGCGCCAAAAGCATCCGCCCCTGTGTAGGCTTGGACCTGTTCGGAAACCTGCGCACCCCCGATGATGATCTGGAGATTATCCCGCAGACCGGCTGCCTCGATGGCCTCAACTGTTGCCTTCATGGAATCAAATGCCAGTGTCAGCAGACCGCTCATGCCGACCACATTCGGTTGATACGCCTGAATGGTTTCAACAAATTTTTCCGGTTGTTGATCGATGCCAATGTCGTATACATCAAACCCACCGGCCTCCAAAAGAAATGAAACCATATTTTTACCGATATCATGGATATCACCCTTGACCGTACCTATCAGTACTTTGCCCTTGCTCTCGGCCGCGCTGTCGCTTTCCTTGATATGCGGTTTAATGGTTTCGGAGATCTGCTTAAGCATATCCCCTGCCATCATAAGGTGGGGCAAAAAATATTCTCCCTTCTCGAAACGCTCTCCAACCATCTGCATGGCTGCAGAACAAGCATCCAGAATGGTCATGGCATCGATGCCCTCAGCCAAGAGTTGTTGCGCTTTTTGCAAGGCTTCTGCTTCCTGCATTTCCACCATGGCGTGTATTAAGGACTCCGTCATGATCATTCCTCCTGAATAAAATCATTTTTCGATTTTAATTCATAATTTGAATTCATCCCGCGTTGCTATTTTTAAATAAGAAGTTCGACCGAAGTTCATTCATGGTTTTCAGTCGAGTCAAAATGGGGAATTCAAATTTAAAGTGCCAGTATATTACCAACCATCCGATCGGTCCATGGGTAATAAGAAGTCGGATCCTTGACTACAAGCCAGTTTTTGCGGATACGATTGAAGCCGTCCTGCCGCCGCGCTTTGGCGATAAAAAATCCCATGGCATTGGCAAGCGTCCCGATGGCTTGTATGCCCACGATGATATCTTCTTTGACAATCAATCGCAAATACCCATTTGAAACTGATTTTTCAATTATCTCCAGTTCCCCCAATTCGCAGTGAGTTGCCGCCGTAGTTTTCCCAAAACAGCTGGCATGCGTATCAAAAAAATGCACCCGGGCAAAAGCATAAGCCCCCGGGTAAACTGTATTGCGGCCAAGAATATTGGCAGCCACGACATTGGCCTGGTCGATGGCGTTGTGTTTGAGCTGGAACATGGCATCTTCGCCGGTGCAGACATCCACGGTTTCCACGCAATCACCGCAGGCATAGATATCAGCGACACTGGTTTCCATCTTTTCATTGACTTTAATGCCGCGTTCCACTTCAATGCCGGCAGTCTTGGGCAGCGCCATGCCCGGGACAACCCCCGTGGCCAGTACGACCGTGTCACAGGGAATCGCCCGTTGATCGGTTTCAACACTTTCCACATGTGATTTCCCATGTAGTGCCGCGACCTTCTCGTTGGTGTATACCTGAATGCCACATGCAAGCAGATCGGCCGCGAGACGATCGGCTGTTTCGCGATCGAACAATGCCGGTAAAATCCATTCGAACAACTCGACGATACTGACCTCATATCCCTTTTTTTTAAGGGCCTCTGCCGCTTCGATGCCAATGGCACCGGAGCCGATGACAACCGCCCTATGACCATTGTGGTGACCTAGTTTTTCTGTATCCGCCAATTGCTTCAGACTGAACACGCCGGTCTTGTCAATACCGTTTATTGGGGGCACAAAGAGGTCGCCGCCATGGGCCAGAACCAGTTTGTCGTAATTAAAATTATAACCCTGGTGCGTTGAAATGCATTTGTTATCCGGATCGATGGACACGACCTTGTGATTGAGAACAAGTTCTGTACCGCTTTTTTCATAATCCTGCAGCGATCTTTTAAACACAGCGGCATGTTCAAGTTGCCCGGACAAGTAGTACGGTAGCGAACACGGGTCGTATTGCGGATACGCCTCGGCCGACACGATCTTGATCTCGGCATCTTTGTCGTGCATGCGCACCTGGGAAGCAACCTGATTCCCGGCAATTCCATTTCCGATGATGACAATTTTCATTTTAATGCCTGCAGTCGATATCACACCATGTTTGGAATAACTTTGACTTAACACTACCTTTTTCGATGTTCGATGTTGAACGTTCGATGTTCGAAGTTCAATTAAATTCACTATTGTTCATTGACTTGGTTTCCCATTTGATAACTTTAGGGCCTGTTTTAATGCACGTTTGTGAGCATACTCAGGGCAATCCACCAATTGCAGCGCACCTTCGTCACGGCAAGCCGCTACGCACCAAGGGCCTGATTTTTCATGCGCACACAAGTTGCAGGTCATGGTTTGGCTTGTACTCGGATTGATAACAGGGCTGCCAAGATGGCAGATGTAAAGACAGGCCCGACACCCAATGCACCTGTCCTCATCGGTTATAACGGTTTGATTCGCCTCTCTGACACGTGCATTGACCGGACACACCTTGATACAGGGCGCGCCGTCACAGGCCTGGCATAGGATGGGGATGTGCTGCTCTGGATTTTTGAATTCATGGATCCGAATTCGTGAACGCTGCGGATTGCAAATGCTATGATGGGCCATGGAGCAGGCGATCTCACACAGGTGACACCCGGTACAGCGGCTCGCATCGATGAAAATTCGTTTGTTTCCGGCTTCCAAACCTAGTCCCTTTATGCACATTAATTCATTATAGTGAATATATTGTATCTCTTACTTTATCGTTTCAATCATGCTTGTCAATATAAATATAAATTTATAGATATTTATATTGACAACCCCCGCTATTACGATGCTATTATTAAATCAATAGTTCAGTATAATGAACTTAACTAAATTTATATTTTGGAGATTAATATGGCAATTGATACCGAAAAAGACTCGGCAGCAGAATCGTTACGAAAAACACGATCATTTGGAAAGGTCAGATGCCACAACCCGAGCTGTATGGAGCGCATGCAGCCAAGCTATGGGGATGAACGGGTTGCCTGTTCCACCTGCGGCATGGAGTATCGTATTTACTGGTTAGGACCGGATCTCCCGCGCATACGCGGGCCTGTCTGGGAAACCAATCGTAAATTAGCGGCGGAGAGACTTGAATCTCTGGGAGAAGACTAGGCGTGATTTTAAAGCCACATCAAAAGCCATAGTGGCTTAGAGCTTAAAATTCACGTCTAAAAAATAGGAGCATTATCATGGCTTTGAACCGAAAAATTGCGTATATCAATCTATCTACCGGAGAGATTGAAACCAAACCGATTCCAATCGAACTGCGCAAAAAGTATTTGGGTGGACGCGGATTGGATGCCTATCTGCTTTACAACCATGCACCCGAGGGTTGCGATGCTTTAAGTCCCGAAAACCCGCTGTTAATCAGCGGTGGGTTATTGACGGCAACTTGCGCCTCGGCCACCGCGCGAACCCACATCATGGCCAAGTCGCCCTTAACCGGCCTGCTGGGCAGCGCCAACATGGGCGGTTTTTTTGCACCGGAAATGGCCTGGGCTGGATTCCACCACCTGGTTATCACTGGTCGAGCTGAAAAACCCGTCTATATCTGGATTCACAATGGTGACATCGAGATTAAGGATGCCAGCTATCTGTGGGGCAAAACCACGACCGATACCCAATGGGCCATCCGGGATGAGCTGGGTGATGATGAAGTTAAATCCGCCGTCATCGGACCCGCCGGTGAAAATCTGGTGCGCTATGCCTGTGTGATGACCGGAGTGAAAAACGCCGCCGGCCGCACGGGCATGGGCTGCATAATGGGATCCAAAAATCTGAAAGCTGTTGCCGTGCGCGGCAGCTTAGACATTCGCATTGCCCATCCGGTAGATGCCCTGGAGTACAATAAGAAATTTATCGACCAGATCACCAGCGCTAAAGTAAATCAGACCCAGGGTGCACTGGGAACACCCTTCATCTGGGGGGCCACAAACTCGTGGGGCGGCGTACGTACTCGAAATTTCCAGTACAATCAAATGGAATACGCGGATGATATAGAGCCGGAGCGAATCGATGAAATCGCCACCGAAACCATGGGACCCCACCATATGACCGGCTGTTTTGGGTGCCAGGTTCACTGCCGAGCTCAGTATAAAATTCAGACCGGTCTGTACCAGGGAAAATATGATGAAGGTCCGGAATATACATCATTGGGGGCATTTGGCTCTGAACCCGATTGCCAAGATGCCAACACGGTCTTAACCGGAAACCATCTGGTAAACCAGTACGGTGTCGATAATCTTGAAATCGGCAGCATGATTTCATGGGCCATGGAGCTATACGAATTGGGAATCATCAGCGACAAAGAAACCGATGGGCTCGATCTGCGCTTTGGCAATGACGAGGCCTTGCTGGAAATGATCCACCGTATCTGCCTGCGTAAGGATTGGATAGGTGACACCTTGGCCGACGGCGGCATACCCGCAGCCCAGAAGATAGGCAAAAATGCCTTTGACTATCTGATCCAGGTCAAGGGGATGAATAATCTGCATTCGGATGAACGCGCAACCCCAGGGTTAGCATTAAATATTGCCACTGCCTCGCGAGGTTCGGATCACCTGCGCAGCCGTCCGGCCATCGATTTGTATCATCTGCCCGAGAAAGTGCTGCGTAAAATCTATAGCTCGCCGATTCCATATGACGGACCTTTGAGTTCAGAGCATACCGATTATGAAGGCAAGCCCTGGCAGGTGTTATGGCAGGAAAACTGCTACATGGCTGTGGACTGCCTGGGAATTTGCAAATACCACACACTCTTTTTAGGTGCCACCCTGCCTAATTTCGAAGACTGGCCCAAGGTTATTTATTACAACACCGGACTTGAAATTACACCCGAGGAGATCTGGGAAATTGCCGAACGCTGCAACAATCTGGAACGAATGTTCAACCTCAGAGAAGGGCTCATACGCAATGATCCTGAAAAAGGGGACACCCTAAATCATCGCTACTTTGACGAACCTTGTCGTCGCGGAGCACCGGATGTTATCGGTGCCCGCATTGATCGTGCAAAATTCGACAGAATGATCGATGAATTTTATGAGCACCATGGCTGGGATCAGGAGGGAGTTCCCACCAAGGAAACCCTGACCCGACTTGGTTTAGAAAATGAACCATCAAACCTTTTATAGGTACTCAATAGGAAAGAGAAATGGATAAAATCTTAAAAGTTGATTATCAAAAATGCACAGGGTGCCGCCTTTGCGAGCTGGTGTGTTCCGTGTCACATGATGGAATATCAAATCCCACGCGCAGCCGGGTCAAGGTAATTAAATGGGAGGACCAAGGTGTCTATGTACCCATGATCTGTCAGCAATGTGAAAATGCACCCTGTGAATCTGTTTGTCCGGTAGGGGCCATCAGACGAGATGAGGACGAAGGGTTTCTGGCTGTAGACTACAATATCTGCATCGGTTGCCGTTCGTGCGTGAATGCCTGCCCCTTTGGGGCCATGAACTACAACCAGACAGATAAACGCGTATTTAAATGCGATCTTTGCGGAGGGAAACCGCAGTGTGTCAATTTCTGCGATGTAAAGGCTGTGGATTTTGTCCCAGCTGAGGTGTTCAGTGACTCTAAAAAGAAAGAAGCGGCTCTGCGTTTTTATAAATCTCAAGAACATCGGGTGGAGATTCGTGGATAACCGCTGGTTCAGCCACCCGCAAGAATAGCGGTTATGTGAATTTCATCACCGTCGGCAACTGGTTTTTTAAGTTCATCCGGATAGGCACTCTCAGCATTTACATATATTTCAAAATGATTGCGTAAAACACCCTTTTGAGAAAAGAGAATTGTTTGGAGGCCGGGATATTGTTGAATCAGGGCCTTGAGACAATCGCCGACGGTTTGGCCCTCCACTGATACGCGATCAAGCCCATCAGTGTAAGTGCGGTGGGTTCTATGGATGTTTACGATAATGCTCATGACACTAAATACGCCAGGCTATGGAGCCCGGCATTGAATTTATCTTATATAGAATTGTACTCTGAAGTTTATAAAATCCTAAAGCCAAATATCGAAATTCGAAATTAATCTCTAACTCAGGTAGAGCTATACTATCTGACCAGTCGGAGACTCCAGATTAATTAAGATTACAATTAATATAACCATGCTGTATCAATAAATCAAGGATCCCTGGATACGCTCAATGAGAAAAAAGACTGCACAAGCTAATCAACCCACATACCAGGCACCCGCGGTTCAGCGGGCATTTAATATTTTAAAAACCCTGGTCGATTCCGACCGCCCCTTAAGGCTTTCCGAGATTTCCGAGCGTTTAGGCTGCAGCAAAAGCACCACCCATGGATTAGTCCACGCCCTACTACGGGAAAATGCTATCAGCAAAGGAGCTAATGGACGGGGTTATTTAATGGGTCCGGCCATCATGGAGTTAGCTTTTTCCGGGTGGAATTATTTCAAAATCAACCAACTGGCCAAACCCATTATCGACTCAGTAAGGGACCAAGTTCGGGAGACCGTTTTCTTAGGTGCCTGGCTTGGAAACCGGGTTCTGATCACCCTAACGGCCGAATCTGCTGAAGCGCTTAAAATTTCGGCCACGCCGGGGACGACTATCCCACTCTTTGCCGGCGCGGTTGGCAAAGTATTTATGGCCCTCAAAAGTGACGAATTGGTGAAGGACCTGATACAGGAACAAGGTCTGCCGCATTATACCCCCCGGTCCATAACCGACCCTGCCACTTATCTTTCTGAGATTGAACTGGTACGTCAGCAAGGTTATGCCCTGGATGATGAAGAGTACCTTACTGGAGTTCGTGCCGTTGCCGTTGCCCTCAACAATCAAAAGGGACCTTCCATGGCAGTTTGGGTCGTTGGTATGACAGGTAGCATAGATAATAATGAAATCACCCGTATTGTCGACATCACCAAACAGGATGCCTACAATCTGCGGCAAACCTTAGAATCCAATTAATAATGATCTGAAATGCACTTTGACTGCGCATAATTGCTAAAGCAACAATAAGGCATTTTTCCGAACAAACGATTTGCAACCCATTCGAAAAGCTCTCCCACCGATTTCCTGGCATACACGAATATATTTGACTGAAACCTATTTAGGCGGTTATAAAATTAAACTGCATTCTTTTTTAACCTAATTCATATAAACGGAATCTTTATCAATGGATGCAGGAACCTCTCCTGTTTATATACATTTTTTGTAATTATTCAGCGTAATTTTCGTTTCTACTACTATCTATTCTGCAAA
>CAZWEO010000094.1:0-21044 GCA_964633115.1 uncultured Desulfobacterales bacterium
ATATTGCAGAACAATAAATTGTCCAACTTGGGATAAAAAGGGTGTTGAAAGTAAGGTGAAACTTTGCAGTGCGGCTAGCTTTTTAACAGGTTTTAATAAGAACTACTTCTATTCCGGATTCAATCTTGTGGAATATTGAGATTTGATTTTTGTTAATTGGTACTTGGGAATTCTAAAGAGAATTTACAATATGCTAAAGAACTATAGCTGGTTGCAGTATGGATAATGTACTTCAATTGATGAAAGCTGCTGTTGATCGGGGTGTATTCCCAGGTGGTGTCCTGCTGGTGTCCCAGAACAATGATATCCTGTTTCACCAAGCCTTTGGCCATTTGGATTGTACCAACGATAAACTGGCTACAACCCAAACAATCTATGACTTGGCTTCGTTGACCAAGCCATTGGCCACGACCCTGGCAATCATGAAACTGGTGGAAAACTCGCGGGTGAATCTGGATGACCGCCTGGACAGGTTTCTGGATATCAGCAAGGACACCGATAAGGCCAGCATCACGCTACAGCATCTGCTATTGCACACTTCGGGTCTGGCGGACTACCGCCGTTATTTTAAAAACTATCCACAGACGGCCTCTTTTGATTGGCGTACGAGGCTTCTGGAATGGATTGTCAGAGAGCCGTTATTGGAGCCCCCTGGAAAAACATGTTGCTATAGTGATCTGGGATTCATGCTGCTGCGTGGGATCATTGAAATTGTAACTGGGTCACGACTGGACCAATGGGTGCAGACGAAGATCTATCAGCCCATGCAGCTAAACGATCTGTTTTTTTTGCCATTGGAAAGATCCATAGCAGCCGAAGGTATTGCGCCAACCGAGCAATGCCCCTGGCGCAGCAAACTCATGCAGGGGCATGTCCATGATGAGAATGCTTACGCTGCCGGGGGGGTGGATGGTCATGCCGGTCTGTTCAGCACGGCGGCCGATGTTCATCGTCTGCTGATGGAACTGCTTGGTTGTTATCGTGGCCAAATAGATCAAGGCCTGTTTCCGCGAGCGCTCGTAAGAGAGTTTCTTGAATTAAAAATAGGCACCGAACGCGCCCTTGGGTTTGATCGTCCGGCGGAGCAGAATTCGGCAGCCGGGCGTTTGTTTTCGAAAAACAGTGTCGGGCATCTGGGCTTTACGGGCACATCCTTCTGGATCGATCTTTCGGAATCCATCATCGTCATACTGCTAACCAACCGGATTCATCCGACTCGGGACAATGAACGGATCAGGGAATTCCGGCCCCTGTTGCATGATGAGATAATGTTCTCGTTAGATTTTAAGATTTAGGTTTTAGGAAGACCAGGCTGTTAGGCCTTTAGACTGTTAGATTATCAGCGGCTATGAGCCTAAAAGTCTTCAATCTAATTGTCTGGCCCTCCTTGGATCTTTGAATTTTCGAATAGTAGGCATCTAGTTCTTCAACATCTCTATTGGTGAAACCCTTAAAAAAATGACTATAAAATGTATTGAACTGTATGATGCTAATTGATGGGAAAATAAGTCTGCCAATTATTAGCGAAGCCGCGAATCATAGTTATGTGCCGTGATTTTGTTGTTGTAATAAGGTCAGATCTTTGATAACGGTCACCTGTTATAAAAAGCGACAACTATCATGGTAATGCGGGCTATTCGAAATTTGGGTTAGGTTATTTTTTGGGCGAAAAGCGGACAAATTTGATCCATGCCCGACAATTTTTTTGCCCTTACGAGCGACAAAGCCTTTCGCCTGGGGCGAAAGGGTCGCGTTCCATAAAATCGTGCAACGATTTTATTCTTAGAATCGGGGAACTATGAATTTCTTTTTCGACAAGCTATTGGGCGTATTCTCAAGTGATCTGGCCATCGATCTGGGCACAGCGAATACATTGGTTTATGTCAAGGGCAAGGGTATTGTTCTAAGTGAACCATCGGTCGTGGCCGTGCGAACCGATGTACGTTTGAAAAATCGAGTATTGGCGGTTGGACTGGAAGCCAAAAATATGGTTGGCCGCACACCGGGCAACATCGTTGCCATTCGTCCCCTGCGCGATGGCGTGATTGCGGATTTCGAAGTCACCGAAGCCATGCTACGTCATTTTATTCACAAGGTCCATAACCGGCGAACTTTCGTGCGCCCCAGAATCATTATTGCGGTGCCTTCCGGAATTACCCAAGTTGAAAAAAGGGCGGTGCGCGAATCGGCGGAATCCGCTGGCGCCCGTGAAGTCTTCCTGATTGAAGAGCCCATGGCTGCCGCCATCGGGGCGGAGCTTCCCATTACCGAACCTACCTGTAATATGGTGGTGGACATCGGCGGAGGCACAACGGAAGTGGCCGTTATTTCATTGGCCGGCATTGTTTACAGCCGCTCGTTGCGGGTGGCCGGCGACAAAATGGATGCCGCCATTATCCAATACATTAAGCGTAAATATAATCTCCTCATCGGCGAACGCACGTCAGAGATCATCAAAACGACTATCGGCAATGCCTACCCGGATCCGGACGACATTTCCACCATCGAGGTCAAGGGGCGTGACCTGGTATCCGGTATCCCCAAAATTCTGGCCATCGATTCCGAAGAGATCAGAGTGGCTATCTCGGAACAAATCGACGCAATTGTCGAGACGGTCAAGATCGCCTTGGAACAAACCCCTCCGGAATTGGCAGCCGATATCGTGGACAGTGGCATCGTTTTAACCGGCGGCGGAGCCCTATTGAAAAATTTGGATAAGTTGCTGCGTGAGGAAAGCGGATTGCCCATCACTGTTACCGAAGATCCCCTTTCAACAGTAGCATTGGGCTCAGGCATAGCCTTGGATAGCCTGGAGATACTCAAGCAGGTAATCATCACCTGATTTGAGCGTTTCAAATTTAAAAAAGGAATAATAAATATCACAAAGGAATCATCTCATCTGATTTCTTAAATTTGAAACCCGTTGGGATTGCCGATCTTACCACACCTACAGTGTCAGATACGAAACCGCATAGTACACCATAGCGACCCCGAATCTTCCTTGTATCTGTGGCAACCTCAACAATCGCTCAAATCAGTTGATAGGTAGCTACATGTTCTCGAAAAAGATGATCATGATCGTTGGCGCAATCATCTTGATTGCCGTCAACATCATCATTCTATCGGTCAACGGCCAGGAACGAACCCCTTCAACCCGCGTCGGTCAATTTACTATTTTTCTAATATCTCCGTTCCAAAAATCCATATCCAGCAGCATCCACTTTGTTGAGAGCATCTGGCGGCACTATTTTAATTTGGTAGGGGTTGCCCAGCAGAATGACAGCCTTTCCCATAACTTGATGGCGGCAAACAAAAAAATCAATCGTCTGCGGGAGATCGAGCTATCGCATACCCGTATCGAGCAATTATTAGAATTTAAATCCGAATTAAAGCAGCAAATGGTGGCTGCTGCTGTCGTGGGTAAGGATCCGTCCCCCTGGTTTAAGACGATCATTATCGATAAAGGGCGAAACAGCGGTGTTCAACGGGGCATGCCGGTGGTGACACCGGGCGGCATTGCCGGGCTGATCATGGATGCGTCCAGTACGTATGCTAAAGTGCTGTTGTTAGAAGATCAGAATAGCTCCGTAGACGCCCTCGTTCAGGGCACGCGTGCCAGAGGTATCATCAAAGGGGAGCCTTCTGGTCTTTTAAGCCTTTACTATGTTCTACGCCGGCACAATGTGGCCAATGGTGACATTATCATTTCTTCCGGTTTGGATGGCGTGTTCCCCAAAGGCCTGCAGATCGGTTACGTCCATGAGGTCAATAAACCTAGTTCGGGCATATTCCAAGAAGTGTTTGTCACCCCGTTTGTGGGTTTTGAGAAGCTTGAGGAAGTATTGGTTATTATTGATGTGCCCAAACCGGTGGAATTTTCGGACTCATGACCTATTTACTCTACATCATTGTGGGACTATTTATCGTGGTTTCTCAAACCACATTGCCCATGCACTTCAGTATATTTGAGAGTCTGTATGATCTATTTCTGTTGTCCGTGGTCTATTTGGGATTTTATAGACCCATACGCGAAGGGTTTCCATTCGTAATCCTGTTTGGTTTTGTGATGGATGGCATGTCTGGCGGGCCGTTTGGACTTTATATCAGCTGCTATTTCTGGCTCTATGTGGGGATGCTGTTGCTTACACGGTTCATGCGCGTAAGCAACATCCTGATTCTCCCCTTGGTTGTGGTCGGCTGTGTATTAATCCAAAACATCATTTTACTGGGAACCATGGCGATTTTTATACCGGAAGTAAGCGTTCCGTCACTATCTTATCAGCGGGTTATCGTCCAATTGATATGGGCGGTGGTGACTGGACCCATCATCATACTTATTTTCAAAGGTTGGCACAAGACAATGGAAAAGTGGCTCAAGACGTTTGAGCCGGAATATCGCTAGCCTGCAACCAATAATGGTCTGTGTCATGTGGTTAAAATGCGTTAATATCGAATATCGAACAGGGAATTGCAGAATGTTGAAGGACTTACTTCGAAATTCAAAATTTCATGTTCGACATTCTGCGGTTCGAACTTTTGATATTGGACACCAATGAAGCACTACCTCAACACCGTCAACAGCGAATGGTACAACAAGCGCATCATGGGCGTAATTTTATGCGTTGTGGTTGCATTCGCGGTTTTATTCATGCGGCTGTTTTATCTTCAGATCATGAAAGGCGAAGAGTTTATACGTCTTTCAGAAAATAACAGTATCCGTCTGGAGAGCATCGTGGCACCGCGTGGTCTGATATATGATACCTATGGGGTTTTGCTGGTTGATAACCGACCATCATTTGATTTGAGTATCATCCTGCGTGATGCCAAGCCTCTAGATCAGACCCTAAAGAAACTGGCCTTTCATTTAAACATTTCCCCGGAAGAATTGGAAGAAAAACTAGAGGGTTGCTCTGGCCTGTCATCCTATAAACCGATTTTACTCAAACAAGATATTGGGCGGGATGCCATGGCCTCGATCGAAGTTCACAAATATGATCTACCCGGGGTAATCATCAATATCCGCCCGGTTCGACATTATATAAACGGTCAGCATGCTTCCCATCTGATTGGCTATTTAGGAGAAATCAATGCCAAGGAGCTGCAAAACAGTAACTACCAGGGATGTCGCAGTGGAGACTATATCGGTCGATTTGGCACCGAAAAATCCTTTGAGGAAGTGTTACGCGGAGAACGTGGTGGCCGCCAGGTGGAGGTCAACGTAAAAGGTCAGGTGGTTAAGGCCCTGCAGACCGTCAATGCCGATCCTGGAAAAAATCTGTATTTGACCATCGATTATGCGCTCCAACAGAAAGTGGAAGATTTATTAAAGGATCGGGTAGGTGCGGCCGTGGCTATGGACCCGACATCGGGATCAATCCTGGTGATGGCCAGTAGCCCTACTTTTGATCAAAATGCATTTGTGAGTGGTATGTCCCAGGTGGAGTGGAATGCATTGACCACGAATACGGATTACCCCATGACCAACCGCGTCATCCAGGGTGAATATCCGCCGGCTTCCACCTATAAAATCGTAACCGCCACGGCTGGATTAGAAACCGGGGAAATCGATTTGGATTTCACGGTTTACTGCCCCGGACATTTGGCATTCGGCGATCGGGTTTTTCATTGTTGGAAAAGAGGCGGGCATGGGGAAGTTAATGTTATCCGGGCCCTGGCAGAATCATGTGACGTGTTTTTCTATGAAGTCGGAAGGGCCGTTGGTGTCGATCGTATAGCCGACTACGCCAATATGCTCGGTCTGGGTCAACGTACCGGTATAGGCCTGGAGTATGAAAGTAAAGGTTTGATTCCAACCGCCTCTTGGAAAAAAGAGCGTCACGGTGAATCCTGGCAAAAGGGCGAAACACTCAATATTGCCATTGGTCAGGGATTTAACCTGACGACACCGCTGCAGATGTTGGTATTGATATCGGCTGTTGCCAACGGTGGTACGCTTTATCAACCTCAGATAATCCAGCGTATTGAAACTGCCGATGGTGTTCAGGTCAACGATATCAAACCGAAAGCGACTGGTAGCCTAACAATCAGTCCCGAAACCATGCAGATCGTCAAACAAGGCTTGTGGGAAGCGGTCAATACCAAAGGTGGAACCGCCCGAGGGATAAGACTTAAAAAGTATCCTATTAGCGGAAAAACCGGCACGGCCCAACTGGTTGCCCGTAAGGAGCCTGAACCCGGGAAAGGGAAAGATGAAGAGGACATCGCTGAGGAGCACAAGGACCACGCCTGGTTTGTAGCTTATGCACCCGCAGAGGCGCCACAGATTGCCGTAGCCGTAATCGTTGAGCATGGTGAGCATGGATCCACGGCTGCAGCACCTGTGGCCAAAGAGATTATTAAGGCGTATCTGGATAAAGTCGGGCAACAGAAGTTGATGGCGAGGTCAGGGGGCAGGAGTCAGGAGAGAGCCGTAGGCCGTAGGGAGTAAGCTGTAAGTAGCGAGCAGTAGGCAGGATTCAGAAGACCGGAGTCAGAATCGGGTTACGGGATTCGAGTAGCGGGTTAATTCATCCAAGCATCCTGGCATCCTATCCCTCGGTTGTCATCCCCATGAAAGCTTGTCCCCTCGGAGGAGGGGGTGGGGATCCAGAATAAGCCTCGAGCTGATAGCTTTTTCTGGATTTCCTCTTTCGAGGAAATGACGGAAAGGGGTAGAGTGTTAGGGTACAGGAGACGGAATTCAGAATTCAGGAGACAGGAGTCAGGGGTTAGGCCTGATTAGGTGCTTAGGCTGAAGACTGTTAGATTATTAGGCGGTTAAATGCCTACAGCCTACAGTCTAAACACCTAAAAGGCTGAAGCAGCATCCTGGCATCCCAGCCCTCGGTTGTCATCCCCGAGAAATCGGGGATCCAGGATAGCTTAGAGCTGACGGCACTCGGCTTTGTCTGGGTTCCCACTTTCGTGGGAACGACGTAAGGGGTGGAGGAAGTTGCGGGTTACGGGTTGCATATTTTGCGTTAAGCGGAGGGCAATGAGCAGCCTAACAGCCTAAACCCCTAAAAGGCTAATTTCATAAGGAATTGATCAAAAAGTTTTTAGGTTTAAATGTAGTAAAAAAAATCTATTAAGGTACAAAAAAATGGGTTTTGATCGGCGATTGGTTCAATATTTTGACTGGGGACTGATGCTACTAATAGTCGTATTGGGTGGCTTTGGTTTGGTGGCTCTTTACAGCGCTGTTACTGCAGGGGTTGAACCATCCCAGAAGATCATTTTTACCAAGCAGCTTGTTTGGTACGGGGCTGGTCTGATGGCCATGGTCATTTGTTTCCTTTTCAGTTACAAGACGCTGGAGAAGTGGGCTGACTTTATATATATCGGTTGCATCTGTCTCTTAATCGGTGTGTTGTTATTTGGTAAGGTCATCGGTGGGTCCCAACGGTGGCTTATATTAGGCCCCATATCCGTGCAGCCGTCAGAATTGGCAAAAATCGCCGTTATCATTATTTTGGCACGCTACTATTCCAAATATGCAAGCGAGCGTGGTTTTTCCTTCAAACAGCTTATCAACCCCATGATCCTGATAGCAATACCATTTGCACTGATCGTGAAGCAGCCGGATCTGGGAACAGCCATGGTCATACTGCTTATTGCCGGCTCCATGACCTTGTTTGTAAAAATCGAGCGTCGCACCTTAATCTATATGCTTTCCTTTGGGCTATTATCAGTTCCCTTGGTATGGAACTTCTTAAAGGGTTACCAAAAGCAACGCATTCTGACCTTTTTGAGTCCGGATCGCGATCCACTGGGCGCCGGCTATCATATTATCCAATCAAAAATCGCCATTGGAAGTGGTTATATATCTGGTCGCGGTTTTTTGGAAGGTACTCAGAATGCATTGAACTTTTTACCAGAACAGCACACCGACTTCATTTTTTCGGTCTTGGCTGAGGAGTGGGGATTTATGGGCGCTTCGGTCATGCTGCTAATGTTTCTTTTTCTGATTGTGTGGGGCTTGAACGTGGCCACCAATTGTCGTGATAATTTTGGAACCATATTGGCGGTGGGCATCACGGCTCTGATCATGTGGCAGGTTCTCATCAATATCGGCATGGTTATGGGACTAATGCCCGTTGTGGGTGTTACCTTGCCGTTTATCAGCTATGGCGGATCCTCCATTGTCACCATGATGGCCTGCGCTGGCATCTTATTAAATATCAGCATGCGACGATTTCAGTTCGAAAAGTAAAAATCGTTTCACGATTTTTACTTTGGGGCGGCTTCACCGCTATTAAATTTACTGATGGCCATAACTGATTCCATTAATTTTCAAGAGAACGATTGGTTGATTTTATTCTGTCTATAAAATATGGAACGTAACTATAATTAATTAAGGATATAAAAGCTGTAAGCATTAAGCCATTAGCGCTGAGCTGTTAGCAGCTCAGCGCTAATGGCTTAATGCTGTTATAAAAGGGGAGGGGTGATGAAAAAAGAGAGCAAGATTGACGCCGTGTCCACTTTTCTTGGCCACGATGCAACCTTTGACGGTGTTATCAACTTCAAGGGGACGGTGCGCTTGGATGGCCGTGTTAAAGGCAGCGTAACCAGTGAGGAAGGTACTGTGATTATTGGTGACAAGGCCATGGTGGAGGCCGATATCCAGGTTGAAACGGTCATTATTAAAGGTAGTGTCAAAGGCAAGGTTCAAGCCAAGAATCGGATCGAGGCTCACCCACCGGCACACATCCATGGCGAACTACTGGCACCCAACATTAGCATCCATAGCGGTGTTGTTTTTAATGGGTCTTGCAGTATGGAGCCCCGGACAAAGCCCAGCGGCAAAACTAGTTGAAATATATAGTTTTATTTCGATACAGATAGTGGTTACCCGCGTATACAAAAAAAGGAAAAAACCTTTGACAACTTCCCATAGCCAATGTTATAGCACCGCGGGAGTATCGTTCAAGGACCTTAATAATACCTTAAATATCTGTTCGTTGATGGAGGATTCATATGATTAGCATTGATGGATCGGTGTTCATTCAGATCGCCAATTTTCTGATCCTGATATGGATTTTAAATCTTGTTCTTTACAAGCCCATTCGCAACATCATCATCCAGCGAAAAGAGAAAATATCCGGTCTCGAATCGGACATTGACTCTGCCGATACCAAGGCGGTAGAACAGGACCAAGCCTTTGCGGACGGCATCAAGGATGCGCGCGCCAAAGGTTTAAAGCAGAAAGAAGCTCTGTTGCAGGCAGCTGCGGATGAAGAAAAAGCCCTCATTGGCCAAATCAATGAAAAAGCCCAGGCCGAACTCACTAAAATCCGCGAACAAATTGCCAGCGAGGCCAATGATGCCAAGCTATTATTGATGAAAGACGTGGATAGCTTTGCAAGTTCCATCAGTGAAAAAATCCTTGGGAGGGCTGCTTAATGAATTCATCGAGACAAATTCGAAAACAAGATAAGGTCATGATCTATTCACGCTTGGCAGTGGTATTTGCGTTACTGTGTATTTTGTGTGCCGGCCCTGCGTTGGCTGCATCAGGCGGCGGTGAACATGGCGAGGCTGAGCCCAAAGGGTGGGTCGCAACGGACACCTATAAGGTGATGAACTTTGCCGTACTGGCCATCGCCCTGTTTTTTATATTAAAGAAGCCGCTGACCCAGGCCCTGAACGCACGAATCACGGGTATCAAGGAAGAGTTGGAAAGCCTTGAAAAGCGCAAACAAGAAGCTGAGAAACAGCTTGAGGAATACAATCAAAAGCTGACCCAACTGGATGGCGAAGCTGAAAAACTGATCCAGGAGTATATCAAGCAGGGAGAAGAGGCCAAGGTCCGTATCATTAATGAGGCCCAAAGCACGGCCGAAAAACTCGAAGAACAGGCCAAACGGCACATTGAACATGAATTTACACAAGCCAAAAATCAGTTGCAAGCAGAAATCCTACAAGAGGCGCTTGCCAAGGCCGAGGAAATCATTAAAACTAAAATATCATCCAAAGATCAGGATAGACTGGTCGACGAATATCTAGAGAAGGTGGTGGCATAGTGAAGAATTTGGCTATTGCACGGCGTTACGCCAAGGCATTGCTGCTGATCGGCAAAGAAGACGGAAACACCGAAACCTACCGCGAGGAATTGAACCTGTTTGCTGAACTGCTGGATCAACAGAATCAGCTTAATCAGGCCCTAATCAATCCGCTCTACGATGCAGCTGCTCGTAAGAGTGTCCTCAATTCCGTTCTCGAAAAAGTAAATCTTTCCAAAGTTATGAATGCATTCTTACTGTTGCTGTTCGATAAGGGCCGTGTCGGCTTTTTAGGCAGCATCAATGATTTTTATCAAAAATTGGCTGACGAGTTAAAAGGTGTTGCAAGAGCCAGTCTGGTTTCGGCGACCGAGCTTTCATCCGAAACCGTCGAGAAAATTCGCTCATCCTTGTCGCAAAAGACAGGTAAAGATATTGTATTGGAGTGTGAACAGGACCCCAGTCTCATCGGTGGTATTGTTACACGGATCGGGGATCTTGTGTTGGATGGAAGCATTAAAACACAATTACTCAACATGAGAGAATCTTTAAAAAGGGGTGAAAGTGTCTAATGGAATTACGAGCTGAAGAAATAAGTCAGATTATTAAGGAACAGATCACGGATTATGACAAAAAGGTAGAATTAAGCGAAACCGGTGTTGTCCTGTCTGTTGGCGATGGGATTGCCAGGG
The DNA here is from genome assembly GCA_964633115.1 of uncultured Desulfobacterales bacterium. Lineage (GTDB taxonomy): Bacteria > Desulfobacterota > Desulfobacteria > Desulfobacterales > B30-G6 > B30-G6. The sequence goes on from CAZWEO010000094.1 coordinate 10,697, forward strand.
TGTACGGACTTGAAAAGGCCATGGCCCTGGAGCTGGTGGAATTCCCTGGCGGCATCCTGGGCCTGGTACTCAACCTGGAAGAGGACAATGTGGGTATCGCCGTTATGGGTGAGGACATCCATATCAAGGAAGGCGACATGGTCAAACGTACCGGTCGTATTGCTCAGGTACCGGTGGGTGAAGCTGTCCTTGGCCGCGTGGTTTCGGGTGTGGGCGAACCATTGGATGGCAAAGGCCCCATTGATGCCAAGGAAACCAGTCGTGTGGAAATGGTTGCGCCTGGTGTTATCGCCCGTAAGAGTGTGCATGAGCCCATGTACACCGGTCTGAAAGCGGTTGACGCCATGACGCCCGTGGGCCGTGGCCAACGTGAGTTGATCATTGGTGACCGCCAGATCGGTAAAACTGCGTGTGCCATCGATGCTATCCTGGCCCAGAAAGATTCCGATATCTTTTGTATTTACGTGGCTTGCGGCCAGAAGAAGTCGACCGTGGCCCAAGTACATGCGGTTTTGGAAAAACACGGAGCCATGGAATATACCACCATCGTATCCGCCTGTGCCAGTGATCCTGCTACCCTGCAGTACCTGGCACCCTATGCTGGCTGCGCCATGGGAGAATATTTCCGTGACAAAGGGCAGCACGCCTTGATTATATACGATGACCTTTCCAAACAGGCAGTCGCATACCGGCAGATTTCTCTGCTGCTCAGACGGCCGCCGGGACGCGAGGCCTACCCGGGCGACATTTTCTACAACCACAGCCGACTTCTGGAAAGATCTTCCAAGCTAAACGATGAGCTGGGCGCTGGCTCCTTGACGGCCCTGCCGATCATCGAAACCCAGGCCGGTGACGTGTCAGCCTACATCCCCACCAATGTTATTTCGATTACCGACGGCCAGATATATTTGGAACCGGGCCTTTTCTTTGCCGGTATCCGCCCGGCGGTTAATGTGGGGCTTTCGGTTTCACGCGTGGGCGGCTCGGCCCAGGTCAAAGCCATGAAACAGGTGGCCGGCACACTACGTCTGGATATGGCTCAATTCCGTGAACTGGAGGCATTCGCAGCCTTTGGTAGTGATCTGGATGCGGCCACACAACGCCAGCTGACCCGGGGTGAACGCCTGGTTCAGATTTTAAAACAGCCTCAATACCAGCCACTGTCTCTCGAAAAGCAGGTCATTATTCTGTATGCCGGAACCAAGGGCTACTTGGACGAATTCCCGGCCAACGTGGTCGAAAAATATGAGGCCGGTCTGTATACCTTTATGGAAGAGCGTTACCCGCAAGTTTACACGGATATCGCCGAACAACAAGAAATCACCGATGCCATCGATAGTACGCTGCAGGAAGCCTTGAATGCGTATAACGAAGAGTTCAAGGACACCATCAAATAAGCGGTGGATGTCTACACTGCGGGGGCCTAAACAGATGCAATGCAATGGCTCCTGGACAGATGGCCATACGAATTTCAAGAGAAAACTAAGATAAGGGCCAAGCTAAATGCCAAGTTTAAAAGACGTTGAGCTAAAGATAGCCGCGGTAAAAAAGACCAAACAAATCACCAAAGCCATGAATATGGTGGCCACTTCCCGTCTGCGTGGGTCCCAAGATAACATGGAAAATTTCCGTCCCTATGCCGGCAAATTTGCCGAAGTGCTGGGAAGCCTGGCTGAAAAGGCGGGAGCCGAAGCCAGCCCCTTGCTTATTCCACGGGAAGAGGCCAAGAAGATACACATTGTTTTGTGTACCTCGGATAGGGGCTTGTGCGCGGGATTCAATGTAAACCTGATCGAAAAAGCCCAAGCATTTATGCAGGAAAAAGGCGCTGACGGCATCAGTTTTTCCTTCACCAATTTCGGCAAAAGAGGGCGCGATTGGTGCCGTAAAAATGGTATGGATCGAGTCAGTGAACATATCGGTATTGTCGGAACCAAGATCGGATTCAGTGTTGCTTCGACCGAAGGCCGCAAGCTGGTGGATGCCTTCCTGGATGAAACTTATGATGAAGTTTATGTTATCTATTCGGAGTTTGTCAGCATGGCCAGACAGGTGCCGGTGCTGAAGCAACTGCTGCCCATTCCGCCCATCGAGACGGAGGAAGCAGCGGTGGACGAGGACGCACCCTACCTGGCGGAGCACATTTGTGAACCCTCACCGGAGAAGCTGTTGGGTGATCTGCTGCCTCGCAATGTTTATGTCCAAATTTTCAGCGCTCTTCTGGAGACATCCACGAGCGAACATGCCGCACGCATGGCCGCCATGGACAACGCCACCAAGGCATGTAACGATATGATCGAGAACCTGACCCTGATGTACAACAAGGCGCGGCAAACAGCCATTACCGCGGAATTGATGGATATTGTGGGTGGTGCGGAAGCCCTGAAAGGGTAATTGCGTGAAATCAAGTTGCCCGTTATTGCGTTGCCAATATCGGACAACCCATAACAGATAAAAAAGTTGGAGGTCTTTCGATGGGAGAAAACATAGGTAAAATCACGCAGGTATTAGGACCTGTCGTCGATGTCGAATTCGAGCAGGGAAATCTGCCGACGATTTATACGGCGCTGCTGATTACGAATCCTGCTATCAGTGATGAAGATGACAACCTAGTTGTCGAGGTAGCCCAGCATCTGGGTGACAATGTGGTTCGAACGATTGCCATGGATGTTACCGATGGTCTGACACGTGGGCAGGAAGTAAAGGACACCGGCGAGCCGATCATGATGCCGGTGGGCGAAGCAGGTCTTGGACGCGTGCTCAACGTCGTGGGCCGGCCGGTTGATGGTTTGGGTCCGGTCAGCCAAGAAAAGACACTGCCGATTCATCGGGAGGCACCCAAGTTTACAGAGCAGGACACCACCGTACGTGTGCTCGAAACGGGTATCAAGGTTATCGATCTGTTGGTGCCTTTTCCCCGGGGCGGCAAGATGGGGCTGTTCGGCGGTGCCGGTGTTGGTAAAACCGTTATCATGATGGAGATGGTAAACAACATTGCCCTGCAGCATGGCGGTATCTCGGTGTTTGCCGGTGTGGGTGAGCGAACCCGCGAAGGCAACGACTTGTACCACGAGATGAAGGAAGCCGGTGTACTGCCGAAAGCTGCACTTATCTATGGGCAGATGACGGAACCGCCTGGAGCCCGTGCGCGGGTGGCATTGTCTGCTTTGACGGCTGCCGAATACTTCCGCGATGAAGAAGGCCAGGACGTGCTGATCTTTATCGACAACATTTTCCGGTTTACCCAGGCTGGCTCAGAAGTATCCGCCCTGCTGGGTCGGATGCCCTCGGCCGTTGGGTATCAACCGACACTGGCCGTTGACTTGGGTGAATTGCAGGAACGGATTACCTCCACGGATAAAGGGTCCATTACGGCTGTCCAGTGTGTGTATGTGCCTGCTGATGATTTAACAGATCCGGCACCGGCAACCACATTTGCCCATCTGGACGGGACTGTGGTGCTGTCACGTAAACTGGTGGAAAAGGGTATTTATCCTTCCGTGGATCCCTTGGACTCCACTTCACGGATTCTGGATGCTGCCTATATCGGGGATGAGCATTATCAGGTGGCACGCTCGGTCCAACAGATTCTGCAAAAATATAGTGAACTTCAGGATATTATCGCAATTCTGGGTATTGACGAACTGTCTGATGAAGATAAAATTACCGTGGCGCGTGCCCGTAAATTGGAAAGATTTTTGTCGCAACCCTTTCATGTGGCCGAAGTTTTTACCAATACCCCCGGATCCTACGTGAAAATAGAGGAAACGGTAAAAGGATTTAAAGAAATCATCGATGGCGTCCATGATGACGTGCCTGAGCAGGCATTTCATATGGTCGGTGGCATTGAAGATGTGCTTGAAAAAGCAAAACGTTTGACAGAAGACTGAGTATAAGAGGTTTCGAGAATGGCCGATAATATCAAATTAGAAGTGGTTACCCCTGAAAAGGCCGTTGTAGATGAGGATGTCCAGATGGTGGTTGCTCCAGGTGCGCTGGGCGAGTTTGGTGTACTGGCAGGGCATACGACTTTTTTGACGACGCTCAAGGTGGGAACCATACGATATACGGACGCTGGCGGTGCGGAACATTATGTTTTTGTCAGCGGCGGTTTTACCGAGGCGCTTCCTGATAAGGTAACTGTATTGGCTGAATCGGCCGAACGGCGCCGGGATATCGACCTGGAGCGTGCCAAGGAGGCGATGCAACGAGCCGAACAACGTTTGGCCGAGGATCGCAGCAAAGAAGAAATCGATTTTGTGCGTGCCAAGGCGGCCCTGGAAAGGGCTCTGCAGCGATTTAAGCTGGCAGGTGGCAGTAACTAAAAACGTCATTTGTGACGACTAGCATAAACTAAAAAAAGGGCGAACCAACAACTGGTTTGCCCTTTTTTTAGGGCTCATTAGGTTTATAGACTATTAGGCTGTTAGCTGCTGAAAGCCTAATAGCCTAACAGTCTAAAAGGCTTCAGTCTTAAAATGGGAATTTGGATGTAAATAGAGGATTAGCAAATGAAACGGGAAGATCAAATTGAAAACATCGCCATTATCATTCTAGCCGCAGGGCTGGGTACCCGCATGAAATCCGATATGGCCAAGGTATTGCACCCCATATTGGGCGTACCCATGATCTGCCACGTTTTGGAGACAGCCTACAGTGTGGCTGATCGAGATGTCATTGCCGTGGTGGGGCACCAAGCCGACCGGGTTCAGGAGGCTTGCCAAAAATTTAAGTCAGTCTCCTTTGCTTTGCAATCCGAACAAAACGGAACCGGTCACGCGGTTTTGTGCGCCATGCCAGCTGTACCCGAAAGTGTTCAGTATGTTGTTATTCTGTGTGGTGATGTACCCCTACTAAAAGCGGAGACGATCAATAATCTGGTACAGGATCATGTCCAGGCGGACAGAGATTTGACTCTGCTGGCAGTTGAGTTGACCAATCCCACTGGTTACGGTCGGGTGCTTATGAATGCAGACAGGCAATTAAAAAAGATCGTGGAAGAAGCCGATGCTGACGAGGTCGAAAAAGCAATTTGCCTGATCAATTCGGGCATTTATTGTGTGTCGCGTCCCTTTCTGGCTGCATCCTTAATGAAACTGACGCCTGACAATGCCCAAGGTGAGTTGTATTTAACCGATATTATCGAGGTTGGATATCGTTGGGGCAAGCACATCGGTGTTTTGGTGGGGCCGGATCCTGATGAGGTGACCGGTGTAAATACGATTGAGCATTTAAAGGGAGTTGAAACGCTCATGGTCGCCCGTGGTGAAAAAACTTGACTTTCGCACAACGCAAATACTATACTTAAACCAAGCTATATTGAGGTGACATATTGGATAAGGAAGCATTATTAAAGCAATTTAACGACATAGAAAATCGAGTTGAATCACTGATAACGCGCTGTAATACATTGCAAAATACGAATTTGGAGCTAACTGTCAAGGTTGAAAATCTGGAGGAAACCCTTAGGCAAAAAGAGGCGCATGAAGGTCAGGATAGCGAAGTCAAAGCTCTGATTCGAACCAAGATTGACAATTTATTGGAAAGGTTGGACGGAATAACGGAAGCAGATACATAGCAGTTCAAGCAAGGATGATCAAGGAAAGGTAATCACAATATCATTGGACCAGCTTGTAACGATAGAACTTTTCGGGCACCCCTTTACCTTCAAAGCTGAGAAAGATATTAAAAAAGCGCAAGAAGTTGCTGATTTCCTTGTTCAAGAGGTTTCAAAAGTTGAAAGCCAGCTGTCTGACAAATCATCAACCATCAGTAAACAAGCGATACTGATACTCGCAGCACTGAATATTGCGAATGAATATTTTAAATGTAAACAACGTCATACAGATTTGTTGGAGTTTGTATCTGATCGGGCATCAAACCTCTTAGACGAGTTAAATACAACGCAACTTTAACCGGGTGTAGCAACCTTATAACTATTTGATGTGAAAAGATAAAACATATCGTATCAATCCTTCCCAAGCCTAGCTGAGCTCAAGCTGTTATGTAAGCATTCTGAATCCCAGCCGCGGATGAAACTGACACAGATGATATGTTCGTTTGAAAATCGGGGTGTTTCCCCTGCCGTGTTCGTGATTGGCAGATGTTCTTTGACCCAACACTTATCATAAGGGAACTTTCACTTGTTTTGGTGTGCATGTTCTGCACTGCAGAAAAGCCTAAAGAAACAACAAAGTGCCCACCTTTAGTATAAGGTTCAAAGGCCTACCAACACGGCACCAAGGTGGGGGGCCACCTTGATGAACATTCTGGCATCGATTGTCAGGAACCCTATTCCGTACATCTCTTTTGATTCATACCTAATCCTAGGTTTCATAGAGATCATCCTGCATCCGCTAACCGACTCCTTTAAATTATAGATAAATTTGCTTTCCAATATGGAGCCGTGGATTTATCCATGGAATTCCATTTTTAATATAATAGACGGAGATAACATATGAATACGACGTTAATATTGTATGTCGCCGGCGGGTTTTTGGTGGGTTTTGTGATCGCGTTTTTAATTAAAGGCAGAATGGCCACCAGCAGAATTCGTGCAGCCAAAGAAGAGTCGGTTCAATTGATCAAGGATGCCAAGCGGCGTTCGGCCACGCTCTTAAAAGAAGCCAAGCTGGAAGCGAAAGATCGGCTTTTCAAAATGAAAAGTGAATTCGATCAGGAAACCAAGGAAACCCGATCCGATCTGCAGCGCAGAGAACAACGGCTGTTGCGCAAAGAAGAATCGATTGAAAAGAAATCGGATCAATTTGAAAAACGTGAGTATGATTTATTGAAGAAAGAGAAAGTTGCCAAACGAAAAGCTCAGGATATCGAAAGGAACGAAGCCAAATATCGGCACCTTATCGAGGAACAAAAGGTACAGCTTGAAAAAATATCCAGCTTGACCGCCGATCAGGCTAAAGAGCTTCTCATACGTGCCATGGAGAATGAGGCGCGGCATGATGGCGCCAAACTGATCAAGCGGATTGAAAACGAGACCAAAGAGCAGGCCGACAAAAAAGCTAAAAAAATTATCGCCACAGCTATTCAACGCTATGCCGGTGATTATGTGGCCGAACGAACCGTCTCGGTTGTAAACCTACCCAGTGACGAGATGAAGGGCCGTATCATCGGTCGTGAAGGCCGCAACATCCGCGCCCTGAAAGCCGCCACCGGTATTGACTTGATTATAGACGATACACCCGAGGCTGTAATTTTGTCAGGCTTCAATCCGGTGCGACGGGAAGTTGCCCGGCTGTCTCTAATTAAACTTATTTCGGATGGTCGCATTCATCCCGCCAGAATTGAAGATGTTGTTAAGAAAGTTGAGAAAGAGGTCGACACGACCATGAAAGAGGCCGGTGAACAGGCAGCTTTTGATCTGGGTGTGCATGGCATGCATGGTGACCTGGTAAAATTCATCGGGCAACTCAAATTTCGTTCCAGCTACGCTCAGAATGTCTTGCAGCATTCGGTGGAGGTGGGTTTTCTATCCGGAATTATGGCGGCCGAACTGGGGCTTAAAGTAAAGCTGGCTCGTCGCATGGGCTTGCTACACGATATCGGCAAGGCCATCGATCATGAAGTTGAGGGCCCGCATGCCCTGATTGGTTCACGGTTAGCTAAAAAACATGGGGAATCTGGCCAGGTGGTGCATGCGGTTGCAGCCCACCATGAAGATGTGCCCCCCACTTCGGTATATGATCTGTTGGTGCAAGCCGCAGACGGGCTCTCCGGTGCCAGACCCGGTGCCCGTAAGGAACTCCTAGAGAACTATATTAAGCGCTTGGAGGATTTGGAGGCCATCGCCAAATCCTTTCAAGGTGTCTCCAATACCTACGCCATTCAAGCCGGTCGCGAATTGCGCGTAATCGTGGAAAGTGAAAAAATTTCTGATGAGGAGACAACATTGCTTAGTCGGGATATTGTAAAGAAAATTGAAGAATCACTGACGTTTCCGGGTCAGATTAAGGTTATGGTGATCCGGGAAACCCGGTCAATTGAGTATGCGAATAAATAATTAGTTTTAGGTATTACGTTTTAGGTTTTAGGTTCGGGTATCGGTCTGTAACATCTTGGACTGTTGGCTGTATGGCTGATAGCCTTTTCTAATGGCCTTCATTCTTAAAACCTAACACCTAAAACTTAAAACGGAACATCATAGAGATACAAAATCACAAATAACAATTTCCAAAATTCAAACAAAACTCAAATTCAAAAGCCAAAATTTCAAACCGCGCCAATAAGGGATATAGGGATAGACTCTTATGTATTGGAATTTGGTATTTGCAATTTATTTGAGCTTTGTGATTTGGGTATTGGAATTTTGAGGTAACGAAACCAGCTATTATATTAGTGACTGATTTGAAATGGTATTAGATGTATTGGAACAGGAGTAGGGCTAATGAACCTATTAGATGTCCTTGAAGAACGCGGCTTTATTGAGCAAAAAACGCATGAGGAAGAGCTACGGGAGCTTTTTGAAAAAGGACCCGTGACCGCTTATATCGGATTTGATCCAACCGCTTCAAGCTTGCATATTGGTAGCCTGGTGCCGATCATGTCACTTGCCCATATGCAACGCTGTGGTCATCGGCCGATTGCCTTGGTGGGCGGCGGTACCGGGCTAGTGGGTGACCCCAGTGGCAAAACCGAAATGCGGAAAATTTTAACTCTTGAAACCATTCAAGAGAATGTGAATGCCCTGAAAAAGCAGCTTTCACGATTTTTAGACTTTTCCGAGGATCGGGCCCTTTTGCTGAATAACGCTGACTGGCTGGTGGGACTGCAATATATCCCGTTATTAAGGGACATCGGGCGCCATTTTAGTGTCAACCGCATGATCAAAGCTGAAAGCTGTCGCATGCGCCTGGATTCGGAAGAGGGACTCAGTTTCATAGAATTTAATTATATGGTGCTACAGGCCTATGATTTTTTGGAGCTATATTCACAACATGATTGCACGCTTCAGATGGGCGGTAGCGACCAATGGGGCAATATCGTTGCCGGTATCGATCTGATCCGTAAAGTAAAACGAGGATCCGGATATGGTATTACCTTTCCCCTGATTACCACCAGCAGTGGGGAAAAAATGGGTAAAACAGCCAGTGGCGCAGTATGGCTGGATGCAGCCAGAACCAGCCCCTACGAATATTACCAATATTGGGTCAACGTAGACGACAACGATGTGGTTCGCTTCCTGGCCCTATATACGTTTTTACCTATGGAAGAGGTTCGAGCGGTAACCAATCTCAAGGATGCCCAGCTGAATATCGCCAAGTCCATCCTGGCATATGAGACCACCCGTCTGGTACACGGCAGCCAAGAGGCCGATAAGGCCTTTCAGGCCTCCTTGGCCATGTTTGGGGATCGACAGATTCCAGCTGATATTTTACCTTCTAGCCCAATCCCGCGTGACATCAAGGCGGCCGCCAAAGAATCGGTTCCCAGCTCGACGATGCCGTCGCAGGTATTTGCAGAGGGCCTGCCAGCTTTCAAGTTATTCCACCAGGCTGGATTGGCAAAATCTGGCGGGGCTGCCAGGCGTTTAATCGAGCAGGGCGGGGCATATCTCAATGGTGACCGGGTTACTGTTTTCGATCAAATGATTACGCTTAAAGACTTTGAGAAAGGTGGAATCCTGCTGCGATCCGGCAAGAAAAAATTTCATAAAATAGTGCTTGACATGCAGACAGGGGACGTGTAGAAGGCATGTCGTTTCGGTTAACCTGAATTCAGCGATTTTTTCTCTTAAAGTTCTTTAAAATAGTTAAAAAAAGGCCTTGACAGGAAGGCGATATAACCTTATATTTCTTACTTGCCTTGACCGATCATCCGATCGTCAATATTCAATAACAACATTGATTTTTTTTAACAGAGACATTAAAAAAGTTATTGACAACAAGGCTGAAAGATAGATATAGAATGCGTCTTTGACGTATTGACCAGGTCGCCAGTCAGGCGACCGAACTTGATCTTTGAAAACTAAATAGTGACACATTTTAAGAGTTGGGTCTTAGTTAATTCGCAGTTCTTTTTGAACTGCTTAGTACAATTTAATTGGAGAGTTTGATCCTGGCTCAGAATGAACGCTGGCGGCGTGCTTAACACATGCAAGTCGAACGAGAAAGAGGTTGCTTGCAACCTTGAGTAAAGTGGCGCACGGGTGAGTAACGCGTGGGTAATCTACCTCCGACTCGGGGATAACATCGCGAAAGTGATGCTAATACCGGATAATATCTATTCTGCCTTGGCATTATAGATCAAAGGTGGTCTCTACATGTAAGCTACTGATTGGAGATGAGCCCGCGTACCATTAGCTTGTTGGTAGGGTAATGGCCTACCAAGG
>CAZWEO010000095.1:0-20952 GCA_964633115.1 uncultured Desulfobacterales bacterium
ATGCTTGTTACTCTATTTTGCAAAACCTTCCGTTACACTATTCGATGGCGCATAAGCGTCAATCTGTTTCCGATAACAGCATATTATTTGACAGGGCCACTTGTATATATCATTACAAAACATGCCCTATTCGAAGGCTATGAGCCGTCAAAAAGGGATCTTTCACACTTTATCACGCCGACTGCCATTACATTAATGGCTACGGTCATGATCTTTTCTTCAGACTATCAATATACGCCCCAACTCCACGGGTACTATTATAATGGGACATTTTTAGCTCTCGCAGGATTGGGTATCCTTATTTTTGCGGTTTATCTTGGATTTTCGATTGCTGCATTTGTTACAGCGCTAATTTTCTCAAAATCAGTACTAAAAAGTACTCCTTTTGCACTCGCGGCCTTGTCCATTGTCGTGTCAATGATCTTGGGTCTTGTTCTGGATGGATTGGCCATAGCGTTTAATGCGCGCATCTATATGGAACTCGCATTGTTTACCTTAAACCTTGTCCTTATTTCTTTATTTTTTATATTAGCAAAATACCCTGATTATGAAAAAACTGTTCAGGCCGTTGTAGAAAAAGAACGAAAAAGAAGATCATATCTAGCCGGGATTAATGTTGATCTATTAGAGGAGCGGATACGTCATCTGATCAAAGCGGAAGACGTTTTGGCTGATGAAAATTTGAATCTGGAATCAATGGCCCACAAAGTCGGTGTGAGCAAGCATCAATTATCTGAGTTTTTAAACCAGCATATTGGAAGTAATTTTTCTTCCTTTATTAAAAGGCATAGAATCGAACATGCCAAAAAGCTGCTCGTCCAGTTTCCCGACAGAAAAATCTTAGCCGTCGCATTTGATGTGGGCTTCAAGTCCAAGTCAACCTTTAATACCGCCTTTTTGCATTTTGAACGCAAAACGCCTGCCCAGTTCAGACAACAGAATCTATAATAATCCTAAAAAAGAGGTCCTGATTTATAACTTGGGTCGATTCATCCTGATTCCTGCATCATAATGGGTTCAAACAAGCCAAGAAACCATTAATCACAAGGAGGGGAATGATGAAACTCAATATTAAAGCTTTTGCGTTGACAAGCGGCCTGATCCTGGGCATGGCCCTTTTTTTGTTTACATGGTGGGTGATTGCCTTTGACGGCATAACCGGAGAGGTCACCCTTATCGGATTGCTATATAGAGGTTATGATATCAGTCCGCTCGGGAGTATTATAGGGTTGGTATGTGGCTTTATAGACGGCGCCATCTTCGGTGGTATTTTTGCCTGGCTGTATAATCTCATATCTGCCAGACAGCATGTAATTTGAAGATATGTTTGACGCCAGGCTTCAATCTTCACCACGGTTTCTCGTCAGCATGTGGGGTTATATCAAATATCATGTGGGCTGGAAAGATCAGATTGAAAACTATGCGGCCATGTCCCAAGAACGCATATTCCCGAATGATTTTGTCTACACCTACATTAAGGGAGATGGTAAGCAGCTTGACTATGGTGTTGATATGACTGAATGCGCTATCCAAAAATTTTACCGGCAGCAGAATGCCATTGAATTGGTGCCCTATATGTGCGCCCTCGATTATCCCTTAAGCAAACGGTTCAATCGCGGATTGGTTCGAACCCAGACACTTGTGGCGTCGAATGTTTGTGATTTTAGATACAGACAAGATCGCAAGACTCAGTTAAACCTGCCAAAGGGACTTAAGGTATAAGTATCGAATATTGAGTGCAAAATTTTGAATGTCGAAGTTTCGCCTATTGCCATCAGCAGACTTCAACATTCGTCATTTCCTGTTCGACATTCATTATTCGGGCTTTAATTCTAAAAGGGCCTAACATCCAAGCTTGCCGATATCCCTCAGCGCTTGTGAAAGGTCTTGCTAACCATTTTCTGCCAAAAGGTTGCGCCTGCTTCGGGGATGCCCGCCAACAGGCCGTAGGTCGCTGCAATTTTTGGGTCCGAACGCCAATAGGGATAGGGCAAGCCCCCGATGATCCGATTAAATAAAATTGCCTCCAAAATTAGCATCAACACGGCTCCGATCAAACCCAGTACTTGAACGCTGGTTTCAAGATACCCCATAACGGCGATCAGGGCGGTGGCCGCCGCGGGCGGATGAACACAACGCCAGACGATCATGCCTACGCCGATTAATCCCATGGATAAAGCAATAGCACTGATGCGGGGCCCATTCATAATGGTCGAGGTCGCCAAGTCAGCGGTAGGGAAGATCCAGGCGAATGCTCCCAGGGCCAGTAATCCGGCGGCGATGGCCATGCTATGGGCTAAAAGCATGGATCGAGGACTGGCTGCATCCGACATGGGGGTGTAAAAAAGAATAAAGGCAGAGGGGCCCAAGGGTGGGAAAACCAAAGGCAATCTGGTGACGATGGCAGCCATGCTGATAATGGCCAGAGCAGTGGCTCCGGCTGCAAATACAAAAATAATCAAGACCGGACGAGGATTACGCGAACTGCGCATCAGGTAGTCAAGCTGCAGTTTTGAAAAAAATGCGATAAAACGAAAAAACCATCCTTGCTGGGGGCCCTGGGTCGGTTCCATGTTCAGCTGTCTGCCTCCTGGCCCTGATTTTGGGCCGCCTCAAGAATTTCTGCCAGGATCCGGACGGCATCCTGGTCGGGAAATTCAAATAAAGCCAAAATGTCATGCACTGACTGCTGTACATCCGTTATGCAATCGCACAGTTCGTTGCCGGTCATACCAAGCCATTCAAACGCGGCTTGTACCAAATCATGGGCTTGATCTCCTTCAGATCGCAGCATACTGGGCATTAGTGCGGCTACTGCCATGGGCACCACAATGGTGTCCGTCAATTGGTTGTGGGCAATTTGATCAAAGGTTAGATTGTGGGCACCGATGCAACCGATCATCTCATCGGGAAATTCCCACGATCTGACAATCCAGGCGCCTGCCTGGGCGTGGTCCCATCCAAAATGACGGCGCTCTATCTCCGAAAGTCGTTGCTGACTTTGGCGCCACTCCTTAATGACCGGACCATAGTATTCTTGCCAGATTGACAACAGCACCGGAAGAGCTACATCAGCCAGAAGGGATGCGGTAAAAGCCTCCTCGGCCTGCTGCGGGAATTTGGTCTTTGCAAGTGTGCGCGCCATAATGGCTTGCAACAGGGAATCAATCCAAAAAGCTTGATGATCAAAAAGATCGCCTTTTGGCTTGGGAATACCATCCATGGTAACATAAGCCAATGCAATCGAGCGAATATGGCGCAAGCCCAATAGTGTGACCCCATGCTTGACATCAGCAACCGGCATTTTCAAACCAAAGAAGGTCGAATTAACCGTCTGGATTACCTTGGCGGAAACGTCTGAGGTGGAACCAATCAATTTCACCAATTGGTCGATATCCGGCTCGGGCCGGTTGATTTCAGCTAACAGTCGATTGGCCACAGCAGGTAACGGCGGGATTCCCTTATCTTTAAAGATGGTCCCGAAATCTCCCTTGGCTATGGCGGCGTGACGCCGAATTTTGTTAAAAAACCCCATTTCTGTCCTATCGCCGGGCATCGATCCGAAATATTCGGTTCTCCAATAGATGTGCTATCGGGAGGCGATTTCTTGAACCATTAAAATCAAATAAATAGCAAAATATTAGCCCAGTTCGTCGTAGTACTAAACACTCAAAGGGATGAAAAGGCTGTCCCCATTTTCCAGCCGATGAAACATTGTCAATCGTCGTCTCCAACTTTGGATTTTTTATGGCGCAAGAAAGGTCTTTTCAGAAATCCAAATGGGGATGACTTCCTGGCGGAATTTTTCACGACATTTGGACTTCTTGATCCTCGATCGCTCGAACCGCTGCCGTGAATGAGATCTACCAAATGAGATATGTTTGATTTCATCGTATCAGCCTGTACCGTCATCTCCTGAGACGCTGAGGCCGACTCTTCGGCACCGGCTGCATTATGCTGGACAATTTCATCCATTTCGCCAACGGCTTTGCTGATTTTGACAATCCCATGTGCCTGTTCACTGGAGCCCTCTGCAATCTTTTCCACAAGCTCAACGACCTGGTCGGCACTCTCGGCCACCTTCTTAAATGCGCCATTGGTATTTTCCGCCAACTGACTTCCCTCGGTTATTTTTTGGCTGGTATCTTCAATAAGGTCGGTTGTGTTTTTGGCAGCTTCAGCGGCTCGCATGGCCAAATTTCTTACTTCGTCCGCCACCACTGCAAACCCGGCTCCCGCCTCACCGGCTCTGGCAGCCTCAACCGCTGCATTCAGGGCGAGTAGATTTGTCTGAAAGGCGATTTCATCGATTGTTCTTATGATTTTTGAGGTTTCCTCGCTGGCCTTGGAAATCGATTCCATTGAGTCTGTCAATTGATGCATGGATGTGTTGGCGCTGATAACGATTTGCTTGGTTTCGTGGGATAAATGATCGGCATCGCCGGCATAGTTCGCATTTTTTTTGACCATATCGGAAATCTCCTTTAGGGAGGCGCTGGTTCTATCGATGGATGCAGCCTGGTCTGTGGTACCATCGGCCAGTGACTGGCTGGCGGATGAAATTTGAACTGCCGCAACGGCGACTTCCTTGGCTGACTCGTTCAGGCGGTTGCTGATTTGTCGAATCGGTTTTGTAATACGTGCAGCAAACAGAAAAACACCGAGGGCGGTTAGCCCCACAAATCCGATGCCGACAACGGATATAATATTCCGAATGGCATGCGCCGTGGCGAGCAGCTCGGATGTGTCCTGAACGACTACCACGTGCCATCCGTTAAACTTCACAGGCGCAAAGCCGGCGATTTTCTCCTGTTTGTTTTCATGATATGTATCGACACCCTTGATTCCGGCCTGCATTTTCTGAAAGACCGGGGCCATCCCTTCTATTTGATCGATACTTTTTTTGAGATTCAGTTGCGAGTTTGGATGCGCCACAATCGTTCCGGTGGGTCCGACGATAAATGGGAAACCGGTTTCCCCGATTTTGTAAGCGGAAATCCTTTGGGAAATGGCATCCAATTTGAGAAAACTGATAATGCCGCCGGCAAATTCTCCGGTCATGGAAAAAATAGGCGCGCATACGGGAATCACTATATTTCCGGTTTCCCCGGATATCGTGGCGGAACCTGTAGCGACGATCCCTTGCTGTGCAGAGGCAAAATAAGGCCGCTCGGCTAAGGAAAGGTTGATAAATTTGCCGCCCTCGCTGTCGGCAAAAGGGGCACCTTTGGAGTCGACCACCACAAAACCCTCATAGGAGGTCCCCAATTCCTTTTTTAATTTGATAAGTTCGGCATTCAATGGAATTATTTTCATCTGACCGTCTTGAATACCCCACTGGTCCACAAAGCGGGTGGCGCCGAGGACCGACTTGTTCGCAGAAAGCATTTTGACCAGCTTGGCTTCCTCCCTGAGGAACAGGTCGATATTTTCGGCAAGGTCGTCTGCTATCCTGGCTGCCTGTGCTTGCGACAATTTGACGACAGCGGATGTCGCTTTTTCAAGGGAAAACCAACCGATGACGAGGATCGGCAGCACCACGCAGACAACACTTCCGGCGATAAGTTTGAATCGTAGCGATTTCTTTTTCATCTTCTCCTCCGCTTTAATGGCTGTATTGATACCAAGTATCATCGGTACAGCTATAACAAATGGTTTTAAAATTTCGGTGATTCGTGACCGGTTTAAATACAGAATTATTTATCGTATTATCGGCATATTCTAAAAATAACTTTAATAGGAATTGATGATATTCCTCTCCATCCTGTGGGCTGTGATGACTTTTTGGGGTATCCGTTTAGCGGGGTCCCTTCCAGAAACAGAAATAAATCTTTATACAATCTTTAACGGTCCTTTATATAAACATTAAAGTGACTGCCTATCTTAGTAGAAAGCCCGGCCGAAGGTTTGCTCGGACCCGGTGAAGCGGTTGAAGATGTAAAATTGAAACTGAAGGGTCATCGAAACAGGTTTCTGTCCATAGTGGCCATGATGTTGCCAACCAATGACGGCTTTGTGGGTCTGGATTCACAACGCATACCCAGATGGCCGGGAACCTATCGATATTTTCTATATGGTTATGATGCCGGCACAGAGGCCAATGACGAATTGATAACCGGTGGTGGCGCATTGGGAGCACCGGGGATTCCGTTTGATCCGGGGGAAAATGAAGGTACTGAAGGAAGTGGTGCTATTGACTTTGATGCCAACGAAACTGTTCACATACACCGCGGCGTGGTGGGCGATAATGATCCCGAGGGTGGCATCAGCGATCTGGACAATGCAATTCACCGTTGGTTAAACCCGGTTGCCGAGGTAATAGTCAAAGTATTGCCCCAAAGAAAATGGCATTAATTGGATATGCCAGGGAATTCGGACAACTAAAACCCAAAAAGCCAGCATGTCGATTTCAGCTAAAATCGACATGCTGGCTAAATATTGAATTAATTTAAATTACACTTGGGTCTGGTTGGCTAAAATATTTTCGGCCTGTTCCCTGGCATACTCAAAGGGGTCAGCTTTTATCGAAGCAGCTCCTAATTCCTTGGGTTCGAAAAACACAAAATAAAGGGCCTGAACCAAAAAGAACATCCAAACGGCCATTGCCCAAGTCAAAAGCGTAGTAGGATTTAGGATTGATAAAAGACCACCGTTCAACAGACATAGCATTATCTCTACGACGATCCTTTTTACCATGTTGGATGGAAAACAAAGGCCACTCCGAATCCAACTCAGCGTCCCCACTATGAGTGACATAAAAAGCGTAGTTGACTCTACCCACGGGAGTGCCATCAATATCAACAATAACGGAAATATAATCGGTTGAATTCCCACCGGACTCCAACGTGTCAAAAAGCAGCTGTAAAGTGTCACAAAGAGCCATATTGGCAAGAACAGCGCTTGGGGCCCATAAACAACCAGACCCAAGCCAAGGGAAAATGGTATAAAAAGAAGGCCACAAAGGAGACCGAAGATGACGGTTGATTGCAAAGGTTTCGGATGTGTTTTCATGCCGGGGCGCCTCCTTGGTTATCGAAGATTGATTGTTTGCGCTGCCTAAAATTTGAATTCCTTCATGTAATTCGACTGAGACTCCTACGTGGTACTCGACCAAATTCCTCATCAAAGTCTCGCAACCCAGGATGAATTCAAATTGGTTTGTTCGGATCGATTAATAAAATTTGTGACCCGCAGTTTCAACTGCTCAAATTGAAGACGCCGTTGATCAATAGATGCTTGAAATTGAGCCATCTCACGGTCGAGTTTGTCAATATGGAGTTGTATTTGAGATCGCAGATCTTGGATCGGTTTTAATCTCCGGATCAAGTGACGTGCAATGGTGTCTTTGCTATGTTTCAGGGCCACTTCGAGATCTTGTTCTAATTTTTCGATTTCCCGATTGGTGCTAGCGAGCTTTTGCGAAGCGGCATGCCGGGAGTGAGTCATTCTTTTGTGCCGGGCTTCTTTTTGCAAAAGCGCTGCGGCCATGTCTCTTATATATTGTTTGAGCAAAAGCTCTTTATCTTCGAATTGATCCATCAACCCATGCATATCGGCTTTGCATATTCTGACTAGTCGTTGAAGTATTTGCATATCTTTCCTCCTATAATAAAATCGTGGAACACGATTTTATTTATGTCGCCTACCACCATAGCCTTCATATTGCAGTGATTTGGAATTCGACTTTTGTTTGCGGGACACGGCTGCCGGCGCCCCCTGAAACGTTTCCTCCACCACGCTGCGTAATTCATTGAGGTCCTTATCCAAATTCTCAGTAACCGCCGCCGAGCCTACAGCGGCATTCAGCGCTTCTTTATCCTGGTAATAGTGTTCAATGCGATCCAGGGCGGCATTCTTTTTGCCAGCCTTTAGGTCACCGGCTACTTCCTGTTTCAAGCGATTATAATCTTCCTGAAGCACCTTTTCGGTCCAGTTTTTCTTGTCAATTGAAGACACAACTTCCTTTCGACTGGCTACACATGCAATTTCAAAAGAATCAGCCAGGGGTGTTTCAAGATGTTGTCCGTTATGGAAATAGCTGACCTTGATTTGGTTGATTGCGAACTTTCGTTTTGCATGCGTGGGTATCTGGAGAGTTAAAAATAGTTTGCGGGTTTGTCCTGCGCGCATATTGCCGGGATGAAATACAGCATAACCGTTTTGAATCTGAATCGGGTATCCGGCGGCATCTACTAGCGTGATTCCGTTTTGAAGGGGTATGCTCACAGTTAGACCATCGGCGATTGTTGCTTTAGAATAATAAAACTCTTTTTCAAAAATCTCCGCAAAAGCAGCTGGATTTTCTAAAAAGTAATAGGTTCCCGAACCTTTATCGGCGATGGTTGTCATCAAATGCTCATTAAAGTCGAGCCCCACACCCACCGTGCTGATTGAAAATTCTTGTTCAATGGCAATCCCAGCCATATTACCCAAATCATGCGGGTTGGTAATGCCACGATTGGCAAGGCCGTCGGAAATGAGAATCAGTTTGCCGTTGTTCCCGTTACGATTTCTGGATAGCAGTGTGTTGATGCCTAATTGCAAACCCGATCCCAAATCAGTGCCGCCGCCGGCTTGTATTCCGGAAACAAAGGATGTCAAATATTGTTGGTTGGCCCTTGTCGCCTTCAACAGACCTGAGTCGCTTTGGACTCCTTCCGAATAGGTAATCAGCGCGATGCGGTCTTGGTATGAAAGTTTTGATACTAAGTTTAAAATGGATTGACGGGCATCGTTGATTTTTCTGCCCTTCATGGATCCGCTCCGATCCAGGACAATGACCATATCGACATTGCGGTCCGCTTGGGTATGGTTGGCAAGATCATCAGCGGCTTGCAGAATTAGTGACAGATTTACGATTCCGTCGGATCCATACAAAACCTTGTTTTGAATCAAATTGCCAGAAATGTGAACGATATCCGAATTGGCTGAAACCTGCTGTGCAGCTGACGAAGCCCAATTCGAAAACAGGCGATTTCCTTTGCCTGATGTGTAAGCCATGGCTGCACTCGTAACTGCTATCAACACAACAATCAGCATAAATGGTTTTATACGATTTTTTTTCATGATGAACTCCTTTCAAATATTTGATGATGCAATTTAGATATAAGTTTATCTCATATCTGCAATAGTGCAATTCAAACAAATGTAAATAAAGTATCCGATTTTTTTGCATAACTTTTACTTTGAATTTGATGAGATCTGGTATACTCTAGACATGAAAACGGCAAGGAAGATTGTTGACCATAAATAATGTTTTTGCATATTGAACTAGAAGTGGTTTAAAAACTTCAGATAGCGCCCAAGTACAAGGCGTTGTTCGACGAAAAAGCGCAGCATACAAATGAGTATGTGAGTATTTTAAGGAGGACCACAACACCGTAATTGTGTGTTAGATGAGGTCTTAAAACCATTTCTGGGAGGTCCTGATAATGAACCAGAAGAAAGCGCGCATACTGGTTGTAGAAGATGATCCGGCCTTATTAAATGGTCTATTGGATGTCCTGGTTTTCAATGGCTATGATGTCAATGGTGTCGCCGATGGCGAGAAAGGGCTTAAAGCAGGTATGCAAGATCAATATGATTTGATTTTGCTGGATGTGATGCTGCCCGGTGTCGACGGCTTCACCATCTGCAAGAATATCCGCAAGAAAAAACCGAACCAGGGTATTATCATGATTACGGCCAAGGGATCTGAAGATGATATTGTGACCGGTTTTAAAGCCGGAGCAGACGATTATATCCCCAAACCGTTTTCACTGCGCGAAGTCATGGTTCGGATTGAGGCAGTTTTACGACGAACCGGAAAAAGTATCGGCGATCAAGAAATTCATTTTCGAGATATATTTTTTGACGGTAAAAATTTAAGGGCAGAATCTGGGGACCACATGATTGAACTGACCCGCAGAGAGATGGATATTATCGCTTATCTATTTCGTCATCAGGATCGGATTGTCTCCAAAAAGGAGCTCCTCACCGAAGTGTGGCACTATACTGATCCAACTGTCGAAACTCGCACAGTAGATATACACATGCTCAAGCTCAGGAAAAAATTATCAACCCTAATGGGTGACAAGCCATTTATTACCACCATCAGAGGTGAAGGCTACCGACTGGAAGCATCATCATGACTAAGCTCAAGCTGCTGATTCTTGTTTTCTTAATCGCCCTATCTGTACCCCTGGCCTTTTTTATCTTAAAGACCTATCGGGGACTGGAACAAGAAGAGGTTGCCACGCTTCAATATTTTACTGAAACGATTTTCGATGAGATGGAGCAATCTTTGGCCACTGTTGTACAAAGGGAAGAAGGCCGCGCAATTGATGAATACAATTATTTCTTGTCGCCGAAAGGTCGCCTGTCCGAAGCCATTC
This sequence comes from uncultured Desulfobacterales bacterium, assembly GCA_964633115.1. GTDB lineage: Bacteria > Desulfobacterota > Desulfobacteria > Desulfobacterales > B30-G6 > B30-G6. The sequence goes on from CAZWEO010000095.1 coordinate 10,374, forward strand.
CGGAAAACCGCTCGCCACTATCCCAGCTGCCCCAAGAGAGCTATATTCTAGGCTATTTTCAAAACAATCCAGACGGTTCCTTTCAGACGCCTATGCTACAAAATGCTGCGGATTTGATGATCGACCGTACTGACTTGGTAGCAGAACTGAAAAAAGCGAACCGAATATTTAACGATAAACGCGTCAAGGTGACGGATCTTATATCGTCACAGCCATCTGCGGCACCAACCAAAAAACAAGCTAAGCGCCAGGAGGGCTTAGCAGATAAATATCTAGATACAACCCGTACCAGAGCACCGAAAGCCTATCTGGGTCGCAAGGAAAAACGCGTTGAAGAGGTTACTGTAGGACAAGCCATGCAGGTGGCCAAATCGGAGCAGTCCAGAGCGTCAGCTGCCCCACAACCGGTAGATCAAGAGCGTGAATCCCAAAACAGCTTATCTAAGGTTCAAACGGAATTAACCGATCTCCTATCAGGTGTGGGGTCAAGTGGCGGGACCAATGAATATTATCAGGAAGAATTAGAGGATAAGGACCGGTCTGATGATGTTTCTGGTGATGTTTCTGGAAAAAAGCTGGATGAAAACTTTCAAGTGGAAGTGGCGCCCTTGCAGTCAATTTTCATCAATGCAGAGCAAATTTATGTTTTCCGGCGAATTATTATTAACAAGCAGTTGTATCGACAGGGTTTTATACTCCTTACCAATAAATTTTTAAAGTACTTGGCTGATGCATATTTTAGACTGCATCCCATGGCCAGTTATACGAATCTTCGCTTGGCGGTGATGGATCAAGGGCAAGTAATTCGTCAGCTTGAGACCGGTGAGATAAAAACTGATGCCAAGTTTGAGCTCAATCGGGCATTCCCATCACCATTTTCATTTTTAAGTGCAACCCTCACTTGTGAAAAAATTCCACGGTCCAGCGGGCGACGGACACTGACAATCATGATAGTAATTCTGGCCGTAATTATTCTCTTGGGTTTCTTTGCGATTTATCAGTCTACGCGCACAATTGTGGAGGTATCCGAGCGTCGTTCCCAATTTGTTTCCGCCGTGACCCATGAATTAAAAACGCCTTTAACCAACATTCGCATGTATATTGAAATGCTAGAGCAAGGAATCGCCAAAGACCAAGAGCGCGAGCAGGACTATTATCGTATTTTAGATTCAGAGGGTTCACGTCTTTCGCGTTTGATTAATAATGTATTGGATCTCTCGAAGTTGGAAAAAAAACAACGTCATGTCGATATGCAAACGGGCACATTGGCTGAGGTGATCGAGGAAGTTCAGACGGTCATGCATGCAAAACTTCGCATGGAAGCTTTTGTCCTGAATGTTGAGTTGGGCGAAATAAAACCATTTGCCTATGACCGCGAAGCCATGATTCAGATTCTAATCAATCTGATCGAAAATAGTCTGAAATTCAGTAAATCAGCAGCTCAGCGCGAAATCACCATCAAGGCGTATCAAGCTAACCAGCGTGTAAATATTCAGGTTTCCGATAAGGGACCGGGAATTCCCAGGCAGGCATTAAAAAAAGTGTTTGACGATTTTTACCGCGCAGATAATTCCCTCACGCGCCAAACCCGTGGAACCGGGATTGGTTTAGCCTTGGTTCGCAAGCTTGCGACTTTAATGGGAGGTAGGGTTTGGGCTGAGAATAATACCGGCCCTGGATGTACCCTAACGATTTCATTGCCTACATAAATTTTCATGCTCTTACGCCCACAAACAAGCATGAAACAAAATCTATATATTGAAATGTCATCGCTATCCTCTATAATTGAAGCATGAAAATTTATAAATCAAAGGAGGCCATATGAAGATCGAAGAGGCCATCAAAACGGCGATTGAATATGAAACCAAAATACTGGCGGTTTACACTCAGGCTGCCGACGAAGTGGAAGATGCCAGGGGTAAAAAGGTCCTGCAAATGTTGGCCGACGAGGAGCAGGGGCATGTGGCCTATCTCCAGGACAAATTGATAAAATGGCAAGATCAAGGTGTGCTAAATTTCGATGGGCTCCCGTCACAACTGCCTTCGGCCGATCTGATTCGTGCTAAAGCGAGCAAAGTCGGTGGCGAGTTTTCAGGTAAATCCTTGGCACTGGAACGCCAGATTCTGGAAAGGGCCCTCAAGGCGGAGATCGAAACCAGTAACTTTTATGAGGGCCTTGTGGCAGGTCTATCGGGTGATGGCCAGCGGATGTTTGCCCGATTTCTTGAGATCGAAAACGAACATCTGCAACTGGTTCAGGCAGAATTGGATTTCGCTGCCCAGAGCGGTTTTTGGTTCGATTTCGCTGAGATCGATATGGAAACAATTTAGATGCGGTTGTAAATAGCGGTAATATTGGTCGATCGGCTAATCTAAATTTTGCAGCTTCTGCAGCAAGTGTTTTGCATTTTGGATGTCGGTATGGGCTTTTTCGTGGCCCGGATTCATCTTCAAAACGGTTTCCCAGGCCACAATCGCATTTTCCAAGTCTTCATTAATAAAGTAATTAACCCCTTTTAGATAGTGGGTCTCAGCTTGTTTGTCTAAGATAGTTTTAATTGTCGCCTGGATTTTTTCGGTAGAAATATATTCTGGATCGATGAAACTGAAATACGTGCGTGCTTCCAGGAAGCGGTTTTCTGCGAACAAATCATTGCCCTTTTGATAATACACTTTGTTGATTAAGCCCTCAGCTTCCTTGCTGAAATTGTCATGCTCGAAAATTTTATCGGCAATGAACAGGACATTGTCGTATCGTTTGTTTTCTAAAAAACCATCTGCTTTTGCGAGTTCTACTTGAATATTGAAAGCCGGTGGAGCAGATTTCTCTATCTGGTAAGTCGGGGCTTTGTCGGTGGATTGTTGAGCTGGTTTTCCCTTCTGCTTGACTGGCGCCGATTCTATATAAGGCAAATCTAACTGCATTCCTTTTTTAAAAATCTCCTGATCGCTTGTTTCTTCGAAAAAATATGAAATGAGAAAAGCCTTCTCAGGGTCTAAAAAAACTTTATTGGCAATGTCTGTCTTGGTTTCACCCTTTTTGGCCTTGTATGATACAGTTTTAAACGGAGTAAATCTAGATTTTAAATAGACCAGGGCTTGCGGATGCTGAGGATTGTATACAAGGGTTTTGAGAAATGCCTGCTGCGCTTTTTCAAACTGTTGAAGCCGATATAATTTCATGCCCGCCTTGAAGTGGGCTTCAGCCTTTGCATCAATGCGCTGTTTCAGATCGGTTAATTTCATGGATATCTGCTTTTCTTGCGGAGACACATTTGCAGCGATCTTGAGGTAGTAAAGAGCCATCCGCAAGTTGCCCGCAGCTTCGTATGCTGAAGCCTTGGAGATGTACGCGGACCAATCGGTATTTGTGGCCGCAGCACTATCTTCGCTCGGTGCTGGCACCGCTGTTGTGCGCGTACCCATTGCTTGCATCGATGCACACCCGACAAAAAGACTTAGCGTAAGCACAATTAGGGCAGAATATAGCGATAAAAATTTCATTTTGTTGTCATGGGTTGAAACACGTCCAGGTTTTTTTTGAATTTTTCAAGATCGTAATGACCATAAATGGCCGAGCGGTTGATATTGTAATTGCTCAGGTAAAAGGGATTCCCACCACGGGTAACCGTGAATGCCGCGCGATAGCCATGTTTTTTTAGCATCGCAGCAAGTAGGCTGCTGGTTTTTCCATAGGGGTAAGCCAGACAGTTGCAATCGCGGTTGATTTTCTTCTGCAGCATCTTTTTAGGATAAATGAGCTCTGCTTCAACTGATTTGAAAAATCCTTTAAAGCTTTCCTCATCTTTCATTTTTGTAAGATAACGATGCGTTTTGGTGTGGCACTGAATGTCAAAACCATATTCAGCGAGTTCTTTGATTTGATTCCATGTGAGCGCTTTTTTGCCGCCGACGAAATCGGTGTAAACAAACAGCGTGGCCGGAAAATTGTATTTTTTTAAGATAGGAAAGGCGATGGTATACAGTGATTTCCATCCATCATCAATGGTGATGACCACCGATTTTTCCGGTATCTGCTCTTTGTATTCCATAAAATCCAGGAATCGATCCAGGGTAATGACATGGTAATCGTTCTCCTTGAGGAATCTCATTTGAGCCTCAAAAGATGATTCCAGGACTTTCATTTTGCTTGTTTGAGTTCTGGAAAAGTCGTGATAGAGCAAGATGGGCACTTTCTGGAACCCATCCATTTTCAGCCCGCCAAGATTAACCGGTCTCAGTGGGATGACAATTTCTTTTCCCGGCGAGAGGGTGCTAATGTCGTTGAATTCCGCGATGACCCAGGATTTTGAGGGGTCGAGTAGAAATCTGGCGGCCAGTGAATCGAGAGAGTCGCCCGCGATTGACTTGACGATAACAAAATCTTCGTATTGGTGAGTAAAACCGGATTGCGAGTTGCTTTCGATTACAGTAGGTTGGGTGCCTTTTGCGGCAGCGCAGGCGCACAAAAGAGCAATGCTCATTACAATCGGTGCCCACGTAAAAGCTATCGTTTTATTCCGAAATAGCATTACATATCTATATCATTATATTCTAAAATTACAAAGGACTCTACCAAATCTGATTTACCTTTGATTTCCTGAGGCGGCAATGGTTTCACATGCAGTTTTTGCTTTAGATGTTCGTATATATTTTTACTTACGACGATTTCACCGGAATTCGCAAGACTGTTCAAACGTGAAGCGACATTCACGCTGTCTCCGATAACGGTGTATTCCATTTTTACTTGAGAGCCAATATTGCCGGACACAACAATGCCCGAATTAATACTGATGCCTATTGATCCAAGCAATAGATTGTTCGCCACATTGGAACTGTTAAATGATTGTCGCATATCAACAGCCGCCTTCACAGCCCGGGTCATGTGGTCATGGTGATAAACAGGAACCCCGAACACGGCTAAAACTGCATCACCAATAAATTTGTCAACATAGCCACCATATTTCATCACTGATTTGGTTGCAATTTCGAAATATTCGTTTAATCCTTCAATAATCTCCTCAGGCTCCTTTTCTTCGGAAAAGGATGTAAAGCCCCGGATATCGCAGAATATGATTGTCGCTTCGTTCCGATGCCCTTTTAGCCATGTTTTTTCAGGATTGGCCATGATCATATCGAGGACCTCTGAACCGACATATTTGCCGAAAGATTTCTGCATTTGTGAATTTTTCCACAATTCATCACCCATGCGATTGAAGGATGCCGCCAGGTTGCCGAGTTCGTCATTTCTCGCCAGAACGACTTTATGTTGATAGTTACCACGTCCGATTTCTTCAGTCGCGTGTACTAATTTAGATAGAGGTTTTGAAAAACGGAAGCCCAGCAAAACTGCAACCAGAATGCCGAATAGGACAATAAAAAAAGTTATCACCAGGATTGTAAGCCGCTCTTTGCTGATCATTTTTTGCATGAAGTCGATGGACAATCCCACATGGACTTCTCCCAGCTTTTTGTTTTGAAATGCGACGGTTTCAGTTAAATTCAAGGTCTCCTGGCCACTAGGAAGGGAATAATTGAAATAGGTGACACCCCCCTGACTTTGTTTTTCATCACTATCGCCAAACCCACTGAAAACATGATTGATTTTATCTAAATCCGTATGCGCTTTAATGATGTTGTTGTTGTCCACGATGATGGCATACAGAAGCCCTTCTACGGTCGTGGCTTCTTTGAGGAGGCTGTTTAATTTGATGATATCGTCCTCAAGCAATCCAATTTGTGCGTTGCTGCCGAAATATTTCAGACTTACCAACCCAGTTTTTACGGTTTGATCGTAGAGCCTTTCCTTCTGCCGGTTGAGAATTACCGCACTGAGAATAAAAATGGTGACGACAATGATTAAAAATGTGGTCCCAAAGAGTTGAATCCATATGGGAACACGAACGGCCGGCAGCCCCTCGATTAACGGACGCCGTTTCTCGTTAACCAGGGTTTTGATATCATCGTTCAAGGATGCAACTGAAAGCTGATAGTCGTAATTGATGGCTTCTACGAGATCTTCTTCGGTAGCATATCCGAGTTCAACAATAATTTGACCCAGTCGAATCGCTTTCCCAAACTTTCCCAGCTTTTCTTGTTGAACCTCAAGCGCTGTCTGCAACTGCCGCTCGGTAATAATATTTCTTTGTTTTAAAACCTCTCCTATCGTCAGACGATAATCATTGGAGGATTTTTTAAAAATATTCTTAATCTTGTAAAATAAGATCGTTAGGCGTGAGGGTGATGAATTCATATCCCGACATTTACCTAATTGGAGTGAATTAAGGAATTTGCTGATTTCAACCTTTTTCCAGCAATGGCATTACCAAATTTAGATGAAATTTATCGAATCGCGCGCAGCATGTCAATCCAGTAGTAAGAATTGACCACTAGAGACAGCGAGCTATTCACGAAAAAAAGCCCCCGCAAGGTAAGTGCATTTTTTAACAGCTTTCGCAGAATACCATGGGCATATCCGTGGATGAATACCAAAGAAATTAGCTATTTATTACAGCGCGGTGTCACCCCATGGATAGACGGATAACCGTGGCGCGGTGTCCTGCTATAGCCATGGCGTGGGCAAAAGCCTGTGGCGCCCGTTTTCCGCATTAGCCTGCTACAGAGGACGGGTAGATGGGTAGATTCAAAGAGATCATGGTATAACCGCGCATATCCACAGCAATTCTGTTCAAATTCAATGGCAAAATGTATAGAAGCTATCGCAAAAAAAAGATTTTGGCCAAGTTCAAGGCGGGGCTGAGCATCAATCCGCAGGCATACTCAAGTATTCCGAGGAATTGAAGCGAGGGCCCAACACCGGAATTGGCCTAAAAGATATTTTTGAGATGACTTCTAATCGTACATATACTTAATATCCGAAGTATAGGTGGGGTATGCCCAAATCATCTTCTTAAGTTCCTCAGGTGGGATTTTAAATTTGATCGCCAGGGCCATTACATTAATGACTTCATCGGCATTATGCCCGAAGATGTGCGCACCCAGAATCCGTCCCGTTTGCTTGTCCTGGATGACCTTGTATCCCGAATGCTTTTGACCGATTCGCTTGGAAGAAGGCCATTGATTCATTGTACCGCGTTTGGCTTTTATAGAAATTCCTTGTTGGATGGCCGCTTCTTCTTGAATGCCGACGGATGCCAGCGGCGGCAAAGTAAACACCACCGAGGGAACGACAGCATAGTCTGGTATTTCATGGTTCCCATCAGTAATATTATTTGCCACGGCCATGCCCTCCATATCGGCCGTGGTAGCCAGCTGATATGGTGTATTGGCAGCATCTCCAATAGCATAAACAGATGGGTTAGACACACTTTGGAGATATTCATTTACCGTGACGCCATGCCCACTGAATTCGACAGATGCGGATTTTAGATCGAGATCTTCAAGATCCGGAACCCGGCCGGCGCCGTGGACGACCATGTCGGCCCGATACTGATGCCCAGTTTCAGAGCAGCTCGCCACAAGATCAGAATCCATCCGCGGGATAGATGCGATACCGATACCTTGCATCCGCTTAGCTATCTCAACAGCTGATGCTGCGGCGACCAGATATTTCTTAGGTTGGCAGCCTCGTAGGGCGCATGTGCCGCCAAATGGTTGCGAATCAATCACCGCCAGGGAAAGTCCTTTTTTAAGACAGTGATGAATCACATGATAGGCAGATGTTCCGGTTCCAATGACGGCCACATCAAATTGGGTAGGCATGATTTCCCTTTGTGATTCCAAAAAAAAGTTTTCAGTATGGAAATAAACTCGTGTTCCACGATTTTATGAGAAGCGACTGTGTCGCTAATAAGCGAAAGGCTAAAATCCCTATCCCTGTAGCAAGACTTGTCGACGAGCTCAAGTCGAGTCGCAGGGGGGAAGACTAATTTATCATAATCTTCAATCTATATAAACCGTAAAGGTGGGCTTCAAAAATGGTTGTGGCCTTGAGAATCCAAACCAAGGCCACCTGTAAATTGGGTGAGGAGGAGGGCAGAGTGATCCGCTCAGTCCATCGGGACATATAATTATACACGATATTATATAATGTCAAGTAATTTTATCAGAAAGTCTGTAAATTAGAGGTAATTATGACATTTTGATTGAAATAAAATGCCTTGGTCGAGCCGAGCTTGCCCGCCTCGGGTGGGTTTACCCGCCGTTTGTGTGGCGGAGGATTTGAATGCGCCGGAGGCGCACAAGCACTCCAGAGGCGTGTAAACCTTCTTCTTATGGTCTGGACAAATCAAGCTTACCGACCAACTAAAGATCTTGATATGTTGAGCTTTGGTGAATCAAAGCCTGATATTTTACAAAGGTCCATCGTTGAAATATGCCATGCTGAGATTGAATCCGATGGGTTGGATTTTGATGCCGATAGTATTGAAATCTCCGAGATTAGAGAAGGTCATAAATACCAAGGGCATTGAAAAAGACAGTACTTGACACATCCTGCCCATTTCAATATGGTGGGTAAAGGCGTTACTTTTTACCGGATGAAATCATTACAATTTACCGATTAGTACTGTTACAATTTTACGGATGCCTCCTATGGGTGCTAAAACGACCTATCTGCCAAGGATAATAGACAAAGAACTCGCCACGAGATTGACCTCGACGGGAGCCGTTGTTATAGAGGGGCCTAAAGCGTGTGGTAAAACGGAAACCGCTCGCCAGATTGCCGCCAGCGAAGTTCTTCTCGACATCGATACAAATGCCAGGCAAGCGGTAGCTATCGATCCGAAACTGGTGCTATATGGTGAAGTACCACGCCTGGTTGATGAATGGCAGTTAGAGCCCATTATTTGGAATCATATCAGGAGGACTGTGGACGATCGCGGCCTACCAGGTCAGTTCATCCTGACCGGTTCTGCTGTGCCGGCTGATGATATCACACGACATACGGGAGCAGGCAGGCTGACACGTCTCCGTCTGCGTCCGATGACCCTCTTTGAAACCGGTCATGCTAGCGGTGCGGCTTCCATCGGTGAACTCCTATCCGGTACATTTCGAAATTGCCGTGATCCCGGTCTGGATGTTGTTGATATTGCGGAACGCGTGGCGACTGGAGGCTGGCCGGCGCATCAACGCTTGACGACTGAACAGTCGATTCTGGCTGTACGGGATTATTTGGAAGAAATCGTCCGGACCGACATTAGCCGGGTGGATCAACGACGGCGCAATCCTGCCAAGGTCATGCGAGTTGTTCGGTCACTCGCAAGAAACATAGCAACACCAGTGGCCCTCAGAGTTCTTGCAGTGGATGCAGGTGGAGCCGATGGCGCCCTGCAAGACGAGACGGTCAGAGGGTATCTTGACGCCCTTGCGCGGTTGATGATCGTTGAGGATCAATTGCCATGGGCTCCTCATCTGCGGTCAAAGTCGATCCTGCGAAACGCATCAAAACGCCATTTCGTTGATCCTTCTCTTGCCGTAGCAGCTTTGCGAATCACTCCTGAACGTCTTTTAAAAGATCTTAATTTTTTAGGACTCCTATTTGAATCAATGGTTATTCGCGATCTGAGGGTCTATGCTCAGGCTAGCGACGCGAGAGTACTTCATTACAGAGACAATACCGGTCTTGAGGTTGATGCCATTGTTGAAACCGGAGATGGACGTTGGGCGGCATATGAAATCAAATTGGGGACTGGCCACATAGACGCCGCCGCAGCTAGCCTACTGAAGTTCGCCGAACGTGTTGATACCAGCAAATGTGGATCACCCGCTTTGCTTGGAGTCATTGTCGGCACCGGTTACGGATATCTGCGGAAAGATGGCGTGGCTGTAATTCCTGTTGGCGCCTTGGGCATCTAATTTTTTTATCTCAATACTAAGCTTTGTGAACTTCTATCAAAGTACCGTGTCGATATCGCATTTATATTTCGACACGTAGCATCTATTTTACCATATTGTATACCCTCCGGGAAAGCCAGAGGGCTTAAGATTCTGCGTTGCTGAGGATTCGAATCCGACTTCGCTCTTCGAGCTACGACGGGACAAGGTAAAGCACTACGACTAGCCTTCGAGTTAAGCTTGTCGAGTCGCTTTGTCGAAGGCATCCCTCAGACGCCTTGGCTCTGAAGTCCTCTGGCTTTTGCGATAAAATGAATGCGTTCTGGATCGAACTGATGATTTTGATTTTGAACGTGCTGAAAAAGCAATAAGCGATTATGCAAAAGCAACTGGCGATAACGAGCGAACAACCGATTTGATGATCTATTTTGTCGAGTGTGGTAATCAGTTCACTCTTGATTACGGTGATATTGATGAAGTTTTCATAGAATAATCGCAAGTTTATGCTGAAAGCGCACTTGAACGGGTGACAAGTGCGCTTTCGAGTTTTTTATATAACTAACTGTTAAGCATAGATAATTATAATTGAATGAGTCCGAAATTTAGTGAAATATTGCACTAAAAAGCGGTCAAATTAGGTGAGTGGGGTACAAATAGGGTACAAAATCGGCATTTTCAAGAAAAAAGGCGGGAAAGTCAATTTTCTAACCCGCCTTAATTATTATGTTATTTTGGTCGGGGCGAGAGGATTTGAACCTCCGACCCCTTGAACCCCATTCTCTGA
>CAZWEO010000096.1:0-20661 GCA_964633115.1 uncultured Desulfobacterales bacterium
AAATTGGTCGTTAAATGTTTGTATTAGTTTACTTTTTGTTACCGTTATCTACTTGGTGTTTTTTACGGAATCCGACTTCGAATCCGTAGGCCGCAGGTTCGAATCCTGCCGGGCGTACCAAAAATCAAATGTGGCCGGACAAGTAACTGTCCGGCCACATTTGATTTTATGATTGATAGAATTATAGATTTATGGTAAAAATTCAATAAGATGTGTATATGATCAGACTGGAAAAAGATATCATGAAGCCGATTACAATGATTCGTCGAGGAAGAATTGAGGATCTGGATCGATCTTTTGACTTACAGTTCTGGCAAAATCAAACGCCTCAATCCCGCTTTGCCGCTGCCTGGGAATTGATCGTTCACGCCTGGCATGTGAAAGGACACGATGTTCGTCAACTCCGACTTCAGCGATCTGTTGAAACTTTTCAACGCCAATAACGTTGAATATATGGTTATCGGCGGCTATGCGCTGATTCAATACGCAGAGCCCCGATATACCAAAGACCTTGATCTTTGGATCAGCACAGACCCAGAAAATGCTTCTGCGGTTTATCTCGCTCTGCAACAATTTGGTGCGCCTCTAAATGGCTTGACTCAAAGCGATTTTTCTGAAGATGGTTTTTTTTATCAAATGGGGATGCCGCCGGTACGTGTAGATATCCTTATGGGAATTCCCGGCATACAGTTTCGCGAAGCATGGAAAAGGCGGGAAACGGTTTGGTTTGACGACCTGCCTGTTTTCTTTATTTCCCGTCAAGATTTGATAACAGCCAAGCGTTCCTCCGGTCGCCCGCAAGATCTAGTCGATGCCGATTTGTTATCACAATCCGCCAAAACATAGATAGATGCCTTCACGGGACATTCGTGCAAAACGTTCACAACTAAGGTTGATATCATCTATATCCGGCATTTGCCCGCCTTGAATTTGAACTTTTTATGAAACCGTCTAACTCGGACTTTTTACGATTTCATTAAATTTCGGAGATTGCATTTTTAAACTGCTTCTGCATGTAATTTCAGGCCAAGCGCCATAATAACTTTAAGAATTGTATCAAAATTTAGATTTCGTTCTCCTGAAAGTGCTTTATAAAGACTTTCGCGAGAAAGGCCAGCATCGTGAGCGACTTGAGTTATAGGCCTTACAAAAATAACACAACAAAGAGGAGGAAGCAGCAAGAATGAAGCAGTTACTCAGAAAGTTGACTCTCCTTATCAGATCTCTGACATATTCGAAGAAGGAACGTCGCCATGCTTTAGTAGGCCCTGCCAAACTGTGGAAAATGAAACGCGATTTTCAGATCAAATTCTTACGTGATATGGGCCTTAAGCATGAAGATTATTTATTGGAAATCGGCTGCGGTACCCTCAGGGGAGGTGTGCCGCTTATTCAATACCTTGAAAAAGGGCATTACTATGGTGTTGAAGTCAGAGAGGCGGCACTTAATGAGGGCCGCAAGGAATTAAGAGAAGCCGGTTTAGAAGGTAAGAATCCAACACTTTTGCTGTCTGCAGACATCGCACAATTAAGTATCAATCGAACATTCGACTACCTGTGGGCCTTTTCCGTGTTGATTCACTTGAATAATGAAATACTAAACGATACGCTTGATTTTGTGAGTAAGCATATGTCAGAAGAAGGGGCTTTCTACGCCAACGTAAATATCGGTGAAAGAAATGAAGGCAATTGGCAGGGTTTTCCCATTGTTTGGCGGCCTTTTGATTTTTACAGTCGAGCATGCGCTATGAATGGTCTTGTAGTCTCTGATCTTGGACCGCTAAAAAAGCTTGGCCATCTAGCGAACGATGAATCACAAGACAAACAAAGGATGCTTAAAATATCCAAAAAGGCCTAACAAGTCTTATCACTTCCTGTAGCGCCTATAGAAAGGTCCGGGGATAGCGATCTAGGAATACCGCAGTTCGGTGTGCACTCCCTATCCCCTGAAATTGGATTTCGACAATACGGATCGCGAAAAGCTACACCTTAAAACTCATACGCATCCATTTACGTCTCTCCAAGTGAAGAGATTAATTGTGCGCATTTCCAAGGCGAATTGAATCTATCTAATCCCATAACCATTTGTAATAATTTGCTATAATACTATAGCGCCTATTATAATGTCCGGTAATTCTTCTTGATTTCTCATCCGCATAATGCAATATACACACTCATTAACAGGCACAAAGGACAATAAAAGGAGGAGGCATGAAAAGGATCTGTCTGATACCTATACTGACTGTAATGTTGGTCTTTGGATTTATGACATCCCAATCCCTGGGCATCGGTTTAGGGGCTTATTTCACAACCGGATCCGGCAGTGGTGAATGGACTGCCCAAGATGAGGACAGTGATGAATGGGATATTGAAACCAATGATAATGGTTCCGGTTTTGGATTCGTTCTGGATACAGCCGTAGCCAAAAACCGCGTTTTTAATTATCGCCTGGGTATTGGGTTTGAGCGCAAAGATTATGAAAACGAAGCCAATGAGACCCTGGAGATTGACAACTTCGTAATTGAGAACGATTTTGGATTCGGGCTGGTGCGCACCCCAAAAATTCGGTTGTGGTTGGGCCCAGAATTAAAAATTTCATCCGGTTCCGGTGATTTCGATTCGGATGGGGCCGAGGAATATGATGTAGATCTGGTGAGCGTCGGAATAGGTCCGGTGCTGGGGCTGAACGTCCACGTCGGTAAACTCGTGACCCTCGGATTAAAAACAGGGCTGCTATTTGAATCAATCTATGGCCACGCCCGACATGATGACTCAAGCTATGATATCGACTACACTGGTGATGACTCCTATTTTTACTTCAATTTTGCCATTATTTTCAGAATAAACGACGTCTATAAGAAAAAATAAAAAATGGTTCTTCTCCAATGTAGTTGGAGAAGAACCATCTTTTATGTCAATTCCGCATAAAACCCCTGCGGCGCCAGCTCCAGGAATTGTCCCCCTGACTGGCGTTGCAGGAAAGCGCGAATATCTGTACAGAGATCACAATGGTTTAAAAACCCGCTTTACTTGCCCGGTATCCGTGGTTTTCCGCTACCTGTTCGTATAAGCCCCGAATCCCGGTTGCGGCTAGCACATCCAATAGCGGATATTTCCCAGACGGTAATGCCTGACCCAAGTCCTGCATGTCGATGCCCAATCGACTTTCTCGCGCTGCAGCCAATACATCGAACAATTTTTTGAAACGCAGCAAGGGCTCGCCTCCGCCAATATGGACCGATGTGCAGCCGAGGTCGCGGATCTTCCGACAAATTCGCCTGGCATCATCATGTTCGAGATGTTGTTTAGACCGGTGGGGGCCGCAATTATAGAGGCAATGTCCACAGTCGGAAACACAATCGTAGTTGATTATGATGCCGCCTGAGACCAAGCGTTTGATGGACAATCTAGACATTGGCTGTTTTCCTTTACAACTCGACAAATTTGGAATTCGTGGTTAGAATATCGCAGTTAAAAAATATGTTCTAGACGTTTCAGGGTCAAGGTTTCAATTGACTTCACGTTTCGGGTTGCGTGTTGCATGATACATGTTGCCAAATGCTACCAGCAACGCGATTCTCGTAACCCGCATTCCTGAAAACCTTGATCCCTCGAACACTGGACCCTTAAATGACATGAAAATTGAGCTGGACCTGAGACCTATGACCCTGCAAGTAAAACCGAGGATAAAATATGCAACTAACCGCAAATCTACATGCCTTCTTGTGGACTTCATCCAGAGCCAACAATTGTAATACCTATTTGATCAAAACTGAGCAAAAACGTATCCTTATCGATCCGGGCCACGCAGCCTATTTCGATCATGTCCATAAAGGTCTCAGCGAATTGAATCTTTCCATGGATAGCATTGACCTGGTTATTTGTACTCACGCCCATCCGGACCATATTGAAGCAGTCCAACTATTTGCCGATACAGCAACTCTGTTTGCCATACACTCCAATGAATGGCAAATGGTACTGGACATGGCGCCACATCTGAAGCAAGTCATGAGCACTGAACTGGAAAATCTAACACCTGATTTCTTTCTAACCGAAGGGCAACTTGATATCGGCAATATTATTTTGGAAATCCATTATACCCCCGGTCATTCACCTGGTGGTATTAGTCTTTATTATCCACAAGACAAGGCCCTTTTAACCGGCGATCTGATCTTCAAGGGCGGCCTGGGCCGCACCGACCTGCCCGGTGGTAAAAGCGATCTACTTAAGGCCAGCATCCGCCGTATGGCTGTTTTGGATAGCGCCTGGCTTCTATCTGGGCATGGCGATGTGGTCTCAGGCGAAGACGCCGTTAAATCTAATTTTGAACAGGTGGAGCGGACGTGGTTTGGCTATCTTTAATTTAAATTGCGTAGCAATTTTAATTTTGGGGAGATTGTTAAATGAGTGAAATTAAAAGCACCCTCGATCTGGTGCTGGAAAAAACAAAACACCTGTCTCTATCCGAAGAGGAGAAAGCGGGTCAACAACGCGAAACATATCAACAACATCTTAAGGGTCTTCTGCAGAAATATGCTGATGGTCTGTTAACCTCAGACAGTTTCCAGGATCAATTGAAGACTATGCAAGAACAGCTCAATTTCAATGATGAGAAACTATTGATCAGCCAAATTCTCATCCATGTCGATCCAGACCAGGACAATACCCATTGGTTGGATCTGCTCGATGTTTACAGGCCCAATCTGCGAATACCCTTGCAAGAAATCTTAGCAGTCTATGCGCAACGCCGGGAAACTATATCGCAATCCAACATACAACACCATATGGACCAACTCAAATCAGAACGTCAAATCCACGGTTCGGCGGTGTTGCCCAATCTCTTTGGAGATCGAGAGTTTCAGGAAAAGCTGACGATCTTGCGTCAAGAAACGCTTACCAACATCGCTGCCCTGCATTAGTAGTTTTAAATTATGCAACCGCATAATCATCATGTAGGGATAGGGCCGGGGCAGGCCCTATCCCTACATGACCCTTTCAAAGTCCTTAGCTTAAATTGACAAATTGCTTAAGATAATTTAAGCTGAGCTCCCTAAAAGTCACCTGAGTTTTGCAAGTCGATATTTAATGGATCCCCACGAGTAAACCCGTGGTCCCATTAAAATACCCGTCTTCGCCTTCGGCTACGCCGCGGTTATCCGCCTTATTTTGGAGTGACGTCGTGCCGTAGCTACGAACTTATATTTTTAGCATTCATCCACAGTGGTGCTTACGGTATTCTTCAAAGGCGGATAAAAGAAAGGGCCCTCGCTGGCATCAACAAGGGCCCTGGCACAAAGGAAAGTTACTCAAAAGGAGGTTGGTTGGATTCAACCTCTTGACATTAAGATACCACATTGTGGCTGTTTGTCAATTTATTTTTTAAGTTCTTCCGGCTCTTGCTTATTTTTTGGCTCTATTGGTGCGACTTAGCCTGCCGTCGTCGTCTTTCAATATCACTACGACGGTATTTAAGGCTACGGCGCTCCGGGCCGTCATAAGCAGTCGTACCGCCCCTTCGTCTTTCTTTTCCGGAACGACGATCTTTGCCGCTTCTTTCTTCTTCCATGATACCTCACAATAATCTGAATTCTTAACATGATACGAAATCTTCATCGAAATCTACTGCATAGTCTATATCGAAATTCAGGGCCAGTTTAAAGTATAGAATTCAGATTTAGAAATTGACGAATGGCCGCATTTACCTCCTCCGGCTTCTCAAGAGGCGGCATATGCCCCGCAGCATCAATGTTAAATACTTGGGCATTCTTGATTTCCTGAGCCAATAGCTGACCATATTTTTCGGGTGTCAGTTTGTCGTCGCTGGCCGTTACAACCAGAACCGGTGTCTCAACTAAATTAAGTTCTTGCATTACATCAAAATGGTGGCATGCTTTGAAATCATTATAGGCAACCTTGGGTTCACAATCGATTATTTCCCTAATAACTGGGCGAAGGGAATCTTTGTCGCTCTGCGAGGAAATTGCCATGCTTACGATAGACTCGATGAACTTTTCAAAATTGGTATTAATTGTCTTAAAAAGCAAAGGGTTGACCCTGAGTCGGGCACCGGTATTCATAAGAATGCCCTTAGAAAATCGATCGCTATGATCGATGAGCAGCTGCAGCGTAATGGCTCCGCCCATGCTGAGACCGCATGGTATTGGATCGGGAATATTTAATTGGTCTAAGAATGAAATCACTGTGTGAGTATAATCGGCGATGTCGCTGCAACCTGGACCGGGACTTTTCCCATGACCGGGCAAATCAATGGCTATAGTATTTACATGATCTGCCAATCCTTGAACCTGATGTCGCCAAAAAAGCCGATTATTGGCTGCACCGTGGATAAAAACCAAGGTTGGATTATCCACTTCCAGCGGCCAACGGCCGGCATCGAAACTAATTGAACCTGACATCCTGTGTTGCATCAAATCCCTCAAACTTCGGTCAAAATCGTAACGTAAGTTCCCAGGAACCATCCCAATCATCATTTGGCGGCGAGGTCATGAAGTGATTGCACCGTTCCAGAAAAAGACGGCACAAATGGTCAGAGTTGGCACAGGATGCAAAAATCCCTGCGGCCTTGTCAAAAGACAATTCCTGATAATAGGAAAGTCCTCTGGCAAAATCCTCTTGGGCCTGCGTTAGTGCCAGGTCTTTTTCACCCAGGACTTCATAGATTTTTACGGGCTTTTTCTTGCCTTTAACGCGTACCAGATCCACAAGGCGTGTTGTCAACTGACCACCCAATTCCTGTTGTGTGGATTCGCCAATCAGAATATCCGTACCATAAAATTTGTTTAACTTTTCGATGCGTGAAGCCACATTAACACTGTCCCCAATCACGGTAAAATCCATGCGGCGCTCTGAACCGATATTTCCGGAGATCACTTCCCCGGTACCAATACCGATACCGATCCGGACCGGCTGGTGTCCTCGCTCCAAGCGGGCATCGTTGAATTCAGATAGCCGGTCACGCATTTGCAAGGCGGCTTTAACGGCCCGGACAGCATCATTTTTACGAACATAAGGTACGCCAAAAACAGACATGATGGCATCACCAATATACTTATCCAAAACGCCCTTGTTCTGAAAAATAATCTCTACCATCAGGCTGAAATATTCATTTAGAAATGTCACCGTTTGCTCAGCACTTAGGTTTTCAGTCATACCGGTATATCCACGAACATCCGCGAACATGATGGTCGCTTTGCTTCGGATTCCCCCCAAAACCTGTTGGCTGGGATCATCCAACAGCCGTTCGACGATATCCCGTTCCATATAACGAACCAACGTGCTTTTCATACGCTTGCGACTGGTTATATCCTCAAAAACTAGGACCAGCCCCTGGTGCTCACCCTTGTGACCAATCAGCGGCACAAAATTAATATTCATGAAATACTCTTTGCCCCAGGGCATTATCATGCGGATATTCTCATCCACGATCGCGCGACTCGTGTGATATACACGCTCAATCAATTCGATTATCGTCTGATTTTTTGATCCAAGAAGATCTGCAACCTGCACCGCTTGGGTGTCTTGGATAGTCGTGCGAAGCCAATCTTCGGCGGCCTTGTTCAGCGTTTTTATGCAACGGTGATTATCAAGGGTGACGATACTGTTGGTGATACTATCCTGGACGCTAGCCAGGTAATTACGCATATCAACGGTACGTTCATATAGCTGTGCATTTTCAAGTGCCACAGATATTTGAGACGACAAGGCCTTAAGCAAATTTTCGTCGTCGGTGTCAAAGCTAGCGGACCTCTTATTCATGGTTTCGATCACACCGATGATATCACCTTTACGGTTAACAATCGGTACGCATAGCACCGTTTCAGTCCTAAAGCCCGTTTGTTCATCAACCAAAGGTAAAAATCGATCATCATGATAGGCCTGCTTAATATTCAGAACTTCGCCCGTTCGGGCCACATGACCGGCCAAACCGTCTGATAGCGGAATTCGAATTTCAGTTAGCTCGGATTGCTGCGCTACTTTCGACCACAGTTCCCCGCTTGATGTATCGACTAAAAATAACGTGCTTCGCTCCGCATTTAATGCTTTTGAAATCCGTTCTACAATTTCAATAAACAGGGTATCCAAATTCAGAGTTCTGGCCACTGCAGCAGATACATCAAAGACAATGGCCATTTTCTCATGATCGGCCAGCAATCGACGGTAGAGTTCTAGATTTTCTACGGCGATGGCCGTTTGGTAGGCAAAAGCTTTGAAAAGAACCTCATCCTTTTCTTGGAATCGGCCCTCAATTTTATTGATGGCTTGAATAACACCAACCATTTCACCCTGAAGATTCTTTAAAGGACCACAAAGCAAGTTGCGGGTCTTGAAGCCCAATTGGATATCATGTGAATCGTCAAAACGTGAGTCTGAATAAGCATCGGCAATATTGACCATTTGATCGTTTTCAGCCACCCAACCGGCGATACCCTGCCCCATTTGAGTCCGGATTTCACGGCTTTCCAGCCCTTCCGCAACCAGCGACCAAAGCTCACCCGAAAACCGGTCCAATAAAAACAGGGTTGCCCGCTCTGCGTTCATGATCTTGCTGGCCGTGGTAACAATCCGTTCAATCTGAGTCTCGATACCCAATCGCAAGGAGAGTATTTCGGTCATATCCAGCATGTTGTAAATACTATCCAACGAAAGCTCTGACTCGCGTCCTTTAATAACTGATTTTTCAAGGCGAACATTTGTGCGCCGCAATCTCTCGGTGATCAACCGTAAAAAACTGCGCGTCAAACTCGGCACGGCTACAAAAATAGCCTCCAAATCAGCGTATTTTATTTTGAGGAGTTGGGATTCTTTAAGCGCTCGTACAGAGGCCAGGCGGATACCATCGCTGAAATAACCCATTTCACCGATAGATTCTCCCGAATTCAGATTGAAAAGCGGAATTTCTTCCTGATAATCGCCACAACGATAGACTTCGACTTCGCCTCGAACAATGATATAAAAGCAGTCACCATGTTCATCCTGGCGAATGAATACTTCACCGGCAAGCACATGCACATTTGAAACAAAGTCGCTGATCATCATCAGTTCTTCGATGTTGATCCCTTTAAACACAGACGAGAAGCGCAACCGATCCAGCCGCTGTTTATTGACGACAGTTTCCAGGTCCGAATTCGTAATCGCACCAGCATCCACCAGCAGTTTTCCGATTAACGCATGCTTGCCGGTAGACTCTAATTGTTCTTGACGGGCGATTGCCGTCTTCAGATCCTGGGGATCAGAAGAAACATATTCACCAATTCGTTTCAGCAACCTCTTTTTGTTCTGATCCATAATCAGCCGTGCCGATTTTTATGGTCCAGGGATGCCTTGATAAAATCTCTGAAAAGTGGATGCGGATCCATGGGACGTGATTTGAACTCCGGATGAAATTGGCAACCCAAATGCCATGGGTGGTCGTTCAATTCCACAATTTCAACCAGCTCACCACTCGGAGAAACCCCACTGACGATCATGCCATTTTCTGTGAACTGGTCTTTGTACTGGTTGTTAAACTCATAACGATGACGATGTCTTTCCGAAATTTCCTTTTTAGCATATGCGGTTAATGCAAAGGTATCATCTGCCAAGTTACACGAATAGGCACCCAAACGCATGGTACCGCCCTTGTCAGATTTTTCGTCTCGCTTTTGAATGGTTCCCAGTTGTTCATCAAACCATTCTAGCATCAAATAGATGACCGGATGAGGTGTCAGCTTGTCGAATTCCTGACTATTGGCATTCTCCAACTTGAGAACATTGCGGGCAAACTCAATGACGGCGATATGTAATCCAAGGCAGATACCAAAATAGGGGATTTGGTTTTCGCGGGCATACTGCGCTGCACAAATCTTGCCTTCGATACCGCGGGAACCGAAACCGCCAGGCACCAAAATGCCATCGGCTTCACTTAAAATGCCGCTGCACGTATCGGCATCGATGGTTTCCGAATCAACAAAAATTAAGTTGGTTTTGCAGTTATTGGCAACACCGCCATGATAAAGCGCTTCGTTGAGACTTTTATAAGATTCGGTCAAATCAACATATTTGCCGACAATGGCTATATTTGTCGAATACTTGGGAGACTTATACTTATCAACAAAGGACTCCCAATTATCCATGAGGGGGGCCCGGGTCCAAATTTTTAACAACTCAACGATTTTATCATCAAGACCTTCCCGGTGAAACACAAGCGGGACTTCATAGATACAATCCACATCCTTGGCCGTAATCACCGCGTCCTGGCTCACATTACAAAAAAGCGCAATTTTGGCCTTGATATCTTTGGAAAGATACCGGTCTGTGCGGCACAAAATGATATCGGGTTGAATACCGATGCTACGTAATTCCTTGACGCTGTGTTGGGTTGGTTTGGTTTTCAACTCCCCAGCCGTGCCAATATACGGTACCAGTGTCAAGTGTATGTAAATGACGTTATCCTTACCGGCATCGGTTTTAAATTGTCGAATGGCCTCCAGGAAGGGCAGGCTTTCAATATCCCCGATGGTACCGCCGATTTCAACAATCACGACATCAATATCTTCAGCCACTAGCTTGATGCTATTTTTAATTTCATCGGTGATATGCGGTATCACCTGGACAGTGCCCCCCAGATAATCGCCGCGCCTTTCTTTATTTATGACGGCATCATAAATTTTTCCGGTTGTAAAATTGTTGTCCTTACCCAGCTTGGCCCGCGTAAATCTCTCATAGTGACCCAAATCAAGATCGGTTTCGGCACCATCATCGGTGACAAAGACCTCGCCGTGCTGAAATGGATTCATGGTTCCAGGGTCTACATTGATATATGGATCTAACTTTTGAATTGTCACCGAAAGTCCGCGGCCTTCCAACAATGATCCAATGGCCGCCGAAGCGAGACCTTTTCCCAATGAAGACAGCACCCCACCTGTTACGAAAATATATTTTGTGTCATAACCCATTCAACTACCTCACTCCTCAATTCGTTTTCTGAATTCATTAATCGTTTTTTCGATCTCGCTCAATTCACCGTCTACTGATTGATCCGGACTTTCTACTAAAGATTGAAGATATTGGACTTCCATAAGCTCAGTGTCAAATAACCGTTTCGGGAAGGACGAGTTGACGCGCAATGCTTGCACGCGAATCTCTCGCTCCAATGCACCGCCATTATAAATACCGATGATCATCGGGTACCAAGTCTTGTTTACCTGGCGCCACTCATCATACCGAATTTCAAAATCTGTTGGCTGCGTATCTCCAGAATCAGCCACCAGGCGCCAGCGCATGGGTTGTAATGTTTCTTTGTCGACCCACACCTGGGAGACCTGCTCGTTTGGTCGTTCGGAGCCTAAAACAATGGCAATGCGGCCATTTAATCGCCCCAAGCAAGTGAGCGACGTGTCAATGCCCAAACTGGTTAAGCGTTTTTTCAAATGCTCCCTCGTCCGGTATAAAAGAATATCTTTATACAAGTCAAACGAAGTTTCTTGATTGGCCACAATTTTTTCGTCTACAACTGTCAGCACCTTGCCTTCAGAAACCAAGTGAATTCGAGTAGCATTTTGGGAGGTGGAATCAGAACGAAAATCAAAGGGAAACAGATATCGTAGCGTTTCCTCAGCTTCGGCTAGCACCGTTGCAGATTCCGGCTCATAAAAACGCACATTTTGGAATACCATTAAGGTCTGAACTGCGCCATACTGCTGCGTCATCAATTCCAGTAAATGCGGCCCTCTGAGGATATAGGCCTGCGCTGGCAGCCCGATTACGGCTATCATCAAAATGCTGAAAAAACCAGCAATGAATCTTTGGCAGATAGTAGCTATTGTTTGGCTCCGTTCTAACATCAATAAGACCCAATCAGGTTGGTTCTTGTATTGTAACGCTTTTTCGTGTGCAAGCACGCAAAGACGTTACTGGGCGATGAATATTTCATCTGAAAATAGTGATGCCGCGCCTAGTTCTTCTTCGATCCGAATGAGTTGGTTATATTTGGCCACCCGGTCGCTTCGTGACAGGCTACCTGTTTTGATTTGTCCACCGTTGATACCCACCACAAGGTCGGATATGAACGTATCTTCGGTTTCACCCGATCGGTGCGATATAACCGTTGTATAACCGGCCTGTTTGGCCATTTCAATGGCATCCAGGGTTTCTGTTACGGTACCTATTTGGTTAAGTTTGATGAGGATGGAATTGGCAATGCCCTGCTGAATCCCTTTGGTAAATATTTTTGGATTGGTTACAAAAATATCATCGCCCACAATCTGGATCAAGCCCTCGAGACGATCTGTCATCAGTTCCCATCCATCCCAGTCCTGTTCGGCCAGACCGTCTTCAATCGACAAGATGGGATAAGCATCGATCAATTCTTCATAGTAGGTAATCATCTCATCGGCATTCAACTTCTTTTTCTCAGATGCCAGAACGTAGCGTTTGCCTTTATAGAACTCACTGGCGGCTGCATCCAACGCCAGACCAATTTCCTTACCGGGTTTATATCCAGCTGCCTTAATGGCATCCATAATAAATTGTAGCGCCTGCTCGTTTGAGGCCAGATCGGGCGCAAAGCCACCCTCATCGCCTACTGCGGTATTCAGGCCTTTTCCTTTGAGTATTTTTTTGAGGGCATGAAATGTTTCCGAACCCATCTGCACGGCTTGGCAAATGCTGCTGGCCCCGATTGGTACGATCATGAACTCCTGAATGTCCAGATTGTTGGCTGCATGCGCACCACCATTAATAATATTCATCATGGGCATGGGAAGATAGCGGGCATTGATACCGCCTAGATAGCGATAGAGTGGCTGGCCATAAGCAATAGCCGCTGCGCGTGCAGCTGCCATGGATACCCCTAAAATGGCATTGGCGCCTAAACGCGATTTATTGGTCGTGCCATCCAAAGCGATCATGCTAAAATCGAGCGATACCTGATCTGAAGCATCCATGCCATGGATTGCTGGTGCGATTATTTTTAAAACATTTTTAACAGCGGTAGCGACGCCTTTGCCCCCATAACGCTTGGCGCGTTTGTTACGCAGTTCCAAGGCCTCACGTTTACCTGTGGACGCACCAGATGGCACCGCTGCCCGACCAACAGCCCCGCAAGCCAGGGAAATATCAACCTCAACCGTTGGATTCCCCCTGGAATCAAGGATCTCTCTAGCTCGGACATCAACAATTTCAGTCATAATGCCTCTCTTTCAATTTGGTGTGAAGCGAACTTGACTAATAATAATATCGTGGTACGATTTCATGAAATAAAATCGTCGGAACGATTTTATGAAACGCGACTCCGTCGCTCCCTAGCAGATCGAAGTCGGACGCTCACTTGAAGACTTTCCTAAGGTACTTATCTCAATTTGATGATGACCCGCGCAGCAACACTTGTCGTCAAAGTGTTCGGTCAAGGCTCACCGAGGTCCTCAGTCGAGCCGTTGCGGGGAATCAGCAAATTTAAATTATGTTACGATTATTGCATTTTTATGTCAAGAAGAGGCGCAGCATGCAAACCACAAAAACCTATCATCATGCGCACTTGTTTGTCGCAGCCATCCGCATACTTGATCATCAGAAATCGACGCCGCCAACCATTGAAGATGTATGTCAATTAATCAATTTTTCGCTTGAACGCGGCCATTTCATTTGCAACAACCTGGTGGTAAGGGACATCATAAAAGTTGTTGAGGGCTCTTATGGCATGCGCCTGTTCATCCGCGATCACACGCTTTTGGAAGACATCCCCCAAGATGAACAGGAGAATAAACTCGATCAGGCCCTAAAACAGTTCCAAGCTTCCAAAAAGGGTCACGCAAACAAAGTGGCTTCTATTCAGGCTGATCAAAAGGAAAAACGCAAAAACCTGTTTGCGGATCTGGAAAAGAAATTGAAAACCGATTTGAAGAAATAAGAAATATCGAACATGGAACTGCAGAATGATGAAGGAATTCCTTCGAAATTCAATATTCCCTGATCGATATTCTACATTTTGAAGTTAGCCTATCACCCCACCGTCCCCACGATCGTCACCTCAATTGGCCTTCTTCTAGCTCGATTATCGTGGTTGATCACCACAACCTGCTGCCAAGTACCCAAGCGTAGGCGCTTGTTTCGGATAGCGACGTTGATCGATGGGCCCATCAGGGCTGCCTGCACATGGCTATGGCCGTTGCCATCGTGCCAGGCCAATTCGTGGGCATAGGGCATGCCTTGTGGTGCCCATCGATCAACAGCATCTTTCAAGTCAGCCACAACCCCAGGCTCAAATTCAATGGTCGTAAGCGAACCCGTAGAACCAACCGCGTTGGCACACAACACGCCGTTTTCAATCTGGGATTGACGAACCAGGTGGACCAGCTCTGAGGTTATATCCTGAATATCGGGCCCTACTGCTAAAGACACCTCAATGGAATCAAAAAATATTTGGGCTGCCTCCATTATTTACCTCTTAATTATGAAGTATAAACACGAAATGCTCTTAAATATCTGGCATTATGAGCCTGCTAATATATTTAGGGTAAATATCGAAACTCGCTGCTTACTGCATACTCCATGCTGTTTACTATTCTGTCTTCTGAATTCTGACTCCTGTTAACATGTTACTATTTTAATCCCACATTCCAGTTCCACAAGCCTTGCCTTTTCTTGATTCGAATGTTTTTGGGTATGGGCTCAACCATATCCACGAATAGGCTGTAGCCAGCGGTTATCAGCTGGTTTTTTTTTCGATGCAAATCAAGTTTCCAATTGGGAAAGAGCCAGCTATTCGATCCATATTCAGCCGCCCAAGCTGCTTCACCTTTGGGACTTGTAAATGTGGACTCCAAAGCAAGCCCTTTTGTCTCGATTCTGGATACGCATAAGGGCCAATTGGCGCTCAATATAATACCCAACGGAAGATTACTTTGCCCCGGGAGAGCGAAATAATCATCCTTGCCCAGCTCCGGGCTGACTATGACGCCGGAAAACCCCATGCGCTTGAGTGATTCTACTGCCAAGCCATTGGCTACATTACAGAAAGGGCCGGTCCATAGGACCATTGATTTGTGATTGCCAAACAGGGTTATCTGTCCCGGCATGTTGCACACAAATCGCCTGGCTCCCCGGCGCACTGTCTCAGCCAGCATTTCATGCAACTGACTGGCATCATCGGGCCAAATCACTGGCGGCAACCACCACCAATACTGCTTGATTCGTGGCGGATGACAGGCAGCGATGGCTTTGGGTGAAAGCCACAAGCCATAATGTCCGCCTTGGGTCTTAAACTGGGGCATGCGTTGAACCCGCATATCTATTGTGGTAACCGTTTTACGTGATGGCGTTCCCGTATTTCTAGAAAGTTTAGGTGTTTTTTTTCTGGCTGATTGCCGTGAAGGTTTAAATGATAGTTCTTTTTCGAGCTTGGCTAGCTCCTGGCGAAGATAGTCTTCCTGCCGGTCCACCAAGAAAACCGGTGCACCCTTTGCGCGTCGATCCCGAGAAAAGGCTTTTAAATAGAACCGTCCCCGCGCAGGAATCGATCGGTTTACCCGTCGAACCGCATGCCAGGCATCGTCTTCATAGCCTATTCTGAGGACGTCACCTGCAAGCAGCGCCTCCCGGGTAATTAGATATGGTTCTCGTTGGGATCCTTGGACCTGTCCCACCTGCAAACCAGAACCAGTTTGGGAATGTCGGTCAACCGGGTGTTGGGGGCGTTGTGGTAAAAATCCATAATGGGTTGCAGAACGTCCCAAGGACATTTCCAATAAACCCAGAGCCTGCCGTTTTTTTTGGGGATCATGGCCTTGATCCCGCAGCATTTTATAAGCCGTCACCGTATAGTAGACATAATGGGGACTTTTTTTACGACCTTCTATCTTCCATGCCCGCACCTGCGGTATATCTTTTAGGACCTTGACCAGGACATCCAAACTTAAATCCTGGCAGGAAAATAAACGGCCTTCAGTTCCGGCAGCATTATAGCGTCGTCGGCAGGGTTGCACGCAACGACCCCGAAGTCCGCTTTTGCCACCAAAATAGCTACTCCAATAGCATCGCCCGGACACACCGTAGCATAGGGCGCCATGCACAAATACTTCCAAACCCATACCTTGCGGGCAAGCAGCGGCCATTTGTTTGATTTCATCCACATGCAGCTCACGGGGCATAACAACCCGATGCGCTCCGATTACTTGTTTTGCCTGAATTAAGGCCTTATCAAAAGTGATATTGGCCAATGTGGAAAGATGGATTTCCTTTTTAAATCCGCTCTTGATGGCCAGTGCAATCATTGAAAAATCCTGGACAATCAAAGCATCCGGATCGACTTCCCGGCGCAAGCGCCCCAAAAGCAATTCGGATCTTTCCAGATCTGTCGGTTTAATTAGTGTGTTGAAAGCGATGTATACACGAATTCCGCGACTATGGGCCAGACGCGTTAAAGCAGTCAACTCTTCAAATGAAAAATTGGGAGCCGCCATGCGTGCCGAAAACTGTTTCAGACCGCAGTATATCGCATCCGCACCGGCAGCAATGGCAGACAAAAAGGCTGCCTTGCTACCCGCTGGCGCCAAAATCTCTGGGGCGATTTTCTGGTGTTTTTGCTTTGATGTCATGAAGATTCTACCGCCCTTCATCCTTCACCGGCTGGATTATTACCAAGCTTCTGCACATATGTATTCTCGCCGTATCGCAAGAACTAAAGCAATTTAAACGGCAGAGCCGGTGGCTTGTGAAGGGAGTCATCCTGGCTTGACTTGCAACCGTTTCTAATATACTTTAGCCCCACAATCAAACCATAAATTTAGGACGTTATAAATGCATTTGTAGTCGTCCTTTTTACGATTTCAAAACCATTCCGGTAATTGTTCGCATACGGGTGTCAAGCTATATGAATTCCAGCGGGCCTTTAACTGCTGATCCAAACCAAGAGCGGGTTTACCTCGATTTTTATAATTTAACCGAAGCGCCCTTTGCCATCACACCCGATCCCGAATATCTGTTTTATTCGACAACGCACCAAAACGCCATCAATAAATTGCTATACGGTATCAATAGCCGTATGGGTTTTCTTCTTTTGGTCGGTGAAGTGGGTACAGGCAAGACGACGATTTGCCGAAGTCTACTTGACAACCTGGCCGCTAAAGCATCCACGGTCTACATTATCAATCCGTCCCTTTCCGGAGCCGAATTGATCGCCAGCATCTTAGATGATCTGGGGGTCGACTATCCAGTTGGTGCATCCAAAAAAGATCTCATCAATGCGCTCAATCGTTTTTTATTAGCAAGTGCCGATGGTCAACCGGTCGTCATCATAATCGATGATGCCCAAACCATGCATACCGATTCCCTCGAAGATCTGCGCTTGCTTTCAAACCTGGAAACCGACAAGGATAAACTGCTTCAGATTCTTTTGGTGGGCCAACCGGAACTATTGGTACAGCTATCGCGGCCTGAAATGAGGCAATTGAAACAGCGGGTTGCGCTGACTTGTCGACTGGATTTTCTGGCAAAAAATGAGATCGGTGGATACATCTCCCGACGTTTGTTCGTATCCGGAGACAAAGGCCATATCCAGTTTAAAACAGATGCTGTCCGTCGTATTTTTGCCAAATCCAAAGGCATTCCCAGATTGATTAACCGGATTTGCGATTATGCCTTGACCGCGGGATATGTTGCCGACAGTCATGATATCGATCAAAAACATGTAAAAAAAGCTGTCCAGGAACTCAAAGACCTGGGCGAGAACACCACCGTTTCCACAATCACTAGCACCAATACGCGTAAATGGGTTGTGATCTTGCTGATAATTAGCCTGGTTTATACAGGCATCGTTGTGGTAGTTTGGCGATTGGCCCCACGCTTGGTTCCGGTAACAGCCGGTGTGGAAACGTCACCCAAAGTCCAGCCCGAACCGATTCCCATTGCCAAAGCAAGCCAGCGTGCCTCCCAACTGGCAACATCCTTGCAGGAAACACTTCCGCCGGCCCCCACCACCGAGACAAACATATCAACACCACCTGCAGTAACGACGTCCGCTTCCACTGAATTGCCCCCTTCGACAGCATCAGTAGTGCCGGCCGAATCACCTAACCATGGCGATGATTATTATGTGGTTCGGGTGGCCTCTTTCAGAACCATGCAACGCGTCAAAAAAGCAGCAGCTCAATTAAGCCAATTGGGAATTCAATCTTATTGGAAATTTATGGATCTGGGACAGAAGGGTCAGTGGTACGGAGTTTATACCGGAAGGTTCAAGACCCTGGATGAAGCGAAGCAGTTTCGAATAGAAAAGCAGCTTTTCGATGCAATTATTGAACACCGATATGGAGCTAGCCCATGAGTTTGATGAATGATGCTTTGCGCAAAAAACGAAGTGAAAAAAAGCATCCTTCAGGTGCGGACTTCTTAAAAACAGACACCGAACCAAAATCCAAAAGCAATATCAAGACCTACGGCTTGGTAGTCATCGGCCTTCTGATTTGTACAATCGGTGGCTTCTTCGGGTATGAATATTATTCCCTCTCCCGGCCAATTGCACCCCAGCAGCCATCCCCCTCGGTTGCGGCCACAACCCTACCGCCATCACAGACAGAACAGGCATCTGAAGTAAAGAATATTCAGGAAACTGAATCGCTTGAACCTGTGGCAGCAGCTGCACCAATCGAACAAAAATCAGTTACACCGGCAACGGATGTTGAAACCAAGGCTCAAAACCAGCCTTTGCTTAAAACCGAGTCTCCAAAAGTCGCTAACACTGAGCAAAAGGAAGCCAAGCCCCAACCACCAGCGCCGGAAGCAAAAATAGAACAAGTTTCTCGCCGGGTCAGTTCCGCGCCCGCACCCGTAATCGAACCGGATGGCCCAGTACGTCCTTCCCAAAAATCTCCCGTAACCCAAGCGGCATCACCAAAGAATATAGCGTCTAATCAAAACAAGACCAAGTCGATTGCTGAACGATTTTATCGCAAAGGATTAAGCTACCATCGTCAGAATGATCTGGAAAAGGCCATTCCCATGTATTTGGCTGCCCGCAAAAAAAATCCAAACCATACGGCCACTTCCTTTAATTTGGCTTCGGCCTACATTCAAGTTGGTGCTTTTGCAGAGGCCCATACAATTTTAACTGATCTGCATGTAAAAGATCCGGACAACCCGGAAGTTCTGTTAAATATGGCTGTAGTTGAGCTCGGCTTAGATCGCCCGAAACTGGCGCTTGCGTTTTTGGATCGGGCTGAAATCAAGTTTGCACAACCACGCTATGAAGTCCTTTTTCATCAGGGCACCGCCCATAGTCGCTTGGGAAATTTTACCGAAGCATTGGCATACTACCAGAAGGCTGCAAATATTGCCCCAGAGAAAGCCAGGTTGTCCCTGAACATTGCCATAGCCTTCGATAATTTGACCCAGTACAATCAGGCGATAGAATATTACCTGATTTTTTTAGACCAGTATAACAACTTAGATCCCACGGAACAGAATGAAATCGAAAAGCGCGTGCGAGAATTGAAAGCCTATTTAGCCCAAAAACAAGGGACGGATATCCAATAAAATACTAACAATAACAGGATATTAGGTCTTTAGGCTGTCGGCAATCATCAGCTGTTGGCTTTTTGCTTTTTGCAGTTAGCCTCCCAAGAGCCAACGACCAAGAGCAAAGAGATATGCTTACCTAAAACTTAAAACCGTAGTAAATAGGAACCACCGATGAAAAAACGTTTAGGAGACATACTCCTGGAAATGGGTTTTATCGGCCAGGATCAACTGGAAATGGCCCTGGCTGAATCTAAAGAAACCAGTAAGATGCTTGGAGATGTACTTCTGAGGCTGGATTGGCTCACTGAAGAACAGCTGCAGCTTGCTATTGCCGTACAAAGTGGTGCCAAGCTCCTGGACCGGTCTACGGTACAAGTGGATCAACAGCTATTGACCGAAATACCCCAAAAATTTGTGCTGAAGCACGGAATATTTCCTTTTGCCCGTGAGGGTAATGTAATTCAAGCAGCCACAAACAACCCGTTTGACGTGGTTGCTAGAGATGAGCTTGCCCGAATGACCGGCCAGCAGGTTACCACATACATCGCGCCTAAAGAATGGATTTCCAAAAGCATCGAGCTCTACTACCAGACCGCCAAGGCGATTGATGATGACATCGAAAAAGCTGTCCGGACAACCGGTGTCTTGGAGGAAGAATTCGAAGATTCCCAAATCGTTACGCTGGCCGATCGTCTGATTGAAAAGGGACATGTAATCGGTGCCAGCGACATTCATGTGGTACCAGATGTCAATCTAGTTCGCGTATACTACCGTATCGACGGTGTTTTGCACCAAAGTTATCTCTTTCCCAAAGGCTTCAGTCGGAGCCTGGTGACACGGTTTAAAATCATGGGCGATATGGATATCTCCAATCCCAACATCCCCCATGATGGACGCATTAAATACCGGGGCCCCGTGGGGGATATCGATATTCGTGTATCCACATTCCCAACCCACCTGGGGGAAACAGTTGTCATGCGTCTGTTAGCCTACAGTACGGTTGTTGGAGATATTCAGGTTCTGGGTTTTGAGGCCGAAGATCTGGATCGCTTTTTAAAGACCATCCACCGCCCTTACGGTCTGATCGTCTCCACCGTGTTATTTACCTCAATATAGAGAGGGGATGGGGAGTGGGGATTTACATGCAAA
>CAZWEO010000097.1:0-20134 GCA_964633115.1 uncultured Desulfobacterales bacterium
CTATTAAAGGAAGGTAAAGCAACTCGGCATAATCCGGAACGCGACATAATGTCGAAGACAATGGGGAGAATACCCTTTATGAGACAGCCATGCTTTGTCGACATAGCCTTTGAATATGACCCAAGCGGTAGTGTAAGATATTGAGCCCTCTGAACGCCCATAAAATAATCTCTCTTTGGTCGTATCTCTTTCCTGCAGATATAGGAACAGGGCCTCTGCAGCATCGTTGCTAAAATAAACAACACGTCCAATACTAATTTTTTCACTTTCATAAATACGGATCAGCTGCTCCTTTAAATCAATGTCATCCAGCGTGGTTTTCAATAGTTCACCGATCCGCATACCGGTTCTGAGCAACAGATAAATCATGGCCCGATCCCTTATCTTATCGATGACTGAAAGCAGTTTTTTTTCATCATCAGGATCTATGCTCCTGGGTAGTGCCAAAGGCATCTTGATGTTGATCTTTCGATCTAATAGCTCCGAAGAAACGAGTTTTTCATGGGAAAGAAATCGGAAGAATGTATACAAAGACCATAGACGATTATTGACAGTGCTTGGCTTCAACTCTCTATCCTGTTCATGCTCGACATAGGCTTCCAGGTCGGAACGGCTCACTCGGCCAAGACGGGTATCCTTGTTCGAGTTTTCCAAAAACTTGAAAAATGAGAAAATAGCGAAGTAGGCATTGCGTATTGTATTGGGTTTACAGTTCTCGCGAAACTTATGCCGCATATACCGTACGATTTGCTCCTGGTTTGGAAGCAGATCCCGCTCTATCTTTAGGAACTGTCGTGTTCTGAATCGCTCCCTTGGGGTCGCCCGGGCTTAGTCTCGATAGGGATGTAGCAGGCTATTTGGGCTTTGAGTGGGAAGTTCTTCAAAGGGCAGGTCACCATGAAGGTGGGTTTTAATATTAGGCGGATAGGAATCGGAAGGAGCCAAATGGGTCGTTTTAGATGGTTTTTGATATTGCATGTCGACCTCCTTAATTTTTTTATAGAAAAATCAAGGAGATATTGCAATTAACCCATTTAATCGCCTGATCTCATTTTGTTACCTATATTATGATTATATCATTTTTTTTAATAATTCATTAGGGTTAGTTCTAATCATCACCTATTTTACAATGGTTCAGGGGGTTGATTTCTTCATTTCAACACCATTTTTTCCTGCTACATGATGCTTAGCACCTCAGCGTTAGAGTAACAGTAATAATAGTGTTACCAATCACCCATCCCATCTCATCACAAGTCCCACAATCCAATAGCACCTGTACCCAACATCATTGCCCTATTGAACGGACACACACTCCCAATCCTCTGAATTCATGCATCGTTTCAATTCGTATTAGCGCCCCGTCATCGAAGTATGTGATCTAAAGTACGCGGAATTCATTTTGAAAAAGTTAGCATTAATGAACTCGCTAAAAATTTCTCAAAGATTGCCGGATTAACCAGAAAAAATCGCTTCAGAAATAGCCACTCTAAGCGTCATTGGTATCCTGTCCTGGTTCCCTGAATATTTCGCAGTTCTTGCACCAACAACGTAAATTTTCTTTTCGAAAAATATTTTCACATACATCGCGTTGGTACATAATTTTAGTGTCCTTGGGACATTTCACCATATCTTCGGTCATTGCACTAACTCCCTTGTTGATTGTGTATTTTTGTTTATTTTAATTAACAAAAAAATCGTGAAACGATATTATTTTTCGTGGGCTTCACTCGAACCCTGGAATCCTCGGCCCCTCGAACCCTGCTTTTCTAAATTTCCCGGCACACCCAAATAACTTTGCCGAGTATTCGGACTGCACTGGCTTCTTCCCGGGTTAGCATTACCGGTAGATAATCTTTGTGATTGCTTAATAAAACCAGTTTATTCGGTCGCTTCTCAATGCGCTTGACCATAATAGTGTCTTCAATACCAACTGCGTACATGGCACCCGCCAAGATAGCTTGCTGGCTTTGATCGATGAGAACAGTATCACCATCTTTAATTTCTGGTTCCATACTATTTCCGAATATGTCAAATAGCACCATGGCTTCTGGCTTGCCTTTACGGCGTAACCAATCACTTTGAAAGGCGTGATAGGCTTGAACATCCGCATCAGTTTCAAACGAACCATCGCCGGCGCACAAGCGAGCTGTAACTTTGGGAACTTTTTCAAATTGCGTTACCACGTTACCGACGGCCGTACTCACAAAGATACGCCCGGCACCGTTTTCCACCCATTCTGGATTTAATCCGAATTTTCGGTAAAGCCGCAACAACCAACGATCCGGAACGTGACCTTTTTTTCTAGCCTGCGTAACCGCGGATCGGTTAATCTTTAGCACCCGCGCCAACTCGGTCTGGGAATCGATTCCAGTCGCTTCGAATACGCGATTGATTATGACGTTAAATTCTGATGCATTCACCTTCCGGACCCTGGTTGTGATGACTTATTTGTTGATTTTTATTAACACGAATTGGATATTAATGCAACAGATTGTTTAGATATGATAGTTTAGAGAGGTAAGCACAAGATTTGAAGATGTCTGAAAATAAAATCTCATCAAATTTCATGAAAAATTTGGGTCTATGCTTTTTGAACTGCATCACGCCAGCGTGCCAGAACCTGGGAACGATCATTTTCGCCTATCTGGGGCACAAATTCACGATCCTTTTTCCAAGCAGCAGCAATATCATCGAAATTGTTCCAAATCCCAATCCCCAACCCAGCCAGAAAAGCCGCACCCATGGCTGTAGTTTCAACCATCTCAGGCCGAATAATGCGACAGCCCAAATAATTGGCCTGCATTTGCATCAATAGGTTGTTGTTACTGGCGCCCCCGTCCACTTTAAGCTGTACCAGCGCCTGGTTGCTGTCACTAACCATGGCCTGCAGAATCTCAACATTTTGCAAAGCAATCCCCTCCAGGGTTGCCCTGGCAATGTGTTCACGCCGCGTGCCCAGCGTGAGGCCCGTAATTATCCCACGAGCTTGTGGGCGCCAATGCGGAGCCCCTAAACCGACAAAGGCAGGCACTACCATGACCCCACCAGTATCCGGCACTTGATTAGCTAAGGATTCAACCTGGGAGGCATCGCTAAAAAAGGCAAGCCCGTCTCGCAGCCATTTGACGGCTGAACCAGCGATAAAGGCCGAGCCCTCTAAAGCATATGTAACCGTATCTTTAACCTGCCAGGCCACTGTTGTTAGAAGTCTATTTTTACTGGGTATAGGCCTATCACCTGTATTCATTAACAAAAAACCACCGGTCCCATAAGTACACTTGGCTTCGCCCTCTTTAAAGCAGGCTTGCCCAAACAAAGCGGCCTGCTGATCGCCTGCCAAACCACAAACTGGAATATCATCCGGCAGCCCGGGAACATTGCGGGTATAGCCATAAATCTCGGCACAACTGCAAATTTTCGGGAGCATAGCCAGGGGGACGCTCAATAGTGAACAAAGCTCTTGATCCCATTCTAGGTTGGAAAGGTCCATCAACAGTGTTCGGGAGGCATTGCTCACATCAGTCACATGCGCTGCGCCCTGGGTTAGCTTCCATATGAGAAACGTATCGACCGTTCCGGCAATGGCTTTGCCCGCGGAAACCTCATCCCGCAGTCCGTTTACGTTGTCGAGTTGCCATTTGTATTTCGTGCCGCTGAAATAGGGATCCAGTAAAAGTCCGGTTTTTTGTTGAAAAAATTTTTCTTGACCGGCTTGCTTTAGTTCCGCCACAATCGGTTCGGTTCGGCGACATTGCCACACAATGGCATTATGGTATGGCTGGCCTGTTTCTCGATTCCATATCAGATTGGTCTCTCGCTGGTTGGTTATGCCGATGCCTACAATATTAGCCCGCGGCGGCTGGCATTGCTGAATCGCTTTATCAACCGCAACCAAGACCGAATTCCATATCTCTTCGGGCTCATGCTCTACCCAACCAGGTTTGGGATAAATCTGTCGAAACTCATGGTATCCCTTGCCGCAAATCTTTAGGTCTTCATCAATGAGCAACGCAGTTGTTCCAGTTGTGCCCTGGTCGATGGAAAGGATGAGTTTGGGCATCAGTTACCTCCTAAAATAAAGATTTCCGGTAATTTAGACCTAGTGGTCTAAATTACCGGAAATCTTTATGTGTAGATGAGATTCAAGGGTATGGGCGCATATTTCCATGCTCCCGGTTTGGGAAGCACGTGCTGCCCACTGACTGAAAGCCAGTTAAGATCCGGCTTAATCTCTCGGAGTTTTCCGTCATCTGGCGGTCTGGCATGGTTGGCATAATAATAGGTGGTCTGGAATATACAAACACTTTTTTTGCGATATTTTGCCACCACATAATTCTTTTTAAAAGTTTGGGGCTTTATTCGAGCAGCGGCGGCAATATCATTGACCTCTGATTCATTAAATTGCATCAAAACCATACGAGAGGTTCCGCGTTCGGATATGCGGATCAAGGCCCGTGATTCACTACTGCCCACATAAACCGTGGTAATACATTTGATCCGTTTGAAATATTGGGCCGCTACAATGGCTGCTGTACGCCTGCCACCGACCATAACCGGGACACCATAATATTCGAAAAATTTCTTTTGAACATCTTCGGCATATTTATCCCCTTTTTCATAAAGATCCTGGGATATATACCGCAAACCTTGGGCAAGATCTTCGGCTGCTTCGGCAATCGGCCAGTCAACCCGAACATGAAAATGAGACAGGGCATAACGATCTGTCCTTTTGGCGACAGGGTCCCGCTGGATTAGCAAGGCATAATCCACTGGTAGCAGATCTTTCAGAAAATTAAAAAAATGAACCGATTCCAAATACTTCTGGCTACGATCATATTTTTCAGACAAGGTCAGGGCTTCTGAATTGAGCAGGTTCCCCTGGGTGGTCTTATTAACGTCAAAAAATCTTATATACTTTTTGTGGATCGCTGCAACAGATTCTTCAACAAACAATAATAAGAAAGTATTGTGGCTGCCATACTCGAGATCGGGTATGCGCGCACGTGGTTTGAGCTCCCGCTTGGCAACAAAGGGATAGCGCTCTTTTTTGGAAGTAAAATTATGGAAAGAATCAACCAGTGCAAACTGTAAAACAAATTGATCAAGCTCATCTCGTAGAAGTTCGTAATAGGAACGTCTTAGCTGATTTGCACGGCTCAGCTCTTCTCTGACTCCCCAAAATGCCATGCTGCTCTCCCTGTGTTGCAATCGATAAACGCCTGACTGCAGTGTCTGCCAAAAAATATAAAACCGGGATGTTTATACCATAATATCGAGAAATCGTCAACAATCTCGGCAAGTAATAATAAAATCGTGTTCCACGATTTTATTATTTTGCGTTTTGCTTTTCAATCCATTCATAGAGCTTATGGCGATACTGATAACCCAACAAAACGATGATGGAACAGCTGCCAGTAGCCAGAGCCAATAACAGATAGTTCTGTTCAAAAAACATGGCGCCTTGTAAACTCAGAATAAACGTTCCCGGCATGCGACCGAATGTGGCCATGAATAAGAATATTTTAATAGGCAGGGCACTTAAACCCAGAAACAGGCAAAGGTAGTCTTTTGGGAACCCCGGAAGGACAAACAAAATAAACACAACCAACGCACCTTCACGTTTGATCATTGTATCGAATCGTTTCAATTGCCTTGGTGGTATCAACTTGCGGACATAACGTTGGCCCAAAAAACGACCCACACCAAAATTGATCAAGGATCCCAGGCTTAAAGCTATACTAGAGAAAAAGAATCCTTTGATCACACCAAACAAATATCCACCAATAAAGCCCGTGGCTTCACCGGGTACAGGCGCAAACATGACTTGCAACACCTGTATTGCCATAAATATGAGCGGAGATGCTGGCCCGAAGCTCTCAATGTAGGCGCTGGTTTTTTCTTTGTCGGACAGGAATTGAAAAAAACGGACAAGCACGGCCCAAAAATCTGGCCCGAAAAGTATGATAAGTAGCGCCAGGATGAGTGTCGCAGCGAGTAGCACCAGACCCAACTTGCCGGCCATGCGGCGCCAGTGTTGATTTTTCATGAGTCTGTCGGTGGTACGGAATTTCGGTTCAAGGCAGCCACCGCCACGAGCTGCTTTCCCTCCATCAGTGTCAGAAACGCGCCGCCACCGGTTGAAATATAGGTCATTTGGTCGGCAACCCCAGCTAAATTTACGGCGCTACCAGTTTCCCCCCCACCAATAATCGATACCGCCTGAGATGCTGCCACAGCCCGGGCTAAATCAAAGGTGCCATGACTGAAGGGTTCCATTTCAAATACACCCATGGGACCATTCCAGATTATCGTTCCAGCATCTTGCAGAACTTCGGAATATAGACAAGCAGTCGCTGGTCCGATGTCGGCAGCCAACCATTCTGGAGGAATTGCTTGTATGGGGACCTTTTTTAGATCGGCCTGCGGATCCAACTGCTTAGCGGCCACCACATCCACCGGCATGTAAAATTGGACATCTCGTTTTTTGGCCTGATCTATCAAAGCAGCAGCCGTCGGCACCAGGTCCACTTCAAACATGGATCGGCCCACACTATAGCCAGCAGCTGAAATAAATGTATTGGCCATGGCACCGCCCAGGATAATCTGGTCTACATGTTGGAGCATATTTTTAAGCGCTGCCAACTTACTGGATACCTTGGCGCCGCCAACGATGGCAACCAAAGGTCTTACCGGTTTTTGCATGGCTGTCTCAAAAAAATCGAGCTCTTTTTTCAGCAGTAGTCCTGCAGCCACAGTCGGGGCAAAGGATGTAACGGCTTCCACAGATGCATTGGCACGATGTGAGACGCCAAAGGCGTCGTTGATGTATACATCACATAGACCTGCCAAGGCCTTAGCGAATTCAGCATCATTTTGTTGTTCTTCGGCATGGAAGCGTAGATTTTCAAGCAACAAGACGCTGCCATCTTGCAGTTCGTCTACTAAAGATCGGGTCTCCGCGCCAATGCAATCCGGGGCTAAAACCACATCCATCCCTAGAATTTGGCTCAATCGGCTGGCTACAGGACCCAGACTGTATTGCATACGTACTTCTCCCTTGGGCCGTCCCAAATGAGAAGCCAAAATAATTCGTGCTGATTGGGAGAGCGCATATTGAATCGTTGGTAGCACGGCATTGATTCTGGCGTCGTCTAAAATCTGCTGTTGACTGTCAAGCGGCACATTAAAATCGACCCGGATCAGAACACGTAAGCCGGATATGGGGATGTCTTTGATCGTTTTCATCAAAATTCTCCTTGAAACCTTCGGTTTCGCTACATTTAAAAAAACAAATGATGAATATCGAACAGGAAATGACGAATTCTGAAATCTGTTAATCGCCTATGTAATACTTCGTCATTCCCTCGCAAGAGGGGCACGAAGTGAAGCTTTAGCGCTATCCAGAAAAGACAATCAGCTATCAGCAAAAAGCTAATCCTGGATCCCCTTCGATGTTGGACGTTATATGTGATGTTCAAGGTTCAGTTAAATGTCTTTTTGCTTATCGCTGCGCTTAACGCTCTCGCGTTTACGACGTTGTTGCAATGCTTTTCTCTTGGCCCAACGTTCTAAGAATCCCAAAGAGCCAGATTCATAGGCCCTGTCTACAGCGGCTTCCCGTACGCCAATACCTGCCTGGCTTTGCATGGCCTGTCTTAAGCAATCTGTCTTGTACACACAGACCATGCAGGTTGGCGGGGATTCTCGGAGTCCGTCCTCACCTTCTGGAAACACGATCGAAAGATCAGCAAAGCAGGCTGGACATTTGGACTGTTTGGTTTTCATATTCTTGATCGATTCGCTTTAAATAGCCCTGATCGGCAAAACTGAAGTACTTATCTTGGCCAATAATGACATGCTCATGAACGGTCATGCCCATCACACGACAAGCAAAAACGAGCTGTCTTGTTATGGCCATATCTTCTTGCGATGGTTGCGGATCTCCGGATGGATGGTTGTGGGCGAAAATAAGTGCTGCCGCATGGTGGTCCAAAGCAGCCCGCACAACCTCTCGCGGATAGACCGAGCTCGCAGTTAGGGTGCCACGAAACAGGGTTTCCGTATCCAATACCCTGTTTTTAGCATCCAAATACACAACCTTGAAACACTCACGATGCTTATCGCGCATATTTGCAGTTAAATAGGCGACCAATTTTTTGGAGTTGTTAATGGGATCTCTGTGGAGGACGGTAGCATTCAGATAGCGCTCTGATACGGCCTTGATCAACCTGAGGCCCAATTGATTCTTGGGTCCGATGCCTTTGACTTCATTAAGTTCGCGCGGTGATGCTGCAAATACGCCCTGCAGGGTTTTGAATCGCTTGAGTAAATCTTTAGCAGCCTGTTTACAATCTTTACGCGGCGTTCCCAGGGTCAGCAGAAGCTCGATAACTTCATAATCATGAAAGCCCGACAATCCTGATTTCAGAAACTTATCGCGTAATCGTTTGCGATGACCGGTCCCTTTATGTTCTTTTGCCTTTGGCATGATTCACCTAAATAAAAATCGCGAAGCGATTTTTATGTTTGATCCAGCTCATGTTTCAAATTCCGCGTCATCAAACGAAACAATGCTTCTTTGGGCGGCACATCCTCATACAATACGTGGTAGATTTCATGGGATATGGGCATATCCACGCCAAGTTTACGTGAAAGGTAATATACGGATTTTGAAGTCTTAACGCCCTCGGCCACCATGTTCATGCCAGCAAGAATAGTATCCACTTTTTGACCCTGGCCAATTTTTTTTCCAACTGTATGGTTTCGACTTAAATCACCGGTGCAGGTGAGGATTAAATCGCCAATACCGGCCAGCCCCGTAAATGTCCGTGGGTTGGCCCCCATTTTTACACCCAAACGTCTGATCTCGGTTTGGCCACGAGTAATCAGCGCTGCCCGGGTATTAAGTCCCAAACCCAAGCCGTCTATGATGCCGGCGGCAATTGCGATCACATTTTTTACTGATCCGCCGAGCTCCACGCCAATGGTATCGTCATTAGTGTAAACGCGAAAGTAAGGAGTCGCAAAAATCTGCTGAACCGTTTGTGCCACCTCAAGATCAGATGAAGCCACGGTTACAACGGTGGGAACATTGCGGGCCACTTCCTTGGCAAAGCTGGGACCCGAAAGCACACAAAAATTGCCAGGAGGGATCTGGGGCAGTTCCTCTGCCAGTACGCGCGTCATGGTTAGGAAAGTATGATTTTCAATCCCCTTTGCTGCCGATACGATTAGGGCATTATCAGCCAAATAGGGAGCCATCATGGCGGCCAATCGCCTAACATGGTGAGAAGGCACAACCATTAAAATCAGATCTTTAGCGGAAACTACTGTGCTAAGTTCATTATGTGGAATTAAATTAGTGGGCAATTCAACATCGGGCAAAAACGTAAGGTTTTCCCGATGGCCCAGGATCTCTTCCCGTACGGATTCTTCGTATACCCAGAGATCAATTTGATACCCTTTGCAGGCCAACAGGTTCGCCAGGGCTGTTCCCCAACTACCAGCACCCACTACGCCGATTTTATACTTCTCTATATCTTCAACCATCTTGGAATATGCTTTTGTTTCTAATCTCGAGCTGTTCAACAACTCAGGTTCAGACCCGCGATTGAAAATGCTAGCTTAGCTACACCAGCCGCTTTTCCTAAAAAAAATCTCTCGATATCGATTCCGATACCGATACCGATATTCGATTACCCCATTTGAATTTCCATAGTTGCAATCATTATTATGATATTACGTGCAAGCGGCGCAGCCGCACTGTAATAAATTCGCCCATGGCGAATTTATTACTTTTCCGCTAGACGCGCAGCCCCCACAACCCGCTCCTTCTTCTCTATGTCAATCAAAGTCACTCCTTGCGTGTTGCGGCTGATAATGGAAATGCCCTTCACCGGTATCCGAATAATTTTGCCGATATCGGTCATAAGCATCAGGTCGTCATCTTCTTCAACGAGCAATATCGATACCACGCGACCATTGCGTTCACTGGTTTTGATGGTTATGACCCCCATACCTCCACGTTTTTGGATGGGATACGCATCAATGGAGGTTCGTTTGCCAAAACCGTTTTCAGTGGCTGTAAAAAGAGTCTGTCCATGGCTCATGACTTCCATGCCCACGATGTTATCCCCAGCCGGCAGGCGCATGCCGCGGACCCCCTGGGCCACCCTGCCGGTTGGGCGCACATCGGATTCGTGAAAGCGTATCGATTTACCACTGACCGATCCCAGGAACACATTGCTGGTACCGTCTGTGATGCGAGCGGAAATTAGTTCATCACCCTCCACCAGATTTAAAGCGATAATGCCGCCAGCCCGCGGACGGCTGTAAGCCATAATGTCCGTCTTTTTCACCAGACCATTGCGAGTGGCCATAATAACGTAGGATCCAGGATCAAAGGATGGTACATCTAGCACTGTTGCCAATTGCTCATCTTTTTCCAGATTTAATAGGTTAACAATGGCTTTACCCCTGCTGAGGCGACCTGCCTGGGGTATTTCATATACCTTGCGCCAATAGACCCGGCCTTTGTTGGTAAAGAAGAGAAAAGTATGATGGGTTGAGGCAACAAATAACTGGGCCACAAAATCCTCTTCCTTGGTTCCCATAGCCGTCTTGCCTTTACCGCCCCGCCGCTGACTTTGGTAAAGCGTGATGGGATTGCGCTTAATATAGCCGCTATTGGAAATAGTTACCACCATGTCCTCTTCCACAATCATATCTTCGATGGTCAATTCACGTGTGGCTTCCACAATCTCAGTGCGGCGATGATCGCCATATTCGGCCTGTACCGCTTCCATTTCTTCTTTTACGATATTGAGAACCAATTTATCACTCGCTAGGATTTCTTTGAAATAGGCGATATCCTTGAGCAGGCCAACATATTCATCGTTGATCTTGTCGCGTTCAAGACCTGTCAAACGTTGCAGGCGCATGTCTAAAATTGCTTGCGCCTGGAGCACAGACAATTCGAATTCTGCTATAAGTCGGGATTTGGCTTCAGGTGGCGTTTTGGAGCTGCGAATAAGAGCTACAATTCGATCCAGATGATCCAACGCTATTTTGAGGCCTTCCAGAATGTGAGCCCTGGCTTCGGCTTTATTTAAATCATAACGGGTGCGCCGGAGGATGATCTCTTTGCGGTGCAGAATAAAATACTCCAGCAACTCTTTCAGATTTAAAATTTCAGGCTGTTTATTGACCACAGCCAAAAATATGATCCCAAAGGTATTTTCAAGCTGGGTATGCTTATAAAGCTTGTTGACCACAACACCGGCCACCTGGCCTTTTTTGAGACCCAGGGCGATACGCATGCCATCCCGATCCGATTCGTCGCGAATAAATTTGACCCCCTCCAGGACCTTGGATTTCATTAGGGCGGCAACTTTTTCGATAACTCGGGCCTTGTTGACCTGGAAGGGAATTTCTGTGATGACGATGGTCTCGTATCCGGTGCGTTTGTCCTTTTCGATATTGGCACGCGCCCGGATGCGAATAATTCCCCGGCCGGTGTGATAGGCATCATGGATGCCCTTGGTACCGTGGATGATGCCGGCCGTCGGGAAATCCGGTCCCGGTACTATTTCAAGCAGGGCATCAATGGAAATGCCGGGATCATCGATGATGGCATTGATGGCCTCCACAATTTCGCTCAGATTATGCGGCGGGATATTGGTGGCCATCCCCACCGCAATACCAGACGATCCATTCGCCAAAAGCGATGGAACCACTGTCGGCAGTACCGACGGCTCGCTCAAGGACTCGTCGTAGTTGGGGGTGAAATCGACGGTTTCT
The DNA here is from genome assembly GCA_964633115.1 of uncultured Desulfobacterales bacterium. GTDB lineage: Bacteria > Desulfobacterota > Desulfobacteria > Desulfobacterales > B30-G6 > B30-G6. The sequence goes on from CAZWEO010000097.1 coordinate 11,800, forward strand.
TTGTCCAGATCCTGCAGCATCTGATGGGACAGCTTCATCATGCGGATCTCGGTATACCGCATGGCAGCCGGTGGATCACCATCCACCGAGCCAAAGTTACCTTGGCCATCCACCAAAGGGTAGCGCATGGAAAAATCCTGAGCCATCCGTACAATTGTGTCGTACACGGCCGTATCCCCATGGGGATGATATTTACCGATTACGTCGCCGACGATTCTGGCCGATTTTTTATAGGCCCGATTCCAATCGTTTTTTAGCTCCTGCATGGCAAACAGCACCCGCCGATGGACTGGTTTGAGGCCGTCACGGACATCCGGCAATGCCCTGCCGATGATGACGCTCATGGCATAGTCCAGATAGGATTTTTTCATTTCTTTTTCGATGCTGATCTCAGATGTGTGTTCGCTGATTGTCATGCTTCACCTTGTGTTTCTCTGGCTGTCTGGCCGGAAATTCGATTGTCGTTGCTCAATTTGCGGTGTTAATCGATCGGTTTTTGATTTGTAGAATGTCCAATGGGATCTACCAGGGTTTGATAACTGGTTCGATAAATATCCGCTAAAGTTAAAAATGCTGTTATCACCAAAGGACCATATATAATACCCAGAATACCGAACAGCTTCAGGCCACCGATAATGGCTAAAAAAACCAGTAAGGTATGCATTTTAACCTGCTGGCCAACTATCTTGGGTTTAAAAAGATATTCGACCCCTCCCGATAAAAGGACATAAAATACAACAAAGAAAATGCTGGCGCCAATACGCCCCTTTAAAAACAGATAAATTGCAGCCGGAATAAAGACCATTCCGATGCCAATAATGGGTAAAAAAGCCAGCAAGCCCATAATCACACCCCATAAAAAGGGCGAAGCCAAACCGAAAAAGCTGAAAACCAGTCCACCAATAACGCCCTGTATTAGGCCGCCAAGACCATTTCCAATCAAGATGGCCCCGGCCATGCCTTTAAATTTCTTTAAAAGTATCTCATCTTGATTATTCGGTAGGGGTGAAAGATCCATGATAAAGGAAATCAGCCGAGGACCATCGATCAGTAGATAGTAAATAACCAGCAACATCAGGAAAAAATTAATCACAAAAGCAAGCATATTGGATGCAATCGCTCGCGCTTGGTTATAGAGAAAAAGTCCCACAAATCGAGCGATTTCCGATACATATTTATTGAGCTCATCTCCCGTTATCTCAACATTGAAATTGGCCAAAACATTATTGGCCAACTCCAACAACCGACTTCCCTTTAAAAGATTGGTAAGCTGCTGACTAATCATGGCATCCCGAGCCGCCAAGTATAGGTCGTATGCTTCCCGGGATAATATGCCCACAAAAAAGACAATAGGGACAAACAGAATACAAAATATGATGAGGCAGGTCGCAAAGGAAGCCAAGGATGGTCGAACATTTGTACTGCGGCTAATAACGTTATAAATAGGGCGGAAAATACCGGTCACAACCGCGGCGAGCACAAGGATGGACAAAAATGGCCACAAAAGCCAACCGAGTAAAAACATAGAGATTAAAAAACAGACCAGGAAAAATAGCAGAATCATATTGCCGGCAGTTTTTTCAATCATACGAACTCCGCGGTGCGTCATGGAATACGATCTAAGGCGTGGCTAAAGCATAAAGAAACTGTTTGAATCAGACGGTTCCGATCCAGAGGCCCTTAATTTTCGTTCGATCCATGTGGTTTTGGTCACTGTGCTTAGAAACCGTCTCGATTTCTTTGAAACCTTCCAGAAAGGGCCAATGCCTACAAGCTACGCTCATCGCTGCGCTGTTCAGCAGTCCTTAATAACTGCTTTTATCGTGTCCAGAGGCCAAATTTCTGAAAAGACATACACCTGTCACGCCAAGCCTGGTTTTTCAATCCAGATAACGAAATCGCGTGACAGGAATTGTGACAGGCGACTAGGTACGTCAGATGGCAGGTGCTCTATCTGCTTACATAACTACCAGCTAGAAAAATTAGCAATACTTCATATATAAAAACTGGAATATAATTCCCAAAAATTGCATATAAAATTCCACCACCGACGATGGCCGGTACACCACAAAAAACCAAAATGCCCAATTTCCTACTAACGTTCATATAGATCTCCCATGAAGATAAAATTGATTAATTTTTTTAACAATTTTCCGCAATTAAGTAAAGTGAAAAAATCAGCGACCACCAGTAGAACTGGTGGCTTATGAAGGGAGTTAGCGTTCCACCATCATGGCCATCCCCATTCCGCCCCCAATACACATACTGATCAGACCGGTGGAATACCCTTTCTGTCTCATCAGGTTCATGCCCGTAACCATCTGGCGGGCGCCGGTACACCCAATGGGATGCCCCAGAGAAATGCCGCTGCCCAGTTCATTGGGACGATCGTTGGCAATATCCAATTCACGCATGCATCCAATAGCTTGGGCGGCAAAAGCTTCATTCAACTCAATCATATCAATATCAGATAGTTGCATCCCGGTGGCATTGAGTACTTTGCGGATGGCTGGTACCGGTCCCAGACCCATATAAGCCGGATCGACGCCACCGGATGCAAAAGCTTTAATTTTTACAATAGGCTCTAGACCCAGATCGGCCGCCGTTTCAGCACTCATAAGCAATACCGCCGCAGCACCGTCGTTGATACCCGAAGCATTCCCTGCCGTTACACTACCGTCCTTCTTAAAGGCAGGTCGTAACCGTCCCATTTTCTGCATATCGGTTTCCATAGGCCGCTCGTCCGTGTCAAACACGGTATCACCCTTGCGCGACTTTATCGTAACCGGTACAATTTCCTGGCTGAAAACGCCTTCTACAATAGCTTTTCTGGCTCGTTGATGGCTAAGGACTGCCAATTCGTCCTGTTCTTCACGACTAATCTGATACATTTCAGCAATATTTTCAGCCGTTAAACCCATATGATAGCCGTAGAATATTTCATACAAGCCATCAAAAACCATCAGGTCGTAGATATCGCCGACGCCGGTCAGCTCCATTCGGTGCCCCCATCGGGCTTTGGGTAAGGCCAAAGGCACGGTACTCATACTTTCCTGTCCCCCTGCCAGGATAACGTTTGCCTGACCGGACATAATCGATGCCGCGCCAATGGCGATTGCTTTGAGCCCCGATCCGCAGACCTTGTTGATGGTCAGCGCTGGCGTCTCTTTGGAAATACCAGCCCGAATCATGGCCTGTCGGGCTGGATTCTGACCCTGAGCAGCTTGGAGTACATTGCCCATAATGACCTCGTCCACGGCCACTGGCGTTGCGGCTTCATCCCAGTCACTGTATTGGGATTCCAAATCGATTCTGCCCCGGCCTTTTAACTTGTCCGGCGCCGCCGCTTCCATCTCGGAACTTGCGTCTGGCCGTAAACCCATTCGTTTAAATACGTCTTTCATGACCAAGGATCCCAGCTCAACCACAGGAACTGTTTTTAATCCGCCGCCGAATGCACCGATTGGGGTTCTGGCTCCACCGACGATGACCGCTTCTTTCATAGTAAAACTCCTTTATTATATATTGACATAAAATACGCCTGCGCTATTCTCAACCTAAATTGAGCGTTTCAACTTTTAAAATAAATAGATATAATCAACTGATAATATTTAATTAATAGTTTTCTCAAAATTTGAAGCGCTCAATTTAAATTTTTGTAAAGCTGCCTATCACATAAACAACCGTTCGGTCAATATTTTGCCATGTGCCTGATCATCTTTGCTTACAAGCAACATCCGGATTACCGGCTTATCCTGGTGGCCAACCGGGACGAATTTTATGAACGTCCCACCCGGCCGGCGGCCTTTTGGGGGGGTAGGCCTGATATGCTGGCCGGAAAAGACCTGCAAGCCGGCGGCACTTGGATGGGCATCACCAGAAACGGGCGCCTTGCAGCCCTCACCAATTACCGGGACCCCAAGAATATTAACCCGGAAGCCGATTCCAGAGGCATGCTGGTCACATCCTATCTAACCGGCCGAATGGATCCGCAACACTATTTGGAAAAAATTGATAGTAGCAAGATACCCTATAATGGCTTTAATCTGCTCACAGGTGACTCCCAACATCTGTATTATTATTCCAACCGCGAACGTGTCGTTCGAAAACTAGCACCCGGTATTTATGGCCTCAGCAATCATCTCCTGGACACCCCCTGGCCAAAAGTAAGTAAAGGCAAATCCAAGCTGGCCAGTCTGCTTAAAGCAGAAGGTCCCCTCAATATTGAACCCCTGTTTTCGATTTTGACTAACCGGTCTGTGGCAGACGACAACGAACTGCCCGACACCGGTGTCGGCCGTGAGTGGGAGCGTGTCTTGGCGCCCATGTTCATCTCCAGCGATATCTACGGCACGCGATCGTCGACCATTCTCCTGTGGGAAAAGACCCACGAGGTTCAATTCGAGGAACAAACGTTTGATCCGGAGAATCCGGGCAGAGTTGTGGGAACGGTTTCAGAGCAATTTGTTATTGAGGCAGGAAGCAATTTATAGGTTTATGGGTTGCGGGTGTCGAGTGTCGTGTTGCGGGTATCGGGTTACGAGGCACGAGGGGAGCTTTGATCAGAGAACTATTACCAGCCCAATAGTCTTTTGCCTATAGTCTAAAAGGCTAAAATGAAATATCGAATATTGATTACAGAATTTTGAATATCGAAGTTTGCCTTTGGCCGTCAGCGCACTTCAACATTCTATATTCCATGTTCAATATTCATTATTGGTTTTAATAGTATTGCGTTCTAGCATCCCAGCCTTCTATCTGTAAATAGCCAACAAACACAATGAACTCAATAAATCCAATAAGCTAAATTTTCAGTCTACAGCCTAAACACCTAATAGTCTCGTCATCGCTTTGCGATGATGGCCGCCACCGGACACGCCGCCACGCACGCCTGACAATCACGACAATCATCCGATACGGATTCCTGGCCGAAGGAGCTGATAATGGTGTTAAAACCGCGATTGGCGAAGGCTAAAAACGGCTGATCATTATGATTTTGGCACACGGCAATACAGCGACCACAGAGCACACATCGATTGGGATAATAATCAATCTGCTTGTGGCTGTGATCCACAGCTGGTTGTTTTAAGATAACCTCATATTGTTTTGCTTTTAATGCCACCTTCAAAAACCGGGCGATATTCTGGAGTTCGCATTGTTTGTTGGCCGGACAGTTGCGGCAGTCGATGTCATGCACAGACAGCAATAAACGCAATCCCGCCCGCTGCAAGCGCCGGACAGCTTCCGTGTCGGTTCGCACCTGCATGCCTTCGCTCACCACCACGGCGCATGCTGTGACCGGATGGTCCAAACCGGCCACTTCCACAAAGCAAAGCCGGCAGGAAGCAGCCGCCTGATCGGCTGCTTCCATGTAGCACAGATTGGGGATATAAATATTATTGGCCAGGCAGGCTGCCAATAAGCTAGTACCTGCTGATACTTCCATTTTGTTGCCATCGACAACGATGTGAATCATACTACTCCTCGGAATTCAAGGACTCAATAATAGGCTTTTAGGCTGAAGACTATCAGACTGTTAGGTTGCTAATGGTTTCCTGCTAATTGCTTAATTTTCAAATCTCGACTCGCAACACGCAACCTGCAACTCCCTTCAAACTTTTGCTCCTACACCCCGTTTTCTCATTCTTCGATGTCGGACGTTCGATGTTGAAAGTTGGATGTTCAGTGTTCGATGTTCGTCATCTTCCAGGCCGCGATCCACAACCCGCGACACGATACTCGCATCACGCAACTCACTTGGACCCTCCAAACCTACACCCCTTCAACCCTTATTTTTTTTACCTCTCAATCACCGGCACTTTTTCCACCGGCGATACGCGTTCCACAGCATCGTATTCAGGCGGACAGGCCACCACGCATTCACCGCATTTGACGCAAAGCGCCTGGTCGATGCCTTTTTTGCGCGTGCTGGTGGTAAAAATCGCATCGGTGGGGCAACTGCCCACGCAGGCGTCACACCCCCGGGCACATTTTTCCAGATCAATAAAAAATGCCGTCAACTCACGACAGGTCAACCCCGGGCAGCGTCGCTCTACCACATGTGCTTGATATTCATCCTCAAAATACTGCAACGATGTCAAAATCGGATTGGGTGCTGTTTTCCCCAATCCGCACAGAGAGCCCAGATGAATATCCTGGCTCAAACTCCTAAGAAGATGTAAATCCTCGGGCTGGCCCTCACCTTTGGTCATACGTTCCAGTATTTTTAGTAGGTGATGGGTCCCGATGCGACAAAAGGTACACTTGCCGCAAGATTCCTTCTGGGTAAAATCGAGAAAATACCGGGATACGTCCACCACACAGGAATCCTCGGACATCACCACCAAACCGCCGGATCCCATCATGGCGCCGGCATCAGCCAGGGAATCGTAATCAATAGGCGTGTCCAAAAAGTCCTTTGACAGGCACCCGCCAGACGGCCCGCCGATCTGGGCCGCCTTAAACGCCTTTTGATTGGGGATACCACCACAGATATCGTAGATAAGCGTTCGCAAAGTTACACCCATGGGGATTTCCACTAAGCCGGGATGGACCACATCCCCCACTACGGAAAAAACCGCCGTCCCCGGACTGTCTGGGGTCCCGATTGCGCGAAACCAGGAAGCCCCTTTTTCTATGATCGGCGGTATGCTGGCCAGTGTTTTAACATTGTTGATGATGGTGGGTTGGCCCCACAACCCCTTTTCCACTGGAAATGGCGGCCGATGCCTGGGCATACCGCGAAAGCCTTGAATCGATTGGATCAAGGCGCTTTCTTCCCCGCAAACAAATGCGCCTGAGCCTTGAAAAACATCGACAGTTAGGTTAAAGCCGCTTCCCAGTATATCATTTCCCAATAAGTTCTTCTGGACGGCCTCCTGAATGGCCTTTTCAATGGTTTTAACTGCCAGCGGATATTCGGCCCGGACATAAACGATGGCTTTTTCAATACCTGTGGCATAAGCACCAATGGCCATACCTTCCAAAACCTGATGCGGGTTGCTTTCGATGATGGTGCGATCCATATATGCGCCGGGATCGCCCTCATCAGCATTGCAAATTAGATACTTGGGGCTACTGCTGGCGCGTTGCACTATTTCCCATTTGGCACCAGTGGGGAAACCCGCACCGCCACGGCCTCGCAGGCCCGCAAGCTTGATTTCGGAAACAATCTCATCCGGGGTGGATTGCAGGGCTTTATCCAGAGATCGGTACCCCCCCAGAGCAATATAATCAACAACGCGCTCCGGATCGACTTGACCGCACAAGGCCGTTATGACGCGCTCCTCCATGTTGAACCGGGAAAATGTCATCACCGACGGAATCAGTTCGTTTTCTACTGTTGCGCCCAACAAATGCTCAAACCTGGGATCGCCCTCCTCCAAAAATAGTTTGGTTAACATTTTAGCCTTGCCTGGACTCACATTGGGATAAAAAATCGGCGGGAACCCAGAATCGGGGTGATCAATAATCACCACTGGCTCTGCATAGCAATGCCCGCCGCATCCAACCAACAGTACCTGCGCTTCCAGTTGCCGTTCAGCCAGGGCTTCTTCAAATGCCTGCTTGGTTTCAAGCGCGCCTGAGGCAATCCCGCAGGTTGCCAACCCGACATATATTTTGGGCACTGGTTTTTGCATTACGTCGGCATATATGCCATTGGCATCCGCCAATAGTGTTTCAAACTGCTCACTGGGCATTGTATCACGCATTCTGGTTTTGCTTCTCCTTCTCGCGCCTGGCTTTTTCCTTTTCCACCTCGATACGCAGGATCAATCCCTCCACTTTGCTGGGTGCCATGTTACCATGCACGGTTTCTCCCAGTAAAGCCACCGGAGCCAGGGCGCAGCAACCCACGCAAGCCACCCGTTCAATACTAAATTCTTTATCAAGAGTGGTTTCACCCTCAACGATCTCAAGTTTTCTTTCAAAATTTTCCAAAATAATATCGCCGCCCTTAACGTGACAGGCAGTCCCCAGACAGACTTTAAACGGATGTTTGCCTGGCGGATGAAAACGAAATTGATTGTAAAAGGTTGCCACGCCATATACTTCCGCCGGCGGAATGCCCACATGTGATGCCACCAAGGCCAATGCTTCGGGTGGCAGATATTGAAACTTCTCCTGAATCATCTGCAGGATGGGAATCAATTTATCGCGGCCCTTGGCAAACTGGTACAGCTCGGTTTTGATGCTGTCCAATATCTCTTCTAAATCGTCTTTTTCTTTGTCCGTCATCTTTAACCCTTGAACTGTAAGCCCAAAGCAATAAGCTGTAAGCAATCTGGTAGGAGGTAGCCGAATGGGCCTACCCCCTCCCTACAGAACGGCTCGT
>CAZWEO010000098.1:0-19934 GCA_964633115.1 uncultured Desulfobacterales bacterium
CCGATATCCTCACTAATTGATCAAATTTCAACGATGATTCCGTCATTTGTTTTTTTGAAAAAACAAAATACCAGGTCTCAAATGGTTCATGTGTTCTTAGCGACCGCATGATTTTTGACACTTTTGGATAGAAAGTTATGGCGCTGTGATGCGGCCTCCCGCAACAAGATCGCGGGTTTAAACTGGATCCCCGATTTCTCGGGGATGACAACCGTATAATAAGATGCTGAGATGCATAAAGGAACTTTCAGCTATATGTGGCAGGCCACAGCTGTTTATGGTTTAACCTTTCGATTCCAATTGCTTACGGTTTAAGACGGATGACGCCTATCAGGCTAACAGTCATCAGCCTAATAGCCTAATCGATCCTGACTCCTGCCTCCTGACAACTCAGTTCTATCTTGCACCAACCGTGATACTATGTCATTCAATTTATGGTAGAAATACGACATGGGGAGCTATTCATGAGACCGATTGGGTTAGAAGAAGCGCAAAGGATCATCCACGAGAACGTTGATCCACTGGAACCGATGCAGGTGCCGCTGAAGGATGGATTGGGTCGTGTGGTGGCAGCCGATGTGGCGGCTAGGGTCGATTCGCCATCTGTGGATGCATCGCTCAAAGATGGTTTTGCCGTGCGGGCTGCAGATTTGGCCGAAGCCGATCCGGATCGGCCCAGAGCGTTGGAATTGGTGGGAACTTCGACGGCCGGTGGCCAGGTGCAAGCCAGGTTAGAATCTGGGCAAACAGTTCGGGTCATGACAGGCGCGCCGCTGCCGCCCCAAGCCGATGCAGTGGTGCCAATGGAAGAAGTAGAGCAAGAGAACAGTGTAATTCGATTTTCACATTCGGCCCCATCCGGTCAGGACATATTGCCCAGGGGCAATGATGTGGCTCGAAACCAAAAGGTGGCTGCAGCTGGTGATAGAGTTACACCAGGCCTACTCGGTTTGCTGGCTGCCGCCGGACACAGCCATTTGAACATTTTTCGCCCACCACAGGTCGCGATTATATCCACAGGAGACGAGGTTGTCGCACCGGGTATGCCGCTGCCTACAGGTAAGCTGTATGCCAGCAACCTAACCACCCTGGACGCTTGGTGTCATGCGCTGGGATTTAAGTCGAGGTGTTCAATCGTAGGTGACAGTGCTTCCGATACCACTCGGTCGATCGAGAATGTAATTTCCTGGGCCGACGCTGTAGTTACTTGTGGCGGTGCCTGGGGCAGCGAGCGCGACCGGGTGGCGAGAGCGCTGGAAGCTCTGAATTGGCAGCAACTATTTTACGGTGTACGCATGCGCCCAGGTAAGGGGGCCGCGTTCGGCCAATTAAATAACAAACCTGTTTTCATGCTACCGGGGGGACCGTCTGCCAATCTGACGGCATTCCTGCAACTGGTCCTACCCGGACTTCAGCAAATGGCAGGCTACCAACAAAAAGGGTTGCCGCAAGTGATTGCAAAGCTGGAATTGGATGTCATGAGTCGGCATGAGGACTGGTCCCAGTTTATTTTTGGCAAGTTGAAAAGCCACGCTAATGGGTATCGATTTGAGCCGCTGAAATCATTTAGCCGGCTGCAATCCATGGCCAGGGCGGATGCATTGGCAGTGATTCCGGAGGGACAGACAAACGAGCAGGCAGGGAGTCAGATACGGGTGCAGATATTAACACGTTAAAACCCGAACATCGAACATCGAACGTTCAACATCGAACATCGAATGGGCCAAGGAGCCGGGATTCAGAAGACAGCCGCCGTCGCACTTCGGCAGACTCAGGGCTATGGCGGCCAAGGGAGGCAGAATCGGGTTACGGGTTGCGTGTTATGAGTTGCGCGTTACAGCATACCGGCGTCCCGGCATCCCAGCGGTCTCCGGTCGTCATCCCAGAGAAATCGGGGATCCAGAACCAACGTTCGGCTCAGAGCTCTGACTGGATTCCCATTTCCATGGGAATGACGGGAAGAGCTGACAGCCTATTGGTTTAATCTTTAACGGTCTAACCGTTCGTCATCCCCTTGAAAAAGGGGATCCAGAATTAGCTTTTTGCTGATAGCTGAAAGCTGCTTTATGGCATCCCAGCATCCTTGCCTTCCAGTTACTCATATAAATGGTTTCTGGTTCAGCCAGGTTGAATTTTTCTATATCATCATTATTATCTATCCGTAACAGCTATCAATTCGAAATTCGATATTGGATATTCTATCTGGAGATTTACATATGCCCATCCCGATTATATCGATTGTCAGTAAAAAGAACTGCGGTAAAACCACCCTGTTGGAGAAACTGATTCCGGTACTGAAGCAGCGCGGCTACCGCATTGGCATTATCAAACACGATGTACATGGTTTTGATATCGATCACGAAGGAAAAGATACCTACCGCCACAAGGCAGCCGGTGCGGATACGGTAGCAATTTCATGTCCTTTCAAGCTATCGCTGGTCAAGGATGTGGCCAAGGAATGGACACCGGATGAACTAATGGAAAAGTACTTCTCCGATGTGGATATTGTGCTGACGGAAGGGTACAAACAATCTAAATACCCACAGATTGAGGTTTACCGAAAAGACGCCCACCACGAACCCTTATATGCCAATGGCCGCAAGCACACCTTGATTGCTTTTGTTTCAGATGTGCCCATGGATATGGGTGTGCCTAATTTTGATATCAATGATGTGCAGGCGGTGGCAAACTTAATAGAAAATAAATTTTTGTTAAATAGCCTGGCGATTTAACAAAAATTTATTTGTGGTATTCTTGCAGGCAGCTGTATGTCATCTCCTGCTGGCCCTGCATCTTAAGCCCCCTCACGATGGCCTCGGCGGCGGATAACGTGGTGATCACCGGTACGCGATACTTGGTGGCTGCCCAGCCGATCTCAAATTCATCCGAACGAGCGCGCCGACCCAAGGGTGTGTTGATGATCAGGTCGATATTTTTATTCTTGATGTCATCGACAACATTGGGTCGCCCTTCACTGGCCTTTAACACCTCTTTAACGCTTATGCCTCTGTCTTTCAGATATGTGGCGGTTCCTTGGGTTGCCACCAGATGGTAGTTCATTTTTGCGAGACTGGCGGCAATGGGGACAATCCGTGGCTTGTCATTGTCGTTGACACTCAGAAAAACCGTACCAGACTCAGGCGGGGTGATACCGCTGGAATGAAAGGCCTTCATGACAGCCTCGCTAAAGGTAGGGGCGATCCCCATCACCTCCCCGGTGGAACGCATTTCCGGCCGCAGGTAAATATCCACGGAATCAAAACGCTCAAAGGGAAAGACCGATTCCTTAACAGCTACATAATCGGGCCGCTCATTGAAAGTGACACCGAGTTGACTTAGTTTCTGACCGGCCATGACTTTGACCGCCAGCTTTGCAATCGGAATGCCGGTGGCCTTGCTGACAAAGGGGATGGTCCGGGAGGCTCTGGGATTGACTTCCAGAACGTAGAGGGTATCAAACAAAATGGCAAATTGGATATTAATAAGCCCCTTTACATTCAGTGCTTTGGCCAGCTGTTGCGTATGCTGCTTGATGTCTTCGAGCTGATTCATGCTCAAAAGGTAAGGTGGCAATACGGCCATGCTGTCGCCGGAATGTACGCCGGCTTCCTCAATATGTTGCATGATGCCGCAAATCACGGATTGATCGCCATCGGAGAGGGCGTCCACATCAAATTCGTAGGCATCTTCCAGAAATCGATCCAGCAGCACCGGATGTTCTTCAGAGGCGCTGACGGCATGACGCATATATTGTTCCAGGGACTCGCTATTGTAGACAATCTCCATGGCACGACCACCCAGAACATAGGAAGGCCTCACCACCAAGGGAAAACCGATATTTTGGCCCACATCCAGGGCTTCCTGGATAGAAGTGGCGGTGCCATATTGCGGATGAGGAATTTCCAAAGAGTCCAGCAATGCGCCGAATCGATCGCGATCTTCGGCCAGGTCAATGGAATCGGGTGATGTCCCCCAGACGGCAACGCCTGCCTTTTCCAGGGGCAGGGCCAGCTTAAGGGGAGTCTGGCCGCCAAACTGGACAATGATACCGGCGGGCTTTTCGAGCTCAATCACATCCAGGACATCTTCATAGGTTAAGGGCTCAAAATAGAGCTTGTCAGCCACATCATAGTCCGTACTGACCGTTTCGGGATTACAATTGATCATGATGGCTTCAATGCCCAGCTCCTTCAGGGCCAGGATTCCGTGCACGCAGCAATAGTCAAATTCAATTCCCTGCCCGATGCGATTGGGCCCGCCGCCCAGGATAATGACCTTTTGATTTTGCGTGGGGATGCTTTCGTTTTCGGGATCATAGGTGGAATAGTAATAGGGCGTAAAAGAGTCGAATTCGGCTGCACAGGTATCCACGATTTTGAAGGACGGTGATACACCCATTTCGCGGCGTAAATCGCGAATATCATATTCGGTCCGGCCACTCAAAAGGGATAGGTGGATGTCTGAAAAGCCCAACCGTTTGGCATGCCTGAGCGTATCCGCATCAATGCTTTGATCTATTTTGAACAGCTCTGACAGATGGTTTTCATAATCGATCAGTTGCTGCAGGTTTTCCAAAAACCAGATGTCGATGCCTGAGATTTTAGACACCTCTCCGGGGCTGACGCCATTTGAAAGTGCTTGCCAGATTTTACGAATGCGATCGGGAGTGCCCCATCTGAGATCATCCATTAATTCTTCATGCGAGAGCTTCTTATAGGTACCGTTTCCGATGGCGTGAAAGCCGGACCACCCATTTTCAAGGGAACGCAAGGTTTTGTTGAGGGCTTCCTTGAAAGTCCGACCTATACCCATGGCCTCACCCACCGACTTCATCTGGGATGTCAGACGATCATTGTTACCGGGGAATTTTTCAAAGTCCCAACGGGGTATTTTTACGACGACGTAATCGATTGCCGGTTCAAAACAGGCAGGAGTTTTACGGGTAATATCGTTGGGAATCTCGTGCAGATAATACCCCACGGCCAATTTGGCCGCGATTTTGGCAATTGGAAAGCCGGTGGCTTTAGAGGCCAGGGCCGAGCTGCGTGAGACCCTGGGGTTCATCTCGATAACCACCATTTCGCCGGTTTGCGGATCCAGGGCAAATTGGATATTGGCACCACCGGTTTCGACGCCAATTTTGGCCACAATTTTTTTGGCTGCATCGCGCATGGCCTGGTATTCGGCATCGGTCAGGGTTTGGGCCGGGGCTACCGTAATGCTGTCACCAGTGTGAATGCCCATGGGGTCGAAATTCTCAATGGAGCAGACGATCACAAAGTTGTCGGCAATGTCGCGCATGACCTCGAGCTCATATTCCTTCCAGCCCAATACCGATTGCTCGATCAGGATTTCGGTGACCGGGCTGGCGTTGAGCCCCCACTGGGCTGCCTGGGAAAATTCCTCTTGATTATAGACCATGCTACCGCCGATACCACCCAGGGTAAAAGCCGGCCGGATGATCAGTGGAAATCCAATGGTTTGGGCCAGTTTTTCAGCCGCCTCCATCGTATGCACACAGCCCCCCTCCGGAACGTTTAAACCGATATCCTGCATGGCCTGTCGAAACAGATCGCGATCCTCGGCCATTTGGATGGTATCCAACTTGGCGCCGATCAATTCAACGCCATATTGCTCCAGTACACCACTTTGGGCCAGTTCCACGGCTAAATTCAGACTGGTTTGACCGCCAATAGTGGGTAATAATGCGTCGGGGCGCTCCTTTTCGATTATTTTGGCAATGGCCTCGGCATGCAATGGCTCGATGTAGGTGCGGTCCGAGAACTCAGGATCGGTCATGATGGTGGCTGGATTGTTGTTAACGAGTATGACGATGAATCCTTCTTCCCGTAAGGCTTTACAGGCCTGGGTACCGGAATAGTCGAACTCACAGGCCTGCCCGATAACAATCGGACCGGATCCAATTACCAAGATGCGTTTAAGATCTTTACGTTTCGGCATGGAATTTTTTCATTTCCTCTACAAAATGTTGAAAAAGATAACGGCTGTCGTTGGGGCCGGGTGATGATTCTGGATGATACTGGACCGAGAAAGCTGATAGTGATTTGTGTCGTAAACCTTCCACAGTATTGTCATTTAAATTGATATGCGTCAGCTCTACGTCGTCCTTGGGTAGGCTTTGCATATCGACATTAAAGCCATGGTTTTGGGAGGTGATCTCCACCGCATTGGTTTGCAGGTTTTTGACCGGGTGGTTGGCGCCATGATGACCGAATTTAAGTTTGATGGTATGCCCCCCCATGGCCAGGGCTAATATTTGATGCCCCAGACAGATACCAAAAATGGGGATGCGTCCCAGCAAGTATTTTGCTGTTTCAATGGCATAGGTGACTGGCTCGGGATCTCCCGGGCCGTTGGATAGAAAGACACCGTGGGGCTTCCAGGCCAATACCTCTTCCGGCGGCGTATGTGCAGGAAAGATGCGGAGTTCGCACCCATGATCATACAAGGCCCGTAGGATTGAAAATTTGACTCCGAAATCGTAAACAGCCACACGAAAGACCTTCTTATCTACTGGTTTACTTTGTGCCTCCAAGGGCCAACCATAGCTTTCCGAGGTAGTGATTTCCTGGACGATGTCCCGGCCCACCAGCTGTTTGCTTTCTGCTAATTGTTCGGCCAAAGCAGATACAGGTTCTTCGGAGGTGGTGATCATAGCCATTTGCGAGCCCTGATCCCGAAGATGGCGTGTCAGGGCACGCGTATCCACATCGCTAATACCGACCACGTTATAATGCTTCAAGTAGTCATCCAGTGATTTGTCAGCATGCCAGTGACTAACGATGGGGCTATATTCACGGATGATAAAACCGGAAGCATATATCCGCCGGGATTCAAAGTCAGTGGGATTGACACCATAATTGCCGATCTGGGGGTAGGTCATGGTCACCAATTGATAGTGGTAAGAAGGATCGGTTAGAATTTCCTGATACCCCATCATGGCGGTGTTGAAGACCACCTCGCCTGTGGCGGTTCCCTCTGCACCCAGGGAGAGTCCCTCGAAATAGGCGCCGTCGGCGAGCAACAATTTCGCTTTAATCATTTGTTTTTCTCTGCTTTTCTTAATTGTTTTTTCTCATCTATTTAGTTCAAAGGGTTCCAGGATTCAAGGGGTCAAGGATTCAAGTGATAGCATTTAGCAATCAGATTTCAGCTATTAGCTGCTAATAGTCTAATAGTCTTCAGCCTAATAGCCTGGTGTTACTCTTGACCCCTTTAGATTGCTATGCGTCTGAGAAGTAAAACCATAGTTATAGTGTTTTGAATTTAGTCCCTCTTGAATTTGCTATAATCCGGTTGTCGGTACCTGCTTTTACCGCCGCCCTCAATATCCAGCAATGCATCGACCTTCAGCGGCAATCCAAAAAGCTGAATAAACCCATGGGCATCCTGCTGGTTATAAACATTGTCCTCACCAAAAGAAGCATAATCCTCTCGGTACAGGCTATATGGGCTCTGGCGTCCGGCCATAATGATATTCCCCTTGTAAAGCTTTAGACGCACCGTTCCGGTGATTTTTTGTTGCGTGACCTGAATGAATGCATCCAGAGCTTCGCGCAGCTGCATGAACCACTGTCCGTTGTAAACCAGTTCGGCATATTTGACAGCCACAAAATCCTTGTAGTGCAGGGTGTTTTTATCCATGCAGATACTTTCCAGTGCTTGATGTGCTCGGCAGATGACGGTGCCAGCGGGGGTTTCGTAAATACCCCTACTTTTCATACCAACCAACCGGTTTTCGACAATATCCACACGTCCGACACCGTGGGCGCCAGCAATTTTATTTAAACGGATAAACAATTCTAAAGCATTGAGCTCTTCACCATCCAGGGAGACCGGATTGCCGCGGTCAAAACCGATTTCCACATAAACAGGCTTATCGGGGGCATCCTCAGGCGCAACGGTCAATTGGAACATTTCTTTTTCGGGCTCATTCCAGGGATCTTCCAGCAGGCCGCCTTCATGCGAAAGGTGAAAAATATTGCGATCACGACTGTAGATGTCTTTTTCGGTCTGCTGCAACGGAATGTTATATTTCTGGGCATAATGAATGGCATCTTCACGGCTGCGAATTTCCCATTCACGCCAGGGCGCGATCACCTTCAATTTGGGATTCAGCGCCATGATGGTCAATTCGAAACGGACCTGATCATTGCCCTTGCCGGTGCAACCATGTGATACAGCATCGGCACCCTCAGCTTCGGCGATTTCAACCAGCTTTCTGGCAATCAGCGGCCTTGCCATGGAGGTTCCCAACAGGTATTCGCGTTCATACACAGCGCCTGCCTGCATGGTTGGGAACACATAGTCGACTAGGAACTCTTCGCGCAGATCCATGATAGTCAACTTGCTGGCTCCCGAAGCGATAGCCTTTTCTTCCAATCCGTCCAATTCTTCATTCTGGCCTACATCAGCGGCAAAACAGATTACTTCGCAATTATCATAGTTGTTTTTGAGCCACGGTACGATCACGGATGTGTCCAGTCCGCCACTGTAGGCTAGGACAACTTTGTTAATTTGTGCCATGATTTATTCTCCTTTTCACAAAAAAAAAGCCCCGGCAATTGCCGGGGCTTTTTGAATTTCAATGATTTTCATCTGCATTGGTCTTGCCACAAAAAACACCCGGCCTGTGTGTTATTACAACGGCGCCGGCGGGTGCAGATTCGATTCATTATCGGTCTCATGTTAGAATTTAATTCAGTCAAATTTTGCGCAATATGGCAAAAATAAAATTGACTGTCAATCAAAATAAAATCGCATGGCGATTTTATTTTGATTGACAGTCAATTTTATTTTTTGAGAATCGTTCCCGACCGACATACGCCAGATGCCAGATCGCTTAGGGTACCGACGCCTTCCCATTTGACGATATACGCGGCTGAAACACCCTTTGCCAGGGCTTCGAAAGCAGCATTCATTTTGGCCACCATACCTCCTTGGATAACACCGGAGTCGATATGTTCCCGGGCTTCTTGCTTGGTGAGGGTCTGACAGATGCTTTCGCTATCCATCACACCAGGGACGTCGGTAATGAAGATCAGCCCTGTGCAATTGATAGCAGCTGCAAGAGCTGCTGCGGCGCTGTCTGCATTGACATTGAAACTATCATGGTAAGCATTTCCGGAAATGGGGGAAATCACTGGAACGGTACCGGACTGCATGGCGTCGATAACGACTCGGCCATTCACCTGTTTAACCCGGCCCACAAAACCATAGTCATGGCCTGCGCCGGTAAGCGGTTCCACCAGGAATAGTTGATCGGTTTTGCCGGACATGCGGCGGCAGGTAAGACCATGCTTGGATAACCAGGATGCGATGCGCTGGTTGACGGTTTCAGAAAGAACTTTTTCAATAATGGCCATGTCCTCGGCTTGGGTAACACGGATACCATCGATGAAGCGGGTAGGACGACCGTGATCATTCAATGCTTGGGATATCTCTGTGCCGCCACCGTGCAGGATACTGAATTCAATTTGGGGGAGGGACTGGATGGCTTGAGCCAGCTCTTCAAATCCGTTTTCCTGTTCAAACGCGCGACCACCGATTTTAATTAATAGACGTTGGTTCATAATTTTCCTTTCTAATAAACTCAATAAACACAGAACCATGAGGGAGTCAAGGATTCCAAATTTAGGCAATTAGGTGTTTAGACTGATAGGCTATTAAGTAGTGGATAGCTTATGGCTAACATCTGAGCGCTGCCTAATGGCATCCCAGCCCACGGTTGTCATCCCCGAGGAATCGGGGATCCAGATTAAGCATTGAGCTGGTAACTCAGCCTGGATTCCCTCTTTCGAGGGAATGACGGGTGGGGATGACTATAGCCTTTGGGCACGAAGCCCAAAAACACCAAACACCAAACACAAATCTGATCCAACACAGAGGTGATTATGGGGTTGAAAGTGTCGGGGTATATTTGTTATGGACCCAATAGACTTGAATCGTCAGGCAATTCGAGCGTTTGTCAGAATTACGTTCCGAAGCAATCTAAGTTTTCTGTTGATGAAATCAACACCATAGCGGTTGTTATCGTCTCACATAAATCTGAACCGTTAGGTAAAAAAGTCTTTACTTATTTAAACGAATCTCAATCCAAACATATGACAACCGGTATAAGGAGGCAGGGATGCGACCATATGCGGAAACTACCCAGCAGATTTATGAAGGATGGCAAGAATTTTTCGAAAAGCCGGAAGATGAGCGGCGTCATTGTTTTCAAACCCACGGACGGTTGATTGATATAATTTTCGCCCAGCAGTTTGACCGACCTTTTTTGGATCGTCTGTGTCGACTGGCGGATATGATCAGGATTCTGGCTAAAACCAAACTGGGTCAAAATCATCTGCGACATCTGTTGCCGCATAAGCGTGCCATGCTCTATTTTTCACAACCATCCACGCGAACCTTTCTCTCCTTTCAGAATGCCTGCTATATGTTGGGACTAACCGTATCAGAAATCAGGGGTACGACCACCAGCTCCGAGGTTAAGGGTGAATCCCCAGAAGATACTATCCGCACATTCGCCTCCTATGTGGATCTGATTATTTCCCGACATCCAGAAGCCGGTTTCGCAGAGAAAACCGCCTGGGTGCTTAATCAGACCGAAAGATCCGTACCGGTAATCAATGGGGGGTCTGGACCGGATCAGCACCCCACCCAGGCTTTACTGGATATTTATACCCTGGAAAGAGAGTTCAAACAGGCCAACGGGCTGGACGGCAAAAAAATTGCTATGGCAGGGGATTTGAAGCGCGGCCGAACAGTAAGATCCTTAAGCTATCTCATGAAAAATTATCGGGATGTGGAGCTATATTTTGCTGCGCCGGATGTCTACAGGATGAAGGACGATATCAAAGCCTTTCTAGAAAGACATCAGATACCTTTTCATGAAACTGAGGATTTCGAGAGTATCTTGCCGTTGGTGGATGCCATATATATGACCCGAATTCAGAACGAGTATTCCGAAGATCCGTCCCACGAAACCGAGACCTATCCGGCTTTTCACTTCAAGAAAGAGCACTTGGACAAAATTCATGCCCATTGTGTCATTTTGCACCCCTTACCGAGACGACATGAAATCGATGTGGCCGTGGACAAGGATCCACGAGCGGCCTATTGGCGACAGGAGCGCAATGGCATGTGGATACGGGCGGCTTTGATTGCTTATTTGTTTCAAGTAGAGGAGGAGATTACGAATGCTTTCTCTTAAAAAAATTCGAAGGTGATAAATGACCAACATTGAACATCGAACTTCCAACGTCGAAAGTGCCAAAAGGAGTCAGAAGCCAGGAGTCAGAATTCAGTATTAAGTTATCCGCTAAAGGCTGACCTGGATCCCCGATTTCTCGGGGATGACATCCGCAGAACGCTATGCTGGGAAGCAGGAAATCTGGGACGTTGCCAATAGCTATTCGCTAACAGCCACACTCGAATCCTGGAATCCTTGGCCCCTTGAATCCTTTAGTTATAACTTTCCCACCATTTCCCTTACTGCATCCTTGCTGAGAGTGGCCGTATCGTACGGTGACTTCCCCGCCAGGTCCGCTTCAATCAGCGTGTCATCATAAGGCAAGGAGCCCAAATAATCGAAATCGGGCAAATGTTTTTTTAGGAAATCCTCATCCTTTAAACCCCTGATCTTATTCCCAATCACGGCAATGTTAGCCAGGCCGATTTCGGCTGCCAGGGTCCGGATATGTCCGGCCGTATCGATGCTACGGCGACCTGGCTCTACAACTACCAGGAGCTTGTCAACAGCCTGGGCAGTACCGCGGCCCAAATGTTCGATACCCGCTTCCATGTCCATCACCACAACTTCGTCCCGTGCTAACACAATGTGGGTGACAAGTGCTTTGAGCAGCGTACTTTCGGGGCAGATGCACCCGGCTCCACCTTTTTTCACCCCCCCCAACCGCATGAGCTTGATATTTTCAAAGCGGATTGAAAGTGCGTCGGGTAAATCGTCAACCTTTGGATTTAATTTAAAAAAACCCCCAATGCTGCCGGGTTTGGCCTCGGTTCTTTCAAAAATCAAATCCTTCATCTCCGCAATGGGTGTGATGGTTTCCGATCGATCGATACCGATGGCCGAGGCCAAGTTGGCATCTGGATCGGCATCAATGGCCAAGACGTGTTTACCGTCCGCATTGAGGGTTCGAACGAGCAGGGAGGAAAATGTAGTTTTACCGACACCGCCTTTTCCGCTAACTGCTATTTTCATGATAATTCCTTTCTCGCCGCCTGCGGCGGCTTACCGGAAAATGCAAGGCATTTTCCGGATGTTTAAATTTGAATTCCCCCCTTCTTGCAGCGCGGGATGAATTCAAATTGAATGTTCGACTACGGAAAAAAGTTAATGAATTTTCAGCCTATCGGGCAATTCTGCTAAAAAATAATAATACCGGAAATTAGAATAACAACATTATCCGAATTTTGCACCCGAAATGGGCTATTGCCCATTTCGTGCCGTGACAAAGCCACGAGTATAAACGAGTGGCATTGTCAGTAAATTTGACATGTGCTTCTGCCAATGGCAAATTTACCATAACTACCATATCTTGTTATGTTTTCTTCTTGACACACTACAGATTGTTGGTTATAGCCTAAGCAAGGTATATAGACAATTCATGACCGATCCGCTCAATCCCCTCTCAATCGATATGATTTTGATACCGAAAGGGCAAAGGGAGGAGTGTATTCATGTCATAGAAAGCGGGTCCCATCGGGATGTTTAAATCGAGATCACATGGAATAACAATCGTACATGCAGATGCATTGTCGTTTGTCTCCTACGCCAGCAATGAGATGCAAGTGGACCATACCGTCCCGCTGGAAGAATTTCTGGCGGACGATTTCGAGCCGACATCCATCCCTGCCAACGTTCGCAATCGTCAAAACCGATTGTTACTGGTGCCGGATTATTGGCTCGGACAGAATAATTTGACCTTGCAATCCAAGAAGCCATCCATCGTGGAGCCCTTTATCGAAAGGAACTTGGCATCCGAATTTCCAGACTTACCCGACATCGGTTTGTTTTATGAATACGCTTTCACCACAGATAGTCAGGAGGCGGGTAATCTGTACGTATTTTATCTTCAGGAGCCTACGTCCTACCGATTATATAAACAATTCGAAGTGCTTGGCATGCCGCCGTTCGACATAACCACACCGGCATTTATCTGGGCAAAAAAGCTTAGGCAGATCCACTCCGAAATGGTGGACGCCGGTGTTGGATTGATACATATACTACCGGATTCATCCCATCTATACTTTTACCATCAGGAGCAATTCCTGTTTTCGCGAAGCATCCAAAGTATGCAAACCCAGGGGGATGAAAATGACGTCCTTAATGCCTTGACCTATGAGATCAATCAATCTGTCTATCTTTTTTCACAGAAGAAAAAGGCTGACCTACAATATATTTTCATCGATTCTCCAAACGAACAAGATGCTAAGGAGCTTTCAGACAGTCTTGGCAGGGAGGTCCAAGCTTTAGATAGCAGCGGCGCTAGGGAGGAGTTTCTTCGAGAGACCACTGGAATACTGGGGCCTTGTAGCATATTTTATCCTAAAGATTTGGCAGCATCGAGAAAATTTCTGGCCATCACTCAAAAAGAACATGCCAAAGCGAGGGAATGGCGGCCCGTCCAAGTTGCCGGCGTACTAATTGGCATCCTTCTATTTTTAATTCTGGGTGCCGAACAATATTATTTGATTCGGTGGTTGGAGAAATACCCACAGCAGAATAAGATCAGCAGCGTGACCGGTCAATCCGCACGGGAGGTTATCGAGCGATATAATGAATCTCTTGATCTCGTTATGAATGAGACGAAGCAGCGGTCTTCTTGGAAGACAATGGTTGATCTGGCCAAATGTTTGCCAGAAAATGTGCGCATCAAACAACTGAAGTTGGATATCGCCGAGGTCTCTGCTGTAAGCCTGATTTGTGTTGTAAGAACAAAAGATATGGCAGGTTTCAGGGACTCATTATCCCTGCTACTTGCAAATATCAGCGAAACATTCACCGGCAGCCCGCGACTCGAAACGCGTGACGTGGAATTAGGTGAGGTTCAGTCCGGGCAGGGTTATACTGATTTCCCCATAGAATTTGAACTCAAGCTATTATGAAAAACAGATTAGCCAGAAATTGGATTGCTATCAGCATAATTTGGGCTGGTTCCTTGGTGCTGACCTATTTTAACAGCCAGACTATTCAGCAGATTAAAGGCCATCAAACTTTCTTAGAATCCATGCAAGTTGATGAAGTTTTTTTAAAGAACAACTTTGAAAAAATAACCCGGGTGATAAACCAGCGAACCGCTATGCATAAACCCATCGATTCATTACAAATCGAGCTTTTATCTTTAAAAAATATAATTAAGGCTCGCGCGGACGATCAAGGGCTAACTGGATTTCGGATGGAACGAGATCCGACAGCTTTGCTGGGGGATCAGGTGGGTTTGGATTTACAGGTTAACGGGTCATACCGCAAACTCATTTACTGGCTGCAAGGACTTGAAAATGAGATTCCTTATCTCGTGGTAAAGCAAGTTCGTATGTTGGACGCTAAAGATGTAAAGGGTTATGCTTTTCATTTAAAAATCGACTTCAGGTTTAGCCTGACTACTCAGGATGCCAATGCCACCTGAGAAAGCGTATCATGAGGATCTGATAGTGGTGCCGCAGAAGGTCACACCTATTAGGGTGCCGCTTCATCCTAAAGCAAAGCAGGCAATATGATTGTCAAGGGAAATCCAAAAAGATTAACCATCGGTTTATGGGTTTTGGCGGCCCTGCTGATTCTCTGGTACAACGGCGTTACGATGATATCTCTGCTCGACCAACCCCTTGTGGGATTGTCACCCGAAGCAAGAGAGACGATTACCAAGTGGCAACGCATGGAAATGCTGGTTACCTCACAACTAAAAGAGATTATCGATCAGAAAGAAATCGACCCGAGTTATATGACGACATTGTCGCATACGTAACCTTGGGGGAACTGCGGACTAACAGCGGGTGCCAAGGAGCGCCCCTGAAACTACTGAACAATGAACTACCGTCGACCAGCACCGGTAATGCCTATCTGGCCACGATATATGCCGAGGGCGGTGTACCTTTCGGTGCGGGCGGAGACTACCTTTGGTGTGTGGAGATCGGCAACCGCAATGCCATCGACGGCATCCCGGGGGGGCTGGCAATTACACCGGGTTTCGTACGCTACCCGGATGACGCGGCGCCGAGTCGTTGTTGGGACCAGACTGAAACAGCCTGGTCGGCCTTTCAAGCCAATGAGTTAACAATTTCAGGTGGACCGGGCCTGACCGAAAGCGGCTCTTTTTTAATTAGCGTGTTTGTCAGAGACGACAACCAGGCCGGCAACGATCCGGCTTGTAATAATGCGGGCAACGCCGACAATTGTAGCCGGAAGTCTTTTGTGTTGACCATCAACCCATAAATTTTCATTCCCATCTGAGTAAATCCATAGCTTTAGAAACCTGGATATATTTCAAGCATGTCGACTTTTAATTTAAATAGGATGAAAATTTATAATAACAAAGGCTTGGCCCTGCTGCCCTTGATTTTGATGGTGGTTGTTTTCGGAGCCATTTTGGGTGTTGGCATTGGTGCAGCCAAACAACGGGTTGAAAATTCTCAGTACCAAAAGACGAGAGAAACCATGGCAGCGGCCGTGGCGGCCATAATCAGTTGGTCTACCGAGAACACTGTGTTGCCCATTTGGGATGACGGTACGCCCGATACCGATATCGATGAATTCTGTGAAATAGCAAAAAAGTGCGATGACATCTGGCACCAGGGCTTTATTTATGCATACGATGGAAATTTAACATCGTTAGCTAATGGTGGCATTTGTGGCAAAACATCCACGGGTATTACAGATGGTGGTGGTGAATCGATTGCCTTTGTCATCATAAGTCCCGGGCATGATCGTACCGTAACCTCAACACCGGGCGCATCCGGCGTCTATAATGGTGCTTTAACGCTAGCGGCGACCGATATCAGTACTGCTATCACATTGGATCAACTGCGTGATGCCGTTGGGTGCTTTGGTAGTACATCCGGGCGGTTATCTCTTTTGAACAAGGATCTGCCCAGCGCCTGTACGGGGCAGGCCTATGAAGCGACCCTATTCGCCGAGGGCGGTGTGCCTTTGCTCGCGGATCCGGCCTATACCTGGTCACACACCATAACGGCCGCATGGATAACAGGCATCACCGCCACCAACCAGCAACTCACGTTGCAAGGTACGCCCCCGTCGGTTGGCACTGAGACTTTTAATATAACTGTGACCGATGCGGACGGCAATGCCGTTACGCGCAGATATAACATCAATGTGGCTGCATGCACAACCGGACCTGGACCGGTGTCTAAATGGGATTTTGATGAAGGTGGGGGACCGGTTGTACGGGATGGGGCCGGACCCAATGATGGCAGTTTGAACGGGGATGTGGCTTGGTCTGGCGATACACCTGATGGCGTTGGTACGGCCCTCAGTTTTGACGGCCTCGGTGATTATATTCTGGTACCGGATCATCCCAGTCTACAGCTGGTCGACGAATTGACCTTGACTGCCTGGATTAAAGAAAGCGTGTCCCATACCTATGCCAAGATAGTTTCCCGGCGCAGTGGCAGCTATTTTTATTTCCTAGGCGTGGACAACGGCAAACCCTACGGCGGCATCGGTGACGGATCGGATTACGATGTCACCGGAAAATCCCTGGTGATGTCCAGTGATCACTGGAACCACGTGGGCTTTGGCTACCATGATGTCCAAGACAGAATGTATATGCACTTTGCCGGTACGGAGCAGCCTCAATCGGTTTCACAAAATTTACCGCCTAATGCCGGCGTCAACGTATCCATTGGTGCGGATTCAGCTGGAAGCAGCAATTTTTTCCGAGGCCTCATTGACGATGTGGCCGTATACAATGTGGCGCTCAGCAGTGCCGAGATCCGCCAGTTGTATCACAACCACCCACATGTCAATCTGGTGGCATCTTATTATTTTGATGGCAGTGCGATTGACGCCAGCGGCAATGGGCATGATGGCAGTATCAATGGGGCAGCCTGGGCGCCTGACCGAAACGGCGATGTGGACAAAGCTTTGTCCTTTGATGGGAATGATTACGTACTGGTCAACGACCACCCAGACTTACGGTTTAGCCAAGCCCTAACCATCACTGCCTGGATTCGGGAGACAACCCGCGGCAGTTACGCCAAGGTGCTGTCGCGACGTTCCGGAAGTTATTTTTATTTTTTAGGCGTTGATAATGGGGAGCCTTACGGCGGTATCGGCGATGGATCCAGCTATACTGTCACCCAAAAAAGCATCGATATGCCCTTGGACCAATGGCATTTTATCGCCTTTGTGTATGACAATACAGCCAATAGTATGCATATTTATTATGACGGTATCTATGATGGACGGGCTGTTACACGGAGCCTACCGCTTATGACCGGCGTAGATTTAAGCATCGGCGCTGACTTCGAAGGCACGAATAATTATTTTGAAGGTCTCATCGACAGCGTGGCAATTTATGATTTGGCGTTGACTGCTGAGGAGATGCGGGCAAATTATTAAAAGAAGGGTTCGAGGGGTTGGGGATTCGAGGGTTTAAGTGTGGCGGGTCGGAGGGTTCAAAAACTATAGGCTGTTAGGCTGAAGACTGTTAGACGGTTAGCAGCTAATAGTCTTATAGCCTAAATGCCTTTTACGCTTTCGGGTGGAATCCCCGGACCCTTCACCCCTTACACCCTCACACCCTCGAACCTTACCCCCCTGTAGGGGCAGGCCTTGTGTCTGCCCGCTTTGGCAAATTGCCTACCGTTTTTCAGGTACCCACAAGGGGCACCCCTACACTGGCTTTGGAGCGACAGGGTCGCGTTTCATAAAATCGCGTAGCGATTTTATTGTATTTCCGCAATCACATCATACAGCGGTAGCATAATCGAGAGGGCGATAAGTCCGAAAATACCGCCTAGAATGATAATGGATAGGGGCTCGAGCGCATTGATCATGGTATCCACGTTGCGTTTGACCTCACCGTCGAAGTATTTTCCCAGACGTTTGAAGGCCTCATCGATGGTACCAGTTGTTTCGCCATTGCGGACAGCACCAATCAGGAGCGTCGGAAACCCTTGGGCGGATGCCATCGCATCTGAAATCGACTCTCCGCGCTGAACATCCTCATAGGCATTTTTAAGTTGTAGCTCCAAATAGCGGTTGCCCAAAATTCGGTCGGATAGAATTTCAAATATGTTATTAATGGACATTCCGGCTGTGTACATGGTTGCAAAATTGTTACTCAAGCGAGCCAGGGCTATGTTGGTAAGGATACCGCCAAACATAGGTAATTTAAGTATATAGCGGTGAAATATAATTTTACCCCGAGGTGTCTTCTGATATAGATAGGCCAGAAATAGAGTCAGCAGTGTGCCACAAAGCAACCAAAGCCAGTAGTCCTGAAAAAAAATGCTTACATCTAGAACCAGCTGGGTAATGCGGGGAAGGGCTACACCCATTTCAGTTAATAGAACTGCCATCTGCGGTAAGACATAGCCCACCCATACTCCAATAACGGCCACAATCGCTAAAATGATAAAGGACGGATATATGGCTGCCCGTTTGAGGGTGGATCGAATATCTTCCTTCCATTCTATAAACTCGGCCAGTTCCTTTAGGCTTCCGGCCAGGACGCCAGTTTCTTCACCCAATCTTACAATGGCCAGGTCTAGAGGTTCAAAGATATGGGGGTATTGAGCCATGGCTTCATAGAGGGAATTACCGGCTTCGATGGACATACGGAGCTCTTCTATGATTTTGCGAAAAAAAACCGTGGGAATGATTTTTTCGTTTTCCTCCAGAGCTGAAAGCATCGGCAGGCCGAGTTCCAAGGTCTGAGACAGGCGGTAGTAAAACTCGATCAATTCTCTGGGTTTTATACGGCCTTTAATAAAGAACTTTGCCAGGGCACTTTCCCTGGCACGCTCCGAGAGAATGAGCGTAAGTCCCCTTTCATTGAGTTTCTCTTCTGCATTGGTTTCAGAAAATGCGACCACAGTACCCCGGGATGTTTTGCCGGCGGCATCAATGGCTTTGTAGCGAAATTTAGGCATCGGCGACCACCCGATAGACTTCATCCATGGCCGTGATATGGTTGGCAACTTTGCGTAAAGCCTGTTTGAACATTAGACTGGTGCCGGATTTGATGGCCTCTGCTTCGATGTCGCTCTTGAGGGCACCCGAGAAAATCAACTGTTCGACGGCTTTGTCGATTTTAATGACTTCATATATGCCGGTCCGGCCACTGTATCCTGAATTATAACAGCGCTCGCAACCGACGGCCTGAATCACTTTTTCAGGGGGGGGTACATCGCTGTCCACAAACGGCGTCTTCATTTCTGAAGGCATATCGATGAGTTGGCTACACTGGGTGCAAGCCTTGCGGATTAGTCGCTGAGCGACGATCAAGGTCAAAGAGGAAGCCAGGATGCTGGTGTTAACCCCCAAATCAAGCAGGCGGTTAATGGCCGAGGCGGCGTCGTTGGTGTGTAGGGTTGAGAGTACCAGATGTCCTGTCATGGAGGCACGCAAAGCCAGATCGGCGGTTTCACGATCACGTATTTCACCCACAAGAATGATATCTGGATCCTGACGCATGGCGGATCGGAGTGCGTTGCTGAAGGTTAAGCCGGCCTTGGGATTGACGGCTGTCTGGCGCACGGTCGGAATCATATATTCGATGGGGTCCTCCACGGTCATGACGTTAACTTCCGGGCTGTTGATGGCCATCAGGGCTGAATACAGCGTTGTGGTTTTACCTGAACCAGTGGGCCCGGTGTGTTGATTACAACGCTCTATCCGCAGTGACTTAAGGTATTATTTTGCCCGT
>CAZWEO010000099.1:0-19768 GCA_964633115.1 uncultured Desulfobacterales bacterium
TTACTTGGCGCTTTTACTGCATCAAAACTCAATACTCGCTTGTTTTGGGTCTAACTTGTCATCAATAGAAAATATGTTGGTATCGAAAGCATTCTTTTCACTTGACTATAGTAGGGTTCCATGAGTATTAATTCCCTCATCTCCAACTCCCTTCATGAATCACCAGCTCCGGCGCTGAGCACTTATTTTTTCTGCTGATCTGGTGAGTTTAATACTGGCACAGATAACACCAAATTAAAAATGCAGCGTGATACGCAGGGAGTTGCGTCCAAGAATTTTAAATACCAATATTAAGTTGTGTAGCAGCGGTTTTTACTTTTAATACAAGGCCTTTGTATGGGCCATCCTCAGACCATCAGCCGTGCTGGTGGTCGCTGATTTTGCTGAAGCTGTATCTTGGAGAATCCTGCCTATGGACATGAAGAGAGATTACTATGAGGATGTCCAGCTATTTTCATCCAGAACAATTGTTTTCTGGTTTTGTGTTCTGATCGTCGCGCTTGCGATCTTCCCTTTATTTGCAAAAAATTATTATGTCTATGTGGCCAACTTCATGGCCATCAACGTCATCGTGGTCATCGGCCTCAATCTTTTGGTGGGATACACCGGACAGATTTCCTTAGGGCACGCAGGATTCTTTGCCATTGGCGCCTATGGCACCCTGGCCCTGATGCTGCATGCCCACTTTCCCTTCCTATTAGCCCTGCCAATAGCTGGATTGATTGCGGCTTGTTTCGGCTTTTTACTGGGGCTTCCGGCCCTGCGCTTGGAGGGCCCTTATCTGGCCATCGCTACCCTGGGATTTGGTATCACCGCCACCCAGATTATCGGCAAAATCAAGATCTTCGGTGAACGCCAGGGCCTGCATGCGCCGGAACTAACCATCGGCCCCTGGCATTTGTCCACCGATAAAGATTTTTATTATTTCTTGATTCCGCTCACATTTATCTTGGCCATATTAGCACGCAACATCGTACACACTAAGGTTGGCAGGGCATTTATCGCCATCCGCGACGCGGATATTGCGGCCGAGACCATGGGTGTCAACCTGACATTCTATAAAACCCTGGCATTTGCCGTCAGCGCCTTTTACGCCGGTCTTGGCGGTGGACTATATGCATTTGTCTTGCGCTTTATCGAACCGGAGCTGTTCAGTCTCTTCATGTCAATCATGTTTCTGACCATGGCGGTGGTGGGTGGACTGGGATCCATGCTGGGGCCAATTGCAGGGGCCTGTCTACTGTCCTGGCTAGACCTGCAGCTACGCAATATTTTAAGCATCCCCTATATCGGCGATTGGCTCAAGATGCTATCCGAAAGTTACTTTTCGATTACAGGCGTCTCCAATATTCAGCTGATTATATTTGGATCAATTTTAATTCTGATCATGTTGTTTGAACCCCTGGGTATTTTTGGCATCTGGATTCGAACCAAAAAATACTGGAAGATGTGGCCCTTTTAAAAATAATTTGCTCAACAAAATATTTTTAAAAGTAGATTCGCTGCGCGAATATAGAAGAGTAAGAGGAATTAGATGATTGATTTCCTGCAGATGGTCCTTAGCGGCATCGCCGTGGGCAGCTCGTATGCGCTCATGGGTCTCGGCATGGTCCTGATCTACAAGGCCACTGAGGTTCCCAACTTTGCCCAGGGTGAAATGGCTTTGCTGCCGGTTTTCATTGCCTACACCTTACTGGCTTCCTACGGATTGCCCTATTATATTGCCTTCCCGCTAACACTGCTGTTTGCACTCGTTCTGGGCTGCGTGTTGGAATTCGCTGTATTGCGCCGGGCCAAGGAACCCAATGTCTTGGGTTTGATCATCATCACCATCGGTTTGGAAATGTTGCTCTTGGGCTTTGTCTCCTGGAAATTCGGGGCTGACCAGCGGGCCATGCCATTTCCCATCTCCAGCTACGATGCTATCATTATCGGCGATCTTTTTATCAGCACCCTGGATATGCTGACCCTGGTGGTGGCTCTGATCATTATGCTGATCCTGTTCCTGTTTTTCCGCTTTTCCAAAATCGGTGTGGCCATGAAAGCGACCCAACAAAACGAAAATGCGGCCGCGCTCATGGGCATCAAGACCCACCAAATCCGCATGATCACCTGGGGTATATCCGCCCTGGTGGGCAGTGTGGCCGGCCTGTTGATTGCACCGGTCCTAGTGGAGCCCTATATGATGTGGGACCCCATGCTCAAAGGCTTCGCCGGTGCAGTTGTGGGGGGTATGACATCTTTGCCCGGTGCTGTTTTCGGTGCATATCTCGTGGGTGTGGTGGAGCATCTTTTTGGTGGTTATGTCTCCATCGAATTTAAATCCGTGGTGGCATTTGCCGTCATTGTTTTGGTGCTGTGCATCAAACCCAGTGGCTTATTTGCGCGCCATTATGTCAAGAAAGTATAAATTTTCATTCCTGATCACACTCGATTGAACATCTGCAAAAGTTCATATCGAACCAATCAGGTAAACATATAACCAATGCATGAAAATTTATAAAAAGGAGGTTAGGATGAAAACAAAACTTTTGTGTGTGTTTGCAGTATTATTGGCCCTGACATTTGGGCTGGCCGGTAGCATCTCCGCCGAAGAAGGTGTGACCGCTACAGAGATCCACGTTGGCTCATACGGACCCCAAACCGGTCCGGCAGCACCCTGGGGATCTGTTACCCGGGGGGCTGATGCTTACTTCAAGATGATCAATGCCGATGGCGGCATCCATGGTCGCAAGATCGTGTTTCACTATTTTGACGATGCTTATAACCCGGCCAAAACCAAAGCCGGCGTCAAACAACTCCAGGAAGAAACCGGCATGTTTGCCTGGGTGGCCGGTGTAGGGACAGCAACCGGGCTGGCGGTAAAAGACTATCTCATGGAACGAAAAATACCCATGCTGGGCCCGGCAACTGCATCACGCCACTGGGTCGAGCCCCCCAACAAGTATTTGTTTAATGCGTATTCACTTTATCTGGGTGACGCCCAGGTCTTGTCCCAGTACGCTGTTAGCACCTTGGGATTTAAACGCATTGCCATTGCCTATCAGAACGATGATTACGGCAAACAAGGCTTGGAAGGGGCCGAGAAGCAACTGGCCAAGTACGGCTTGGAACTGGTGGAAGCCATTCCGGTCAACTTGAAAGATACCGACATGAAGCCCCATATCATGAAATTCCGCAAGGCCAAGGCCGAGGCGGTTCTTTTGTTTGTGAGTCCCGGCCATGTGGCCCGTTTGCAGGGCACGGGCAAGGCCATGAAGTTCACCCCCCAATGGATGAGCACCAGCACCTGCAGTGACGTACCCCTCATGATGGCTATCACCAAAGGCGGCTTTGCCGGCACCATTTTCGCCGGCTTAGTAGCGTCAGGTAGTAGGCTGGAAATAGGGAGTATTGACGATTTGAACAACCCGACCCACCCGCTGGTAAAAAAATATTACAACGATGCCTTTAAAAAATATGCGGCCAAGGAAGAGCGCTGGGGTGTTTTTTACTTGGCCGGTTTCGCCTTTGCGGAGCCCTTTGTGGAAACCTTGAAACGCTGTGGACGCGATCTGACCCGTGAAAAACTGGTGGCCGAGATGGAAAAACTCCAAAATTTCCGAGGTATCGGTGCACCGGTCAACTACGCGCCCTTTGATCCCAATGACCCCACCTGCCGGCTGGGGGCTTCGGCGATCTGGCTGGGACAGGCAACGGCTGATGCCAAAACTAAAATTTTGACGTACTGGACTCCGACAGACTACATACCCATTAGTGAATAATTGAATTGAACACCCGTCGTCGGCAGTGCTGTCTTTAAGTGGCACTGTCGACGATGTTGTTATTTATTCAGGCCAGGAAAGTGAATTTATGTCTTTTTTTGAGGTAAAAAACCTTTCCATCAGCTTTGGCGGACTTAAAGCATTAGACAGTATCTCTTTTGACATCAAAAAGGGCGAAATCTATGCCATCATAGGACCCAATGGCGCCGGCAAGACCACCTTATTTAACTGCATCAATGGTATCTACAAGCCCAACAGAGGCGAGGTTGTGTTCAAAGACCGCAGCATCCGTGGCAAAAAGCCCGATCATATCGCCCGCCTGGGCATTGCCCGCACCTTTCAGAATATCGAGCTTTTCAACAACATGAACACCATGGAAAACATCATGCTCGGCCGACATTTGTATCTTAAAACCGGCCTGTTCCGGGGCGCCTTTTTGTGGGGCAAAAAATCCTTTGCCGGCCAAGAAGAAATCAAGCATCGCCGTAAAGTGGAAGAGATCATCGATTTTCTGGATCTGCAGTCGGCTCGCAACAAGTTTGTGGGTGGCCTGCCCTACGGCACCCAGAAGCAGATTGAATTGGCCCGGGCGCTGGCACTGGAGCCGGAGTTGCTCCTTTTGGATGAACCCTGTGCGGGTATGAACTCGGAAGAAAAGCAAGACATGATCTTTTGGGTTAAGGATATTCAGGATGAATTGGGAATCACGATTCTGCTGATTGAACACGACATGACCATGGTCATGGATATATCCGACCGTATCCTGGCAATCAATTTCGGGGAAACCATAACCGAGGGCACCCCGGAGACGGTTCAGAAGCATCCCGAGGTGTTGCGGGCATATTTGGGGGAGGACGACGGTGAGTGCGCTACTTGAAATCAAGAATATTGAAACCTACTACGACCTGATTTATGCCATACGGGGTGCCTCGCTCACGGTGGAAGAAGGCAGCATCACCGCCATTTTGGGCAATAACGGCGCCGGTAAGTCAACTATCCTTAAAACTGTCATGGGACTCATCGAGGATCAGCCGGACAAAGGCACTATTGAGTTCATGGGCAAGCGCATCGACGGCTGGGATACTGATAAAATTGTACGCATGGGTATCACCCTGGTACCGGAAGGTCGCGAAGTATTCGAAGAGCTGACCATCCGTGAAAACCTACTCATGGGGGCTTATATTCGCCGGGATAAAAAAGAAATCGATCAGGATTTCGAGCGCGTATTCAACTACTTCCCTATTCTAAAAAACCGTATCAACCAATGGGCCGGGACGCTGTCTGGCGGCGAACAACAAATGCTGGCCATTGGACGCGCGCTTATGAGCCGTCCCAAATTGCTCTTTTTGGATGAGCCTTCTCTGGGACTCTCCCCCATTCTGGTCAGGAATATTTTTAAGATCATTAAAGCCATCAATGAAGCGGGTGTTACCATCCTGCTGGTAGAGCAGAACGCCAGGATGGCTCTGGCCAACTCCGATTTCGGCCTGATTATCGAAAACGGCCGATTCGTTATGAAGGGTAAATCCAGTGACATGCTGAATGATACAGATGTCAAGGAGTTCTACCTTGGTGTCCGCTCGGAGGAGTCGGCCAAAGGTTACCAGAGATGGAAAAGAAAGAAAGCGTGGAGATAAAAGCGTGACTCACAACGTCCTACCGACAAGATTCAGGAATCTTAAAGAACGACTTCAGGACCAGGTAGCCCTCCGAAAAAAAGAATACGGTCTCTGGCATGACCTCTCCTGGAATGAATACTACGCCATGGCCAAAAAAGTGGGATCAGCCCTTGTTTCTATGGGACTTGAAAAAGGACAGTGTGTTTCCATCATCGGTGACAATTGTGTTGAGTGGGTCATCGCGGATTTAGGGATCCAATGCGTCGGCGGGGTAAGCGTTGGAATCTACGCAACCAATGCAGCTCCACAAGTACAATACGTTGTTGAACACTCAGACTCAACTTTCTTTTTTGTCGAAAACGAAGAACAGTTAGATAAGTGGCTGGCGTTCAGAGACAATGTCCCTCTTCTGAAAAAGATCATTGTCTGGGATCTGGAAGGACTCAGGGAATTCAAGGATCCCATGGTAATGAGCTTTAATGGGTTGTTGGAACTGGGCGAAAAGGTGATCCAGGAACAGCCCGATATATTTGAGAAAAAAATTGATGAAGTGCAGCCAGATGATCTTTCTGTCCTCATCTATACCTCAGGCACCACTGGTCCTCCAAAAGGTGTTATGTTGACCCATGCTAATGTCACCTGGATGGTAAATGCGCTGATGGTGGATATAATCACCATGAATCAAAGCGATGAGATCATGTCGTTTTTACCTTTGTGCCACATTTTCGAAAGGATCTTCTCGGTGTTCGGTCATATCGAAATCGGATACATCGTAAATTTTACTGAAAGCCCGGAAACTGTGGCGGACAATCTGAGAGAGATCTCTCCCACTCTCGGATATGGTGTTCCCAGGATCTGGGAGAAATACGCCTCGTCAATCTATATTCGAATGGGAGATGCCGACTGGTTTAAAAAACTAGTCTATCACATTGGATACAAAATAGGCCAAAAAAGAAGTTCTCTGAAAACCGATTATAACAAAGTGTCGATTCTGCTGGACCTGGGCTACTGGTTTTTCTATTTTATCATCTTTAGAAAACTGAAAAAGCGGCTCGGTTTCGAGCGCATGCGCATAGCGATCTCCGCTGCCGCTCCGATTTCCAAGGATGTCCTGCTGTTTTTTCAATCCATCGGCGTTGATTTTATTGAGGCCTATGGCCAGACAGAATGTACCGGTGTGGCTACGGTTTGCAGACCCGGCAAAGTCAAATTCGGAACAGCAGGACCGGTCGTAAAGGGTGCTGACGTAAAGATAGCGGATGATGGCGAAATACTCATCAAATCTCCGGGAGTGATGAAGGGCTATTTTAAAAATCCAGAATCCACCGCAAAAACCATTGTCGATGAATGGCTGCATTCGGGAGACGTTGGGAAACTCGACGAAGATGGCTATCTAAGAATTACCGACAGAAAAAAAGATATAATCATTACTGCCGGTGGAAAGAATATTACTCCTCAGTATATCGAAAATAAACTGAAAGCCAGCACCTATATCAATGATGCTATCGTCATTGGTGATAAAAGGAAATATCTGACCTGCCTCATCATGCTGGATGAGGATACTGTGGTGAAATATGCTCAGGATAACAAGATTCAGTTTTCAACTTATAAGGATCTATCCCAGGCTCCTGAAATAAACGCATTGATAAAAGAAGAGCTGGATAAAGTAAACCGGACACTTTCACAGGTTGAGCAACCAAAGAAGTTTACCATTCTGCCCAAAAGACTCTATGTCGAGGATGGCGAAGTCACCCCCACCATGAAAGTGAAGCGAAGTTCTATAAATGAGGCCTTTTCTGACCTGATTGAGGCAATGTATTGAACTGAAAGGCTGTAGGCTGAAGACTTTTAGGCTGTTAGGCGATTTAAGCATACAGCCATAAGACATAAGCATTAAGCAGCTTACTGCTCATAGCTCAGAGCTACTGGCTGCCTACAGCCTATAGCCAAAACAGCGAACCTTTTACTTATCATAGACGGCTTCCTTATATATCAATACCAGCCTTGAGCTCACAGCTGTTAGTAACCCTCGAATCCTGGACTCCTCGGACCCTGGAACCCTTCTAATATCCGAGCGCACAGCCATCCTTACGGCCATCCGATCCGCCCGTCAAAACACCGGTTTCCCAGTCGATCCATATGGCTTGGGCGCCACCCAAGGGGATTTCTGGTGAACAGATGTGATGCCCCCGGTCACGCAGCCCGGCTATTGCCTCAACAGGTATGCTGGATTCCACCTCGACGATACCGTCCGGCAGCGAAAACACACGTCCTAAATCGATGGCTGCCTGGATATCCAACTTATAATCGATACAATTGCTAAGTAAATGGGCATGTCCCAGGGCCTGATATTGCCCGCCCATGACCCCGAAAGGCATGATTGGGTTACCGTCTTTGTACATCAGGCCCGGTATTATCGTATGCAATGGACGTTTACTGGGAGCAATACAGTTGGGATGCTCTGCATCCAGGGAAAAAGCCACGCCCCGGCTTTGCAACACAACACCGCTGCGGGGGGCTGTCAGACCGCTGCCAAAGGCGTGAAACAGAGAATTGATAAAGCTGACGGCATTGCGATCCTGATCAACCACACTCAGGCAGACCGTATCGGCATGACTGGGCAAATGAAAAGACGAGATCCGATCCATGCACTGCCCCATATCGATGGCCTCGCGCAGTTCGCTAGCATGCGCCTCTGAAAGCAGTTGATCGGCTGGTACCCGAATTTGAGCCGGGTCGGCAATATAGATATTGCGATCCTGGTATGCCAATTTGGCAGCCTCGATTTCAAGATGCAGGCGGTCTGTAGACAAAGGCTGCCATTGATCTAACTTAAATCCAGAAAGTATATTCAGCAGAATCAGGGCTGTCAGGCCTTGGCCGTTAGGCGGACATTCGTACACATCATAGCCCCGATAGCTGGTCTGAATTGGCTCAACATATTCACCCTGGGCTGACGCAAAATCTGCCATGGATTGCAAGCCGCCATAGCGGTTCAGATGTGTGACCATATCTTCGGCCACCCAACCTTTGTAAAAACCGTCTCTACCCTCTGCCGCAATATGTGTTAGCGTTTGGGCCAACTGCGGCTGCCGATGCACACTCCCGGCATCGGGCACAATACCTTGGGGAAGAAAAATGCTGGTGGTGGTGGGATCCTTTATTAAGGCCTCTTGAGCCCGATGCCAGTCATAGGCAATACGTGTGTGGATGGGGTATCCTTCTGTGGCCAATTGAATGGCCGGCGCCAACAATTCACCCAGGTCTTTGCGGCCGCAATCTGCAACCAAACGCGCCCACGCATCCACAGCTCCGGGAGTAGTGACAGCGTGGGCGGAATGTCGCTCAATTTCAACAATACCTTGCCGGTTGAGCCAGTCCAGGTTCATCGCAGCTGGTGCCCGTCCCGATCCGTTGTAGGCGATTACCTCCTGGCTGTCCCCTGGTGAAAATAATGCAAAGCAATCTCCGCCGATTCCTGTTGACTGCGGTTCCACAACAGCGAGGACCGCGCAAGCCGCCACAGCAGCGTCAACAGCATTACCGCCATTTTTTAATACTTCGATGGCCGTCAGGGATGCCATGGGGTGGCTTGTTGCCGCCATGCCGTGCCTAGCATGAACCGGGGAACGACCTGGGAGCTGAAAATTGCGCATGCACGCCTCAATTCGAGATGGGTCAAAATTTTAAGGCTCTTGATTCGGATGAGCGTTTTTATTCTTTAAACATGGGTGATTCCTTGAGAATACTAAAGCCCCTGGGCGCTATCATCTGTTCAATCCAGGTGGTAATGGCATTGAATATTCCCAATCCAATAAAGATAATTGTAATCAGAAGCAACATGTCTTTTATTTTGATAATATGCCGTAAACCCTCGAGAACTTTTGTACGTTGGGGTAGTGTGTCTGCATCGGCCGGTTTGGGTGCCGGTTTGATAAAAATAAAAAAGCATACAGCCCCAACCAGCGAAATAACACCGTAGATGATCAACATTCCCGGTATGCCGAAACTAATGGTCAGGAACGGCGTTGCTGCCATACCGATAATAATCCCTTGAATAAGAGAATAATTTAAAAGCACGATCCAGCGATATGGGCTTATAGATTCAGCTGTTTGCATCGTTCGGCACCCTTTGCAGTTAATTGGTTTATGCTTTTTTTACCTTACTTAATTGTCATGAAACCATTCAACATGAAAGTGAAAAATGTCTTGGCATTTAGTAAGGAAATTAGATACAGTTGAATTAGAATAGATTAAAAATATGAGCCACTACCTTAAAATTTCCAAAATGCTAAAAAAGGTCAATTTTTAACAATCATCAAATTCCACCCGAAGGGCGAGCCGGAGCGTCCATATGCTGCGTTACTAAGGATTCGAAGTAGCGAACTACGTCTTCACCCTTAGATGCCTTGCCTATGGAAACCTCCGACTCGTGATGTATTCAGGAAAGAAAAGCTAATCGCTTCAAAAAGAAAACCCTTGTAGAGTCCCTACAAGGGTTTTTTATCATGACGTCTGCCTATATATAGGGCAGGCACAATAGCTTAGGTCGAAAATTGCTCGTAGCTCGGTCTAGGAATTAATTCGATCGCGCAGTTTTCCTGAACATTTAAACGTTACCACGCGTCTGGGCGCTAACATCAGGTCATCACCCGTGGCTGGATTGCGGCCTTTTCTCTCATTTTTCGAACGAATGCAAAATTTACCGAAACCACTAATGAGAACATCTTCCCCGTCCGCCAGCGTCTTCTTAATAATTTCGATAAGGTTTTCAATGACCTCTGTGCTCTGCTGTTTGGTTAATCCTTCATCGGCTTGAACCGAATTGATGATATCCGCTTTTGTAAGTGCCATCGTGAATATTACTCCTCTAATCCCGTATCGTTTTTATTTTTGCTGGAACGTATATATCAAATGGCAGTTTTAAATAATTATGTCAAGGGATTGTATCAAATATCTTCATTTTTTTTGACAAAGGCGCTGAATCATGTTCCAATAGTTACCACGGTCAAAGCTTTGGTATCTATAAAATTATAGCGACCTATTTAGCTTACATCCCAAATTGATTCCCAACAATCAGGAGGTGTGAATCCGACTATGGCAGATAATTCTGAAAAGGCAATAGATAAGGATCGCAGGCAACATACCCGGCATCAATGCTCTTTAAAGGTCGGTTACGCCGCTATGGACCTTAGCTATATAGATTTCATCACGGATATCAATTGCTGGGGTGTATTTATCCAATCAGATAAAAACGTGCCGGTGGGTGAATCCGTTCTTCTAACCATTCCACTACACGGTGACGAACAATCCATAAAAGTTCTTGGGGAAGTGATGTGGACTAGTCCCCAGGGAATGGGGGTCAAATTCAATATGGGCATCAACACGGCGGTTATGAGTACGCTTCTTAATTGACTAATAATAAGCCACCAGCCCCATCGATGGTTTGGTAACACAAGCCTCCGACACAGTCAGCGGTCGTTGACAACCACTCTATTTTCCTGATATAAGTAGCGAATAAGCTCACGAAAATGATGTTGAATCTGATTCAAAGGACGATCCGATGCCAAACCAGAATAAAAAGAGTATCTTCAAGGAAGAAATAATTATCATTACGATTGGAATTGCTATTGTATACTGGATTATCGACTCGATATTCTGGATTTTTGCCGGCGTTGACATTGGATTTTCCAGTACGGCGATGCGTCCTGGAATAGGTGAAATTGGCGCCCGCATTATCGTGGTCTGTCTCTTTGCTATCTTCGGATCGCATGCCCACCAAATGATAAAAAAGCAAAGAATCGCTCAGCAGGATATTGAAGATTTAAAGGCTGCCAACGAAAAACTAGCCCAACAAATTTCCGAGCTTAAGAATAATTAGGTCTTACAGCGACTTTCTATTCTTAAAACGCCGTATCAGGCATATCAACAATTTCCCTACCTGGTTTAGCACAAATCCTAATGGGATAGGTTATAGCGGCCCACTGTTGGGGCTCGGTTGCCTTTAGCTGTAACATTACCTCGCTGGTCTGTTTGGCCTGATTGGTCACCTCTACTAGTTTTTTGATGTGATCTTTCAGCTCCGGAAGCGAGGCATTGTCGCTCCACAAATATATCACACCATATAATTATTTCTGTTATTCTCCGACACGTACAAGATTCAGAATCATATGAATCCTTATTCATTAGTCCTTCCTATTACCATCTGAATCATAGGTATACCAGCCTTTGCCGGTTT
This sequence comes from uncultured Desulfobacterales bacterium, assembly GCA_964633115.1. Taxonomy (GTDB): domain Bacteria; phylum Desulfobacterota; class Desulfobacteria; order Desulfobacterales; family B30-G6; genus B30-G6. The sequence continues at coordinate 11,622 of CAZWEO010000099.1, forward strand.
TGCGGCCTAATTGGCCGGCTTTTACTTTTCTACGTAGCAAGAGTGGTGGGAACCACCGTGAATCACCGGTTTCTTCATACATGCACATGAGAGCCCCATAGGTTACGTCCAGGCCAACCATATCTCCAGTTTCAAATATCCCCATTTTTCGGCCCGATGCCAATCGCAGTCCCTTATCAATGTCTGCCACGCTGGCCACCCCTTCTTCAACCAGACGCATGGCTTCAACAGCAGATGGGAAATTGATCCGGTTTATCACAAAGCCAGCCACATCCCGATTCACCTGGATCGGTTCTTTGTCGATGGATCGGACAAATGCCATACCTTTTGCAAGAGTCTTATCTGATGTGGCCGTACCCCGAATCACTTCCACTGCCTGCATCATGGGAACCGGACTAAAAAAATGCAGGCCCATAAACCTTTCAGCCCTCTGGGTCACAGCTGCAAGTTCGGTAATAGGTATCGCTGAGGTGTTGCTGGCAAATAAGGTTTCCGGCTCACAGATCCGATCCAATTGTTTGAATAGCGCCTGTTTCAATGCACGGTCTTCAAAGATTGCCTCGATGGCCAAGTCCACCTGCTTACCGGCCCTGATCTCCAAGATCGGATGGATACGGCTGAGAATCGTTTGCGTCGATTCCTTTAAAATCCCTTTGTTGACCAATTTATCTAGCGACCATTGAATTGATGCGATTGCCTTATCAAGGGACCTCTCGGCAACATCATTCAACCACACATCGAAGCCGGCCTGGGCGCATACCTGGGCAATACCACCGCCCATCATGCCTGAACCCACGACCATGATCTTCTTAATTTCCACGGTCAAACCTCCTTTTGAGGTATTTCAAGTGAAGTTTATGGCAACAGATATAAACAAACATATTTTTCACGTCTTTTCAAGATGTTGCATATATGATAAAATCGTCTTCCACGATTTTATGAAACGCGACACTTTCGCCCTAGGGCGAAAGACATCGTCGCTATTATGTGAAAGAATCACTAATTTGAATCCATCCCACGCTTCAAGCAGCGGGGAATTGAAGTTTAAAACATAATCATGCCGACCAACCCTATCAACTACCGGTTCTTATCAGGAAGGAGCCATAATGAAAAAAAATGTTCATATCTGGCGAGACTCAAATGGAGTGCCCCATGTGGAAGCAGACAATTTATCGGACCTATTCTGGGGCCAAGGCTTTGTACATGCCCGCGACCGGGGCCTGCAGATGTTGCTCATGCGCATCTTGGGTCAAGGTAGGATGTGTGAACTATTAGACGATAGCGAAGCCTCGCTGGGCATTGATATTTTTTTCCGCAAAATGAATTGGTGTGGTCATGTAAAGGAAGCAGTAGAAACACTCCCGGAAGAAACGCATAGCCTGGTTGAATCTTATGCCGATGGTGTTTCTACAGCCTTCGCAGAAAAATTTCCCTGGGAGTTCAAATTGCTGGGACATCGTCCCGATCCCTGGACCATTGAGGACATCATCACCCTTTCGCGCATGGTTGGCTACTTAACCCTGGCCCAATCCCAAGCCGAAATCGAGCGGTTAATCATGGAGATGATCCAGGCTGATATCACACCAGAGCACCTGGCGGAATTATTCCCGGGCCATCTTCAAGTCCTTGATTGGGACCTACTGAAAAAAGTCAAGCTGCAGGAACGCATTATTCCGCCGGATATACTCTGGCAAACCGCTGCACCCCGCATGATGGCTTCCAACAATTGGGTCATTTCCGGAAATCGAACCGCCTCCGGCAAACCTATCTTTTGCAATGACCCGCACTTGGAAGGTAACCGGATTCCCAACATATGGTGTGAAAATGTATTAAAGGTTAAGAATCGGTTCGCCATGGGTGCCACCATGCCCGGATTCCCTGGTATCTTATCCGGACGCAACAACAACCTGGCCTGGGGGGTTACCTATGCCTTTATTGATGCCGTTGATTCCTGGGTTGAAAAATGTAAGCAGGGCCAATATTTCCGCTCAGAAGGCGACCAATGGATCCCTTTCTCTCAGCGCAAGGAAATCATTCAGCGCAAAAAAAATTCGGATCATAACATCATCTTTTATGAAAACGAACATGGTGTCCTGGACGGAGACCCTCACTCAGAAGGATATTATCTGGCCACACGCTGGGCAGCAGACCGATCGGGGATGGTTTCCTTGGATCGTTTTTTACACATGTGGCATGTGGATACAGTTGCAAATGCCATGGACACACTCGGCCGGATAGAAAGTGCCTGGAGTTTTGTTTTTGCTGACACGCGTGGCGATATTGGATTCCAGATGTCTGGTCTGGCTCCCATCCGCAAGCCGGGCGCAAGTGGCCTGATGCCATTGCCCGGGTGGGATCGCGCCAATGATTGGCAGGGTTTTGCTTCGCATGAAGATTTGCCCCGTTCACTCAATCCATCCCAAGGTTTTTTTGCCACTGCCAACCAAGATCTGAATGCTCATGGTAGGATAGCACCCATCAACATGCCCATGGGTGCCTACCGGGCCGACCGAATCAACGACATTTTGGCCGCAGGGGACAAATTTACCGTTGAGGACATGTTTGCTATGCATTTCGATGTCTATTCCAGGCAGGCGGCAGAGTTTATGGCCATTCTCAAACCCCTGCTCCCGGATACCGAAGCCGGCCAAATTTTAGGCCAATGGGATCTTAAATATGACGCGGCCTCACGTGGAGCCTATCTTTTTGAGGTATTCTATCGTGAATTGCTCGTCGAAACATTCGGTAAAAATGGTTGGGGCCGGGATATATGCCGATTCCTCTATGAGGAATCCGGCACCTTCGCTGATTTTTATCTGAATTTCGATCGAATCCTTCTGGCCGATTCATCCGTCTGGTTTGGCTCGGAAACTCGGGATGAGCTTTATAGGCGAGTGGCTGAAAAAGCACTCGATATCCCCATCAAAACCTGGGGAGAATCCAGACAAGTCATGATGAACCATCTTATTTTTGGTGGGAAGTTGCCGGCCTTTCTGGGTTTTGATCCTGGTCCTTTGACCATCATCGGTGGGCGCGCTACCATTCATCAAGGACAAATTTACCGCAGCAGCAACCGGGAGACCACCTTTGTACCCTCCTTTCGAATCGTATCTGATCTGTCCACAAATGAATGTCGATCAAACCTAGCCGGTGGCCCATCGGATCGGCGCTTTTCAAAATGGTATTTAACTGACCTGGAAAACTGGAAACAGGGGAAGTATAAAACCCTTCGGGTGGAGGCTGAGGGTACTAAAATCGCCTTTAAATAAAATCGTTGCACGATTTTACAATTAGAAACAGTATCACAACATTAAGGTCATTCTCAGATTAGACATATCTACTACCTATGATGCGGTTAGAGACTGATGCTTGTTTCTAATGAATTTCTTTAGAACTTCATAAGGCTGCGCCCCCACAAGACGTTGCTTATCCCAAAAAAATGTGGGTACAGCCCGGATGTCCAGATGCCGGGCCATCTGCCAGTCTTCATCAACAGCAGTACTGTATGTTCGTTCTTCAATAATTTTCTGGGCTTCATCCGGATTCAATCCCACTGAGGTCGCCATTTCTAGCAGGCTATCCATTTCTGCAATATTTTTACCGGCTGCAAAATAGGCCCGGAACGCCGCCATGTGAAATTCTTCTCCCCGCCCCTTTGCCTCAGCCCACTTGGCCATTTCTTGAGCCAGTCGGCTGTTATAGGTTCTGGTGCGATCACCTAACGGCAATCCTTCCGCAGCAGCTACCATTTTCATATGTTTGATCATCGCAGGAATATCGACCGGCCGGTCGGCAAATAACTCTTCCAATGTGCGTCCCTCTTGGGGGGTTTCTGGATGTAGCGGGAAAGCTCGCCAGCGAACATCAATATCCAGTTCCTGTTTTAATTTTTCAATACGCCCGGTAATGAAATAGCACCAGGGTCAGATGGTATCTGAAAAAATCTCGAGTATATTATCGCTCATTTTGCCTCGTCTCGTTTTAGGTTTGGAGTGGAATAATTTCCTTCAGATCCTTTTGGGCATATGATATACGAAGGGTTCCAGGATTCTAGGGTTCAAGTGAAACCCATCCGTCAGCTGAAAGCAGCAGCCTCGCATCCCAGCGTTATAGCATTTAGTTTTTTGTTTGGCTCTATATAAATAATAACCAACTTAATTGAATCGTAAATAGCAAAAACTAATTTAGAGGAATATATGATCAAAATAGATGATATCAATTGTCAGAAAGTTCATACACGTAATATCCACGTAGCCACGTACGTCTCTGAATCAGATGCCATAATTGTTGAAGGCCGACTGACAGATAACCGTCTAATGGATTCATATCGTACTGCTGGCGCGGTGATACCGCCGGGAACTGTCCACAATATGGTAATTCGTTTAAAAATCAAAGGACCCCGGCTGAAGATAGAAGACGTAGATGTAGAAATGCCAACGGTACCGCATGAAGACTGCACGCAAACACGCCGATCGCTCGAACCTGTTATCGGGATGGAAATCGTTTCCGGCTTTACCCTGAAGGTCAAATCCCTTGTAGGCGGTGCCAAGGGTTGTGCCCATCTAGTTGCACTCTTGACGGCCATGGCATCCGCCGCGGTGCAGGGTGCCTATAGCGCTGCCACGCGCGAGCCGATCGACAATCTGGATTTCAAACACCAGACCCTGGATAGAATCAAAGATACCTGCTATGTCTGGCGATCGGATGGACCGGCGTTGATGAAATATAAACAATCTTTGGAGGACTAAGGAGTCAGGAGTCTGAAGTCAGAAGTCAGGAATCAGAAGTCAGAAAACAGGAATCAGGAGCCAGAATAGACTGAAGACTGTTCAGCTATTAGGCGTTTTTAGTGGTAAGCAGCAGGCAGAGGCCCATTCCAACACCCTGACATTCTTGCCTACGGTTGTCATCCCCATGAAAATGGGGATCCAGGATCAGCCTTTTGCCGACAGCTATTCTGAATTCTGACTCCTGACTTCTGACTACTTTTATATCTCATTGACTAAGATATGGTTAGCAAGAATCAAGATAAAGAAGGTAACAATATGAAGGAGGAGAATATATGGGCCCTTTAAACGGAATCAAAATTCTTGAGGTGGGTGGCATAGGGCCAGGTCCCTTTTGCGGCATGATGCTCTCGGATATGGGTGCAGACATAATCCGCATCGAAAGAAAAGGTGGGTTGTCATTGACCGAACCTAAATTTGATATTCTCACCCGTAATCGCCGATCGATCTCCCTCAACTTGAGAAAACCGGATGGTGTCGCTGCTTTTCTTCGCATGGTCGAACAAGTGGACGCCCTCCAGGAAGGGTTTCGTCCCGGTGTCATGGAAAAGCTGGGTATCGGTCCAGATGTTTGCCTGAAATGCAATCCGAAACTTGTCTATGGACGTATGACCGGCTGGGGACAGGATGGCCCCCTGGCCAAGGCCGCCGGCCATGACATTAATTACATTGCCTTGTCAGGAGCCCTGCATGCCATCGGGCGCAAGGGCCAAAAGCCGGTTCCACCTCTGAACCTGGTGGGGGATTTTGGCGGCGGTGGCATGTTGCTGGCTTTCGGCATGGTCTGCGCCTTGTTGGAAGCTCAAAAGTCAGGTAACGGCCAGGTTGTGGACGCGGCCATGATTGATGGATCAGCAACCTTGATGGCTATTATCTATGGCCTGCATGCCGCTGGTCTCTGGTCCAATAAACCCGGCACCAACCTATTGGATTCAGGTGCTCATTTCTACGATACCTATGAAACTGCCGATGGCAAATTTATCGCCATCGGTTCCATCGAACCCCAATTCTATGATTTGTTGCTCAAACTTGCGGAGATAGACGATCCGGATTTTAAAAATCAGCTTGATTTTAATCAATGGTCGCAACTCAAAGAAAAACTGGCCGTTATTTTCAGAACCAAAACCAGGGATCAATGGTGCCAGATCATGGAAGGCAGCGACGTTTGCTTTTCGCCGGTATTGTCTATGTCCGAAGCACCCCAGCACCCTCAGAACGAACAACGAAAAACCTTTACACAAATCGATGGCGTCCTACAGCCGGCACCAGCGCCTCGTTTTTCAAGGACCGAACCTGAAATTAAGAATCCTCCCCCCACACCCGGCCAAGATACAGTGGCGGTTTTGGAAGATTTTGGATTTAGTGCCGAGGAAATTGAAGCAATGCGTTCGGTGGAAGTTATTTGAGCATTAATCAGAAGACAGAACTCAGGAGTCAGAAGTCAGAAGTCAGGAGACAGAATTCAGGAGTCAGGAGACAGAAGTCAGGAGTCAGGAGTCAGAAATCAGGAGTCAGGAGACAGAAGTCATAAGAGAAGTCAGGAGACAGAAGTCAGAACTCAGAATTCAGGAGCCAGGAGCCAGAAATCAGCGGAAAAGCGGTAGGCAGTAAGGCGTAAGCTGTAAGCAGAGACCTGGATTGTAAGCAATAATCCGGTTGAAAAACCAGTAGCGAACATTGAACATCAAGCCAAAAGCGATTTCCTCAAAGCATGCTGAATTCTGACTCCTGACTTCTGTCTTCATCATATTTGTTGTGTTTTACATTCAAATGCCGAAAAACAAATATATAAAAATAGATCGCAAACGTCTGGAAATAGCCTGGCATGGTCCTCCGCCAAATAAGGCCATGACCCTGGTTTTTCTGCACGAAGGATTGGGCTGCGTGGAGATGTGGCATGAAATCCCGGCCAAGCTGGCAGAGGCTACCGGTTGCGGTGCCTTGGTGTTCAGCCGGCTTGGATACGGCTGCTCCGATCCCTGCGCTCTGCCAAGACCGATTGAATTCATGCACCATGAAGGTTTGCACGTTCTGCCCAAGGTGCTTGAGGCTGCTCAAATCGAAGAATGTATTCTCATCGGTCATTCAGACGGCGGATCCATCGGCATGATTTATGCCGGTGGCACACCAGCCAAACCTTTAAAGGGTCTCATTACTTTGGCCGGCCATGTTTTTTGTGAGAACCTAAGTGTCCAATCCATACGAGCAGCCCGCGAACGCTATCTCCATTCAGATCTAAATCAAAAACTGACAAAATATCACGGCAAAAATGTTGACTATGCCTTTTGGGGCTGGAACGATGTCTGGCTGCATCCCGATTTCGTCCATTGGAATATCGAAGAATTCCTGCCTGGCATTAAAGTACCACTGCTTGCCATCCAGGGCGAGGACGATCCCTATGGAACACCGGCTCAGATTGAAGCCATTTTAACTCATGCCGGGGGACAAACCAATTCCTTAATGCTCTCCAACTGTGGCCATGCCCCTCATAGGGATCAGGAAATAGCTACATTAGAGACCATAAAGCAGTATATTTTAAAGCTTAAGTAAAGAAATCACTTGAATCGGACTTATCCGGGCCTAGTGGATTCGCCGCCGCCCCTTCGGCAAGCTCAGGGCTATGGCGGGACAGGCCCGGCTTTTCGTCCGATTCATGTGCTTCAGTCACAGCGTTTCCAAGCCACTACGATTTCTTATTAACTTTCCAGGCAGAGGCACTAGAGGGAGACCAAGGAGTATCTCTAGGCATATATGCCTGGAAAGTCATCAACCTGATGATATCACAACGTAAATATCTATTGTTTGATTTGATCTGTTTTATAATAATCAATCAGTATACTCTCAATGTATGTTTAGCTGACCAATATTTGGTATATCCTATACGATATCCCAAAATCACACTCCAAGGTTTGTCGATAACTTGACCCTCTTCCCCAAATCATGTAATAACCATATAACTCTTCTGAATTACGATTGATTCGATCCCTATTTCCACTATATACGCATGGTTTCACTTCCTTTTCAGAAGAAAGTACCTTTCCAATAAGTATCATCTTCTATTAACAGCCAACCGATTGAAGGTGATCCAATGTCCAACGAACAAAAAGTTACACGCAAGCTAAGAGCCATTCTATCTGCTGATGTAAAAGGCTACAGCATCCTAATAGCAGACGACGAAATCTTCACTATTAAGACTCTTAAGGAATACCGGGCGATCATATCCAGCTGTATCGAGCAGTATTCTGGTCGAGTTGTAGATAGTCCCGGTGATAATTTATTGGCAGAATATGCAAGTGTTGTCGATGCGGTACAGTGCGCTGTTGAAATACAGAATAAATTAAAGAAAGAGAATGAACGCCT
>CAZWEO010000100.1:0-19472 GCA_964633115.1 uncultured Desulfobacterales bacterium
AGAGCAATAATGCGACCCTCGGGGAGAAGGCACAATCATTTTTTCATAAAATTTCTTGCGTTCCCCTAGAGTAACAATGTTAGGGTGGAGTGCCATCAAAGATGTAAGCAAAGTAGATCCCGAATATCCTGGAGAAATAATACAAATCAGGCTCGATTTCTCTTTCATTTTTTACTGTGTTCTACAGCAAGCTGTATCAATTTATTTGCCACGCGCTTGCCAGAATCGTCATTTAGAGTATTGCCCATCATGTTTTGCATAAAGGTTGCCCGTTTTTTGGTCCCTGCATCGGGTTGTGTTATTCCTCGCCAGATCATGTCTCTTAATTCTTCCATCGAACGTGCTACCATCACACCTCCACTTTCTGCGACCGGATGGTAATGATCATATTCCACATGTCGGGAAAACCGCGACCAATGAGGCAGTTCGCTTCCAGGCGGCTCCATACCAATATTGATAACGGGCTTATCAAGTGCCATTAGTTCTAATGAAACCGTAGAAGCAGCATTGATACCCAAAGCTGTATGATGCAACAGACTGGTATAAATTGACAAGTCATCATACAAGGGCATCGTCCACTGTTTATCCCACAAAATGGGTGGAAAAACCACATCTGGGATGTTTTTTCGGGAGAGAGCAAGCACTTCTGGGCTCGTACCTTTGATGTAAGTCCGAACGACTAGCTGGGGCTTTTGAGTAAATTCAAGCACTTGAAGAAATCGAATAACCGCCTCGATGAATTTATATTCATCCAGGAAGTCAGTATCCAGGCCAGTGGTGTACAAGACGAAAGGTCGCTGGGGGTCCAATCCCAGTCGGTCACAAAGGGTCTCTCGGGAGAGGAGATATTCCGGTTTGAAATGGAAATCAAACTGCGGGGTTCCAGTAACGAATACTTGTCCGGGGTGTAATTCTGAGTACTGTTCTAATAATTGATCTTTCATATCTTCGTTCCACATTAGGAAGTAATCATAAGGAACGAAAATACGGCTGCGAGAGGTGAGATTATCCCAAGAGAAGACAAAGGTGGCGGTAGGAATTCTCATCTTATTTGCTACTCGGAGTGGGAGATCAGCTTGCGGACCATGGATGTGAGAGCAATTGAACACTAAATCGGGTTGCAGGTCAAAAAATAGGTCTTCGAAATCTCGTGTGGGTCTCAAAAACCAGCTTAAGACTCGATCTACCCAGGTAAGGATTTTAAGTGCCTGGCGGTTAGCGAACAACCAGGCAAACTCCTTTATCAATGTACGATTTATCTTTTGGAGAAGCGTCTTTGCCCTTGAGTCGTGCAATCCCCAATAATACTTTACTGCCTCGCTCCAGAGCCATCGAAAATGAGCATTGTGCACCAACATGCGGGTATATGCAACCAATGGATGTTCGCTGTATTCCTGCAAACGGATAATGTGGTCGGTGTACGGTTTGACCCGCTCTACAACCTCACCGTGGTCTACAAGTGAGAGCAAGGTAATATAGGCATTTTGACTCAACACAGGCAGGGTATCAGAGTACAAAAAATTTCTCACCGCCTCCCCGCGTGCGACGACCATAACAATATGAGGTTTATCTTTCAATTTCAATATCATCTCCAATGTTTAGCGGAAAAAAATAACTAAACAGACAGTGTGAAATTCATTTTCGGCGAAGTTTTTTCATCACTTCTTGCTCATTTGGATATACTTTTTTGATCCCATCTCCAAGTGCAGTTTCAATCACCCTGATATCACGTACCAGCCGAATAAACCCTCCTGGTTCAACAGACGCCGCTTGGTCGCTGCCCCACATAGCTCTATCCAAGGTGATATGTCGTTCAACAAAGCACGCCCCCAGAACAACTGCAGCATAGGTGGTCTGCAACCCTACTTCGTGACCAGAGTATCCGATAGGATTACCGAACTCTCGCTGCAGAGTCTGTATCATGCGCAAGTTGAGCTCCTCGTTCTTGCAAGGGTAACTGCTTGTGCTGTGGGCAATTAGCAAGCGATCTGAAGCCAAAAGCGTGGTCGCGTGTCGAACCTGCTCCAAAGTGGACATACCAGTGGATAAGATCACAGGTTTCCCTTTGGTATTGAAGTGCAGTATTAAATCATCATCTGTCAACGAAGCAGAAGCAATCTTGTAACACGGGGGATCGAACTGCTCGATGAAATCAACCGACGGCTTATCCCAACAAGAGGCAAACCAGAGTATGCCCTTTTGACTGCAATAGCGGTCAATTTCGGTATATGCCTCATCATCGAACTCCACGCGATATCTATAATCAATATATGGGATCAAACCCCAGGGTGTCTCCCGCAATAGATCACGCTGCTCAGGCGGTACGCACAACTCTGGGGTGCGTTTCTGGAATTTAACCGCATCACAGCCAGCCATTACAGCAGCGTCGATCAATTTTTTGGCATTCTCAATTTTGCCATTGTGGTTAATGCCTATCTCTGCAATGATGAAGGTGGGATATCCTTCGCCAATAGAATGCTTACCAATTGGGATGGTTTTTGACATGCAATGTATTCTCCAAATTATGATGAAAACTTCATCACATTCTAGTCATGACGAATAAGAAATAGTATTTGTTAAGGAACTTCAAAAAGACGGTACCCACCAATTCTCACCACAGGCGTATTTATCTTTGGAGAGAATGGACCATCGACCAATACATATTCAGCTTCCCATTCTCTCGCTAAAGAAAATAGAAAAGGCAAATCCCATTGATTGTTTTTAAAGCCGTCGGTGACAAGTGCTTCTTGCTCTGAGTAATTCAAATATGTCGATGGTGAAACCCAGACAAGCGCATCCACTCCTTTACCTAGCGAACTGCGAAAAGACTGAGCCCGGAAGTTTTCACCCCCTCCAGCAAGCAAGAAATCTGCATCTTTAGAGGTGTTTTCCCGAATCCATATACGGATTTCATCCCAGGTGAAATCTTCTCGCGCTGCGTATTGTTCATGACGAGAAAGTGACATAAATATCAATGAATAAATAATAGTTATCCCAACCAAGAAATAGCGCGCATTTGTTTGATAAAAAGAAGGCCAAGTAAGCATTACCAAAACTACACCAACCCCCATAGGCACTATGCTACGAAATGCCTCGAAAGGCAAGTGGTCTCCTATTCCCCATGTGAGAAACATCCCAACTACAAGAGAAACGATACATATTTTAAGCAAAAATTCTGAATTAAGAACTTTCAGTTTCTGAAAAATAGCTGCGAATTCAACGAGAAGCAGATAGGTAATCCCCAAACAACAAAACAAAAATGCCCAAAGCGAATTCAAGATGGTTAGGAGCCAAAATGCGATAAAAATTATTCCAATGGTTTTCTTTTCAGAGAAAGCTTTTGCGGTTGCTGCAGCGATGAGAAAAAACGCGAAGAAAGTTACCCAGGTAAATATCCGAATAGGTTGGAGTTGTGCTAAGCGATAAGAGTTGGTGAGAAGGGCAAGACCAGAAAAAAGCAGACCGATAAGCACACCACTTCCCATCGTTACAGTTAATATGCGATATTTTTCTTCCTCATTTAAAAAGGTGCGATAAGAAAGTAGGGCCAAAAGCACAAAACTCATCATTTTAGCCCAGTTAACGACGCTCTGATGAAGAAAGGAAATGTGTTCACTATTTCCTTTGGCGGATAGAAAAATTTGCGCTTCCTCCCCACTCATGGGTGGCGGAGACATAAAAAACAAATAGATAAAAATACTCACCGCAAAGCATATCACACCAAGGAAATGTACCTTGATTTTGGGGCGATGAAATAAAAACAATGGAAATAAAACCGAGATAAACAAATGTATGCCCACAAGAAAATGAGCGAGCAAAGCGATACTCAATAATCCCCAAAAAAAAGTATATCGTTCTTGAAAAAGGTGTAGAAGCGCTGCGAGACCAGCAATAATTGCGAATTCTGTATGTCGCATCATAGGCATAAATAAAGGAGAAGCTCCTGGTAAAACCACTTTATTATGTACAACCCAAGCCCCTAACAGAACAAAAAGAAAAAAGTTGTTTGAAATAGTGCGTGCCAAGGAAAACATTGAAAGGATAAGCACCCCTTTAGAAAACAAATACATAATAAAAAATATTGTTTCTAGAGATTCTGGAGCACTATGAGTAGTTTTATATATGAGTGAAACAAAGTCGTAAAATCCACTCCTAAATCGTGCAAGCGCATCGGCAACTTCATCCCCCTGAAATAACTCGGAATCTGCATTTCGAATTACCGAGATGAGGTAACGCCCACTATTTCTCTCATCGTAGAGAAAGGGAGTACCAAAAATAGCGCTCACAACATAGATAATAACCACTCCAACTTGTATATACCAGGGAATATTTGGGTATCCGATATTTATTCCATCGCTTTTCAACATTAATTCACTAAAGAACAGCCTCGATCTTGGAGTGTTAGGCAAGTGTTCAATTCACAGAATCGCTTAGAATTAAGTCAACGATCTCACGGATAGCGCCCTTACCACCAGGATTCTGGAGCACAATAGTTGCAAAGGGTTTCACCTGGGGATGGGCATCGTGCACAACAACTGCACAGCCAACTCCCTTTAAACAATCCAGGTCGTTTAGGTCGTTTCCAACATAAACCACTTTTGCAGGGTCAATTTTCCGGTCCACCAACCAATCTTGGAGAACCTGCCACTTGTCATCGATCCCTTGCAGCAGCGCCAGGTCTAATTTATCACAGCGGGCCTGCACAACAGGGTTTGTTTCTGTGGAAAGGACCAATACAGGCAGCCCAATCTTTTTTAATTGTGCCAATCCCCAACCATCGCCTCGGTTGGCAATAATCGATTCCGTGCCGTCTTGCGCTACGATCACTTTGTTATCCGTGAAAACACCATCAAAATCTAAAACCAATGCCTCTACAGGTTTTGGCAATCTTTTGATTTTTGTTGTTTTATCTTGCTCACGCACCAACATTTCGGCAATCTTGAAATCCACGGGTTCGTCAATTTCGAGGGTTCTTTCATGAGGCATTGGATACATCACGGTTTTCCCGAAAAAACGATGCTTCATTTTGCGAAAACCATCAGCTCGCATTACATATACAGCACCTGTTTCCAGGTATTGTGGCTCTCGCTCTTGTCGCAGTAGACGCTTGCTTTTGTCGTGGTTTATCCCACTTGTGTTACCCTGATCATCTGATTGCCACAGGAAATAGTGAAAGGGAGTTACGGCCAGGGCACAATCGGCATCTTCACGGATCAATGTCTGGATGGTCCCTTCGATATCCACAGACAAAGTGAGAGGTGAAGTGCACTGCAGGAAAACTAGAATATCTGGTGTGTAATTTTCGTTTTCTTCCAGGAATGAGAGTGCATGAAGCAAAGCCGATTCCGATGAGGCGTTATCTCCGGAGATTTCTGCTGGCCGCCATATGACTTCCGCGCCATATTGTGTGGTTACCACACCGATTTCTTCATCATCGGTGGAGACGGCAACGCGGGTTATCGAAGGAGTTCTTTGGGCAGCTTCAATCGAATGCGCCAGAAGCGGTTTCCCCGCCAGGAAATGAATATTTTTCCGAGGAATGCCTTTGGAGCCTCCTCGAGCTGGAATGATCGCCAAGATTTGTTGGGACATTATTGTGTGTTTCAGAATCGAATATCAGGATTTACACAATTGAACTCAAGAAAACCGAATTTCAGATATTATCTTATCCCCAAAACGTGCAGCCAGGCATTCAAATAAGCATACTTCAAAATATGACTGGGTGAATAAAAGGGAATTTTTAACAATGAGCGTGCTCCCTCAAAGCGGTTGCTAACTGATTTTGCGTAGGAGATAAACCCTTTTGCTAAATGATGGCGTGCCATTCGTTTGCGTTGACGATCTTCAGCACGATTTCCGTTTTGAGCTTGCAGATACAACTGGGCAAATTCGCGCGCAAAGGGAAGAATAGTAGATTCGCTTTTACTTTCGCTGTGACGTCGAAAAATTCCAAAGGGCTTATCGACAAGCAAAAGGGGGTAATTCCTGCACACCCGGTACAACAATTCTCGGTCCAATACATAGTGCAGATCCTCCCGAACAAAGCGCCCAACATTATCCAGCGCCTCACGGCTGTAGAATGTCGATACCTGGTGCAGGCGATAAACACCCGGCGGGCCTAAAGTAAGGTCAAGGGGGGCTGCCTTGGCAAGTTTCGGCATTACTGGCTCACGAATGATGTGAGACTCTTCATCCTGAACACAAAATCCGCCGATGATCGCTCCGTAGTTTGTTTCTCGGTTTATCCATCGCTGCCCCACATCCAGGAGCGTACCCGGAAGATAGGTATCATCGCTGCTCAGAAAGGTGATAATCTCACCGCTGCATTTTTCAAAGCCTTTGTTGATGGCATGACTCTGTCCACGGTCAGATTCGCTGACCCAATAGCTCAGTTGGTGCTGGTATTTCCGAATGATGTCTACACTTTGGTCGCTGCTGCCCCCGTCAATGATGATGAATTCAAGATTGGGATAGCCCTGCAATAGCACCGCTAGAATGGTTTCTTCGATGTAAGTAACCTGATTGAAGGAAGGGGTTACAATGCTGATTTTTGGTAGAGAAGCCATTTTTTGTTACTTCGAACCAACGTGTTTCAATCTATTTATGGCTTTTCTGACTATACTCAAGGTCCAGCTCTCAATTCCTAATAAAATACAGTGAGACCAGCTAGGTTCAAACACAAACAGATGATAGGGCTTGTTTCTTTCGATTATTCCATTTTCTTCGATTTTGATACCGGAACGTATGGCTGGAAATTTGAGGTAAATATACTTTCTATCAGCATACCAGTTTTTAATCAGTTCTCTCTGATATCCTCTGCCACCTTCAACAAAAATAACACCGCCTGCTGCCAGCAAATTGGAGAAATTCATAAGGCTCATATCTCCACCTAAATTCCCGCCCCCATCAATAATAATAAAATCAAACGTGATATTTGAGGGAACCTTTTTCGTATTTGACAATACCTGGTATTGGCCTTGAAATCCAACTAAATTGTCCGCCAACTGTTCAAGACAATTAGGGTGATTCTCAATAGTATAAAATTCGAGATTCACTTTATCCTTCAGTGGCAAGCGAGATAAAGCATACAAGGTCGAATAAGTTAGGGTCCCTATTCCGGCACCAATTTCCAGTATTCTGGTTGGTTTGAAACGCTGTATGTTTTTAAGCAAGCCTTCAATTGCTTTTTGGGAAGCTATTCCAACCAAGTTTCCTACTTTCGCGCCAGGTAAATGATAGAATTCCCGCCAAATTCTGGCAGCATCTTTAGAGATTCTAGACGTGCTGAGCATTTTTGATTTCCTTACATTGGTAGATCTTTCTTAGGTACGTGCCAGACTTTATTCCCCATTTCTAAATTATCGTAGTTCATTTGAAGGCTAGAACTATTGTAGAGCGTGACTGGCACAATGGAATTATCCGATACAATCATTTGACCGTTTTTGTGTAAAAGCGGGATAATTTTTTATTAAGAAAGGCTCCCAAAATTCCCGATCCCACTTGGCCCAAGCGTGAGCGCCAAAAGGAAGCTGGCGATGGTTTTGTTCAAAGCAATAGCTGGGGTGGAGTTCAAAAGCAAATTGTAAGGCGACCTCTATGGGTGCAATCTTCAATATCGGATAAAACAATTTGGCACGATCGGACCAGAACAAGTCTTCATTTAGGGAATAATGTTGGGTGTACCACTGCACACCACGCTGGGCCTCCCGGAAGACCGACATTTTCTTCAACCATCGATAAGGCCTTGGAAATTTTTCCAGGTCAGGTAGGCGCATGGAGAGCACTTCGAACCAGGAGGGAATATGGGATGAGTGCAAAACATTGAGAAAGGTCTCCACCCTGCGGAGTGAGAGGCCGCCGTTGCCAACGCGAGGAAAACCTGTTTTTAGACCGTTTTTATCAAGGAAGAGAGGAGCGCCAATGTAGTCATAGCCTTGATTGCAAAATTGTACTAAGTTCGATGAGAAGACCAGGCAATCCAGTTGATAAATGAGAATGAATTCAAAATCTGAAAAGGTTTCGTAAAAATTGGGAGAAAGCAGCAAGCGGCTATATGCATAAACATCCGTGAAGTATTTTTTGTCAAATCGCTTAATGCTAAAGTCAGAAAAGGGAACCGTCAAGCTATCTGGAGCAAATATACATTTTTCAAACTCCCCGAGAAAATGGTGCAGATGCCTCAAAGATATTTTTTCGACTTCACTCATATCATTTCGGTAATATGGGGTTAATATCAAAACTGTATTGGGCACTCTACGCTCCTATGTGGTTCTAGCTGATCGTATCGCCTTTCGCAAAGTAGCTGTTCGCTTGATTACTTCAATTTGCGAAAAATGGTCATCAAGTGCTCCTGCTGGGCCTTGAAATTTATTTCGAAAATTCTTCCTCGTTCGATCCCAATTATTCCAAGCCCGCCTGTAAACTCTGTCTTTAGCTGGTAAAGCCTGGAATGCACGCAGGTTCGAGTACCCTTGGGGGATAATTTGTTCAAGCTCCTCGACTTTAATTTTTGGAGGAGATTTCTCGCCAACCTGACATAACCTGTACAAATATTCCGCCAACTGTTCAATTGGATCGCTTTGACCCAATATCTCATTTCGCGCCCATTCTGCTAATGGGTCTGGTTCCGACGCCCCACTCTTCTGGAGACAGGCGTTCAAGAATTCTTGTTCTGTCCTTACTCGCCGGCCATGTTTCATCCAGCCCGAGTACATAGGTGATGGAATTGGAATGGGTTCGACCATGTATGTGGGGCGACCGGCTACAGCGGCTTCCAAAAGACTGGTGCTATGCGATGAAATGACCAAATTGCTGGCTAAGATCCACTCCCGTATGGAGTATTGCTTTATCAAATGGATATTTGAAGGTAATTTTCCCAACTCCCGCTGAACCAAGTTCAAATAATTTTCCTCGGGTGTAGTAGGCCTGGGGCGCAATATCACTTCAACTTGAGCTGCCTCAGCTAGGGACCGCAGCCACCCCAACACAATTTTCAGGGAATCAACACAAAAATTTTGCATGGCTTTGATATCTGTGGCACTTACTCCCCACTCAAGCTGTTTCCTAATAAAATATTCAGAATTCATGAAAACCCAATAATAAGCCTCAGGGAAGAAGATCCATCGGCAAGACGGATCTAAGGCATATTTTTCAGACAGAAACTCCCGGATCTTGTAAACCTGGTTATAGGGAGGATTGTAAAGCATAAATGCTGGATGACCGTTGACGAATATGTGATCTTCTGGAATACCACTCTTGATCAAGTAATCCTTGAAGAAATTTCCCCAGGCGTGGTGAATAACGTGCTTCTTGACAAATGGATCTTCAGGGCGTTTGAGGTCAATGTAAGCATTCTCGTACATTTGCTCCCACGCCAGATTTACAAAGATGGCCTCCCTCCAACTATGAAGATAACGAGACATATTTCCCCATCGAGTTCCGTATGCATAGGGTATCGCCACAATCTTTGGAGAATACCTTTGCGCGAGATAAAACAGACTCGTGTGCCACATTGGAACGATTTTGACGGAAAGCTTATGGCGGCTTTGAAGATAATATCGTACTGCGCAGGCCACATCCAATTCCCGGGCAGTGTGTTCTACCAACCAGATGACATCAATTTCTTTCATTTGTTCTTTTAGTTTATGCCAATACCTGCTCGAAAACACGCAAATGTTCTTCGGCACACTTGCGCCAACTGAACATTTTCGCTCTGTCGATCCCTTTCAATCGTAAAGATTGTCGTAAATCCGGCTCATCAATTAGGCGTTGCATCGCATTGGCGATATCATTTACAGAGCGCGGGTTGACCAGCAAGGCAGCATCCCCTGCGACTTCAGGGCAAGCACTGACATTAGATGTAATGACTGGGCACCCGCATGCCATCGCTTCGATGATTGGAATTCCAAAACCTTCGTACAAGGAAGGGAAGACAAATCCCATTGATTTTTGATAAAGCGTGACAAGCTCTCGGTGGGACAACCGATTAGGAATCACTCGAATACCCTCATAGAGCTTCGCGTTTTTATATCCTGGGAGAACAGCTACGAGTTCAGGCTTGTTTTGGGATGGTAATTTGCGGTATGCTGACTTCACCCGATCAACGTTTTTCCTCGGAACATAATGAGAAACATGCAAGAAGAAGGGTTTTTCCTCACCTCCTGTGCTAAGTGGCATAAACAACTCATGATCTACACCAAGATATATTGGAATAATGTTCTGTCCGCGTAGACCCAATATACGCTCGATCGCAACCTTTTGGTTGTGCGAGACAGTTATTATGGCTGCCAACTGAATTTTTGATCTCCGCCACCGGATAACATCTAAGGAAGACTTCCTATATCTTCTAAATACAGTTCTCAGATCTGGGAAAAATTCCCAGGGCCAAAGAAGAAATGGAGTACCATCGTGGATTGTTGCTACACAAGGTTTTTTTGCCTTATTAAATCTTTCAGTAGGTAACGTTGTGGCAGTCTGTCTTGGATCCCAATAAACATCTACATCTTCAGGCAGTGGATCTCCAAATCCAAAGGGAACCATGCTTATCCCTAAGTTTCTAATCTCTTGAACTATACGGTCTACGTAAATCCGTATGCTCAATCCAAGAGTATAATCCAAGTAACCAATTCTCATTTTTGCCTCATCGTCCATGTATTAATTTCAACATTTCTTCTGCAATGAGTTGATTCCCCTCAATAGTTACGTGAATAGGATCAACAAATGTAAATTCACTCCGGCCTTTGAAAATATTCATGAGAGAATAAAGATGGGGATAGTGAGAAGCCGATTCAAGAACCTGCTCACTGGTCATTCTATAGAGTTCAGTGAACCCAGGATAGGCATTCACTGCAACAGATTTATAGGACAATTCATCTTCTGTGAGCTGCTTCTCATCTACAAGCAAAATCGTCTGCCAGAAGAAGAAGGCATCGAAACCGTTGGCTTCTGCCAGCGCATTGACGATATCGATGTTACCCAGATAAGTACTGGCAATTTCATCAACCAGAAAACTGGTGTCAACTCCATTCAGTTTGTAGGGATTCTGGGGTTTATCATATTCTTCACCAAAGACCAACTTCATCAGGGTTTTATAGGTTTTGGTATTTGAGACCAACTGAATAAGCGGGTTTTCGACCGGACGATTTTCAAAACGGGCAATCAGACTGTTCAAATTCTGAGGAACCCCCGCTTTACCGTGCTGGTAAGCAGCGAAAATGTCATTGTTCCCGTCATAGAAGATCACCAGATCAGGTATGCGCTCGGCGCGTAAAGCGAGTATTAACTGAATGACGCTTTGGGTGGAGACCCAGGCCTGCTCGCTATAATTGACCACACAAACAGGCTGGTCCGCTTGTTTTGCCAGCTCGGATTGCAGAAATGCCGGGATAGTCCCCCAATCAGGAACGCCAGTACCCCACATTGTGGAACCGCCAAAGGTAAAAACTTTATATGAGTCAGGTGTGCAATCTGCTCCAGGTGTTACTCGCAGCCCATTACTATTAATGTTAATCGTCTCCCCTTTAAAAGGCTCGTTTCGCCATAATAAATAAGGATCAAAATTATGGGACCGGTCTTCCCAGGCGGCATCGTATTCCCGCCAGTAAACCCTGCCCCATTCCTGTTCCTGGTAATATGGTAGTTTTTTGCGTCCTTCTTCACCCACGTACTGGTTGTTGCTCTGATGTGTTTCCCGCGGTTGCGACCCAGGTAGAAAATCGTTCAGCCTGGCAAAGACGGAAAGCCCTAATTCAATGGCGATCAGGAGCACGATGGTGTTCAACAAGATAAGCGCAATTGCCTTGTAGAGGTCAAGCAATTTCCGTCCCATTGCTCCAACAAGGATTAGAACGGTGCCAGCCATGAGAAGGGCCACTTTCCCAGTACTGTAACCACGTGAGGCGCTGAGGCCAAGCTGGTAGGCAAAGATGCCGACGAAGAAGATCAAAAGACCACTAACAATGGTCATTATTTGCCAGCGCTTCAGTTTGAGCTTTACAGGGATGGGTAGTTTGTGCATAGACTAATCCACTTCGAAAAGCAGCTGATAGGTGCGGAGGTAGAGGTACTTTAAAAAGCGACGTACGAGTTTTTTCCGTGAAAGTGAAGCAATCAAATTTCTTTTTCTAGCAGGTTGGGGTGTCAATATCTTCCCTTTTTCAGAAGATTTCTTAGCGAGGTCTGGAAAGCTTCCCTTGAGCCAGGGCAATTCCGTCTCCAGGTCAGGCACTTTATTGCCCATGTGATGCACCATGTACTCCGTAGTACAAAGCCGCCAAATCCCCGTGTTGTCAATCCGACTTTCAATTACCGGGCCTGTACCGCCTGAATAATCAAGGGGTAGTGGAAGCAATTTCTCTATTGCTTGGCGTGTGAGTAAAAATTGGAAATCAGTTCTCGCAAGATAAGCCATTACACCATTGCGAGTAATTCGCACATCTCGACGATCCTTTAGCCAACGCTGATAGGTGGCTGGCGACAATCCGTAACTAATTCGATGTGCATGGATAAATTCATCCGAAATAAGATTCCCTGTCTCAATATTGATCGTGGGGTCTTGGACAACTACCTGATATTCAAAGGTTCGTGTTTGATCTTTGTCAACCAGAGGAAGCGCTGAAACATACCCTGCTTCAGGATATGTTTTTAAAACATCCAGAGATTTTTTAAGCCAACCCGGTAGAAAAAACACATCACAATCTGCGTATGCCACATAATCGCCAGGGGCAATTGAGAGCATATCATTAAGTGCTCCAAGTTTTTGATAATTGTACTGAGAGAGGACAAGGTACTGGATCTGTTTCTGACGACGGAGATCGATCAAGTAATCTTGCACTTCTTTGCAACTACCGTTATCGAATACTATTAGATCAAAAGATTGAGAAGTTGCACTGAATAGACTTTCAAAAAAAAGCTTCAGCACTTCAAAACTCTCTTCCCAATGTCCGTCCATAGATGGAATATATACAATAGTGCATACTGACACTGGCGCAAAGCTAAAGCTTCCTTCTATTTTTTTCCCTTTTAGTGGATTATAGCCAGATCTAGGCATGATAGTTTATTCCAATATCCCTTTGATAACTTTGGTGTCTACCGTGTTTCCACAATACGTTTTCACCTGGTCGATTTGATTTGGAGCCAAAAACACAATTTCCTTATCATTCGAGAAAGCAATCCATATTTGTAAAGCAGACTGTGCAACAGTTATGATTGATGTACGAGTGACTGCATATCAATCTTATCAAGGAAATTATTTTGAAATTTTTTACGCATCTCGGGGGTTTTAAAACCTACCCACATATATTTCTTTTTTGTTCTTTTCTGGAATGGACTTATACCTGTGTAAAGCATGATTCCATACTGAGCATCTTTATATCCATCCAAATAATATGGCCGCTCCGCGTCCAGAAGGAAAATAATCCCGGTAGCTATTTGCATCTGTCTAGCCAAAACTAAACTTCGTCTCCTAAACCTACCATCGATCAACACAATGTCAAATTTCGAATTATCATTGGTCAGCTTTCCAACATACTCATTCCTAATTCCTTCAGGTAAACTTTGTTCCTTTAGGTTATGCGTGCTGAAGTCCACGAGATGGACGTTCACTTTGTTCAACTTATTTTCTAGAAGTCTTTGATTTAAGAAGCCATGCCAATCCCGACTTGATTCGACGGAATCCCAAGTATATTTCTTTGTACCTTCTAAAGTTTGGGGGAAATAAATTGTGGAAATCCCAGCGCCATATTCAAACACTCTTACTGGCTCGGACATTGACCTTAGAGTAGCATCAATTATGGCTATCTCCATCGGAGTCATCATCGGACTGATCTTGCGTAATATCAATCTTATTGCACCCGCAATTCTAGTTACCAAGAATTCCTCCACCTTATTTCATTTGAGCATACTATGTTGGTGTTTGTGAAAAGAATCTCCTTGTGCAAAATAACTGAAGCGATGAGAAGTATCTAACTATCACAAGGTGCAACCATTTCACATCTTCATTAGCGCGGAAATATCACTACTCTACGATCTGAGTTGAGTTCCACTATTCTGTGAAAGACTTTTTCAACAACTTCATTCGAACTTGCATCTACATTAACTGTATACAAATTTGCACGATTACAAATTTTTGGGGTCTTGAATAGTTGGTGTAAAGCTCCATATATTTTTTCCAATGCACGATCATCGGATTTAGCATGGGGGAACCATCGAAGAACAGCATGAACACCTCGTGGTCGCAGTTTTGCCTGTTTCAAAGCCCGATCAAAAACTTCTGTGTCAAAAATGATGCATTGAGCATCATGGGGAATACACTCTAAATAGCTATTCCATATTTTGTTGCGAATTCTATCCGGAGATCTCATCCAAATTCCAATTCCACGTTGGATAAAACCTTCGTCCATAATGACGAACTTTCGAAAAAGGAGAACTTCAATAGCAATACTGAAATACTCCACAATCATCTCATTGAGTAGCAAGAAAATACTTTTAGGAGCATTCAACTGGTTCAACTGACGTGTCTTAGATCGAATTGCCAATTGCCAGGTAAGGATAAGTATCCATTGCGGAAATGATCCTCTATTGAGATTGATACCACTCTGATAAAGATCCCTAAAGACTCGATTGAACTTTATTGCGGTGATGGGCAAGAAAAAACGATCCACATGCGTTTTGTGCAGCCATTGGCTAAACTTTTTTGCCAAAGATATCCCATCATAATTAAGCTTTTCAAGGAGGCTTGTCGCGACAGTGGTTTTGCCGCTTCCTGGCAAACCTGCAAACTCAACCAAATTTTCATTAACGAGCATGATTCTGCGGTTTTTTTCGCAATGTGTAAACAAAAAATGGTTGGATTTCTAGATGTGTATATAGAATTTTCTCATTAACCAATGCTACATCTTCTACAATAAGGTCATGTGCGGCAAATTCTTGTATCACATCGTCCTCATGATGAACAACATACCCTTCGTTACCACCTTGAGTATTTATATTGTTTGCCTTGGTTGTCTGTTCACTACGTCTCTGCTTTTTTTGGGGCCAGAGAATATTTACCCTATTTTGAGTGAAACGAATGAATCGACCGAGCATTCCCTTAGGGCTAGATAAAGTCTCAAATAGTAGTGATCTCAAAATTCCAATCAATCCTATTGACCGGCGAACACGTATTTCTAAAATTAACCCATGTCGAGTAACGCGTTGAAATTCTGAAAGCATGTCCCGAAATATATTGAGGGGAATCCAATTCAAAAACCTGGCACAAATAACATAATCAAAAGCTTCATCACAAATGGGCAAGAACTCAGTATCTGCTTGTACCAAACACGCATCATTCTTCTTCCCTTTTTGCAATTCGGACGTTAGTGCTAGCATGTCTTTAGAGATATCCAGGCCATAAACATTATGATCTGCTTCCAAATAGTAATCCAGAAATCTCCCTGTTCCTATAGGAGCATCAAGCAATGTTGAGGAAAAGGGAATACGACCTATAACTCTCTGGAAAACTTCCTGCTCTTGTTTCCACTGGCGATTACTAGCACGTTTTTTTAGGTATCCCCGGGCTGTCTCCCCTTGATAACGGAATTTTGCAGGATAAGCACTAAAAGGTTTTGTTTGGGTCATTGGGTTTATCTACCGTCCACTCTTGCCTTATAAGACAAAGTGCCTTTTGTCGGCTCTGATGTTTGCCAGTGCCAAAGAAATCGTCTGATTCTATATCTAGAGTGAGTGCATTAGCCACATGATCTACTTGAACTCCATTAACAAAAACAGCAACGTTAACTGTACATCGACCTGGTGAAATATTAATTGGATCAGTGAGACAGGTAACATAACCAATATCTTGAAGGTTAGTTGGAAATGCGTCCTCAATGTCACTGTCTAGAAAAAAAATGCGGCGATTTAATTCATCATTAATTGCAACCAAGAATCTTGCATTAGGAAGATCTTTTTTTGCTTTGTAGCCAATTCTAACCAGAAGCGGATCACTGGAGTAAATTGCAGAATTTCCATTCCCACTTTCAATCGATAAAGATGTCACATATACTGTTCCATTTCCTTCTCGATCACTTCTAAGATGCAATGGAACATTAGACGCTGAGATGGAGTTATATAAGTACTCATCAACAACATCCTCTACAGTTGGCCCATCACTTGTAATACATCCATCTTCGAGCAACAAAGTGGATCGACAAAGAGATAAAATTGCTGCCATATTGTGGCTAACAAATAATACTGTCCTACCCCCTCCAGCCACCTCTCCCATCTTACCCAAACACTTCTTCTGGAACTCAGTATCCCCTACCGCCAACACTTCATCTACCAATAATATCTCAGGTTCTAGATAGGCAGCAACAGAAAAAGCTAGGCGTACTCGCATACCGCTGGAATAGCGTTTAACAGGGGTGTCAATGAATTTTTCAACACCGGAAAAATTTACGATCTCATCGAATTTGTGATCGATCTCTTTGCGGGCCATCCCCAGGATGGTGCCATTGAGGTAAATATTCTCGCGGCCGGTCAGTTCGGGGTGGAAGCCGGTGCCCACTTCCAGCAGGCTGGAAACACGGCCTTCAAGCTCAACACGCCCTCTGGTGGGATGGGTGATGCGGGAAAGAATTTTTAGAAGTGTAGATTTTCCTCCGCCATTGCGCCCAATGATACCGACAACTTCACCGCGTTTGACTTCAAAGGAAACATCCTTTAGAGCCCAAATAATGTCGCTAGAGTCACTTTCTCCAAACTGAGACAAGCGTCGTAAGCGCCGCAAATTCTCGATGGGTTGGCGAATGAAATCAGAAACTGCACCCGCCAAGGTGTCGTGAATCTCCTCCTGGAGACCGATGCGGTATCTTTTGCTCAGATTTTCTACTTTTATGGCAATTTCAGACATCATCACACCACATCAGCAAAGATACGCTCCATGCGCCGGAAATACAGTGCACCGCTGATAAAAAAAACTAATGACACTGCTGTACCGACGCTTAACAAGTCCCAGGGCATCGGGTTAGTGCCCAACAAAGCCGATCGGAAGCCTTCAATGATACCCGCCATGGGGAAAAGGCCATAATAAATTCGCCACCGTTCAGGGATGTTACTGGCGGGGTAGACGACTGGGGCGGCGTACATCAGCAGCTGCACGAAGAACCCAATAGCATAGTTGATATCTCGGTATTGGATTGCCAGTGCCGTTAGCCACATGCCCATGCCAGAGGCGGTCAGCATCATCAACAACACCAGCAGTGGTAGAGTCAAAGCCCAGATTGTGGGAGTAATCTGGAACCACACCATTAGCCCGCTCAGGATCAGGAGCGCAATCCCAAAATCGACCAGTTTTGCCAGGACGGGTGCGATGGGGATCACCAGCCTCGGGAAATACACCTTGCTCCACATGCCTGAGGCGCTGATCAGGCTGGAACTGGCTGATGTTAATGACCCGGCAAAGTAGGTCCAGGGCACCAGGGCGGTATAACTGAAAATGGCGTAAGGTACACCATCTGAGCTGACCTTGGCCAAGCTGCCAAAGACAATGGTGAAGACCACCATGCTGAATAGCGGCTGGATAATGGCCCAGCCCACACCCAATACG
Organism: uncultured Desulfobacterales bacterium; assembly: GCA_964633115.1. Taxonomy (GTDB): domain Bacteria; phylum Desulfobacterota; class Desulfobacteria; order Desulfobacterales; family B30-G6; genus B30-G6. Next base: position 17,582 of record CAZWEO010000100.1, read on the forward strand.
GATTGAGCGTAGCGCGTCTTGACATCCCGCCAGATTAAAAAGAAAAACAAATCCCGGTAGCGCCACAACTCTCCCCAATCAATCAGTTGCCAGCCAGTTTCAGCTTCGATGATAGTTTTGTTTTCGGAATATTGTTCACTTTGGTATATTTCTGGACGATTCGTTTCCATAAAGGTTTGATTTGTCTTATGGGTTTCCAATGCCTATTTAGGGGGAGCGCTATTCTCCATAGCAAGCTGCAGGGTTTGCTCCCAGGGGGGAATGGTCAAACCAAATTCATTACAGAAGCGCTCACAATTCAATGCCGTGAATTTTGGTCGCTGGGCTGGCATTGGAAAATCTGATAGTTTGGCTGGCAGCACTGCTTCGCAAACCTGTTCATCTTGCCGAGGGTCATTTCTCAGGACGGCTTTAGCCCACTCAAACCGGCTGGAGCTTCCCCGTCCTGCCACATGGTAGATGCCTTTATGTTGGTCAAACCAGTCAGCTGGGGATCCTAACATGCCCTGCAGTAACTGGGCAGCAATTTCAGCCAAAACACGCGCCCACGTTGGGCTGCCCACCAGATCGGAGACGACACGCAGCGTGCGCTGCTCTCGCGACCACCGCAGTACTTTTGTGACAAAACAATCTCGACGAGAACTATACAAACAACTGGTACGTAAGATCAGATAAGCACCGTCCACTTTTTGGATGGCGCGCTCACCTTCGAGCTTGCTCATTCCATAGTTATTGATCGGATTTGGTGTATCATCCTCGATATAGGGCAAATCCTTTTCCCCATCGAAAACATAATCTGTAGAATAATGGAACAATCCAGCCCCAATTTGCTTTGCTTCTTCAGCCAGGATCCCTGGTGCAGTACTATTGATCGCAAACGCTTCGGAGTGATTTTTTTCCGCCTGATCTACATCGGTGTACGCTGCAGCGTTAAAAATTACATTAGGCTTTACGAGACGCACTAGTGTACGAATAGCTGAGACATCTCTGAAGTCAATCGCAGGGTAATCTGTAGCGTGAACCAGGCCTAGAGGTTCCAAAGTGTGCTGAAGCTCCCACCCTACCTGCCCATTTTTGCCCAATAGAAGGATATTCATACCTATAAAGGGGTTTCTGAGGCCATTCGTTTGGGTAATTCTAAAACAAGCGTATTAATAGCTAGCCCGTTTTTATATTAGTCGAAATATTCAATTTCATGAAACAGATTCCCCTGAGCATCTTTCTCGGACAGGATAGGAGAATCACCATCAATTAACGGCCACTGAATGCCAATTTCGGGATCATTCCACAAAAGAGTGCATTCCCAATTGGGAGCATAGAAGTCTGTTGTTTTGTAAACCACATCAGCCCATTTACTCAGAACGTAATAACCATGGGCGAATCCAGGGGGAGCCCATATTTGCATGCGAGTTTCTGCAGATAACCGCGTCCCCACCCATTTGCCAAAAGTTGGTGACCTGCGTCTCAAATCGACTATGACATCAAATATCTCACCATTCATGACCCAAATCAATTTTCCTTGCGTTTGACGAACTTGGTAATGCAACCCTCGCAGCACACCTTGCTTAGATTTCGAAAAGTTATCCTGGACAAATTCGTTCGGAATACCAATTTGCGTATACCTGAGACTTTGATAGCTTTCCATGAAAAAACCACGCGAGTCAGAGAATACTTCTGGCTTAATTATAAGTACGTCGGGGATTGTTGTTTCAATAATTCTCATTTGAAAAATGGGGAGATCTGTAAATTTATCCCTAATGTTCCTACATCTCTCTCAATAGAAGGTAATGGTTTTGCCGTAAATTTTACTGGGTAAATTTGCAGATATCTGATCCAAGGAGCTGTTTGCGATTTGGCTTTTCAGCTTTCACACCATTACAAAGAAAGTACA
>CAZWEO010000101.1:0-19435 GCA_964633115.1 uncultured Desulfobacterales bacterium
GCAAGAAAATTCTTCCCAGCCTATAAACCAATTGGTTAAGTTAACGGCATTGGGTGACAACTTTTAATTAGAACAAACCAACCCAAAACCTAAAACTTAAAACCTAATACCGCCAAATGACCTCTCCCTCCCTCATCATGAAAACCTGGAACCTACGACCCAAGAAAGGTTTGGGACAAAATTTTCTGGCCGATCGGGGTAGTGCGCAAAAGATTGTAACACGATCAGGCCTCAAGGCCGCGGATATTGTGCTGGAAGTTGGTTCCGGTCTCGGTGCGCTGACATTGCCTGTGGCCCGCATTGCCCAAAAAATCTATGCCGTCGAAAAGGATAAGACCCTCATCCCACCACTTACTAGCGAAATTGAAGCCGCTGGCCTTAAAAACGTCGTCATACTAAATCAAGATATTCTAGCACTGGATATGGCCGCCATCGCCGAGCGTGAAAAGCAGCCGCTAGTAGTAATGGGTAATATTCCGTATAATATTTCATCCCAAATTTTTGTGCAATTGGCCATGAATCGTGGTTATTTAAGCTCAGCCGCCCTGATGTTTCAAAAGGAATTGGCTCAGAGAATCATGGCCTCCCCCGGTTCAAAAGCATACGGTCGCCTGGCTGTCATGGCAAGTTATTGTGCGCAGGCACGCGTGATTGCGGAAATACCAGCGGCCCGCTTTTATCCCAAACCCAAAGTCGATTCGCTGGTTTTAGGATTTAGCTTTGGCCAACAGACAGAGAACCTGGCTATCGATGAGAATTTTCTCTATAAAACCGTCAAAGCATCATTTTCCAGGCGGCGTAAAACCCTAAAAAATGCATTGTCGGGCCCAATTCTGAAATTGGATGCAGCTACAGCTAAGAATCAACTCTTGGCTGCTGGGATTGATCCCGGTCGGCGGGCGGAAACACTGGCAATTGAAGAATTCGTAAAGCTGAGTAATCTGTTGTACGCGGCGGGAATTCGCTAAAACAACGGCCACCATCTTCGATGGTGGCCGTTGTTTTTACATCGCTTCTGCTATCGAAACCGTGCGATCACCCAACATATTGACATAGCTACCCATCTCATTATCATACCAACCGTATATCACCGCCTGCGTCACTGGTACGCGGATGATTGTCTTTTGCATGCTGTCCATAACACAAGCATCTAGCCCGGGTATCTTCGCGAGGTCGATGGTTACCTCTGCCGTACGCCGGTGGGTCTCATGTCCCTCGATGATGGCGGCCGCTCGGGGGATGCCGATAATATCTCCGCTTACGTTCTGCTTTTCGGTGTAGTATAAATATCCATTAGGTTCATTTTCGGCTGCCTGTCGGTAAATATCATTGATATACTCCCGCCGTATGGGCTCGCTGGACATTTCCTCTTGTAGGTTGACCACCAGGATTATCAAAGATCCTGTCGCCGTTGGAATCCGCACCGATTCAGCGATAAATCCAATCTGTTCCATCTCGGGGATAACCAATCTCAAAGCTTTGGCAGCGCCTGTGGTGGTTAAAATGATATTGTTCATGATGCTTCGATTTTTGCGCAAGTCAGTTTTGCCAGTCTTGGGCAAGCGATCCAGAACCGCCTGCGATCCGGTGGCAGCATGTACCGTGGCCATAGATGCGGATAATACTCGTTTAGGGCCGAAGGCATTTAAAAGCGGTTTGACCATATGGGCCAGGCAGGTTGTGGTACAGGATGCATTCGATATCAGACAGTGTCTTCGCGGATCGTAATCATTGGCATTGATGCCCATGACTGTGGTAACAGCGTCTGGGGGAATGTCCTTGCCTTTATCATCAATCTTAAAGGGTGCCGATAGAATAACCTTATCTGCACCAGCATCCAAATGCCCCCTGGGCGAACCCTTAGGGTGATCGGCTGGCCGGATGGGATCCAAGAATTGACCTGTCGTATCCACTACCAGCCGGACATCCTCCTGGCGCCAGCCGATATCGACTGGAAGTCTATCCGTCTGCAAAAACTTTACCAATGTATTATCGATCAACATGGTGCCCTGGTTCTCATTGATTTCTGAAATCACCGGTGTGGCGGCCTGACCGTATAGAAAGGCATGCAGCCGCCCATAGGAACTATCCCGTTCCACATAATGAGCAATATCATCTAGAGAAGTTCCGGATTCACGCCCAATATTAACCACAATTTCAGAAAAAAATTTGCGCGCCACATGATGCCAAACCGTCAGTTTACCGATCCTACCGAATCCATTAACACCAAGCTTGAGACCTTTGGTATTGTTATTGTCTTTGCGCATAGCACCTCCTATACCTGAGAATTTCTATGGTATATTGATATCATTAACTTTTTGGCGAAGCCGATTTTATGCTACCCAATTGCATGCATAGCAAACTAAGTCTAGCTTCTACTCGTTTGTAGTCAACTCCCCGAGGTATACCGATCCTTCACGGCCATCGATGCTGATCTTGTCTCCGGAATCCAGGTTGACCGTTCCAAATGTACAATTTTTTTGTTTTTCATTGCATACCATGTCGTTGCAACCCACAACGCTGGTTTTACCCAGTCGATGCGTAACCACGGCCGCATGTGAGGTGACACCTCCGCGGGAGGTCAGCAGGCCATCAGAAGCATAAATTTCCTTGATATCGTCCGGGACGGTATCACTGCGAACCAGAATCAGTGGGGTGTTTGGTTCTGATGCCCGCCAGCCATCGATTTCTTTTAAGGTAAATACGATACGCCCGCTCAAAGCACCACCGCTCACGCCGATACCGTGTCCCAACATCCGGATTTCATCGATGGACGCCAGATCAAAAGTCATGGCCTTCTTGCGTTCACGAATACCCATATCCCGGGTTTGTAAAAGATATAAATCCACTTCTTGGGGACCTTCAAATGTGAATTCCATTTCCTGGGGACTCCAGCCATGTCTTTCGATCAATTCCACCGCCCAGTTTTTCATGGCAGTATAAATTTCAGGGAAATGAGTTTCCAAGGTAATATCGGTTTCGCGTAACTCGATATCCTGTTGCGATATGGAAATAGGCAGTGTAGTTACCAAGCCTGAAACTACGTCTTCCCCCTGATTGCCGATGGTGAAATCCCCCCACAATCGCAGACTATCGCCCGACCATCTGGGATTGTGCGTAAAGAAAACACCGGCACCGGATTGCTCTGACATATTGCCGAATACCATCGTTTGAATTGTTACCGCCGTCCCCCAATCATTGGAAATCCCCATAATTTTACGATAGGTTTGGGCCCGGGCCGAACCCCAGCTGGACAAAACGTTTCGAATCGTTTCATATAACTGTTCCAGGGGGTCTTCCACAATATCGATTCCGGCATCACGGATCATGCCTTTATAGGTAAGCGCCACTTTACGCATTTGTTGACCCGTCAGGTCGCGTTTAAATTGGGCGCCGGCGCGTCTTTTTAACTCACCGATGATGCCGTCAAACTCATCTCGTTCAAGGCCATAGGCCATGCCGAAACACTGCAGAAATCGCCGATAATTGTCCCAAGCAAACCAATCATTATCGGTAACTGCAGCGATGCCTGCGGTGATCTCCTCATTGATACCGACATTTAAGAAGGTATCCATCATACCCGGCTGTGATATGGAAGATCCGCTCCGAACTGAGAATAATAATGGATTTTTGGCATCCCCAAATGATTTTCGCGTCCATTTTTCCATCATGCGGATATGTTGAACCACCTGTTCCTTGAAGTTTTCTTCAGCCGGTCCATAGCTTTCGATGATTTCTCGACATCTAAACACCTCGGTTGTCAGGATAAATCCGGGCGGTACCGGCAGATTGAAATTGTTGAGCTTGACCATATTAAGGCCCTTACTCCCCAAATGAATAATGCCGGAAACACGGGGATTGACACGCTGAATTACGGCCACCGCATTTTTGGGATCGTAGCGCAGCAGCTGCTGGAGCTGATCCGTGGGAAGCTTGTTGGATTGCTGAAACAGGGTATTGAGGATGCGCCCCAAAAATAAATCCAGCTGCTGAATTCCGGTAGTTAGGGCAATGCGATCACGAAAGAAGATCTCAGATATGCGGTGTTGGAGATTCGCCGTTTCCGACTCGCCATCGGTTGGCAAGTATTTTTTCAGAATCTGGTTTGGAGCTAGTTTATCGAGGATACCAACCAAATTTTTCCCATGAATGTTACCAAAATTGTCATTGATGACATTTTTAACCGCCCGAGCAAATCCTTTAAAAATATCCAGATATTGGGTGAAGGTAAAACCACTGACACTCAGGGAATGTGCCAACATTTCCATTTGGCGTTCAATTTCAACCGAATGGATTCCCTCGATTCTAAGAGATTTTTCAAATAGTTTGAGATGGTCATAAATCTGAAAAAAGGTCGCCTTGGTAATCAGGCTCAGGTCGGTACTTTCAACCAATTCCTCAAATAGGGTGTTGACCAGAGACTCGAGTCGATAGGTCAAGCCCAGGGCGTCAAATTTCATCTCGTGATAGGAACCGTACATGGATGGAATATCCACCGTAAAATGCCGTTTCTTATAGATATCTTCTCGAACCTCAAATGGCTTTTCCGATAAAATTAAATATTTCAAAAATTCGAGATACTCGATCATCAAGGGGATTCTCTTACGCAGGGACGGTTCGGCCAAGGCGGCCTCCAATTTGTCCAGACCGGGGAATCCCTCTGTTTTCAGTTTATTGACATAGCCATTGATGGCTATAAAATCGAGATGATATTTCTGATGCAGGTGTTGGTAAAAGGAAACGGCCAGTTGCACGCGTTCGCGATCCTGTTCGGAAACGTTCGATACGCCGGCCAGCAAATTTTGTAATTGGGCCCCCTCAATAGTGAGAAGATCTGCGGGAATTCGAATTTTTTTATGAGCCACATGTTGGATTACTGTGTGAACACCGTCGATAAATGTACCATCGGTCTCGATTTGGTTGTAGATAACCGGCGGTACAAACCGCTTGATTACTTCCTTATCCCGCAGCAGCCAAAATTTGAGGGTGGCTTCCATGAAGCGGATAATCAGATTGCTGCTTTCAACATGACTCTGTTTGCGTAAAAAATGAATTAGGATGTCTTTGCGTTGGCTAAGTTCATCGATACGAGTCGATATGTCTCTAAGCTTGCCCTCCGCACCGATATCATTAAAATAAACCGGAAAAAGTCGCGCCAGTTGTTTGATTAAGTGGTAGACCGGCTCAATGTCGCTGTTTAAAATGCGGGTAATATCACGGGGAAAAAGATCGGTATCCTTGATATAGACACCACACAAGGATAGGTAAATGGTCAGGCTGGATATCAAACGAATGGAATACTTGGGATTCAATTCAATCAGTTCCAACCAGGTGCGAATGTTGAGAATATGGGATGGATTGACCTGTACCTGCCAGTCATCACCCACACCCGAAACCATAGGAGCCTGGTAGCCCAGGTCGATTACTTTTTCGATAAAATGGATGACCAGGTCGCTATCATCAGTTTTGTAAACACCTTTGCCCATGTTCAGAACACAATTAAGAGCGGTGGCCGGGTACTTGTCCGTCTGGGCATGCAATATTGAAAATGTTTTTTCGATCAGTTTCCAGATATAAAGATTGGCCTCGTTTGCAATCAGCCAACTTAAGGTTCGGTTGATATCCCGTAAGGTTTCCTCGTGAATGATGGAAAGCCCGGAAACATTCATCATTAAAAACAAAAAGATCACCTTCCATCGGTTGCCTTTACGACTACCCTCACCCGCTGCCAGTAGTTTCTCAGGAAGTTTGCGATAACGCTCCACAATTTGATTATAACCGGGCAGCAAAACCAATTGAGCGGTTTGCTCATGCGCGCTCAGGTCTTGATCGATAACAATTTCGTTTAAACGCTGGTGCCATTTGTGAATGCATGCGTGTGATATATCATCGAAAAATTCGCCCCAGTCCTGCTGCGATTCACTGTCGTTCAACTCACTCTCAAACCAAGGCTGGGGATCCTTTTCGCCCAACCAGTAATCATAGGTTGCCTGGAAATAACGCCCAACCAACTGATTCAGCCCGATGCTGTCTCTGTCGATCTTTTGGTTGCGTTGCAGAAATATTTCCCCCAGCTGCTTTATCTGGTAATGGCTTTTGACAAACAATAGAAAAAGCTCTGGCGGATAGGCGTGGATCTGCTCAAAGGCAGACGTGATCACGGTTGAAAACCGATCCAGATCCTCTTCACAATCTCTAATTACTTTCTGGATAAATAAAAGCAGGTTGTCAGCGGCATCCATTTGAGTTGATTGGCCACAATCTGCTTGGATGGCTGCAGAGAATATCTCCACGAAGGTTAAAGCTGCTTCCACACCACGATCGTGTCGCCGTAATAGATGGAAATAATCCAAAGAATATGTTCTGGCTTCGTTGACGATGAATTGCCAATTCTTATAGGGATGGGACAATTCTTCTAAAAAGGTAGAAACACCTTCTCGAATGCCAAAATATTGAGACATGGCCTCATGCAGGGCGCCATATTTGGGATCAATGGTCACATCCACATGATAATCGGCGATGTTGACTTCTAATGCTTTAGATTTAATGGTCAAAATAAATCCTCAAAATCGCAGTGGCTGATGTTTCAAAAAGTTTAATATTGTTAAAAGCTTATCAAAGAAGACATCAATTTTCAAGATCAATAAACGCAACCCTTTCGCCCGCGGGTAAAAAGCATCGTCGCTCCATAGCCAAAGGGTGACCACCATCAGTTTGGGGGGTAAAATCCATAATTTAAATTCATCTCGTGCTGCAAGGGTCCAAAGGCGAGTGTCGCTAAGAATCATGCAAATGCGATTATCGAGTCGGACCGGAGAATTGAAATTGGAATTTGACCTTCAATATCGCTAGCAAACTCCCGGCGATTAAAAAAAGGGACATCATAAAAACGGCCCGATAAGCATCCCCGTTAAGATTTGAAAACAGATCCAAAAAAGTTCCGTAGGCCATTGGCAAAGCCAGGGCAAATGGGGTGGTGAGTATGGGTGCCACGGCAAAATAGCTCGTCGCGTCGCTTAATCCGGAAAGTTTTTTTACCAAAGGTGGGAAAACAATCATCCGGGATCCTCTGGCAACACCCAAAAGAAAACTTGCCAGAAAGAAACCCCATAAGTATCCGCACGAGACCAAAAGCAGCATCGCTGACAGGGCAGCCAGTTTTGAAAATACATACTTATTGCGGGGTGTAAATATATCCAGCGATCCCAGAAAAATATTGGTGACAATCGCACCGATGTAGATAAAGCTGACAAAAAAACCAGCCGCGATTGGAGCGGGAATGCTACAGAACGCAGTGGCATAGTTGGCATAAAACGAAATCACCGTCACCACCACAAAGAAGTCCATATCACCCACCAGGAATAATAAAAAGTTACGATTTTTACTGATATGACCGCAGGTGGTTTTAACATACACCCAGAAAGAACGATTGGCCCGAGCACTCTCAGGGTTAGCCAAGGATGTTTCTTTGGTTGCCAGGAAAAATATGGCGCTCAGACTAAATATAAGACCAACGGATATAAAGATGCCACCCGATGCGCTTAACGAAAACGAATATTTCTCAACAAATTTCACGATGAAGAGACTGCTGGAAAGTTTGGCAATATTCTGGGCTAGCATCATATAACCGAGGCCCGAGTAAGATTTTTTTTCTGAAAACATATTGACCACGTAGCTCAGCCAAACCGGGATGGTCATGCCAATACAGATGGAAAAAACACCATAGGATATAAAAAAAACGAACAGCACCGGCGACTGATCACCAAAAAAAAGAAGGCCGACCCCGAATAGGATCAGTGACATCCCTGAAATAATGTGCAAATAGATTACGGCGCTTCGCTTGAAAGCCAAGCCCTCCGTGAAGTAACTGGAAAGCAGTGCAAAAATGGAATGCCCCAGAAACGAGAAGGCAGGAATCAGACCGATCTGAAAGCTGGAGGCCCCTAGACTCTTTAAAAACAACTGTAAGAACGTTGACTCCAGTACCACCGGAAGTCCCAACCCCCACAGAAATTCCACGCTGGATATGCCAAAGACATTGCGTCTATAGTATTTATCAATCATGATAAAGAATGGGTTACATTATTTATAAAAACATCAAGCTGTACTTGCACACTTTATTCAATTCAGCAACTCTATAAACCCAACAAACCCTACCCATCTAGCCTAAAACTTAAAACCGACCTTGATTTGCATCCATAAATTTTATTTGCTAAGAGATACCCTAACGATAGGGAAAAACAATATGGAAATAGATTACCACACACCGCAAGATCGGTCATCCTGGCTGGCGCGGCATATGCCGGGAATTTACTTTTATTCAATGGTTGTCTTGGATATACTCGCGGCCTCCAGACGATGCAAAAAAAACACTTATTCCACCGACAAAAAAATCGAAAGCAGTGCGAACGTACTAAGGACGTTAGAACGTATTGGCGTTGAGTTTGTAATCGAGAACATGTCAGCCTTTATCGACTTGAAAACACCTTGTGTTTTTGTGGCCAACCACATGAGTGTTTTGGAAACTTTTGTATTACCTTGTTTTATCATGCCCTATCGAAAGATCACTTTTGTGCTTAAACGTAGTCTCACTCAGTATCCCATCTATATCACCGGAAATGGCCGGCAGGAACATCAGAAAATTATTCAGTTCATTGAAGAGAAGTTAAATGGTTGGGCAGATTAGGTTTGGAGGGTTTTAGGTTTGAAGGGGTGGGCGATCTGTCGGTCGCCAGCTGCTAGCCATTAGCTGGCAGTCCTTGGCCGCAAATAGCTATGTTGAAATATCGAATATTGATTTCATAATTTTGAATAATTTTGAATGTCGAAGTAGTGCTGATGGCCGTCAGCATACTTCAGCATTCTTTATTCCATGTTCGACATTCAGTATTCGTTCCCTAAAACCCCTCCCAGCGTTTACGCATGCAAACTGCATAATAGCCTATCAGTCTTCAGCCTAATCACCTTGGTTTGGTTTGCTCTGTTTTTTTACCGCGTACATGGCCACATCCGCTTTATGTATGAACTCGTCTGGTCCATCTCCTTTAGCGGCCAATGCAACCCCGGCAGAGAGTTCCACCTGGATATAGCCGTCTGCATGTGAAGCAAAACGCAGTTTGCTGAACTGTTCTTTAAACTTGGAAATCTTTTGGTGAGCAAGCTTTTCTGGCATGCCTTCAATTACCACCGCAAATTCGTCGCCGCCGTAACGGGCGATAAATTCACCTTTTCGGAATATTTTGCCCAATGCAGCAGCGACCTTTTGGAGGATTTTATCTCCGGCAACATGACCGAAGGTATCGTTGATCCATTTGAATTTATCCACATCAAACATCATCATTACAAATGATTCGCCGCCGTTGTTAAAATCTTCCAATCCCTCAGCAATGCGTTTATCAAATGCCTTACGGTTGTACAGGCCGGTGAGACCATCCCGCAGGGCTTCCTCCCGAAACTGATCTGCTTTGCGGGTCAACTCGATGGTCTCTGTTTCAGCCATAGAAATTTTTTTACGCAGCCGACGAATTCGTTTTTGGGCAGCCTTTGATTTTTTCTGTTCGTTCTCTTTGCGTTTAGCAAGTACTGCTTTTATGGTTGACAGCCTGCCCACAACAGCGTCTTTAATCTCGTTGATGGATGAATAAATGCTGAAGGAATCCACGATGGATCCAACTTCCTTTTGGATTTTTTGCTCAAAAACCTCAAACCCTTTTGTCTGGACCTCCTCTTGTAGCTCCTTGGTGAGAACGAATTCCAATTCTTTTACCTGGTCAATAAAGCTGATCAGGGTGTTATTGACGTATTGGAAATCTTTTGAAATTTTACTTCTGAGGGTATCGATATAGGCCAGAAAATTTGCTGTTGCTTGATGAAAGTCGGATGGTGACATCCCATTTTTATAATCAAAGATAATGGCATCCGCTTTTTGTTTCATTTCAGCGTTGATGGGATAAAAATCATCGGTCAATGCGATGACGATTCTGTTCAAAATTTTGTAGGCTTCCAACAAATCCTGGTCCTGTGTATTGTCATCATCGCTTTCTGCTTCTTCAGACCCTGATTTAACCTCTTCTGAAAAAATATTGCTCCTGAGCGTGTTGGTTTCGTTTATAATTTTTTCAACAGGCAGCGACGCACCGTTCTGCAACATCTGTTTTAATTTTTGGTAGGTGTCGCGAAGTTGAGGTGAACGGTCCACAATGAGTCCAAAGGTGGTGGCGACTTTTAGAAGGCATTCTTTTTCATTATAATGGATTTTTTCGAGGGCCAAATAATCTCTTTTCAAGCCATCGTATTCTACCTGCATATCCTTGCCCATGTTCTGGTTTCCTCCCAGCAGATTGATATCTGACAATAAAAATTGTCAACAGGATAATGAGCAGAAACCATGCCAATGTTACAAACATTCCCGTTTTTAAAATTTCTATAAAAATTATAAATAGTTAAACATCAATTCCATCCTTGGTTAAAATCAATAGCTGTGTCATTTTTTTGACCCTCGCCCTTTACAAGCAGGACTTTGGCACTCGGTACTAAATCACCAAGCTTGATCAAACCGAAGAAAGTCAAAAACCGGATGGCAAAGGAAAAAGTTCGAGTTCAAGGCGTTGCGAATCCCGAGTGATGAGGCGTAGTTATCCTACGTTGCAATCACAACGGGTTGAAGCACAACGTAGAAATCGGGCTTTTTACGAGGCCATCAAGCTTGATGGTGTAGATATTTTCTGGTAAGCTCGAATAATTAATAACAATGCCCACCCTTACAAAAGGCTCATATTAGAAGCCTAAAGACATGAAAACCAAACAACAAGACATGCAGAGCACGGATAAGATCGGTCAGTATCTTGCCTGCGATATGGATGTCATCAATCAAGGTCTGAAGATGCAACAGCAACTGGCGGCGGATGGCATCACCAAATTCATGGGTGAAATATTAATCGATTTAAAGGCCATAACGCATGATGACCTAAAGACAGCCATCTATCATCAACGCTTTAACCGCATTAAGATAAGCCAGCTATTTAATAAATTATGTAACGACGACTTAGGTAAAATCTGTCAATCCCTGCAGGAACAAGAGATCCGGGCTGGAAAGACATTTATCCATCAAGACACTAAAGGCAACTGTTTTTATCTTCTGGTTCGTGGCGAAGCCCAAGTCTACCGGGTTGGGGATTATGAACAGGAAACCATACTATCCGTTTTGGGCCCGGGAGAAAGTGTCGGCGAAATGGGCTTTTTTTCGGGCGGCCGACGTACAGCATCGGTTCGCACGCTGGTCGATTCCCAGGTTATCCGCATTACTTATCAAGATCTTAAAAAAGCCTTTGAATTTGCACCGGAAATAGCCAAGAATTTTCTAGAAATTGTTACCAGTCGTTTGCATCGTCTGTCTCTCCGCTTTGAAGAAGTCATTCAAAAGAGCCGCGTTATCGAAAAGTCGCTCGAAAACCTGCGTAGCTTCTTGGACATGTCTGAAATCCTGACAATCCGCACCGGTATTGAAGGACTGATTGAGCGCACGGTTCAAATGGCCAGTAAAGTCATGAATGCTGACCGGGCTTCGCTTTTTTTAATTGATGCGGCCGCAGGCGAGTTGTGGTCCAAAGTTGCCCAGGGTGAGGATAGCCGTGAAATCAGGATCCCCATCGGCAAAGGTGTGGCCGGCTGGGTGGCCCAACATAATCGCTTATTAAACATAGAAGATGCCTACGATGATGATCGCTTTAATCCAGAAGTGGATAAACGCACTGGTTATCGTACCCGGTCCATACTGTGTGGCCCTATTACCAATTTACAGGGCGAAACCCTGGGTGTGATCCAGGTGATCAATAAAGAAAAAGGTGGTATCTTTACCAAGAATGACGAAGCCCTCTTCCAGGCCTTTGCCTATCAGACTACTATAGCCCTGGAGATTTTCCGACTGTACAATAAAATCTTAGCCAATCATGGCAAAATGGCCATTATGCTGGATGTAGCCAATGCCTTGTCGGAAACTCTTGATCTGAGCAACCTGATCAGCATCATTATCACTAAACTTTCTGATATTTTGGAGGCGGAACGAAGCTCTCTTTTTCTTTTGGATCATGAAACCAACGAACTTTGGTCCAAAGTAGCCCAGGGAGAGGAAATGTCCGAAATTAGGTTCCCGGCCTCGCAAGGTTTAGCCGGACATGCCGTCACAACTGGCCAGGTACTGAATGTCGATAACGCCCTTCAGCATCCTCTGTTTAATCCCGATGTGGACAAAAAAACCGGCTTTCGGACCCGTAACGTTATTTGTGCGCCGGTCATTAATCGAGAGGGGAAAACCATCGGCGTTACCCAGGTGATGAACAAAAAATCGGGTGTCTTTGACAAAGAAGATGAAGATCTTCTCAAGGCATTTTGCTCCCAGATTTCCGTAGCCCTTGAAAATGCCCAGCTATATGAAATGACGCTGGACATGAAAAATTATCTTGAGAGTATTCATCAAAGTATTACCAACAGCATTGTAACCCTGGACAACAGCTACCGTGTGGTCACAGCCAATCGCGCCACTTTGAACATATTTGAGGAGAGAATTGATACGATCGGCAATAAAGATTTCCGGGAAGTGTTAGGAGCCCAAAACCAGCATATCATCGAACGCATTGCCAACCTATACGACTCACATCGTTCGATTGTTGATTATGATGTTGAAATGTCACTGTCCGATTTTCGAAAACATGCTCTTAATCTTAACTTTCTGCCACTCATCGATCACAAGGGGGATTATCAGGGTATCGTACTCGTTTTCGAAGACATCAGTAATGAAAAACGGATTAAAAGCACTTTGACCCGTTACATGGCTAAGGACATTGTGGAAAGAGTCCTGGATGATCCCGATATACAATCTTTGGGAGGCGTCCGCGGCAAGGCCACAGTTTTATTTTCTGATATCCGCCAATTTACCGGATTGGCGGAGTCGCTGACCGCTGAGCAAACCGTTGATATGCTCAATCAATATTTTACCGTCATGGTGGATGTGATTTTCAGTAATGGCGGCGTGCTGGATAAATACATTGGCGACGCGATCATGGCCGTGTTTGGTGTACCCTATGCCCATGAAGACGATGCCGAAAGAGCTGTTAAAACGGCCCTTAAAATGCAATCCGTGCTGGATGAATTTAATGCCAAGCGCGAAGCAATGGATCAGCAACCCATAGAGATCGGCATTGGCATCTGCACCGGCGAAGTTCTCTCAGGTAACATCGGCTCCGAGAAACGCATGGACTACACTGTAATCGGCGACGATGTCAATATCTCGTCGCGCCTTCAAGGTCTCAACAAACAATACTACACTAGAATGCTGATCAGTGAATCCACTTATCTCGAAATCGCCGATGCATTTGTGACCCGTGCCATTGACCGGCTGGCCATTAAAGGTCGGTCGAAACCCATCCAGATATTTGAAGTCCTAGGCGAAAAAGGCTATCGGCTTACCGATGCGGAACAATGTTTTAACAAAGGCTTGTCACTTTATCGCCAAAAAAAATTCATGGAAGCAGCAAGGTTATTTGACCAAGGTGCCGCAGACGATGGACCCTGCCGGGCCTATCTGTCCCGTTGTCGACACCTCCTGAAACATCCACCGCCCCCAGATTGGGATGGGGTTTGGCTTGCACAAAAAGAATGAAGCCGCCCAGCGACTTCATTCTTTTTAGGCTGTTAGGTTCTTAGGCTGAAGACTATTAGGCGCCTTACATGCTAGAAAGCCAGGATTTTGGGACGCTTGGAGGCCATTAAAAAATCGAATATTGAATGTCGAACATGAAATAAAGAATGCTGAAGTATGCTGACGGCTCTTAGCGAAACTTCAGCATTCAAAATTCTGCGATCAGTATTCGGTATGTCTCAATAGCCGTTTAGGTATTTAGACTGAAGACGGTTAGGCCCAAATTGCTTCCTGCTCATCTCATTCCCTTCAACCCTTCAAACCGCCGCCCCTCCAAACCTTTAGTTATCAGATAACTCGATAAAACACCCCCCAAACACTGGATCCACGGTATTATCGTCTAGCACTGCCGGCGGCATGGGCGGTGAGTTGTTATCGGCTATGGCTTCCCCCGAAAACAGATTAAGATTTTTAAACCATTTCTTAGTATTATGCCAGGCCTTGGCCAATCGTGTATCGGAGCGACCCAAAGGCGGCGACACCCGCGCAGCTGAATCGAACTTTAGAAACAGACCGGCTTGTTTGGCCTCTACCCAGTAGCCGGCATAGGCCTCCATGATCGGATTGTCGTCGGGTGTTTCGGGAACATACCCGTTTTCCCAGGACCACAGAGTCTGATCGATAATAGTTCCATCAGTCAGACTCTGCACAGTTCCCAGTGGTGTCAAAGTACTATCTACCACCGTGACATTGGCCCAGTAGTAATCGGCATTGTTAGGCGGTGCCACCATGTTCCAGCCATTTAAGGTGGTCTCATTATAATCCAACTTTACGTAGACATCGGCCGTGCTTACCGGGATGCCGTCGAAGTTGACCGTCAGACCTTCGCGAGCCAGGATCCAATAAGCCCTGCCCGGTTCTATTTCAACTCCCTCCCCGAACTCGATGTAGCTACCGGTCATGGCATTATAGGTACCGATGCGGTAGTTGACCGGATCGTAATCGATGTTGAAAACCGCCTGGGGGCTGGGGTCATCGGGCCAATGCACGATGGAAATCATGCCAAAGTCACCCAGATTTTTCCCGGCGGCTATCACGGGCAGGCTTTCCGGCACGGGAGTCCCGACCTTGAATACAAAATCCTCTGATGGAAGTGATTCATAAAAGTCCGAGTCCTCATACCACACCTTCCAGGAATATTTTAAACCGGCCGCGAGGGTATCAGAGATTAGATGCGATTCCAGATCGGTGTTCCGCCTATAGTATCTGATTTCCTGTGTATCCGCCCGCTTGACTTCCCAGTGGGAGGCCAGATGGCTGTCGCCGTCCGCATCGTTATAAGCGCTGGCTACCAATGTTACATTCGCGCCATCGTCTTCCGTACCCTCGTCAAGGGGATCAACTGCCGTCGGTTTATCCGGCGAGGTTCCGGCAGAAAGGTTAGTCTCGAAAGACCAGCTGTACTCACTTTCCAGAGGATTATCGGCTATATCCTGCACATCGGTGGTAAGGACTACCGTATAGGTTTTGCCGTATTCCAGATCCGTATCCGGGGAAAAAATAGCTGTAGAAGCATCAGGAAAAGTGATCGTACCCGCAATATCGTTAGAACCGTCCATAAGCTTGAATGTATCTGTTCGAATGGTTTGCGAATTCATATTATGCGAAAAAGTAACGCTAATAGTTACACCCACAGGAACATCCAAAGCCCCATTGGTTGGGCTTACGCTTTGAACATGCACTTGGGAATATCGAACGATCATGCCATTGTTGCCAACTACAATCACCTCGTACCTGGAACTTCCCCAAACCCCATGCGGGAATTCCGGCGGTTCATATGTGTCTGGCTGCTGAAAAAGGACGAGAGCCCAATTGTTTCCATCAAAGCGATAAATTGTTTTAGCAGGGCTGCCACCTACGGCATAGACATCGTTGTCTGCGCTGCCCCATAAATCATCTGGATATTCCACCACACCAACCGTCTGCGTCCAATTATTGCTGGCATTCCCATCGTATGTGTAAACATTGGTGGAACTTCCCGACGTCAGGACATTGGTATCAGAACTCCCCCAGATACTTGCCAGAGAATTAGTGGTCCCACTGTTCATGGGTGACCATGTGCTGCCATCATATCTTACTATCACCCCACTATCCCCAACAGCAAATACGTCATTTGCCGATGTGCCCCAGACAGCTCTCAAAGAAGATGTCGCGTTGCTATCCATCTGTGACCAGTCGGCACCGTCATAGTAAAAAATGACGGCTTCATAAGGAGGCGGAAAATCCTGATCACCCACAACAAACACATAACCGTCAGATGAAACCCAAACACCATTTAGGTTGATTGTCGTCAGTGGTGATTCCACGTTCCAATTGCTGCCATCATATTTGAGAATTGTTCCTGTATCTCCAACAGCAAACACATTGGATCCTGAACTACCCCATATGCTTTTAAGATTCGGACCTGAAGTGTTCGTTCGTATTGTTGACCAGCCTGTTCCGTCATAATGGACTATGGTTTCTTCCCCACCCACGGCATATACGTCATTTGCAGATGCACCCCATACATCGTTGAGGGTCACAGATGTCGGACTGGATTCAACATTCCAGGCACTCAAGGCCTTTTCAACCATGATAAAACTACTAAAATGTATCAACAAGAACATCAGAATGATCAGAATTATTTTTGGTTTCATGATCGTTCCTCTTTTTATATAATGGTTATGAAGCCACATAAGTTTTTTCTTTTATTAAATTCCGATTATTGCCAACTGATAGAAAATCAGATTTATTTTCTATTATGGTGTCACCGGAAATTCCGGTAATGGCTCCAGCTCACCCAGCAGGCCTTCCTCGGTAATGGCGTCCTTGATGATGTCAAATTCTGGTGGGGTCCAGGAATCAATGTCATTCTCGAAATCACTTAATTCTCTATCGTTTGCATCATCACCTGCCTGGGCATCCTCCAGATCCATCTGGTCCCCTAAATCGCCGGCTTCATCAACACCGGTATCGTCAGCCTGCTGACCCTGTCCGGCAACATCCTCGTCCGAAGTTGCGGCTTTGCCGGGCGCTACATCGATAAATTTTTCTCTGATCTCATCGATTCGATCCCTTGGCACCCGGATGGGTTCGGAAGGACGTTTGTTAATGACGGTTGTGGATGCTTGATAGTCCCTCAAGATCACCGGCGGTTCTTCCAGAAAAGCAAGGCTCTGGAATTCCAGCACGGTGTCTGCCAGTGCCGTGGCGATGGTTTCCGTGCCCGTGGCTTCCAAAACAAAATCAGATCCGCGTACACCGCAAACAGCCGTGGGTGTTTTGACTTTAAATTCAGAACGTTTGAAATCGAGCATTTTTACCACAAAAAAACGGGCCTTGCCCAGGGCCAGAGACAGAAAGGAAGACCGTCGCTTTTTTTTCTTTGCATAGACACTGCGGGTCAGCTTGAGTTTTGTTTGGGAGGCCAGGGATATTATACTGCTATCGTTCAGTCGTAACCGCACCCGGCCATTGTCAAGCGTTTGAATAGTGTCGCCCTTATAGAGTAATGTCCCACGCTCAGCCATATAGCTTTTTTGCTCTTTATGATGCATAATGACAACCTGGCCTTGAATCTGTTGTACAACTCCTACGGGCTTGCCCAGACCCGGGCGGAGTATGCCTTCCTTGGCCAAATCCGCAGCCGAAGCCGGCAGGGCTCCCAAGTAGCATAAGATGGCTATACCCAAGCTCGCCCATACAAATTTTCTGTTTATTCGTGGTGTCATTGAATGTCTCCCATAGATTTTTTCATGGTCGTCTCAAGACCGTACCTATCTCACTAAAAGGTTGCTCTCAAACCAATTCCGACTATCTGGCGTGTATACTCATAGTCAGATATATTGGAATCATTTTTCGTATAGGTGAATTCTGCAGCTATATCCAACCAAGGGTAAACTAACTCTCTGGCCAGAGACATCGTAATTTTGTAGCGTTTGTCTTCGCGTGTTTCATCTGCATAGTTTTTGGCGGCATAAGTTCCCAAAACACCTAATTCAAACTTGTGCGGCAATTCATAGGATCCGCCGACTCTAAGGGTGAGACGATTGTAATCATATTGCTCTTCTTTAGCATTATTGACCTCATAGCCAATACCGCCCAGTAAGAATCCTTTGCCATTTTCTAGTACATAAACATCATCGAGAAAAACTTCATGATTGGTGCCGTCTCTGCCATCGTAAGCACTCTGGCGAAAATCATTGTCAGCGTAAGTATAGGAAAGCCAAAGTGTATACTGCTTACCAATGGCATAGGAAAACGTAGGTTTAATTTCGGTGGTTAATAGATAGTCCTCTCCATCCAGCTGGTAAACACTGGGAACAATCTGTAACCCGATGGTAAACGGGGCGGCCTTGTAGCGTCCATATAGTTTTCCAGCCGTCTCGGAACTATCGTATTCATCCAATTCCATATGCCAGGTTTGAAACCGGCTGAGGCCCGCTCCCAGCATAAACTTTTCCTGGGTGATAAAATTGTATTCACCCGCAGCGTAGACAAAAACCAGGGAATCCTTTTCTTCAGAATACAAATCATCCTGATCGGTCGGTTCTAGAGGAACGTTGTCATCATATTCATAAGCCATTCGCAGATCTATATTATACGGCTTTTGTGCCTGTTTACCGGCCTGAATGGTTTGAATCCAACGATTGGCATTGGCCCTGACCGATTCTGAGTCTGAATTCGATTTTACGTAGTTCATCCGTTCAAGTGCCAGGTCTTGCTGTTTCATATGGTAATGACATAATCCCGAGAAGTAATAGGCTTTTACTTTTAGATTCGTACTATTTTGGGCTGCTGCCAGCAGATAAGGATTGGCCTGCTGATACTGACGTTCTCGGTAGAGGGCCACTCCACAGTAAAAATGAGCCATAACCCGTGAGGGCTCCTCTTCAAGCACCGCCTGGAATAGTCCGACAGCCTTGCCATACTGCTCCAATTTGTAATACACAAATGCCCGGTCAAAGGCGAGATCCGGTAAATCCGGATCGGCTTGCCATGCCTTTTCTATAAAAGTCTTGGCTTTTGTATACTGCTCCAGCTTAATATATGTTTTACCTAAAAAATGGTTGGCAGCAGGATTCTCAGGATCCGAATTCAACGCTTTTAAAAAGGCGGCTTCGGCTGTATCGTAATCACCATCTTCGAAAGCAAAAACGCCTTGATCATAAAACCCACTGATTACTTGCTGGGCCGATGCGGAATAACCAACTAGCAGTAGAAGCATCCCAGCCAATGATGCCATCAGAATTCGATACATGGTGGTTTCCTCCGTTGATAATGTAACTTTCCAGGCAGAGCCAATGACACTGACCGGCCGATAGGGCAGGTATGTTGAAAAGTCCTCGATGGATCGATTTTATAAAGCGCGAGTTAGTCGCAATTTTCTCTGAAGCATTGAAGCATTATGGAAAGTGTCCAGCAATCCGCTCATTTGAATTGCCTACAATATACAGGATCCTGAAAACAGAACTACACATTAAAAAGTTGAATGCCAAGTCTTAGGAAAGGGACTTGACAGTTGACAGATCCAATATTTTAATGAATACAAAATGAAAGTTATTTTTAAGAATTTATCACTGTTACAATAAGAAACATAAGTCTAACAAAATAATGGCGTATTGGCAAGAAAACAGCCCAAATTAAGCTTTTCAGTATAAGATAATTTATCTCTGAACATTGCTTGAGAAAGAATTTTTTTGATCATTAACACTACAGCGAAACATAGACCTTTAATTTTTTAGCGTGTAACACTCTTTT
>CAZWEO010000102.1:0-19285 GCA_964633115.1 uncultured Desulfobacterales bacterium
CTGGCACCTTTTTTGACTTTATTGAAACCAACTGCTGTGCCTTCTGCGTGTCCTTTGGTGGACTGTACAGAGCCATCAAAATCCAGTGTCAGTCGAGGCAGTCTTTCACGCTGCAATCCCTCGATTACCATTGATCGGGATAATTGGCGTACATTCTCGACACCTTCGGATTCCATTTGAGAAAGGGCTCTTGAAATGGTGGAAACATCAGGAAGCTTTCGTAAACCCATTAAACGAAGTACGATTGGATCATCTCTATAGTAATCGACCTCCCGCAAGCGTCGAAAACCGATCAGTAGATGGACAATTATTAGCAAAACGATCAAATGTCGCCCAAATATTGGGGAAGTCTTCAAATGCGAGAAGCATTTTTTGAGTCGATTTTTCAGATTTATCCGCTTGAAAAGCAACTGGAATATCAGCAGACCGGAAAAAGATGTGAGTTGTTGATCTTCGAAATGAATCATCGGAATTTTGTGGAATTTTGCCGTAATTTGTGCTTTACTGGATTTCACTTGCGGTGGCCTCCTGGTTTGGGTGGATTATTTGGTAGATAATCTCTTTATACCCTTATTCCACGGGGTTCCGCAAGTTTTTTATTACTAGTTTTAATACTTTTTTATGCAACTACAGGGTTTATTCTGTATTTGACTCGAATTTATCGAATAAAATTGCGCACCAATTTTATTCTCCGTAATGCGTTTTTGCTCGGTGGATATATACAGTTCGATTCTGTTCGTCAATCGAATAGACAATTCTATCTTGATAGCTCAGGTGAATAGAATAGAAGCCTTTCAATTGGCCAACTAGTTTTTTTCCAGAGTAAGGATCCAAGGAAATGTGATTTTGGAGAATATCTTTCAACTTTTTATTCAATTGAGGAGAGAGCTTCTTAACGTCTTTTGCTGACTCTTTGGTAAGTCTGATTTCATACACACCCATCAGGAGTCACCAAATATTTCTTCCATAGAATAGGTTTCACCTTTTTTAATTTGTTCGACCGACTTTTTCAAACGATCTGAAAAGTCAGGCACAGAAAGGAGTTCAAGGGTTTCAATCAAATTGTCATAATCTTCTGCTGAAAGGAGTACAACAGGCCCTTTTCGATGCTGAATGCGGTAGATTTGGTGCCTCTCGGTGGCGCTTTTGACAATCTCAAAAAAATCACGTCTCGCATCGGTTGCTGTTATTTCCGTTTTCATGCTCCACCTCCATATACGTACGTATTTATGTACACATTTTATATGTCAGCACATGGATTGTCAAGTGGATATAAGTTGCCACAAGATGCTCCAGCCATGTTGTTTGCGCAACTATGAAGTAAATTCAAGCAGGGATTTCGATTAGCCTATTGTTTTCGCATTTTTAGCGGTGATACTGTTCACCTATAACCTGTGAGATTACATTTATGCAATCTTCCAATTGACACGGTTTGATGTTCAGGCTAAAAGCCCTTGATAAATAAAATCGATCAAGCCGCCTTTCGTGGGCAAAGGAAAAACAACGATGCATGAACTAAACCGAACCTACATCCGAAAAGAAGTGTCCGATTCCGAAATCATCTATAGACGGGGTGTCAGCTTGTTCGAGCATGGGGCTTTTCTTCGCACGGCTGCAGACCCAGAACGCGGCAGTTTTACCTATCGCGTGGATGGATCCTTCGGAGATTACAACATTAGTATTCGCTTACTAACGGAGGGGGTCAAAACCTTTTGCGATTGCCCTTTTCCCGGCAATGGCTGCAAGCATACCGTAGCCGCATTGCTCGATGTCGGCAATCTTCTTACCGAATTTCAGCCTAAAAAGGCTGCTGAAACAACGGAAGGATTGCTGGATAAGGATCTGGAAAGCGAGTTGTTGACGCCGGCAGAAATCAAAGCGCAGGCTATAGAGGATCGAAAAAAACGCGCCAGAAGTGAGCTTTTTACGATTACTCAGGGCGATATGCTCAAAGGGGAGCATCTTGTCCAAACAGAAGTCGGCAAGCAGTACATCGTTACCTTTCATGATCCATCCGCACCATCAGGTCACTGCACCTGCCCGGATTACCGCTACAATCGCCTGGGAGTATGCAAACACATGATCCATCTTTCCCGGCGGTTCGCTAAAATGCGGGGATTCAAAAAACGGATTAACCGTGAACGCTTCCCCTTTGTGGACATTTTTTGGGACTCGGAGAGCAATCGTCCGTGTTTGTTCCATGAGCATCCCCAAAACGTGAAAAACGGGATTATAAAAAAGTTGGCCGAGTGTTTCGATGAAAACGGTCTGTTCTGTGGCCGGCAACTATCCGATCTCATGCCCATTTTTAACACCTTATATGGGTATAAACAAATTCGTTTTCAGGAATCGGTGCTTGAGCATATCAATGCAGAAATGAATCACGGCCAGCTCAAAACGCTGGCCACACAGGGCGTGCCCTCCCTAAACGGTCTCAAGGCCGAACTGTATCCCTACCAGCGTGAGGGTGTTGCATTTGCTTTGTACCTTCCCGGAGCCCTCATCGGCGATGAAATGGGCTTGGGAAAAACCCTTCAGGCCATCGCGTTGAGTCTCTTGAAAAAGGACATATTTGGCTTTGAAAAAGTTCTGGTGGTGACACTGGCATCACTGAAGGAGCAGTGGCGCAGAGAGATCGAACGATTCAGCAGCCAAAAAGCCACCGTTGTGGCCGGTAGCCCTGACCATCGCCGACAGCTTTACTTCAACGATGACGGCTTCTTCAAAATTACCAACTATGAAGCCGTGCTGCGTGACGTCACCATGCTGTCACGATTCAAACCGGATCTGATCATTCTGGACGAAGCCCAGCGTATTAAAAATTTTTCCACAAAAACGGCCGATGCCGTCAAACAGATACCACGCAAACACGCTCTGGTGCTGACGGGTACACCACTTGAAAATAAACTCGAAGATGTCTATTCCATTGTTCAGTTTCTCGATCCCAACATGCTCTCCCCACTCTGGCAATTTGCCGCTGATCACTTCATGCTCAGCCGCAGGAAAAAAGGCAAAATATTAGGATATCACAATCTGGAAAAGCTGCATGGCCGGTTGTCATCCATTGTGATTCGGCGTCGCAAAGCAGATGTGCTCAAGGACTTGCCCGATGAAATTGTCAATAATTACTATCTGGAGTTGACCGACGCTCAGAAGAAAATCCACAGCGGTTATATCGCTTCCTTGCTCCCCCTGCTCAACAAGAAATTTATTACGCCCGTGGATCTGCGCCGCATCATGGAGCTGCTCTTGAAGGCGCGCATGGTTTGTAATTCCACTTATCTCATCGACCGCAAAACAAACCTATCCCCAAAACTAAACGAACTCGATGGCCTTATCGAAGAATTGGTCAAGCAAAACGGTCACAAGGTGGTCATATTCAGTGAGTGGACGACCATGACCTATCTCATCGGACGCCGCTTATCGGAAGCCGGGGTTCAATTCGTGGAGCTTTCAGGAAAGGTGCCGGTCAAAAAGCGTCAGGCTTTGATCGATGAGTTCAGCAACAACCCGGATTGCATGGTCTTTTTATCCACGGATGCCGGCGGTACTGGACTGAATCTTCAGGCTGCCGACTGCGTCGTCAACTTCGAGATGCCCTGGAACCCGGCCCGTCTGAATCAGCGCATCGGTCGGGTCAACCGCATCGGACAGCAGAGTCAATGTATCAATGTTGTCAACCTGATCACCAAGAACAGCATTGAGGAAAAGATTATGGCCGGTCTTCAGTTAAAAACCGATCTGTTCAAGGGGGTTTTTGACGGCGGGATCGATAAAGTTGAATTTTCACGAGAAAAACGTACCGAAATGCTCAACAAACTGCGTGAAATGATGGGCGACGAACCCGTGGCGTTCGTCCGTGAATCCGGGCCCGGCG
Organism: uncultured Desulfobacterales bacterium; assembly: GCA_964633115.1. Lineage (GTDB taxonomy): Bacteria > Desulfobacterota > Desulfobacteria > Desulfobacterales > B30-G6 > B30-G6. The sequence continues at coordinate 3,878 of CAZWEO010000102.1, forward strand.
AAGAAATACCTGAGGGCACTCCTGGCTTTCTCAACCCCAAAGCCCTCGAGACCGCCGATGACCAGGTAAATGACCGAAAAAAGGATCTCGACGTCTTTGCCGAAGAAAAGGATCCGAACGAAAGTCTTGGGTGGGACCCTTCACCGACCGGCGCTAACGCACAACATAACGCCCTAGCCAATCAGTCTTCCGAGAAAATGGAAACCGTCCTCAACTCCGGAATGGCCTTTATCGGTGGTCTCATGGAAATGGCCACCGGTCAGAAAATGGCAGCTACTGCAGACGACGGTCGCATGGTTCGGGTGGATAAACAAACCGGCGAAGTCACGTTTAAATTCAAACTACCCGGATTCTGAATAAGTCTCTGTACTGATAGTGTTTTTCGTCCTACCCATCAGCCTTACAGCAAATGTATATTCAAGCATCATAGCTTCCTAGCCTCACAGCACACGTGCTTCTCATCATCCGCGCATCCAAGCTAAGTTCCCTATCGCCTATCAGCTATCAAATGAAAATTTGGCTTCACGAAAGGATACAAAAAGAAAAATCCATAATAAAGCGATGAAATCGCGTCTCATAACATCTTGGAACAAGATGTTATTCTTCGTGCCTCTGTGGTGAGAAAAAGCAAATAAGCTAAATCAGAAACTTATAATTTAAGGGGCGTCCCTAAGTTTACAGTTTTGCATAAATTAAGAAAGGATCTCTGCCTGCGCCGATGTGAGAGATGAATTTTAATAGCGGCGAAGGCGCGCCACATAACATTTTGTTGTTGCCGGGCGCTACACGCCCGGCAACAACAAAATGTTATTACCAGTAAAAACCAATCAATCCGGTGGCACCCCTTCGGTTGTCATAGTCCAACATAAAAACCAGTTGCCAATCCATGATCTCTGGGAAAAAGCCCAGACCAATGCCATACAGCGGATTGGTAACGGTGTCGGAAGACTCTTCATAATAGCGTTCAGTGGCATCAGAGTAAACAATGTCGCTTTCGGTCACCACCGTGGCGCCACCGATAAAATTGAGAAAAAGGTTATCTGTATAAAATCGAAAGCCCAATTTGACATATCCGCCCATCTCGGTGCCTTTATACTCGCTATCTTTTTCGACACAGTCGTCATTGGGGCACTCCGATTCAACTGTATCATCCGGCAGATTTTGGTCCCCATAAGGAATTATGGGAAATCCCACCGCCAAAAGCAGTTCCATATCGCCCAAATCAATACCGAATTCACCAGTTTCAATGGAAACGTTTTCCTGCTCGCCTTCCCCGCCAGATCCCGCACCCACAGCCAGATAACCTGCATACGTGTTCGAATTGATACCTATCACAATGCTTAAAACAGCCAATACCGCTATCCATCTTAATGACATGTTTACCTCAATAATAAAATCGTTGCACGATTTTATGTTACGCGACTTCGTCGCTCTAAAAATAACACCACCAGTTGCGATGCCGGACCGCTTTTAGTCCATAATTTCCTCTTGCCCGTTTGTTCGGCCATACGGAACTTCGCTCAAGATTCCAGAGAGTTAAAGTTTATAAATTCACCGCCTGCTTCGCTATAGTCTGAAAGTGGGAACTTGAGAACATGGGAGGATGTGAACATTAAGCTTCATATAGACCAGCGACAATGTTACTCACTTTGGATAATGCAAGTTTATACACTTCTAAATCTCTTACACTTCTTAATTTTTCACTCATTCAACTGGCCTTGCCATTATCGATTTATGTTCATTCTGCTGCTTATCGCGGCCTTTCACGTATCGACTATTTTGCAATGTTATCCCAGCGTCTCAAGATCTCTGGTTCTCAATTTCAGGTTAACAAGTATCATTTTCCTTGGTTAAATGCATTTAAGGAAGCTCTGCGCCTCTGTGAGAGACTGTTCATTTTACCTCTCGCCCACTACGTTAGAGGCACAGAGAATAACATCTTGTACCAAGATGTTATTGGATGCAGCTACGCTGCATAAATATATTTTATAGCGGCGAAGCCCTGAGCTTGTCGAAGGGCGGAGCCGCTTGCCATAACAGTTTGGAACAAACTGTTATTCTGTGAGAGAAAATTTGTTCTATTTCCTCTCCCCGGTCTACAAATAAATTAAAAATTAAAACCTAAAAATTTATAATTGAACCTATATAGCACGTGGGCCAATCATCCAGGTCGACCGTGGGCGGATCATTGTCGGCAGTAACCGTCACCACAACCTCATCGCTATCATGATACGCATCACCCACCTTGACCCGCAATTCAAAGCGCAATGTCTGCCCTTCCTCTCCACCCAAGGGCGTTATAAAGCTGGCCTTAGATGTGTTGGCATCCTTTATGTTCACATTCGGGCCTTCCATTTGGGTCCAAGTATAGGTAGCAATTCCGTCAGGATCGTAGCTGCCCGAACCGTCCAGGATCACTTCTAAATCTGCCGAGATTGTTATATCCGGCCCAGCGTCAGCCAGGGAGGGATAATCTAAGGTGGATCCAACTGTCGCGGGCGCCGTGTCTGCCGGAGATGCAATCAGCAGCGGCAGGTTAAAATCTTCACCGCCATCATAGATTAGTGCATCAATGGCTTCTGTATCGCTGGTACCATACCAGTTGTTGGACAAGGAAAGTTTCGGATTGGTAACACCCGTGGGCCAGGCATATAAATATACAGCCAAGCCCCCATTTGCCCTCGTCACAAACTGGTTGCTATCCAGAATAACATTGTAGCCAGCATCGGCTTCAACTAGATTGATGTTGACCAAACCGGCATCTTCGCCGGCGCAATCGATCAAGTTGCTATCGATGGCCACCACGGCACTGCGATCCAAATCCACTGAGTTGAATCCCGTGAGAACCGCGGTTTCGCCCTGCAACACAGTTTGTGTGCTGGCCGGTATCGAAAAAGGGGGTATTTTCTCCCCAAATACGGTATAAGTCACCGTATCGATCCGGCCTAGGCCCTCATTGTCGGTCACGGTCAATTGAAACACCAGATCCTCCTCGTTTGCGCCCACATCTGGGGTTTCAAACGTGGGACGCGACGTATCGGCATTTTCCAAGGTTACTGGGGTGCCACTCAATTGAACCCAGTCATAAGCGGCGATGCTGCCGTCCTGATCCACGGAATTAGTTCCATCCAGTCGCACTTCGATTTCTTTAAAAACAAAAAAGTCATCACCCGCGTTGGCGGTTGGCGGGATGTTGGTGTCGAAAACTAGCACGTCCACAGTGTCCGTAGCTGTCAGACCTGGTGTACCCGTATCGGTTACAGTGACTTCAAAGGTCAAAATCTCCCAATCCGTTCCCAGTGCCGCTGGTGTGGTAAAGGTCGGATCGACAACGGTTCCGTTCGGCAAAAGGGTCGCCGGTGTCCCTTCTGTCTGTTGCCATTGATAGGATGCGATCCCCGTGTCCGGGTCAAAAGACCCGGAAGCATTCAGTTGCACCTCAACATCGAGCACCGCCGCGATGTCACCGCCGGCATTCGCTACCGGGGGTTTATTTGTGCCGATGACCAGGATTTCGACCGTTTCAGTGCGTTGCAGGCCATCGTCGTCCGTGACTGTCAGATCAAAAACCAGGTTTTCAACATTTGCTCCCACATTCGGTGCCGTAAAGGTGCCAAACGGTGAAGTGGGATCTTCCAATACGATGGACGCCCCGCTGGTCTGCTCCCACAAGTAGGCTGAAATCCCATTGTCATCTTCATCCGCATCCAAACTTAGGTTGATCCCATCTCCGGGCACTTCCGCATCAGGATTGATGATCGTATTGGATTGGATATCGATGTCATTGGAACTGGTGGTTAGCACAATGGCTTGCTCGGTATTGAGGAAATAGTTGTTTTCGATGTTAGCCCCTTCTAGACTGAGCTGTATGCCGATGGTATGGTTATGGATACGGTTGGACAAAATTTCCAGGCGACCACTGAGGCTTTCAGCTTGCAGGATGTCGGTGGCGGCAATGGCAGTGCTGACCCCATAACGGATGAGATTGTTGCGGATCATGGGCTGTGCAGAAAAGGTTTGGATACAAGCTGTCCCGTACGGTGTATTGTTGCCGGCGTATTCGATTACACAGTTGGACAGAATACTGCCACTCGATCCGGCTTCTTCCCAATCCTCGCTCTGGTCCACAAAAACGATACCCCCCCAAGGGGCTTGCGGGTCCTCAGCTGTAAATATTATTGGGTTGTCGACGGTTCCTTGGGCGTTCAATAAGCCTTTAACCAGTATGTAGTATCCCACAGCCGCACTCAAACTGCTTTGTATGGTCACATTGACGCCCGGCTCGATGGTCAAGGTGGTATCTTCGGCTATCTGGATATTGCCGGTCACTAGATAAGGGCTGTCCGCCAGGGTCCAGGTTGTGTCTGTGTCGATAATACCGTTTACTTCAGCTGCCAGGGAAGAATTCGGCATGCTGAACACAAAAGCGAGAATTAATCCCAAAAAGAAAAAACCGGATCGACAACCCAGCATTGAAATACCTCCGAATTTAAATTTCAAGTCTTCAGAATTTTTACGATATTATAGTATTCATGCATTTGTGAGTCAATCTAAAATGCTGAAACTGACGATGGTTGAAGTTTTAAAATGGAAACGATTTCCTAAGTATATAGGCTGAAGACTGTAGGCTTTAGACTATTAGGTATGCTGGCAAGCTGGGAGGCAAGTGTAACCTTCCCAAAGTTAATGCCAACTGAAAGTAGAGACTTCGGGCGAATGAACCCCACCCCGAATTAGGACCAATCATTAGGTAAAAAATTAAGATGATTGTCTGTGTCAGTCTGTGTGGGTCCGAGGCAAAAATAAAAAAGCGTGGAGCATTCAACAGCATCCGGGCCTCCCAACCTTCCAGCATAACGCAGCGACCTAATATTCTAATAGCCTCCAGCCTCGTAGCCTGTGGAACAGCACGCGTCACCACAAGCACGACACGCCATAGCGTTCAAACTGACTATCCTTCGTGATCACGGTGAGCTTTTCCTTCAAGGCTTCTGCGATGATCAAACGATCAAAAGGGTCGCGGTGAATCAATGGCAGGTCAACAGCCGAAATAGCTGTTGTAAATCCGATCGGTACTGGCATAATGTTTAGTAATTGCAGAGCCTCTGGTATGAATCGACTGGGCACATCCGGTAATTGAATACGATCAAGTCGTTGGAGCATGGCAATCTCCCAGGCGCTGGCGGCACTCATGCCGAGTTGATTCCGTTTTTCGACCACCAGTTCTCGCACACGTAGAGACAACAATTGGGGTTTAGCAGCCATCCACAGGAAGGTATGGGTATCAAGAAGATAATGCATCGTCACCTGATCCGACCCAGAAATCTTCGATAATCTTACCGGGAAGTGGTGCTTCAACGTCTTGATTAAATTTTATTTTCCCGGAGTAAAGACCCAGTGATCTCTTATCACCAGGATCTACAACAGGAACAAGTTTTACCAATGGTTGTCCGGATTTGGTAATAATGACCTCTTCTCCCCCTAGCACGGCCGGGATGAGTTTTGAAAGTTTTGTTTTGGCTTCGTGTATACCAATCTTCATCTTTCCCTCGTTTTGATAGATTAATTCTTAATATTCCATAATTAGTTTAGCTATAAACTAAGCTAACTATCTATATTTGTCAATAAGAATAACATTTTGTGCCAAAAATAACCTTTTATGCCAAAATGTTATTCTCTGCGACTCGAGTGAAACGGGCGAGAGATAATATCCACTTGGATCCTAAAATCCTGGAACCCTCGGATTTTTGGTCCATTTTGGGAATCCAGGATTTTCGAAAGCAGGCGACGTTAAGCTTCACTTGAATCCTGGAATCCTCAGATCCTTAAGTCCTTTTGGGGACCCAAGATTCGCATCCAGTTGGAAGCCTTTTTACTCCCGATAGCGATATCGACATGTGAGCTACCTATAGGCTACAACCAATGAGCTATGACCTGATGAAAGATTCGCAGCCATTATGTATAGAGCGGCGCAGCCGCGAAACATAAGATCACGGAGTGATATTATTATTAATTTAAAATTGTTTTTACAAAACAGGTTGGCAATTCTTCACTATCGGATGTTGAATCGTCCGGCGAAATAGTTGGCGGATCTATAGGGATGCCACTGGAATTCAGTTGAACCTCATATTCCGGGGATGGATTTTGATCATCAGTGGAAGTGTCGTGATTGTTTCCGGACGCATCTACAGACCCAATCCGCAAATAATAGCTTACATCTTTTTGCAGGTTGGGCAATATAATCCGGTGGTTACGTGTAAGTTCGGCGTTATTGTCTCCAAAAGCATATTCACCCCAGGATTGGCTGGATGTATCATATCCAACTTGACTGTTTCCAGGCTCATCGGTTTCCCATTCGATAGTTACCGCCCCGTCATCTTGATTTTCTTCAAGGTAAATATTGAATAATTGAGGTGCGGTTTGGTCGGGTGCTGTGTTTGTGGTAACGAATAGTTCTTCCGAGGGATTGTTTACCATCAAATCCGCTTCCGGGCCGTTTCCATTGGCATCGGTTGATGCAATCCGAAAATAATAGTCTGTTTGCGGCTGCAAACCCGTAATTGTAACATGATGAGTGACAACCATATCTGATTCATTGATGCTATATTCGTAATCCCCCCATGCATTTGGGTCGACACCGTATTGGATCATGCTGTTGCTGGGTTCGTCCGTTTCCCAGGCAATCAGCACGGTTGTATTGGTTACATGGAGTTTTTCAATATCAGAAATGCTCGGAGGGATTTCATCGACCACTGCGGTTGTCTGGAAACTGTACACCTTAGATGGATTGCTGGCCGTGTTGTTTTGATTTGGGCCGTTTCCGGCTACATCATGGGAACCGACAGCAAAATAGTACTGTGAGCTTGGTATAAGCCCCGTGATGGAGACCATATGTTTCTTAACCATTTCAGCTTGTTGGATGCTGTTACTAAAACCATTCCATTCAGTCTCCAACAATCCGTACTGCACCACGCTGGTACTGGATTCATCCGTCTCCCATGCAATTACAGCGGATTCATTGTCGATATGCAGAGCAGCCGGATTTTCTAGGATGCGTGGCGGGGCTGTATCCGGCGGCAGGACTGTTTGGAAACTCTGTTCGGCAAAGGGATTGTTGGTTTCAGAAGGATCGGAGCTGGGGCCGTTTCCAAAGGCATCCGTTGATCCCACTCGAAAATAGTAACGCGCGCCCGGTAACAGACCGGTTAACATAACCGTCTGATTTTTCGTTAATTCATTGCCTTTGCTTAAATATGGATACTGATCCCAGGTTGCAGACGTAGTTCCATAACGTATCTCACCAACGCTGACCTCGTCAGTTTTCCACGAAATCGCCACGGAGAAAGTTTGTACCACGTCCTGCCTGTCAACCAATGCACTGATACCGGTAGCCAAAGATTGCGGCTGCTCCGGTGGATCTGGTGAAAACATCAGAACCACGGTTGGCGGTGAAGTGGTCGTTGGCTCCTCCCCATCGGGTTCCTGATCCGTATGGAAGGACACCTCATTAGAAATTGCGGGGCCATTGGCAATACTATCGATAGAACCTACCCGTAAAAAGTAGCTCGTATCCGGGGTCAAGTCCGTCAAGGTCATCACGTGATGGGTTATCAAATTTGAATCACTTAATCCATTGGCGTAGGCATCCCACTCATTTGATACAGTGTCATATTGTACCTGGCTGTCACTGGCCTCATTTGTGTCCCATTCAACGGTGGCGGTGTTATCGCTCTGATCGGTTACGGTGGGCCAAGATATTAATTGCGGTGCTGAAGTGTCCGTGCCGACAAGGGTCGTTAAGCGATACTCACCCGATATGATTTGGTTTCCAGATATATCAGCGGAGGCAAACCGGTAATAATATGTTGTTCCCGATTCCAGACCTGTCAGTATCAAGGTGTGGGTCGTGACCAACGCTTCCTTGCTTTGATGCATACTGTAACTTTCCCAGTCAGCACTGGAAAGTTCAAAACGAACCTCACTATCACTGGTTTCATCTGTTATCCATTTTATGACAGCACAGTTTTGGGTAATGTTCGATTTGCTTGAGGAGAAAATGCCAGGTGGGCTGGTATCATTCTCCGGAGGTGGCGGCCCACCGCCATCAACCAGCGTTGTAAAACTAAACTCATCCGAGGTGCTCTGATTTCCGGCGGCATCAGTTGAACTCACCCGATAATAATAGACTGTATCCGGCAACAACCCAGATAAGGTAACAATATGGTTGGTCTCCAGGCTGGCGGTCAATTGTTGGCTGGCGTAGTCATTCCAGGTTGTACTGATGATATCGTACTGAACGGCGCTATTGCTAACCTCGTTTGTACGCCAATAAAGCGTGGCCGTTCGTGATGCGATATCGGTGGTCGAGGGTTGAACCAGTAAAACCGGCGCAACCGTGTCTGGATCTTGGACGTCCGGGTCCGATTCCGCTTCTGTGGTAAATGGTATCTCATTTGAGGTTATCTGGTTACCAGCAGCGTCCGTCGATCTGACGCGACAATAATAGGTGGTATCCGGTAGCAATCCCGTTAAGGTGATGCTGTGGTTGGTTACCAAACTGGCAACGATTTCCTGGTGCGCATACTGACTCCAGATCGTACTGACATCATCATAACGCACCTCGGTGTCGCTGGCTTCGTCCGTACGCCAATAAAGGGTTGCTGCAGTCGCATCAACATCCGTAATCCCAGGCAGAACCGTAAAAACCGGTGCGGTGGTATCCGGCTCCGGCGGTGGCGGGTCCTCATCGTCTTCATCCGTGGTAAAGGTAAACTCGCTGGAGGTTACCCGATTGCCGGCGGCATCGCTGGATCGTATGCGGTAAAAATAGGTCGTCCCCGGCAAGAGACTGTTTAGGGCGATGCTGTGGCTCTTTACGAGACTCGATGCGCTTTCGCGAAAGTCATAGCTCCACCAGGACTTGCTGTCGACATCGTAGGCGACCTGGCTGTCACTGTTTTCATTCGTCGTCCATTGGATTACGGCGCTGGTTTGGGTTATGGCGTTGACACCATAGGATGTAATCACCGGTGGGGTCGTATCCGGATCCGGCGGGGGCGGGTCTACAGGAGCCTCGTCTGTTGTAAAGAAATATTCACTGGAGATTACATCATTTCCGGCCGCATCCATCGAGCGTGCCCGGTAATAATAGGTCGTATCCGGTTCCAAACCGCTCAGATCGAGGCTGTGACTGGCAACTAAATTGGACGCTTCCTTGCTAAAGGCATAGCTGCCCCAGGACTTGCTGCTTATATCATAGCGCACTTCACTGTTGCTGGCTTCGTTGGTTCCCCAGGCAACCGTAGCAGAATCGGTTTCTATATCGCCGGCTGACGGCCCCCATGTAATTGTGGGTGGGGTCGTATCCGGTGGCGGAGGTTCGGCATCGGTTGTAAATGTCCCTTCACTGGAGATTACATCATTTCCAGCCGCATCCATTGAGCGAATCCGATAATAATAGGTCGTTTCCGGATCTAAATTGGTCAGGTCGATGCTATGACTGGTAACGAGGTTGGACGTATCTTTGCCATAGACATAACTGCTCCAAGATTTGCTGCTGGTGTCATAGCGAACTTCGCTGTCACTGGCTTCATTGGTGCCCCAGGCTACCGTGGCAGAATCGATTTCGATATCGCTCGCCGAAGGGCCCCAGGTTATCGTGGGCGGGGTGGTGTCGCCTGCTTCTGGATTTGTACTGAGTTCTTCTGAATCATCGCTTTCATAGCCTTTGTTGTCAACAGCCGTACAGACAAAATAATAATCTTCACCAGGATTTAAATCCGGGATGTTGATGGTCCACTGGGGATGATCAGGATCGGATAGGCTGCCAACCGAGATATGCGCTCGGTCCGATGTGTTGTAATCTCCGGACGAATTGCTCCAATAGATGCGGTAGGCGACGACATCGTCATTGGGGTGATTGGCATCCCATTGGAAGGTATAGTCAGCCGCCAGACTGAAAGATACCAACCACATAAAAAGCAATAAAGCGGGTATAAGAATCCTACCAGATGAATGTAAGTGGTATTTCACTATTAATTCAGCCTATATGCACATATACACAATAGAAATAAATCTTAGATCGGAGTTGCAATTAAGCCCATGAAATTGGAGGTTTTATCAACATAGGTAAAGAGGAGCTTAATAATCAAAGGTAGAATCCGTTTTGGCTCAAACCAGCCAAACGTTGCAAAAGTCTGAGGGCTTCAGATTCAAGACGTCTGAGGGATGCCTTCGACAAGGCGATTCAACAAGCTTTAATCGAAGGCTCGTCGTAATGGATTACTTCGAGGTCTTGACAACACAGAATCTGGGGTCCTCAGGCTTTCCCGAAGGGTAAATAACATGGTAAAGTAGCTGTTATTTATGCAACCTTTGGGTTTATTTGGCCCCTACTTAACGGCTATTGCTTTTCCTGTCAACTGAATTATGTCTTTATCTCAAATTAAAAAGCCCGCTGGATACTCAGCGGGCTTTTTAATTTTTGTAATTATTATAGTTGGCTATATATAATCAACTCATATTCTTTATAACATTTTGTTCCAAAATCTTATATGACGCGGCTTCGCCGCTTTTGAAACATAAATTCAAATGACATCGCGGCAGCGATGTTATGCCCGCAGGGCATGGCATATTTCCTCTGCCAAGTCGGCAGAGGAAATGTCTGTGTCAGTCAGTGTTTGCCTCGGCGAAGCCCTGCGCTAGGCGAAGGGCGAAGACGGGTGCGTCCGTCTGCGGCAAAAAAAATAAAAGCCAGGCACTTTTAACAGCATACTGGCTTCTCAATTTTTAACAACCTAACAGCCTTTAGTCTAATGTAATGGCCTAATAACACAGCCTAATAGTCTTCAGCCTAAAATACCTAAGGTAGAAACTTATAATTCTAGGGCGTCCCCTTATTTACGTGCCGTTTCAGGATATCATGTGTTCCGATGGATTGTATCGCGTCTTCTGGACTATCAAATTTTTCTGAAATCTCATTAAGCTCGATTTGTTTGTCCGCCTCAGACTCCATTGTTTGCCACTCTTTGGTCCAGAACCACCCTTGCGAAGGATCAATCAATTTTCTGGGTTTTAACACGATTTCATTTTGTACCCGAAGGGTGGAGGGTTTATGTTTACCGTCACTCGATCGCCAAAGAATTTACACGGGCGATCCTCAACGGCAAATATAAAAAATATTTCTTGGCGTACTCAGCGTCTTGAGCGAAGCGGGCGGTAAATATTTAAACCTCTGTGATCTCTGCGTCGTGAGAAGGATGGGATGCGTTTCAATTCGGCTTTGTTTTGTTTGGTTTTCTTTTTTATAAAACCATTTTGAAGGCCACCGAGCATCTGTAAACGCCACTGTTCAAGATGTGTTTTATGCAGACCCTTTTTACGCAGGAACTCGCCCAGTTGATCGTCATCAAGATCCCTGCGTTAGTCTGCGGCTAAATTAATCCAATTTTCGACTTTCAAATTTTTAACTCGTTTGAATTCTTTTTCATTGTTACTAATTAAGATTAAATTTCTGCTTAAGGCATGAGCCGCAATCAGCAAGTCAAGTGGACCGATAGGTTCCCCGCATTTCTCTAATTGAAGACGGATATCTCCATAAATAATAGCAGCGATTTCGTCGTAGGGAAGGATTTCAAGTGGAGAGAGAAACTCGTCGATGCGCTGTTTATTTAACCTTTGATTTTTGCTTTTACTAGCTCCATACTGCAACTCTGAAACTGTAATTGCTGACACAGCGATTTCACCCACATCAAACAGCTTAAATTTTTGAATGACCCCTCTCGGTCGTTTATTCATTATGTAAATACAGATATTGGTATCAATTAAATATTTAATCAAGGCTCTCTCTCTTTTGTTGTAACTCCGGCTGATTTCTTTCAGTCATAAATGGTTCTTCATATTTCATCAAATTCTTTTCCCAAAGATCCCACATAGATTGATTTTTAGAAATTAACAACACCCCTCCAGCCACTTTTTTTATATAGACCTCATTGCCATTAAATCGATAGGCTTTTGGTAAACGAACTGCTTGACTTCGTCCATTTACAAATAATTTTGCAGTTTGCATAATCGCCTCCTTTTGAAATATGGTTTATATCAAATAGTATATACCACGTTCAAAAGAAGTCAAGATATATATTAAATAATATATATCACTTGAGCCTACCCGCTGAAAGAAGTGTTCGGTGTCTAATGATTATTTTTGCAGTCTGCGCGTGCCACGGCGAAGACGGGTCCGTCTGCGGCAAAAAAAAAATAAAAGCCAGGAGCTTCTTTAGCATCCTGACTTCCCAGCCTCTATCAGCTATAACCTATGAGCTATCAGCTATCCCATTTAAAATTTAAAATTCAAAATTTAGAATTGATATAAAAGCAGCATCCTGGCTTCCCTCTTCTGGAACTGAGTTAAAATTTCATTTCTCGCAGAGCTCTCAGAGCCACAGAGAAAGTAGAGATACCTTATCACCGCCCGCTTCGCTCAAGACGCAGAGCACGCAAAGAATTATACTTTCCTTTTCTTTTGAGACAGAAAGAAAAGGAAAACTTCTGACGCTTCGCGTACAAAACATTACCATTTAACCTTTTGTTATTTTATGAATATTCATATTGAAACAAATAAGAAAATGTTAGAATGGGCAAATATTATCGAAAAAGCAGGCTGAAATTACCCGAAGGGTTGAGTGGTTTTATTCGATTAGTACTTGTCGCGGCGTAGCCCTGAGCTTATCGAACGACAAAGTCAGATCTCCCGATCGAATAAAAAAAATATTTCTCTGCGTACTATGCGCCTTTGCGGTGAATGAAATAATGCGCTGAGGGCCTTTTGAGCATCGTGTTTGTTGGTATTTTATTGGAGCGATGAAATCGCGTATCATAACATCTTGGTAAAAGATGTTATTCTCTGTGCCTCGAACGTAGTGGGCGAGAGGAAACAAGCTATAAACATTAAAAATCAATAATGTCAATCAATTGTCTGTGAAAGTCTGCGTCCGTCTGCGGCTAAAATAAAAAAGCCAGGAGCTTTTAACAGTCTCCTGGCTTCCCAGCAATATGTTTAACTCAATAAACCCAACAAACTCAATGACCCAATTTGGCCTATCAGCCTAGAACCATTGAGGCAAAATCTCAAAACCAGCCGTTAAAAAGTGTTTGTCTCCCGTCAAAGCCTTTTTCAATCGAAGTTCCCGCATCCAACCCAACTATCCGAAATGCCGGTCGACTTCGATATAGGACCGTGTAGTTTTCACCGCGTTGAACGTGCCTCACGATTTCCGCCATGGTTGCCCTTAGTTCTTTGACATTTATTATATGATTCACCTGTTATCACCTCACTTATAAGTTCATCTTAAGTTAAACTTTATGCCAAGTTCTGTCAAGGTTAATAACATCGTGTGCCACGATGTTATGTGATGCGGCTTCGCCGCTCAAACATTCATCAATCTAATCCATCCTAAATAAAAATCAAATTCCCAGCCAGGCTTAAAACCTAAAACCAGCCGATAATATGGAAATAACATAATCACTGATTTTAAATTTTCATTGACATTAGGTTATGGCGGCGCTAATATGTATGCATCAATGATTCCTTGATTTTAAATGCGAACTTAGGCACATGTAAGGAGACAGCCATGAGGCGTACAACCATTATGATTCCAGAAGACTTGAAAAGCAGAGCCGCCAGCCGGGCAAACTCAATGGGTTTATCATTGGGGGGCTTTATTCGCGAGTCCCTTGAACGAATTTTGAAGTCCGATGCCTCCGAAATGCTTGATGATCCGTTTTGGGCAGATAATACCGTATATGAAGACGATACAGTAGCCGACCTGGCCAAAAACCATGATCTATATTTATATGGACCTAAATCTTATTAAATTTCATGAAAGATTCAGGTATGATATATATTGATACCAGTGCGTTTCTAGCCCGACATCTCTCAAAGGATCAATATCATCCTCAAGCCAAAACTTTTTGGAATTTAATTCGAGAACAAAACGAAAAATGCGTTACCAGTAATTTTGTACTGGATGAAACATTTACCTTGCTTGGTCGTCGCGCCGGTTACAGTTTTGCAGCTCAAAGGGCAAAAAATATTTATGCTTCTGAATCGATTGATATCCTCCGGCCTACTCGGGCAGATGAGTTGGAGGCGATCGGTTTTTTCGAAAAATACTCGGATCACCACCTAAGCTTCACCGACTGCGTTTCATTCGTTCTCATGAAAATCAAAAAGATTAAAAGGGTATTTACCTTTGATCATCATTTTCACCTGGTAGGTTTTCGTATATATCCAAATCCATAAGGTATATGCAGCGTAGCTGCATCCAATAACATATTGGCACAAGATGTTATACCCGCAGGGTTGAGTGGTTTTATTCGATCGCTGTCTCCCGATCGAATAAAAGATAAAACTCTCTCTGCGATCTCAGTGCCTCGAGCGAAGCGGGTGAGAGGAATAATCAGCGGTAAGCATTCAGGCAGCAGCCGTAAGCAGCTTTCCAGCATCCTGGCGTTCTAGCTTCCTAGCAATTAGTAACCCAACAAACCCCGAAAAGAAACCTATTCTTTCAGTAGCAGCAATCCAGGAACTAGTTTGAAGTGCTTATCACGGGTAAACAGTTGATAGCCGTGTTGAAAGGCGACAGCGGCAATCCAAATGTCATTTGTCGGGATTGGGGTGCCCGCCATTCTCAAATCATTCAATATGGACGCATAAAACTGCGCCGTCACCTCATCGATGGGGTGTACAGTAACCCTAGGCGAATCCAAAAATAAGTTTAGTTCTTCCCTATTCTTTGCTTCATTGCGTCCGCCTTTGAAGCCCGAATACAATTCCCCGATGCTGATGGCTGTAAACCCGATACGATTTATCTTTCTCAAAGCGGTGACGATTTTTTTCTCGCCTTTCATGGCCAAGGAATAAATATTGGTATCAATCAACACTTTTTTCACCGCCACAGCTCCGAATCGATCTGCCGCTCCTTCGATATTTTGGTACTTATTTCCTCGTATTCTTCGGTGCTCCATCGGCCAAATAGATCATCCAGGTCGTCATACACGCGTGTGTGTTTTTTTTCTTTGGAAAGACCGAGGCCTTCTTTGATTATTTCTACGGTAAGCTGATTGATACTTTTTCCTTTTTTGGCTGAAAGGTTTTTGAGTTTATCAGACATTTCTGGATCAATACCCCTGATTGTGACAACCTTCATCTCACACACCTCATTTAATATCATTCTTTGATTTCATTATGATATCATTTTACGACTACACGTCTTGTTTGTCAAGCAAATGAATTGATTATTTCACCGCCCGCTACGCTCAAGACACAAAGATCACAAAGAACATCCTCTCTCACAGAATAACAGTTTGTTCCAAACTGTTATGGTACGCGGCTTCGCCGCTTTTAACGAT
>CAZWEO010000103.1:0-18799 GCA_964633115.1 uncultured Desulfobacterales bacterium
CATAAACTACCTCTAAGACTGTTTTGTTCTTTGAACGGATAATAGTTAAAAAACTTCTCATCTCAGAATAACACGCGTTCTGTTGCACTACCTCTGTTAAATAAGTATAAATGAATGCGGGTAATACATTTTAAAAAATGGGGGAACGGATATAATAATGCAAGCAAGTTAATATAGGAGCGATTAATTCACTAAATATAAAAAGCCAATGCGGCACTCAATATAAATTTACTCGTTAATCGGTGTGGGTCTCAAAAAGAGCTCGATTATTCTGGTCCAATACCAGAATTGAAGTGATATCTGTATGTTTTATTTTTAGCATAAAAAAAGGACTGGTGATAGCCTGGGTAACCGTCATACCTTCTGCCGGGATTTTCCAGTTAATATGAAGTACTAAGTTATCCTTGTTCACCTGTGTTTTTGACGCATCGAAATTGATAGCGAAACCGCCGCTGGGTTTCTGGCCCATTTCCAGGAAGAGTATCCCGAATTTCTTGAAATCGATTTGCGGTGCCGCATTGCTTTTTCCGCCGTGACGCGCATTTAATTCTTGATAGAGCGTATTGAGGGCTGACTGGTCCTTGATCCAGGCAACGGCGGGCTCTGCCAGCGTCCGGGTTCCGTAGGTGCCTTTAAGCAGGAGCTCTACTCGTGTGGAACCGTCGTCAGCGCCATGCGGCTGCTGGCTAAACCAGCAACCGTAAAAAATGCTTATCAAAAAAAACACGAACCATTTATCCAGCCGAACGCCGTTATGTTGCATGTGAGTCCTTATTATTGAGAAAGCTCCCATTAACGAAATGGTAAAAATGCCTCATTCAGTTATTATTAATGGAAAACCCGCATTGGGATCAAAATGATAGCCGAACCGCTCAGTTGAAAAATTCAGGATAAAATGCGTTGAGAAATCAACTTCACTCCAATTCTGGTTGACAAGTATTTGAACCGGCTGGTCTAAGGATATATATACGCCGCGTGCCTCACCTGATTCACCAAAATAATCGTCGTTGTTCATGTTGGTGCCAGCAAAAACGACATACCATCCCGATTGAACAGAAGGGAAATTATAAGCAAAGGTCCCATTTTCCATCTTTCCGCGAACTACATCTATTGTGTCCCAGGTATATGGATCAATTAACCCTACATAATGATAGCCAGTGTCACCTGTAACAGGAAAGACGTTTTTATACATAATTACCGGTACGTCCACATCGCCTTGACTGGATTCTATTGTTATGGTGGCGGAATAAGGACCGTCAGGAATACCCGAGCGATCAACCGTAACCAAATAGGTTCCCAGGCCATCTTCATCAACGCTGTCGGCCGTTACCTCGAGCCAATCCGCGTTGTCGCTAATATTGTCTATTGTTATTTGATTGAGATTATTGGATTTGGTTAATGTCAATGTAAACTCAGAATCAGCATTATCAAAATTGAAAGACATGGGATTGACAATAAGCAACGTCGGTATCTCAGCCGGAACATCCACTATATCAACGGCTTTAAGGGCATCGATTAGTCCATAGCCATAGTTGTCATTTCGCACGTCAGTACCATCTGCTTCCAAATCTTCTGTAAGGTATCCATTTGCCAGTAATGCATCCAACTCAACCGGCGTCAAATCAGGGTAGACGGATTTCATTAATGCGACAACACCAGCCATATGGGGTGAAGCCATGGAGGTACCACATGAATAGCTATAGACATAATCGGGTGGATTAGTTTGAGATGTATCATCGCCACTAGTACTGTAGACGCATTCGTCGGGGTTATCAAAATCACCGCCCGGTGCGGCTACATCGATTGTTGATCCGAAGTTGGAATAGGACGATAGTGATTTATCGGGGCCAACCGCACTGACGGAAATAACGCCATTATAGGCGGCAGGATAGCTGGGTGCACTTGTTTCTTCATTGCCTGCTGCAGCAATGATAATGACACCTTCTGCGCGAACATCATCAATGATCTCCTGCTCCGCCTGCGAAGGCAAACCGCCACCAAGGCTCATATTAATGATATCGGCTGGCTGGGTTGGAACCGTTTCTGAATCATTATCCAGACCTGCAGCATACCTCATGGCTTCCATGATGTCAGAGGTTAAACCACCACCCACACCTAATGCACGTAGCGGCATTATTTTGGATTGAAAGGCAATACCGGCAACCCCTAAATCATTGTTAGAGGCTGCTGCAACAGTTCCGGAAACATGGGTTCCATGGAAAGAGCTGCCACCCTGCAATTCATCTCCGGTGTCTTCAGGATCATCATCGATGCCTGGATCCGGATCATTGGCTATGGCATCTTCACTAATAAAATCATAGCCGTCGCTTGTCAGTTGTCCGATGATATCAGGATGTTGGGATAGTATGCCGGTATCGATAACAGCAACAATCACATTGCTGACACCCGTGGTAATATCCCAAGCCGAAGGCACATTGATTAACGGATAATGCCATTGTTTGATATATTCTGGATCGTCGGGAACAAAAAGAGGGTGTCTGAAAAAATTAGGTTCCGCGAAACGAACATTCGGATCCCGGTTCAAGGCATCGATCACCCGCAGTGTATCCAGTTTAAGTTGTTCCCGGGGATCGGTGGTTTGATACAGTGCTCGGTTGGTTTCAGGGAAATTTAGCTGTAACGCACTAAAAACATTATTTTTATTATCATTTGCAAACTTATACAATCCAATGTCGCCGTAATTCATAGCTTTGTGAATCATGCCCTTGTATGTAGGCGGGGTGATTGACCTGCGTTTGGATACAAATGGCTCTGCATTTTCTTTAAATGCTACAATTACATGACCGGGCATATATTCTAAGTCCATGCGTGGATCCAGGGTTGTTGCCGATATATTCGGTTCTCCGACGACAAGGATATAACTTGATGCGTCATCAATTGCACGCACTTCAATATAATGACTCCCTGTTTCATCAGGGCTTACAGTTTCGATACTTTCAGTGCCGGCGGATTGATCTATTTCAGTTTCTGTAGCATCATAGAGAAAAAGATCGATGTTGGCACCGTCGGAAATATATAGTGTGATACTTTGATTTTCAGTGAGTGATACTGAGTAGTAATCTTTAAGATCGCCAGCAACGCTGCTGTCATCAGCATCATAAAAATTCCCTTCCTCACCGGTACCTGTTTCGTTGACGTAGCCGCCAAGGATCACGGGATTTGGCAGTTCCTGGGCATCGTCAAAGGTATCATTGAATTCAGGTGTTACGTTTGGATCATTAACATCGCTATCAATGGCGGAATTGTCTGCTGCGGAAATGGTGCCGCTGACGCTATATTGATTGCCACCTCCACCGCCACCGCCGCCGCCACCGCTATTGCAACTAAGCAAAGCCAAAAGAAAGCAAAAAGTTGAGCTGATAATGATTAACAAGGTCGGTTTCTTCATTATTTTATTCCTTAGATCATACCAGTGTGGATAATGGTTGTCTAAAAGTGTTGATGACCGTTCGTATGACCCTAAAAAAAAAGGTCATACAAACTAGCACGAATATGATTATTTTGCAATGTTACAAGGAAACAGGCGAGATCACATACCGTTCAGGGTTTGCCATTTGTTGAGTATATGTTAACTCTCAATTTCTGAATCCATAAGTCGATCAAGGATCAATCCATGAAACCTGTCTGTACTGCCAGACACAAACAACCAACCCAAATGGGTCAAACACATATTGCATACGACGATCCGCCATTGGTATCCCTTAAACCAGGTGAACTCCAGCGAGAATGGACCGGCATATGCGCTTCCAGTTACCAGGCGAAAACATGCGATCTTGAATACCAGACCGTTTGGATTGGCAAACGTATGTTCGTGCGCGCCATCGCGGATGATACCTTGATCGTGGGAACTGATGACCTGGTGACACTGACGGCAGCAGATATACTTTTCCGGTTCGAATTCTTGTTTTTCGGGTTGGTTATCTTCAACAACATTCGGCAGGAATTCAGAGGGGTCTTTTTGGCCCTCACGGAGCAAAGTGGGCCACGTTTTATGGATATAAAATCTGTTCATCATACCAGCTTGAAAGATGCAAAAATTTGGAAAATTATGTAGCCTTGATTATAAATAAACACAAATAATTCCTTTAAAAAAGGTAAATGTTTAGATTGCAAACATAATTCCAGAACACTTTCGATGTATAACGACAATGTCGCTATTTAAAAAATTGTGCAACGAATTCATTAATTGTTGACAATTTTCTATTTATAATTATTATACCAACAAAATCACAATGATAAAAACGAGGTTGATTCGAATGCCAATGTATGAATTTAAATGCCAAGAGGGCACTGTAACTGAAAAGTTCGTTAAAATGGGTACCAAAGAAATTAAGTGCCCCGAATGTCATAAAAAGGCAAAAAAGATTATCTCCCCTTGCACTTTTACACTCAAGGGCGGCGGCTGGTATGCCGATGGATACACTAAAAAAGGAAATTAACGAGGACTTTGTAAAATTATTTTCCAAAACGGGTTCGTCGTTCAACCTAATCTAATAGGGCCAGATGGGAGACCATGTGGCTTTTTTGTTTCAGAATCATTTCGTTTACACTCCAAATAAATACTGGTTCATCCCTGATCCATTTTGGGGATCCAGCATAACACTTTGTGCCAAACTGTTATGTGACGCGCGGCTCACCTGCTATAACAATTTTTATCTCTCACAGAATAACAGTTTGTTCCAAACTGTTATGGTACGCGGCTTCGCCGCTATAAAATATATTTATGCAGCGTAGCTGCATCCAATAATATCTTGGGACAAGATATTATACCCCTAGGGTTGAGGGGTTGGTCTAATTTTTCCATCTGAGCTTTAGCGAAGTGGATATCTCAAAAAATCAGGCCTAAAGAAAAGTCTCTGCGTCCTCTGTGTCTCGAGCGAAGTCCTCCTTTGCCCCATTCCCATGAAAGAGCTAAATGACTTTGTTACAGTTTGCGACTCATGTCTCCTGAATTCTGACTCCTGACTCCTTAATTTGATCCCGATCCCGATTCCCACTTAGCAACTGTCTATCAATTACAACTTATGAGCTATCACCTAATGACAGCCTCCTATCGTCATAGCGTCCTAGCTTCCAAGCATCTTGGCATCCCAGCGTCCTCGCATCTCAGCGATTCGTAACCCAACGAACTCAACAAACTGGAGCGACTGCGACATAGTGGGCGAAAGGAAAATCTGACTTCTGACTCCTGGATTCTGACTCCTTATTTTGATTCCGATAGCGATTCCAACTTAAAAAACCCTATAAACTCAACAAACCCAATGAACTCAATGAACACAACAAGTGCAACAAATAGTATATTTGCTCTTGACACTACCCCACATCTTGTGTCAGAAGACATGTGCGCTTATATGAAGGCGGACTTTCAAATGACCTGTAACTGTGCTTATTTGTTGTGCTGAACTGGAATTGACCGCATTTAATGATTCATTGAAAGCGCATCTTTGAATGGGCTCCTGCAAGCAAATTTGCTTACAGGAGCCCTTTTTCTTTGACAAAACAGTCTATTTTCATTATCAAAAATAGACGGTTTCGAGAAAAGTTCAAATTCAAAACGTGCGAGTTTTACAAATGTTAGGCCTAATTTTTGTACGTTGAATGTATTGTAGCCCTAAACTTTAAAAAATTTAATCAAGATTTAGATCTGCAGCGCAAAACAGCTCGTCCTATCGTAACTAAAAGAGCGAAGTCGGAAAGTAGGACTATTTACGAGACCCAAACAATAATTCATCGGGAGTTTATATGGCTAACACACATAAGGCTGGTTTGGAGGAAATGAACAGATTTTCAGTCGATCTTGTCAAGCAAGCTGGAGACGAAGCACTCAATTATTATGGTAAAGGTCGAACGCGTGCAGTTTTTGATCAAAACCTTGTCACTGAGGCTGAACTCAGACTCTCCAATTACTTTCAAGAAGAATTAAGCCATCAATTTCCCGATCATCTGGCCTTCAGTAGCAGTCAGATCCGCAGTGATTATTCACATGATGAGAAGCGGTATCTTTGGATATTTGATCCAATTGACGGGGTCGATAATTTTCAAGCTGGTATACCGATTTGGGGAATATCATTGGCATTGCTTGAAAATTTTTGGCCGGTTTTAGGTGTTTTTTATATGCCGGCCACTGGTGATCTTTTTCATGCTCAAGCAGATAAAAATGCCTACTGGCGTGACCAGATAATCCACGTCAATTCTAAAGGCAATGTGGATGATGAAAGCCTGTTGCTAACCTTTTCGCGATTTCACCAACAATATCAAAGCGAATTCCCCGGAAAAATTAGAAATATGGGCTGTACTGCCGCTCATATTTGTTATGTTGCCAAGGGTAGGGCGGATGCTGCTATCATTGCCAATGAATCCTATCAGGATCTGGCTGCAACGCGCGTAATAATCGAAGCGGCTGGTGGCAAGATCTGCAAGATGGATGGCACTAAATTTCATTTGAGTGATTACATGGAACGTGGACGCATCGATGAGCATCTTCTAGTCGCATCTCCAAAAAATATCGATCAAGTGCTTGCTTACCTTTAAAGAGATACGCACGATGCTCGCTAACTGACCATGTGTTAAGATACTGGAAAAAAATTAAAGAGCGACGAAATCGCGTCATATAAAATCGCGAAGCGAGTTTATTTATGATCCAAAATGTAAAAATCGTGGTAGTCGATCACGACAAGTTGGTAAGAGATTTCACCATAGATGTGCTTGAATTTTGTGTCAACCGGGAGGTCAGGGCATTTGATAATGGCAAAGAAGCTTGGGAATATATTCAGAAATCCGACAACGTTCACATTATTATATCCGACGCTGATGTACCAGTTATGAACGGATTTGATCTTCTAAAAAATGTTAAAGAAACTTTTCCAGATAAAACATACATCCTCATGTCCCAGCACTACAAAAACGAAAAAACAGCCAAAGAATTGGGTGCTGATGCGTTTTTAGCAAAACCCTTTTATATTGATGAGCTGTTTGAACTCGTCCAACAATATGTGGTTGCGGCCTAATAACAGTTAATTTCACAAACTGTTCTGAATCATTGCTGCAGCACGATAAGACCAACAGAGCGTTCCTCAAACCTCAATCGGCCTTGCTACAATTTTCCATCATCCCAGAATTTTTTGTATATAGTTATGAAAAAGCAATAAAGTAATAAATGAATACCCGTCCCCTAAATAAACAATTGGTACTATAGTCTGAATGTCCTCCCCATGAAAATGGGGATCCCGTATTCGCACTAAGTATAAATAGCGAGTCTATCCGTCTCTAGGCGGGGGTGTAATTCCTAAATCACTGATCTTGTATAGCAGTGTTTTATAGCTGATTTTAAGAATTTTGGTGGCCTTGCTGCGATTCCAGCCTGTTTTTTTCAGCACATGGGAAATGACTTCCTTTTCGACCCGATCTAGTGCAGCTTTGCGGATTTTTTTGAGAGAAAACGAAGGCTCTTCGGGTGAATCTTTGCCGTTTAGATCGATTATACCCATGTGGTTTATTGGGGACTTGCCATCCATAGTGGGAACTGCCGTTTCGCCAGTATCATGGGAGCCCACTTCCAGTTCATTTAGAATTTTTTCAGCATTGCCAAGAACCAGCATACGCTTGAGGATGTTTTGAAGTTCGCGTACATTGCCGGGCCAGTGATAGCGTGTCAATTGATCAATCACGATTTCGCTGGGGCGAATAATCTTATCGGTATTGAATTGCTTAGTATACTCCTCTAGGTAATAGTCAATCAAGGGAGCGATATCTTCGGATCTTTCTCGCAGGGGTTGGATAAAAATCCGTATGATATTGAGACGATAGTAAAGATCTTCCCTAAATTTCCCTTCCTGGATATCTTTTTCCAATTCATGGTTGGTCGCTGCAATTACCCAGGTGTCTGTTTTAACTTCCTTTTCCGATCCAAGCGGTGCGAATTCACCGCTCTGAAGCACATGCAGTAATTTAGCTTGGAGTGGCAGAGACATGTCTCCGATTTCATCCAGCATCAATACGCCCTTGTTGGCTAATTCAAATTTTCCTCGAGTTCTCCGGTCGGCTCCGGTAAAGGCCCCTTTTTCATATCCGAATAGCTCGCTTTCCAGCAGACCGTCAGGGAGTGCGGCGCAGTTTACACGAATAAAGGGCTTGCCATTGCGAGAAGACTTTTGGTAAAGATTCTGGGCGATTACCTCTTTGCCCACACCGCTTTCACCACAAATAACAGTGTTGAGACCCGTATCCGCAATGTGGTCGATTACTTCTCTGATTTTAAGAATGTTTTCGCTAACTCCGATAATTGGACGATGCATAATTTTACCAAAACTATTTATCAAAATAACAAGTTGAAATAAAAGTGTGTTCTATAATGCCAAAGCCTACAATATCACCTGGTAATTTAAGTCTTATATAATCATTTCGTGTGTTTCAATAGCTTTTGAATCATTGTTTCAATTTCATTAAGTTTGAAAGGCTTATCCATGACGATATCCGCATTAGCTTCCTTTGCCAGTGATCCGGGTTGCTCACCATATCCGGTAATTGCAATAATTGGCATGCGTGGATTATGCTTTTTCAGAATGGTGGTAATTGCTACACCGCTGATATTTGGCATCACAAGATCGGTAATTACGAGATCAAAATCGTAATTAGCTGCCTCGAGTTGTTTTAAAGCGGTAAGGCCATTGGTTGCCAGGACCACCTGATACCCTTTTCTTGAAAGATAACGATTCAGAGAGCTTAGAATCTCCTCATTGTCATCGATTATTAGCAGTTTTGTAGCAACATCCATGAATTGGCAGAACCCTATTCTATGTTGATATATTATGCCCGGCGTGTTTTCGACAAACTTTGGGAAAAATACTTATGATTTTCAGGTCCAAAAACGCGCTAACCATATAACGATATTAAGAAAATAGCAAGAGGATTTCGTGTACATCGACCACGATTATAGGTTGATGGTAGTCTCGCGGGCAAACTTACGGCAGCATGTTAGCTGAATGAAGGGTGAATTAAATGTCATTATCAATGAGAAATTTATTTCATCTTTTAAGTATTGATTTTCACATATTTTCGAATTGTTATGATTTAAACCGTTGGAAATTGACGATAATGATGGAAATATGATATACATGTAGCACTTTATTTCACAAAAAATGGTAACGTTTTACATTACAGGAACTGGGATTATGGTACGTCATACAGATTGCTGGTAAAACTTTTGCTCTTGAATAACAAACCCTTTCGCCCGGGAAGCGAAAGGGTTGCGTTTCAAATAATCGTGAGACGATTTATTGGTTCTTTCAAAATTGCTCCGCATTGGCAAGATATTTGCTTGGTATTGTCACTAAACCAAACTGGATAAGGTTCTCGTTTTTCAAACGAGATGCGAATCGGTTTGTATAGTTCTGGGCATTATTAAAATTGCAGTGCGTTAATGCATCGAATAAATGTAATTTGGCTTATGAGCAATTTCGAAGGTAAAAAGATCATTATTATTGAGCAAAATCCCTCCCAAAAGGATTACCTGAGGGCTTTGCTCGCCAAAGATGGCAGCCTTGCTTTTTGTTTTCAGCAGGAGACAACCTGTCTTGACAACCTATTTCAACTTGATCCTGAGTTGATCGTGATGGGAGCAATACCGTCGGATAGGGGGATTCGATTTATGAACGCCTTGCAGGCCGTGGAATGCTATCGACCTGTGATCATGTTTTCAGATGATCCAGCTATTCAAAAATATTTGTCAATTAATGGTCTGAAAAACGCTCAGATAGTTGATTCATCCGACAATACACCAGCATTTGAAACGTCACTAAAGACCGCGTTTTCATTATCTACAGAGAAGCTGAATGACAAACGTCCATTTATTGTGGGGAACAATCCAAACTTGGTAGAAATAAAATCGCTTCTGATGGATCTTGGACGTAATAACGAAAATATCCTAATACAGGGCGAAAACGGTGTCGGCAAGGAATTGCTGGCTCGTGCCATTCATTGGCATACAAACCGCCGTGGTTTATTCATCAGGGTTGATGCGCAAGCATTGTTAGATGCTGGTAAGGGTGTGCGGCTAATTGATTATTTAAAGCAGATTCTTTGGGATACCAAACCAGGAGATTGCGACCAGCTGACAGTATCTGGTACCTTGTATGTTCACGAGATTGGCGACCTGCCTTTGAATATGCAGGCCGAATTGCTGCTTGTGGTAGATAAATCTCAGATGTCCCTTGGTGCCGAAGGAATAGAGCGTCCCAGGATGCTTCGATTGATCGCCGGCAGCAGCAAAGACATGGATAAATTGGTAACGGAGCAGAAATTTCGCGAGGATATTTATTACCGGTCGAGCACCTTGCGTTTAAATCTACCGCCGTTGCGCGAAAGAAGAGAAGATATTTCACTACTGACTGATTATTTTACCTATAAATATTGTGGGGAATCTGGTAAAAGCTTTTTTGAATTGTCGTCAAGCATAAAAAAAATGTTTATGAACTACCATTGGCCCGGAAACGTTCAGGAACTGATGGACACGGTCAAAAGAGCGGTCCTCTTAAACCAGGCAAAAGAGCAATTGACTGACTTTCAGGAAGACCGTTCAGATAAAAAATATCAGGAACGCCACATATGGATGGATGGTTTGGCCACCATTCAAAACATCATCGATGGCAAAGATTATTTGAAAAATGCCCATAAAAAGCCGCTCAAATCAATTTGTTGGGACATTTTGGCTAAGGTTGAAAAACGTATCATTCGCAAGACCTTGAAAGGCACAAACTGGAACCGCAAAAAAGCGGCCGATAGGCTGAATATTAGCTACAAATCCATGTTAAATAAAATAAAAACGTATAAATTGACTTAGAGCCATATCCTTAGCGTTAAAGAAATATGAAGAATGACATGGCTACTCGAATTAGGAACATTTTGCGAGCTTATTGATGAAAAATAAACAGGATATTTTTACACCAGACAAGATCATCGAACCAGTTCTAAGACGACGATGGTGGTTGATTATACCAATCATCCTGTCATTAATGGCCGGTATGGTTCTGGTTGTGAAACTGCCTAAGATCTATAATGCCAGTACCCTCATTCTGATCCAGGAGCAGCGCGTACCCGAAGAATTTGTGCGCTCCATCGTATCCACGGACATCGACTCCCGAATCAACACCATCTCCCAGCAGATCATGAGTCGCTCCAACCTTGAGAATATTATTAATGATTTTCCATTATTTAAAGGTCCTGGCAAAGCCGATATTTTTTTGGAAGATAAAATCAAGAGCTTGCGAAGTAGGATCTCCGTGGAATTGACAAGATCGGGTCGCAGGGGGCAGGCAGAGTCTTTTTCGATATCATTCAAAGGCAAGGATCCAAATTTGGTTATGCGGGTCACCAATGCGCTGGCCCGGTTTGTCATCGATGAAAACCTAAAAACCAGGGAGGCGCAGGCTATTGGTACCAGCGACTTTTTAGAAGATGAATTGGACGACATCAGAGCAAAGCTGGAAAAACAAGAGGAAGCCTTAAAAAACTACCGTGCCAAAAATATGGGCGGGTTGCCGGAACAGCTACAGACCAATCTGAGTATTTTAGAAGGTCTCCAACAGCAGATCAATATGAGAAATGAAAGCATACGCTATGCTAAGAATAATCTAATTCTAGTCGAGAAACAGATCGAATCCGATGGCCACGATCAAATAGTCAGCCAAGACGAAGACGTGGCACCCGTAGCGACGGAGTTATCCGAGGATGAAGTCCTGCTCAATCAAATGAAGGCTGATCTGGCCCAGCTTCAAATGAGTTATACGGATCAGCACCCGGATATAATCAAACTGAAAGCAAACATCGCGGAGCAAGAAAAAAAAGTTGACAACCGTCCACTGCAACAAACGGCCGAACCACCACGGGCGGCAATCGTCGATCCAAATCAACAGCGCAGATTGGAAAGCCGGTTGGCCCTACTGAGAGAGCGTGAGGAATTAAAGCTACAGATCGGAACTCTTGAGAATGATATAATAAAAATAGAAATAGATATACAACATTATCAGAAGATGGTGGAAAACACCCCCAAACGTGAGCAGGAGCTGTTATCGCTCAATCGGGATTATGAGAACATCAGAACTATCTATGATTCCATACTGGCCAGAAAATTGGAATCGGACATTGCTGTAAATATGGAGAAAAAGCAGAAAGGTGAGCAGTTCCGCATTATAGACGCTGCCAAGGTCCCCATGCGGCCAAGCGAACCGGATATGAAAAGGCTATTTATCATGGTCATTGGGGCGGGCGTCGGTCTGGGTGCCGGGCTAATATTTTTATTGGAATACCTGGATAGCTCCTTCCGCAAGCCGGACGATGTGGAGGCATACTTGGAAATGCCGATATTGTGCACGGTGCCAACGCTTATTTCTGCTCGGCAGAGACGAAAAAAGCTCTGGAATAACGCCTTGTTCATGCTATCCCTATCCACGTCCATGGTTCTATTTGTCGGTTTTAGTCTGCTGACATTCAAAGGCACGGAAAAAACTTTGGAATTTATTAGACAATATATTAATATTTAAATAGGATTGAGATAAGAGCGTGGGCAAAATATACGATGCACTTGAAAAAGCAGACAAAGAACAAATCCATACCATCGAGACCGGCAGAGGGCTCGCCGCTCATTTCCATGATCTCCCGGCGAAAAGAAAAGTCCCCCTTGATCTCCTGAATCCTAAGATATTCAGAGCCAATGCGGACCCCAATCTGGTGACTTATTTCAAACCCCAATCGCTGGCGTCCGAGATGTTCAAAATTCTGCGGGGTAACATCTTATTCCCTGCCAACAAGACCAAGCCGCCCAAATCCATTCTTATCACCAGCGCCTTGCCCGGCGAAGGCAAATCCTTTGTTGCAGCTAATTTGGCCGTTAGCATTGCCCAAAATATCAACGAACATGTGCTGCTAATGGATTGCGACGTTCGCAGACCAACAATTCATAATATTTTCGGACTCGGCGATACCATAGGACTGACTGAATACCTCAACCAAAAAGTTTCACTTACAGACGTACTCATCAAAACCGAGATAAATAAACTCACAGTACTGCCGGGAGGATCTATTCCCCAGAATCCTGCGGAGCTTTTGTCTTCGAAAGAAATGCGAGTCCTCTTAGAGCAGGTCACCCATCGCTATGAAGATCGCTACGTAATTATCGATTCACCGCCACCGCAACTCACAGCTGAAACCAGTGCTATTGCACGCCAGGTGGATGGGGTTGTTGTTGTGGTCAAGACTGGCTGGACCCCACGTGACTTGGTCTCCGAACTTATCGAAAACATCGGCAAGGAAAAGATCTTAGGTGTCGTCATGAACTGGTTTGATTTGAGCTCATCAAATTATTATGGATATGGTAAATATAGTAAATATTATCGCAAGCAGTAACACGATAAGCTTAGAAAGCAGGAAGCCATAACAATTTTTTGTTCTCAGGAGTCAGAATCCACAAACAAGAATAGCAAATGGATGGTTAATGAGAAACTGGGATGCAATAATGTTAACAAGTGCTGATGGCCAATATGAAGACCTCCGACCCCCTGTGGTACGCGTCTACACCACTGACAATATCCCCATAGAAGCCACACAGGAAATACTGCTGTTTCTCGGTTCAAAAGGGTTAATTTGATTTGAATTTAGACAGGATTAACAGGATTCACTTGATCTTTTCGTTGTTTCCTGACGAAACAACAAAATTGCCATCGCCTTTGTTGGAGAGTTTTTTGTTGATATACTTATTGAAAATGAAGTGATTGTTGAGCTCAAATCTGTAAAGCATATCCTTAGAGAACACGAAGTTCAGTTAGTTAATTATCTAAATGGATTAAAATTAGAAATAGATCTTCTAATAAATTTTGGGCCATCCGGAGTTGAGGTCAAACGAAAATATAGAAAGCATCATTCTTAACTTAGGTTTCACCGAAGGTGGATATTGTTTCCCTTCTTTCTTCCGGAAAGGAGGGAGGAAAAAAATCATGAAAATCCTGTTAATCCTGTCTGAAATAGAGGAAAGCTAATGACTAAAAAACTTTTTTCAATATGTAGCCTTATACTAACAGTCTTATTCATTACTTTTCCATGTATAGCACAAGAAGAAGCCAAAGATACTTATCTCATCGGTGCCGGTGACATACTGGAAGTCACCACCTGGAAGGAACCTGATTTCTCACGTGAAGAGATACTGGTGAGGTTAGACGGTATGATAACCTTTCCGCTTATCAACGACATTCAGGCTAAAGGTCAATCCCCAATGGCGGTTAAGCAGGCCATAGAAAACCGCCTGAAGGCTTATGTTGCCAATCCCATTGTAACCGTAACGGTCACGAATCCTGCCAGCAAGCGTTTCTACATCCTGGGGGAAGTTATGCAAACAGGTGAATACCCCTTATCCAAAAACCTGACCGTGCTACAGGCGTTCGCACTGGCGGGTGGTTTTTCAGAGTGGGCTTCAAAAAAAGAAATCCTTTTGCTACGCAAGGAAAACGGCAAAGAGAGAATTTATCGGGTTAACTATCGCGATATCATCAAGGGACGCGATTTTAGCCAAAATATCAAGCTCCAAGCCGACGACACCATCATTGTACCATAAATGTGAATTCAGTTCCCACTGAGAGCAGTGGGAACTGAATTCACATTGGATCGCCTTCGGCGATAAATTAGCTTTGCAATATTGTCTTAAATTTTAGAAAAAAATCTTTTTAATCCTGTCTGACTATTAAAATAACATGATGCAAATTAAGCTGATTTCCCATGCGATATCTATCATTGTAATTTCCGTTGCAATCACCAATACTAGCTTTGCTTATCAGATAACATTCCAGCCGAGACTAACCATCACGGAAGAATACACCGACAATGTCGACCTAAGCGAATCGGACGAAGAATCCGATTTCATCACAACCATCCAACCCGGCTTTACCCTTGCCGTGATCGGTCAAAACAAAGGCCTGGATTTCTCCTATGATCCTGCCCATAGCCGGTATGCAAATCATGCCGAATACGACACCCTGCGTCATAATGCCAACCTGACGGCCTATAGTCATTTATCCCGAAATACCCGCATCGATATCACTGATTCATTTCTATACACCGAAGAGCCGCTCGATAGTCTGGACACAGCAGATATTTCAGGCGATCGCACAGGACGGGAGCCTTATTACAATAACACGGCCAGTGTAGAGCTATCAAATCGCTTCGGTCCCACCGATGTGGTGACCTTGGCATACCAATATGCGGTGCTGGAGAATGAAGACGAGGCCAACCAGGAAGAAGACAGCCAGGAACATACGCCATCCCTAGGTTGGGAATATGATCTATCAGACCGTGTCACTAATCAGGGAAGTTTGGCCTTCACCCGCGGTGAATTCGATGTGACCGACGACTTCGAACGTTATTATGCCAGTCTCCAGTTACGCCGGCAGGCTACACGTAATGTAGCTGCCGGTGTCTCCTATGAGCATACGGCGTTGTTTTTCGATCAAAATGAAGACGACAATTATCACATCGATTATCCCAGTCTTAATCTCATCTATCAATCCGGTGAGGATACTAATCTCTCGATTTCCGTTGGCTATTTATGGATCGAGCGCGAAAGGGAGGATGATGAAGAAGGACTTTTGTTCTCTAGCGATATTATCCAGACCTGGCCCTTCCGGCGTGGTTCTTTTGGGTTGAATGCCGCCAGCGGGTATGAAGAAGAATTTTTCACCCAGGATAACCAAGGCTTGCGAATATTTTATGAGGGCGGTGCACAGTTCGCTTATGAAATCCTTAATGATATATTCATCAACGTCTCTGGTGCCTATCGCCAGGATATTTATCTCAATACGGATGACAATCAGAATGATTTTACAACCCTCGGCAATGTAGGAATTTCATATAACCGGATTCGTTATGTCACTGCCGCTATTTCATACGATTATCGCTTGGTCGATTCAAGCGAGGAGGATGAGGGCTACCAGGAAAACCGCATTTCTCTGAGAATTACCTTTACCCCTGAACAGCCATTGCGCATCCTTGATTAGCAATATCTGCTGAAGAATATTAGGTTGAATTGTGTTTGTTGAGTTTTTATTCACCGCAAAGGCGCAAAGTACGCAGAGATTCTTTTTAATATCGTGATCACTGAGACGCTGATCAAGACATAAACCAATGCCCTCCAGGCATAATTATATGAGTGGCCTATAACGGCTTACTTATAAAATATAATTTACTCTATAACAATTAAGATTTGTTACAGAGAAGGATAATGCTGCTATTGATTTTTCCGAAGGATGAAGATTATTAATTTTTTGTACCTGTCTTGGCGTCACGTCTGCTATGACAGGCCTCAGACTAAAAATTAATAAAGTAGATCTTTCTTTGCGTACTTTGCGTCTTGAGCGCAGCGGGCGGTGATAAAAACAATGGTATTTATTAACACTTTCATCGTTCGATGCACCGGTAATTACTTTGACGTATGGACTTGTAATTGACCTATTTCAAAACGCACCTATTATTATAATATGTTTAATCTTAAATCGAAAAGAATGAATTCAGTCTGTCGCGTTACCATAGCAATCATCTGTGTGGCCATGGTTTACTTGGGCTTGTTGCCATCCGTAGTCAGGGCCGAAACCGTCGTCTGGACTGCTACTTATGACTATAAATTCACTCATGGGGAAACAGAACAACAGGCCAGGGTTATTTCCACGGCGCAGATAAGGCAGGCGTTATTGAGTGCAGCGGACAAAACCATTCGTGTGACGGCCGCTTTTAAAACTGCCCTGCCCATGACAGACCGGGCTGTCATTTTGGCCGCTGGGGTGATGAAGTTTGACACAAAATCAATGACGCTGCAGAAAAAAGCCGATGACTATACCGCATCCCTGAAAGTGGCCGGCAGTATTGATAAAGAGACTTTGTCATCAGACTTGGATGAATTCATAGCCAACCGTTTCCGTTTTGATAATACCCAGGCAAACCAAGTCCTGATCAAAAAACTACTGAAGCAAATAGAAGGTATATCCAAAGAATTAGACAAACAAACAATATCAGCTAAAACCAAGAAGAAGTTATTGGCAAATCGAGCTGAGGTGGTTAAGCGTATATCTGCAGTGGCAGTGATGGATGCTCTTATTTCTGCGGGATCTTCAGCACCATCACCCGATCCAGCAACAATTATCAAACAGTTCAATAAAGCCATTGTGTTGGATGAGAGAAATGCGTGGCTCTTTCTCCATCGCGGTCGCGTATATCTAAGACTGAATGATTGGGTAAGTGCATACCAGGATTTTATTCGGGCAGCTAAACTTGATACCCACATCATCCATGCACACAGCCTACAAGGTGACGCATTGATCGGTATCGGCGACAAGGAGGCTGCTAAAGCAGCATACACGACAGCTATCGATCTCTATATGGTTAAAGAATCCCCTCTTTTAAAACGCGGTCGATTATTTCTTGAAGCTGGTAAATATCGTCAAGCTCAAAAAGATTTTACGCAAGCAATCGAACTCGATCCGGCCAATCCTGCGGGTTTTATCGCCCGCGGCGAAACCTACATGGAAGCAAAACAAATATCAGCGGCTATTGCCGATTTTACGTCTGCCATCGAACTGAGGCCTGATGACGGAACGATATACGCGAAACGCGGCAGAGCCAAAATAGAATCTGATTTAATAGATTCTGGCTGTAGTGACTTGCTGGTAGCCTGTGAGTTGGACTTTTGCAAACCGCTTGCCAATGCTATCGCCTCCAATATTTGCCAGTCTCAAGATTCCGGGTTGTTTGAAAAGTGGTCTCAGATAGCATATCAATCCGTAACGGCCAAAAAATGGCAGCGTTCCATACAAGCGTCTACCATGGCCATATATTATAATCCGCAGGCAATAGATCCCTACATCAATCGCGCCTGGGCTTATGCCGAAACCAAGCTATTTGAAGAAGCTTTGCAAGACATTGACCAAGCTATCACGCGGGCACCGGGGAATACCGCGGCTCTAAACAATCAGGGACTCATCTACGAAAAACAAGGCGAGTGGGAAAAGGCCGCAAAAAGTTATTTCAAAGCTTGTGAAAAGGGTATGGAATTAAGTTGTAAAAACTATCTTAATGCCAGCAAGGCGAGGCCTGAAAAACGGATCTCAAAAGAAGAGCGGCTCATGCAACAAAGTGTGCGCCTGTACAGCCAAGAGAATTGGGATTCAGTTGTACGGCTAACATCCCAGATCATTCAAGGGAAGTCACCCAATCCACAAGCCTACACGCTTCGGGCGGCGGCCAGGGCTCAGCAAGGGCAATTTGAAAAGGCCATAGCTGACTGCATTGCGGCATTGGAAATCGATCCTTCCTATGGTTTGGCCTTCAACAACCGAGGCTACGTACTGGAACGCATGGGCGTCCGTGATGAGGCTCTAGTGGATTATCACGTAGGCTGCCTCATGAACAGTGAACTCGCTTGCCAAAACTATGAGCGTCTCGGATCCAAAACCCCCTAACTGATTGTTGCTATTGGATTCATTGAGTTTATTGAGTTCGTTGGGTTTGTTGGAATCGGTATCGTAATCAGGAGTCAGAAAGCTACAGCTTCCTAGTATCATATGCTTCGGTTGTCATCCCCGAGAAATCGGGGATCCAGGTATAGCCTTTAGCTGAAAGCCGATAGCTTTTACTGGATTCCCTCTTCCGAGGGAATGACGGCGGAGCAGATAGCAAAATGGTCTCATAATAAATACTCCCAAGTGTCATTTTTCGGTTAGATTCCTATTTTGGGGGATGCTAAGTCATG
>CAZWEO010000104.1:0-18699 GCA_964633115.1 uncultured Desulfobacterales bacterium
TTATGGGATAGTTGGCCCATATATATGTATTGTTATTTATGAGTCAGCCCTAAGCATATCTGTGAACTCTTCCTGGCTGTTGGAGTTTTGCGGTTTCCGAAAGACTTGTTCAGACTTCGCCAGATCCTTCGCAGAGCGCGAGATTCGGTGGAAGCTGGGTACTGAGGTGGTGGTGAACCGCCCTGCTCCGAAACCAAAAGCGGCAGATCGACGGTATCCAAAAGCTGGTTAACTTGTAACACTTTGAAAAGGAACGTTTGTTCGTCACCGAAATCGAAGACATGAGTAAATGTATCTCCCTCTTGTAAATCTAGTGCACTCAAAGGAATTGCTGCAGAGTAAAAGGCTCCCTTGAACATTCTCTCATCAACCACAAAAGAGTCAGAACCTAGCCACGCGTATACACGCCCACCAACTGTGAAAGCAAATAGGTGGTCCTGATCCCTCCAATCCAGAACCGTTAGAACAATGGAATTCAATTCTTCGAGAGTGGTTCTGGCGACCAATTTGATATCGCGGTACCATGAGTTTGCCAAAGGGAAGCATTCTGCAAACCCACCTATATATTGGGCACGTAGAAGATATACTTGCTTCAACTCGGCCACTCTAACCTCCTCGGTGTCCGGATTGTGTCCGCTTCATGTCAATTTTGCTGGCTAAATGATATTATTGGAATTGCCCACTTGATATCTATAAACACAACATAAAAAAATTTTGGTGGGTACATGTATATGATTAGAGTTTTATCTATAGTTCCGGCCAAAATTGTGCAACAGCATAAAGGCTTATGAAAAAGTTTACAACCCGATT
Organism: uncultured Desulfobacterales bacterium; assembly: GCA_964633115.1. Classification (GTDB taxonomy): domain Bacteria; phylum Desulfobacterota; class Desulfobacteria; order Desulfobacterales; family B30-G6; genus B30-G6. The sequence goes on from CAZWEO010000104.1 coordinate 811, forward strand.
CTATAATGAAGGCTAATGAAATGGTATTATTGATAAAACAGATATGTACGATGACGCTCCGCGACGATCTAAAATCTTTCAATGCACATATCACCATTATCCTCTACATATCAACCTATAAAAAATCGCAGATCACCATTTTATATCTTGGCCTATTTGAGCCGATTTTTATCCACCGATTTTTGATGATCAAACCAAGCTCACCATCTTTTTAGCCGATGTAAATTTCGATGGATGATTAGGAACAAAATGGCCAATAATTTGATCGAATGTCCCCTTTTTTACCTTTTTGTTGTTGGAGTGATTGACAACGGTCAAGAACGTTGTTATTATCTCCAACATGAAAGCTGCTAAACTCATTTGTACGCGTATCATCTATTCTGAATCGGCATTTGCAGAGTTGGTATTGTGGCGTCTTCCAAAGCCACTGGTTGGGTCTTTACACGAGTTCAAGTACAGGCTTGTGTATGTCGTGCGTGGCGAATGCGTTTTGCGCTACGATAATGAGGTTGGGAAGGGTGATCATCGGCATTTTGATGGAAGAGAAAGTGCCTATATATTTACAACACCGGAACAGTTGGTCGCTGATTTTCAGTATGATATCGAGAGGTGGAACCATGAAAACCGTAACTCTTGATGTACGAACACCTGCCGATTCGATGGCAGATTTTACACGGGCTTGGAAAACAGGAAAACCAAAAAAGTCCGCATGCATCAGCTTTGCGACTCCGGAATTGCTTTGGCGAGTATTAACCGCAAAACGCTGGGAGTTGCTTAAAGTTCTCTGCGGAGCAGGTCCTGTATCAATTCGCGAAACAGCGCGGCGTGTTAAGCGTGATGTAAAGGCCGTTCACGGCGATGTCACCGCACTCCTAAACGCTGGAATTCTTGATCGCACTGACAACAAGCGCATCGTTTTTCCATACGAAGCTGTGAAAGTCGAGTTCCTGTTGCATGCAGCATAATGCAGCGGCGTACCTATAGGTCGAATCCGGCAAAGCAGTGGACAGCCAGGGCCAAGCCATTACGGGGAAACAGTGTTTAACGAAAATAATCTAACATCATCAATGCACAGGTAATGTATCATCATCGCTGGCCTGTAATTTGATCGAATATTTCCATGATTTTTTTAACTTCAAATGGAAGTATCAATTTTGTTGGGAGCGCTGTCAGTAAAGGTTACATTAAATTGAGGGGGTACTCCTGTGCATTGACTTTATGATTGAACTTCCAAACCGATGTCTACCATTGCTAGTTGTCTAATCTTCAACTAAGATGGTAAATATAATGAAGAAACCACTGACAGGAACCAAGAATAGTTTTAGTTTCAATTGAGGATATAAAACACCTAATACGTTACACTGAAATCCGAAAGATCCCCAACAAATTCCTGCCAAGTAACCGCAACTTCATCGACCCTAGAATGGGGCGGGCCCTTTTGGCACCAGGCCAGTGTGGCCTGGACATTGGATTCATAACCCTCGAAAACGGCTTCCACGGAACCATCCATTTTATTGCGGACCCAACCATTGACGCCATGGCTTCTGGCAGCCTGCTGGGTTTCTACACGAAACCAGACACCTTGAACCTTGCCGGTGATTATGGCATGTGCGCGGACGTTGTTCGACATAACTTCCCCCTGAAATATTTTATACTAAATTGTTTTCCAGGTTTAGGTAGACAGAAATCTTTAATGATAAAAAGCTAGAATGCTGGGATGCCAGGATGTATAGAAGCTGCTTAGAGCACATAGCCAAGGGCTTCCCTTGAACCCTTCTCGTGATCTTCACGCCTTGATTAGTGCCAGATATTCTTCCTCTGAAATAATCTCCACACCGAGCTTTCGTGCCTTATCGAGCTTCTTTTCACCTACTTTCTCACCGCATACCAATAAGTCGGTTTTTCCGCTCACTGCCGTCTGGACCTTGGCACCGAGTTTTCGGGCTTGGGATTGCATGTCCTCGCGGCTGCCATGTCGCATCTTGCCAGTAAAAACAATGCCCTTGCCGGTAATGGAACTGTCTATTTTCTCTAATTCATGAGCCAAAGGGGTAAGCTCAAGGTTAAATCCAAGCCGCAGTATATGCTTGATGGTTGGGCGCAATTCTTGGATGCCCTCATAAATAGACAGGCTGGTGACGCCACCAAATCCATTGATGGACTCGATTGCATTTTTTCCCACATTCATAAGGTTTTGCAAAGATATGTGGGACAGCAGCTTACGGCTATCTCCTTTGCCCAGGTTGGTAATACCAAGTGCAGCCAGAAACCGCCAGTCCTCCACCTGCTTGGTCCGGCTGATTATGAGGGCTTCAGCCAGATTTTTGGACTGTACCGGTCCAAATCCTATGTCGATAAAATCCAATTCGGTCATCTTATAAATCTTTTCAAGGGTATCAAATCCATTGGCCACCATTTTTTGAATACTCTTGATGCCAAACCAATCGGCGTTACCTAAAGTTTTAAACCAATGACTGATGCCTTGTTCGATCTGGGCCCGACAGCCATTGCTGTTGGTACAACGCAAAAAATCGTTTTGCCAAGTCAGGAGCGTTGCGCACACCGGGCATTCCTGAGGCAAGATCACCTGGTCCGATGGTCGCATCACTTTCTCAAGCTTGGGAATTACTTCGCCACTACGGATGATTTCGATGGCCGCCCCCTGGCCGATTCCAAGTTTGGCTACCATACCGGCATGGTGGGCAGTCACGCGCCTGATGGTGGCGCCGGAAAGCAGAACCGGCTTTACCTCCATGACCGGGGTGACATTACCGGTGCGTCCCACCTGCCAGGTGACGTCGACCACTTCGGTTATGGCGGTGGCCCCTTTTTTCTTGATGGCAATCTGCCAGCGGTAGTGGTGTGCTGTGGCACCCATGGCTTCGCGTATCTCCGGATTGATAACTTCGGCCACGGCTCCATCCATGGGGTAGTCGGTTTTGTCGGCCAGATCAACTATAATGTCATCAATATCCCGCAGGAGTTCATCGGCCTCACCCTCCCAACAGACCAGCTGATTGTAAGGGACAAAATGCACGACCCCGTCGTCCAGGGCTTTTTGGGCGATTTCGTTGACCTTGTCCGATGATATGATGCCCACCACCATGTTGCGGGGATGTTCGAATTCATTGGCTAAATGCGTTTTAAAGTAGGAGTTCAGTATCACAATCTCGCCGACACCGTGCCCGCGGCCCCCGATAGGGATTACCCCTTTCAGAAAAGCACTGCTGATTTCATATCCAATTTGACCGTTGCCCCGTGACGAAAAAACTTTCCCATCATCCCGACCGGCCAGGCCATCCAGCTTGGGCGTGACTCGGTAAGTAACGGTCAAATCATTTAATCCCTGCGCCGCTTTGGACACCCGCGCGATAAAGCGTTCCAACGCTTCCAGCGTATAGGCCTTGTCTGTGGACAACATGGGGATTGGGTGGCGGACTTCACGCTTACCACTAAATGTCTCCGGTTCAACCGCATGTAGAAATGTATTGCCGGGATCGAGGCTCCTTAATTCCTCCACCAATTCATCGTAAACACTATCGCTAACCAGTGGTGATCCCTTACGGTAAGCCGCGTTATAAGCTTCCAACTTGCGAACGATATCTTGAATCCGTTCAATCATATTATTATTTCTACCAGTCGCTGCACGGTATTGACTGCAGCTTGACGACCCTTTTTAAATGATTTGGATTTAAACCCCGGTTTCCAGGTTAAGGTGGAAATCTCATCTGAAACAACGAGTAAACCCGCAACCTTCACCCCATGGAATTTCCCTACCGAAAACAAAGCCGATAGCTCCATTTCCACAGCCAGGACACCTTTTTCCTGATAAATCTTAACCTTTTCGGGTGTCTCACGAAAAGCGGCATCGGTGGTCCAAATCAGCCCTTCTTGATAGGGTTGGCCGATTTCTTCCAGAATGTTTTTTGTTTTTTGTAGAAGTTTTTCAGACGGAGCTGCAGGATCCGATCTCGATTGTCCATAATGTCGCGATGTGCCCTCGTCCACCAAAGCACTGTCGGGTAAAATGATGTTACCGATTTGAATACCCTCAGCAACGGCGCCACACCAACCCATAAAAATGATTTGCTGGGCGCCCCAGGTAATTAGGGTTTCCAAAATCATGGCTCCGTAAGGTGCACCGATAAAGGGTCCACACAGGCAAAGACCGGGGTTTCTTGCCGAACTCACGGCCAATTTGGTTGTAAATAGCGACCGAATGTTGTCTGGATCAAATCCAAACTGCGTCGCTAACAATTCGTAATCCGGACGGGTAGCTGCCATAATCGCCACCGGGCCAAGTTCGGGTGTGTTGCGGGTTTTGATGGGAGTTACAATGGGATGATTGTCGGGGAAGGGTTTCATTTTTTCTGATTGCATCCTTGCAAATACTCCCACAACGTCCGACACTCAAAATGTCGCACTCAAGAGGCGTTACTCTTAGAGATAGTCATGTTGGGCCTTAAATAAATTGCAATTGCAGAATATTGAATAAGAAATATCGAATGTCGAAGTAGGTCTTCGAAATTCTGCGGTTCCATGTTCGATATTCGATATTTGTTTTTCAAAATAGACTTGATCGATTACAGAGTTTACCTCAACATTGCAAATGCCTGAGGGCTTCAGAGTCAAGGCGTCTGAGGGTGAAGTCGTAGTTCTTTACTTCGAACTCTCAGCAACGCAGAATCTGAAGTCTTCAGGCATTTCCGAAGGGTAAAAAACATGGCAAAATAGATATGATCCTTAGAATTCTGCCAGAATTGCACCAAGAAATGCCACGATCAATATGATATTCCCCATAATAACGACGCATTACCTATGTCTTGCCATGTTGTTTATGCAACTAAGAGGTTTATTCCGGCGATGCCAACTCGGTTAGCGTATCCTTAACTTCATCAATCACATCATATAACCAGAAGATATCCTCCACGGTCAAACGTCCGGCTTTAACCGGAGCCCGGTCACCGCCATCCTTTTTTTTCAGGATGCGCGGTCCGATCTGCACCTTGGGTTGTCCCTCGCCATATTGGTTGATGGAAATGATCAAACCGGTTTCCTCACAACGCCATTTCTTGAGCATTTTATCTTTTTCAGGATCAAATGGCATTAGTACCTCCCTTAATAAAATCGTTGCACGATTTTATGAACTTTGCTTATGTTAATAGTTTTGTAAAGTCCGCAAACTTGTTAAACAATCCAGCAATAGCACCTAAGAGTGCCAATCGATTGCGGCGGATATCCGTTTCCTCAGCCATGACCAATACGCCATCAAAAAAGGCATCCACCGGGTCTCGTAGCGAGGCGATGGCCAATAAGCCAGCCTCAAAACGGCCCGCATCCAGATGGCCCAGTGCTCCTGCCTGTACCGTTGTGAAAGCAGCAAGAAGATCTTTTTCGGAGGCGTGCTGAAACAGGGCCTCATTCACACTGGCTTCGCTAACATCCTCGGCCTTGCGGATGATATTTACTACGCGTTTGAAAGCTACTGCCAGAGGTTCGAAATCCGGAGCCCCTTTCAGACCCTGCAAGGCCTTGACCCGACTCCAGACATCCGGCACGCTATCGACTCTCGTGCTGATAATGGCCGCAATCACATCTTTTGAAAAACCTTCATCAGTCAACTGACGTGACATACGATTACTAAGGAAAGTATAAATATCCGCAGCAATTGCATCAATGCTGCTTTGAGCTTTATCAGCAAAAGGCTGCAATGCTTGCACTATCATTTGGTTGAGGGAAACCGAAAATTTTTTACTCAACATAATGTTGATAATGCCGATGCCCTGACGTCGCAAGGCGTACGGGTCTGAAGCCCCGGTCGGTTTTAAACCGACAGAAAAACACCCACAAATTGAATCCAACTTATCGGCAATAGCCAAAACAGCGCCTGTGGATGTTTCCGGAAGACGGCCCCCTGAATATGTCGGACGGTAGTGCTCTTCAATAGCGGCGGCCACATCCTGGGGTTCATTAGCAACCTTGGCGTAGACCCGGCCCATAACTCCCTGCAGTTTTGGAAACTCCACCACGACCTGGCTAACCAAGTCGGCCTTGCACAATTCTGCGGCCCGTACCACCCTTTTTTCAAAACCTGTATCGCTGGAAATACTCGCAGCTAGCTTACCGGCAATAGATTTGACTCGGTTAACTTTGTCTGCCAGGGTGCCCAACTCGGCCTGAAAAAGGACGCCTTCTAAACGTTTATTCCAAGGATCAAATAATGCCTTTTCATCACTTTGATAGAAAAACTGGGCATCTGCCAGCCTGGCCCGCAAAACACGCTCATGCCCTTTCGCTACCAGCTTAAGATCTTTGGTCCGGGTGTTATTGACGGCAATGAAATACGGCATCAGTTTGCCGGCACCATCCACAACTGCAAAATATTTCTGATGTTCACGCATGGCTGTAATCAGAATTTCCTGGGGGATATTTAGAAAATCATCATCGAATCTACCGGCCGTGGCAACTGGGTATTCCACCAAATTGGTGACGATGTCGAGCAATTCATCATCTCGCAATACATTACCCCCCACGGCGGCAGCGGCAGCTTCAATTTCGCTTGCGGTTGCCTGCTTACGGGATTCGATGTCGATCATCACCTTAACTTTCGCCAGATTGTGGATGTATTCTGCGGGATCGGCAATTTTAATTTTTTTAGGATGCATGAAGCTATGACCAAATGTAGTCCGACCGCTTTTGATGTTTCCGATCTGGAATGAAACCACCTGTGGACCCAGTAAAGCCAGAACCGAGTGGATGGGACGGGCAAAAGATATGTCCAGATCTGCCCATCGCATGGTTTTGGGAAAGGGAGTGGATAGGATAACCTCCGGCAGGATCTGCTTTAAAATGGTTCGGGTTGTTAGACCGCGTTCGACCACCTTAGCGCATACATACGCACCTTTTTTGGTTGTCTTCACCGTGAGCTTGCTCACATCAAGTCCCACCTTTTCGGCAAATTTTTGACCGGCCACGGTTGGGTTGCCGTCATCATCAAAGGCTACTTTTTGAGGCGGACCCTGTAATTCACTGGTCACAGTTTTTTGCCGGGTGGCAACATCTTCGATTAAAACGGATAGGTGCCGTGGGGTGCCATAGGTCCGCGCTTCACCATATGCGATCCGCGCCGCGCTTAACTTCTTTTTCAAGTTTGCCGCCATGGCTTCTAGGGCCGGCACAATGTAACCAGCCGGTATTTCTTCGGCACCTACTTCGAGTAGTAATGTTGGCATATTATTTCCTTTAACTAAAAATTTCTCACGCTACGAAATTTAATTTTACTTTGTGGAATACCTCCCGTTGTAAGCAGGATTCCTGGTGGATCAGGCTGTTAGGCTGAAGACTATTAGGCTTTTAGCAGCTAATAGTCTAACAGCCTAAACGCCTAATCACCTGGCACTTGAACCCTCGAATCCTATTTCGACTCTTTTGGTTCAATGAATATGGTTAAGTACCATCCTCTGCAACGATTCACTAAAAAGCTAGTTCATTAAAGGAAACCCCATAGCCTCCCGCTGCTTAAGATATCCCTCGGCACAGCGCCGGGCCAGATTGCGAATACGTCCGATATATCCGGTTCTCTCAGTTACGCTGATGGCACCGCGGGCATCCAACAGATTGAAGGTGTGTGAACATTTCAGGCAATATTCATAAGCCGGAATGACCAAATCCATGCCAATCATGTCGCGGGATTCCGACTCATATTTATTGAATAGGTCCAAAAGCATATCCACATCGGCTTTCTCGAAGTTGTAGGTTGATTGCTCCACTTCCTGCTGGTGATGCACCTGGCCGTATGTCACCGAGTCGTTCCATTTAAGGTCGTAGACATTATCCACTCCCTGCAGGTACATGGTGATGCGTTCCAGGCCATAGGTCAGTTCCACGGGAATGGGGGCTAGTTCCACGCTACCAGCCTGCTGAAAATAGGTAAACTGGGTGATTTCCATACCGTCCAGCCACACCTCCCATCCCAAACCAGAAGCCCCTAGTGTGGGCGATTCCCAATCGTCCTCCACAAAGCGGATATCGTGCTCCAACGGATCGACACCCAAAACTTTCATACTCTGCAAATACTGCTGTTGGACATCCGCTGGAGAGGGTTTTAGTATCACCTGGTACTGGTAGTAATGCTGCAACCGATTGGGATTCTCTCCGTAACGACCATCGGTGGGTCGCCTGGATGGTTGAACATAAGCCACATTCCAGGGCTCCGGTCCGAGTGCTTTCAAGGTCGTATTGTGGTGAAATGTGCCGGCCCCAACCTCCAGGTCGTAAGGTTGTGTCACCACACAACCCTTGCGTGCCCAAAATGTGTCCAGTTTTAGAATAACGTCCTGAAAATTCATATGCCTCCCTCTATAATTCTACGTTTTCTCAAAAAGCCGTGTATTTTTTATTGAAGACGTTTTAAGTTTTAGGTGTAAAGCAATGAGGCAGTAGGCGGTAGACTTTTAGGCTGTTAGGCGCCTATAGCCTACAGTCTAAAATGCTACAGCCTGATATTCGAACCTAAAACCCAAAACCGGACGATCTCGCATTATTATGAAACCATCAAGTAATGTTTGTTGATACAATCACACCTTGATTATCAATATGGCAATCGAGAAGTTTGGCGTCCGTGCGTTGACGAAGAATGTTCTCCCACATCCCCCGGACTCTGTCAATATCTTCCAATTCGCCCAAAGCCCAAACACAACCACCACCGCCAGCTCCTGTAAATCGAACCCCACATCGATTTTCTTGGGCTGTTGTTCTTAGTTGCTCACCAATTTCATCAAACACATCCGGTGTCATCTTCCGCCGAATCGCAACCTCCCGATTCATGCAATCGGCCGCTTCCTTATAGTTAAACTTGGAAATCGCATCAATGAATTTTCGGGTAAGGGAACAGATTTCAATCCAGCCGTGACGATGATTACCGGCCACAAACTGTTTCACCCAGCGACTATTGACATCTTTGGAGGTATGCGGCTTCCCACAATAAGCAATCAATATATGCGATTCAAACGCGTCAATATCACCCGGTTGGATTAGATTGACATAATTATAGGCCGTGGGTTTTTCAGGATCAACACCCCAATACCAGGCATGCACGCCACCATGAGCTGCGGCCAAATGATCCTGTAGTCCGCAGGGTACACCGGCAACACTAGCTTCCAGGGCAAAGGCCAAGGCGATGGAAGCCTGCATCAGCTTAGCTTGCGAAACTTGGTTTGAAAGAGCCGCCTGAAATGCAACTATCAAGGCAACCGCTGCAGATGAAGAGCCACCCAAGGCACTTCTGGGGGGGGATTGAGACGCGATTGAAATAGCCACCCCTTCGGCATTAAAATAATTAGCAATGGCGAACATCAATCCCAAGGGATGATCAAATGGTGCCTGGGACAATGGAAAAATGGCTGGTTCAAATCCCTTGGATTGAATCTGGGTAAACCCCGCACGTCCAGGCTTGACGGTCACTTGGGTGCGCATGTCCAAAGCCAGATTAAAGGTGCAGGGCCCATGAGTTTGCAAGGCCAAATAAAATGTACTTAAGTCCAAAGTTCCGCCCATATCAAGACGGCAAGGAGCTGACGCTTCAATTTGGCGACCATTCAATTTTTCTAAAAAATCAATGCCCATTTTTTCCTCAAATCAGATATCCACATCGGTTAGCTATAATTCGTATTGCGTTATCTGTATAACCATTCCGAAATATCAGTTTACGTTTTTTATCCTTGCGATCCCAGCACAGGGAATTATTAATGACCGTGCGATATGGCTTGTATGTGGCATAAAAACCAAAATCAGCAGATATTTTTTGTTGATGAAATCAACACCATAGCGGTTGACATACTAGTTCATATAAATTTAAACCGTTAATTAAAGAGATAATTACTGATAGAAACAGGCCTCATTGGAAATATATGACAACCGCTATTGACGCAACCGACGCAAAAATTTTAAACTTTTTGGCTCTCGACCCAGATGATAAGGAACAAACGCTTCCAGAAAATTCATGCCCTCCTGTATGGCGGACGCCGAAAAACGCATGCGGGAAGCCTTTTCTAAATCACATGTATTGAGCCATTGCAGCTGCTTGATGGTTCCCTTAGATAGACATTGGTGCCCGGAAACATAGGGGCTACAGGATTCACATACCAAGCCGCCTTTAGCCAGATCAATATTGATTTTATGTTGGCCAGCATCAACCATGTCTGAATGACAGGTACAACAAAAATTCAGATTAGGACACAACCCGGACAAGGTAAGCAGGCGCATTTGAAACAGAATGCTCAACACTTCATCAGGCATATGTTTGGCGTCCATGGCCGTTAATACATATGACAATAGCTGGAAAACAGATGTCTGAGGCTTATCATCCTCCAGGCTGGCATTAACCAGCTCGGCCCAGTAACTGGCATAGGCAGTTTTGTTGATGTCGCTACGGATGTTGCTGAGCGGTTTAGACAAGGAGGCTTCGGTGAGAATTGGTAAGCCTTTACCACGTTTACGACTCACGACAATATCCAATAAAGAAAAAAGCTCTAATACCCCAGCAAATCGTTTGGTACTACGCTTGGCAGATTTAGCAATGGCTGTGAGCTTACCCCGCTGTTGGGTTAAAAACGTGATGATCAGATCATAGTCGCCATAATCGAGACGACGGATCAGAATCGCAGGGGAAGAGAATTGTGGCATTTGTAATGATTTTCAGGTGGCAACGGTTCAATGCCTTGCCAGACCATGGTGATAATTGATTGAAAGTTATAAAAGAGAGGAGGCAGAGATCAGGAGACAGAAGTCAGAAGTCAGAAATTTTGGAACAGGCTGATAGACTCTAGGCTGTAGCCTTTTAGGCGTTTATTGCTAATTGCTGATAATCTTTAGCAACTACCGATTTATGAATCGCTGCTTACTGCTTACTATTCTGTCTCCTAACTTTTGGCTCCTGTCTTCTTGAATCTGAATTCTGGCTCCTGACTCCTGACTTCTTTTTGCATAGGTACCACATCATCCGATTTTATCTATAACTTGCCGCTAATAAAAGTATACAAACATCGATGTGCTAGATACCGAGTAAGGACGTCGCAATCGCAAAATAAAAAAACACGCTGATAATATCGATGGCTGTGGTGACAAATGGACCGGTCGCTACCGCGGGATCTATGTCAATCCTTGCAAACAGCATGGGAACCAGGGATCCCACCAAGGCCGCCACTGACATGGAGCAAAGTACCGAAGCAGCCACCGCCACGGCCAGCAGGCCCGTGCTGTAGGTTACCTGGGCCACTATCCCGATAAAAAAACCGTAGACTAGACCAAGTATTAAACCGATGGCAAGTTCCTTGAATACTACCGACCATAATTCAGGAATAGTGATGCGGCCCATGGCAAGCCCGCGCACAACGATGGTTGAAGATTGAGTGCCAATATTGCCCCCCATGCCCATAATCACGGGGATAAAGGCCGCTAGGTAGGCCAGTTTACGCAGACTTTCCTCAAAATGACCGATGACAAAAAAAGCGACGATGCCACCGATACAGCTGGCGAATAACCAGGGAAGGCGAATTCGGGTGCTTTTTAAGATTGATTTTGTTTCCACAAAATCTTCACCAACACCGGCCATTTTCAAGATATCCTCGGTGGCTTCCCGTCTGAAAATATCAATGACGTCATCAACCGTCACAATGCCCACAAGTTTATTGGTGTCATCTACAACTGGTACTGCCAGGATATCATAGCGGGCAACGATTTTGGCCACCTCTTCCTGGTCCATTTCGGTTTTGACCGAAAAAACATCCGTGGCCATAAATTCCTTTAGCGGTGTTTCCGGTGGCACCACAACCAGTTGCCGCAACGAACTAACACCCACCAGATTGCCATACTCGTTGATGACATAAAGATAAAAAGGCATCTCTACATCTTGGTGTTCCGTCTGCAAAGATCGGATCGCTTCTGCTGCGGTTACATCTTCGCTAAGCGCGATAAAATCAGGAACCATGATACCGCCGGCAGTATCATCCTCATAGCGTAGCAAGCCTTCGATCTCTTCCGAGCCTTCCACCCGCATGCGGTGTAGGATTGTATCGGCTGTCTCCTCCGGCAACTTACCGATGATATCAGCCACATCATCGGTGGGCATGTCTTCGAGTACGGCTACCACCTCTTCAATTTTCAAGACTTCAACAAAATCTAGCAGGGTGTCTTTTTCCAATTCGCTGAAAAGAATACCCTTTTGTTCCACATCTTCGATCATATTGAAGAGCTTGACTTGTTCGGTCAGCGAAAGCGAATCGAAAACGCGAGATAGGTCCGCGGCGTGGGTTTTGGTCACAATTTTCCGCAGGTGTTGCATCGCGTTGCGTCGCAGTAGGCGTTTGATGCTCTCCATCAGAATAGCGTTTCGGTCGCTCATATCATTATCGCCTCACCTTCCAAATTTAGAGAATTATTTTGATATGTGAATTTTTGTGTAAATCCTCAATCCAATTTGCAAATTCTTTTTCGGCTAGCGACTTAAATAGGATCTCCTCTATTTTTGGGCTGGCCTGCTCCAATGATTGTGCGTCTTCCCTGAGAATATCTTCTATATAAAAAATCTGATATCCCTGCGCAGTTTCCAAAATGGTTGTGTAGGTCCCTTTGGGCAAACCATCCAGGGCTGCCTTCAATTGCGGCGCAAAATCCTTATAATTCAAAACACCCAGATTACTACTGAAAAAGTTGTTGGATGGATCACTAGCTTCCTGGATGACAGATTCAATTGATTGGCCATCTACCAATCTTGAACGCAAACGCTGCATTCGCTGCTTGGCTGTCTCTTTTTCTTCAACTCCGGCACCATCTGCAACCCGCATAATGATATTGCGTAGCTGGTATTTGATCTCGCCCGCAAACTTTTCGAGATTATCGGCATAATATGCGCTAATGTCCTCATTGGTGATGACGATATTGGATTTCACAGCGCGATTGACCAGTTTTGATCTCAAGGCTTGTTGTTTTAATTGTTCTCGATAGGATTCTATGCTTATGCCTTCTTGTCTAAGGGCTTTGCGGAAATCTTCATCAGTCCACTTTTTCTCAGCCTTGATTTGTTCAATATTGTTGTCAATATCTTCTTCGCTCACGGTGATCTTATAACGCTTGATCTCCTGATCGGTTAGCTTTTGGTCAACCAGTTTCTTGACCACATCGCGTCTAACCCGGTACATCATCTCATGCTCAACATCCGTAGTGTAGCCAGATTCTTTGATGCGCTTAACAAAGGGGGCTATCTCAGCCTCTACTTCTAAATGGGTCACAATGTCATCATTAACAACCGCGACAATCCGATCCACAATTTCATCGGCATAAAGACCATACCCGCCTGCTAATCCAACCAGACTAAGCAGAAAAAAAATGGGTATTTTAACCTTCCGTAACTTATAAATAGATGCAGCCATGGAGCAGCTTATTCCTTTTTCATTGACGTGCGTTGATCCGGTCCCACACCGCTTGGTTGACCTGGACGTGATAACGTTGTTTTAGATTTTCCAACCAATCACGATATAAGGCCTCTTTTTTTGTATTACGGACCTGTTGCAATATTATTGTTTCCAAGTCACCGGTATCTGCGCCTTGATTGGGTTGTGTCTCGGATGAAGCGTAGTGCTGTTCATAATAAGCTGATATTTCTTCCGATGTAACCCGTATCTTTGGTTCCAATTCCTGATCAATAACTTTTTGCATCAGCAAGCGCGTCCGCATTTTGTTTTTCCATTCAACATACGATACAGCTTGCTCTAACAGCACTTGTTCAAACTCACCCTTGGGGTAATCCGCTTTAATGGAAGCGACGAGGGCATCCAGCTCCTGATCGTTAACGCCGATACCAAGCTCTTTGGCCCTTTCAAAAACAATCAATCGCTCGGTGAGTTGGTTGAGGACCCGCAGGCGAATATCCGCCATCACTTTGTTATCCGAATCCTTATTAACTAAGATATCCGCAGCTACTTCATCAACCTCACGTAAATAAGCATCGACAGTAAGCATGCTTTCATTGACTCGTATAAAAACCTCTGGAACCTCGGGTTCATTGGAACTAGAACAGGCAATCATACCAATCAATAAAAATATTATAGCCCATACCACGCCGCATATTTGGACCCACTTGAATAGCCTGCACATGGCTTGCTCCGATCAGCCATTTATCCCCATAGAATCATTGCACAATTATATGGCCAGTAATAACTTAGGCTGCAATTATTAGGTGATCAGGCGTTAACACGAACTGCAATTTCTTTCAAGATCAATTTGGATTGGCGCAGAAGCCCCCGTTTATCGCCATCCGTGAGTGCTACCGATAGGATGTGATCAGGCGTCAGTCGATAGCGGCTTTTTGCGGACAGGATCAAATCAATAAGGCCTTGGGGGTTGGCCTGGTGCTGTTCAGATATATGCAGGACCAGTTGGCTTCCGGCAATATCAAGCTTCTTAATACCGGCCTTGCTTGCCAGGATCTTGAAAACAATACGCAAAAGCAGGTTGGATACTTCTTCTGGCAAATTACCGTATCGATCGATGAATTCCGCTTTAATCTGGGCAATTTCATCAATCTCAGTAATTCGGGATAGGCGGCGGTACGCTGACAGACGCTGGTCGATGTCGTTGATAAAATTTTCGGGAATAAATGCAGATAAAGGTAAGTTAATTTCCGGTTCAATAGGTTCGATGCGCCGTTCGCCTTTTAATTCGGCAACGGACTCTTCCATAAGTTTTAAAAACATATCATAGCCCACCGCAGCAATATGGCCTGATTGGGATGCGCCCAGGATGGTACCACCCCCTCTGATCTTTAAATCGCTCATGGCAATTTGAAATCCAGATCCCAAATCACTATGATCCATCAGTACCTTGAGTCGTTTCAGTGAATCTCGGGTGATATAGCTTTCCGGTGGTATAAAAAGATAGGCATAGGCACGTTCCTCGGCACGCCCCACGCGTCCGCGTAGTTGGTACATCTGTGCCAGACCAAAGCGGTCAGCCCGGTTGATGAAAATTGTGTTCGCAGATGGTATATCCAACCCCGACTCAATAATCGTGGTACAAACCAACATGTCGATCTCTTTATTAATAAACCGCAGCATGACCTTTTCCAACTCCTGCTCGGGCATCTGACCATGGGCAATATCGAGTCGAACCTGGGGAACAATCGATTTCAGCTTTGCCGCCATTCGCTCAATACTTTTAACTGAATTATGAACAAAAAATATTTGGCCTTGGCGTTGTAGCTCTCGCATAACTGCATCTTTTACAATACCATCTGTAAATTCAGATACATATGTCACAACTGCATGTCTATATTCCGGTGGCGTCGTGATCAAATCGATGTCGCGAATACCCACCAAAGACATATGTAGCGTTCGTGGAATCGGAGTGGCGGTGAGCGCGAGCACATCGATGGTGGTACGTATTTTTTTCAGAGCCTCTTTGTGGCGGACACCAAATCGATGCTCTTCATCCAGAATGAATAGTCCCAAGTCTTTAAACGCCACATCTTTTTGTAGAATTCGATGGGTACCGATGACAATATCGATTTTGCCGGTCTTAAGATCTGTCACAATCTGGCGCTGTTCCTTGCGGCTTCGAAACCGACTTAAACAGGCGATTTGTATTGGATAGGCCTTAAAACGTTCCGAAAAAGTTGCAAAATGCTGCTCAGCCAACACAGTGGTGGGTACCAGCACAGCCACCTGTTTACCATTAAAAACAGACATAAAAGCTGCCCGCAGCGCCACTTCGGTCTTGCCGTAACCCACATCTCCACATACCAGTCGATCCATGGGTATGGGTTGCGCCATATCATCCAAAACCTGTTCGATGACTTTAATCTGATCGGGAGTTTCTTCAAATGGAAATCCATTCTCAAATTCCTGCAATTCTGCGTCCACGGAATTGTGGGAATAACCTTTGTGTACCTTGCGGGTCGCATATATTTTTAATAGTTCTTTGGCGATCTTGATGGTGGACTTTTTAGCCTTTTCCTTGACTCGATCCCACGATTTACCACCCATCTTGTCGAGTACCGGAACAACACCTTCAACACCTAGATACTTCTGAATTCGATTCATCCGGTCCACTGGCAGATAGAGACGGTCTTCATTTCGATAAACGATCAGTAAATAATCATTGGTTGCTGAGGCTATTGATAATTTGATTAGACCTTTATATTGACCAATGCCATGTTCATCATGCACAACCAGATCATCTAGTTTCAAATCTTCAAAGCGAAGCAGCTGTTGCTGAATCTGTTTGCGGCCGGTGGCAGTACCTCTGCGGCGTGTACCCAAAACCTCATTGGCCGTGAACATGGCAATGCCAGCATCATCCCACACAAATCCACTTGTGACCTCACCCACGCTCACCCAAAGCGGATTGCGGTGATATTGCTTCCGGGTGCGCTGCTCCGGAAAGGTATCACCAAATTCCATCGGTATCGCATAGGGAGAAAGCAAGCTTTTCAATCGTTCGGCCTGGGCCTGGAAGGCGCAGACCAGCAGGGTTAAATAGCCCCTCTCCCGGTACTCTTGGATCCAATCAACCAAGGGTTGCAGCGGCCTTTCCAGGGAATGTGCGTGTTTCAGAGCCTGAATCAGCTCGGTGTTGTCCTGGATTTTGAAATTGCAATCAGCTGGTCTTTGATTAGCATCGCCAGGCCCATCAAGCATGGAGATGGCCCGCAGCACGATGGCATTATTTTGATCCAGATCTGTTTGGACTGATTCCCAATTTAGATAGATAGTTTGCGGTGACGCTGCCAATCCGCCATTATTCAGCCCGGATTCATATCGTTTCTGCACCAAATCCATGGTGGATTCAGCGGCAGCCCTGACCGCTTCATGGTCAGCGACCACATAACGAGTTCCTGCGCGGGTATAATCAAACAGGGTTTCCAGGTTAGGACTAATGAAGCCCATCAGATTTTCTGATCCGGAAAAATTACCTTCATTTTTAAGCCGATCGATAATATTGCGAACACTAGTGACCGGCGTATCCACCCGCGCAGCCTCCTCGCGAATCCGGCCGATTACGGATCTTAATTGGCTTGGGTCCAAAATCGCTTCTTTGGCAGGAAGAATAATAGCTTCTTGAATCTGCTCCTCAGTCCTTTGATTTTCGGCTGAAAAAAAACGTAACGACTCCACAAGATCGCCAAACATTTCAATCCGCAGCGGTCGCGAATACAAGGGCGAAAATATATCCATGATGCCGCCGCGGACACAATAATCCCCTGGTTCTTCAACAATCGCTGTGTGCATATAACCACCCGACTCCAATTTTCCTACGAGTTGCTCCCGATCGACATCTTCGTTGCACAAAATTAATTCTGCGTAGTCACATAGTGCCTTTCTGGGCAGGGTCTTTTTCATAACAGCATCAATGGTGGTTACGACGATCTGGGGGTTCTGATTGACCACCAAATTATAAAGGATGCGAATACGTTCGGCAGCTGTTTCGCTATCCGATGCTAAAAACTGATACGGCAGTAGATTATACGGGGGGAAATAGTGAACAACTGCAGCTTCAGATCCCAGGAAGAAGCCTAATTCATTACAAAATCTGCGCGCCTCCTTGGGGGAAGGAGTTATAATCACCAAAGGCAGGCGTGCGTGGTGGTATAACTTGGCGATAAAATAAGCTTTGTCGGCCTTATGCATGCCGATACAATCAAAGCGACCCTGATGGCGGGACATTGATTCGATCAGAGCACGCATATCAATTTTTTCTTGATTTTGGACCATAAACACAGTAGTGCAACCTTGCATTGCGCCAAACGAGCGTTGTGTTGCCGACGTAGCTCAGCTGGTAGAGCAGCTGATTCGTAATCAGCAGGTCAGCGGTTCGAGTCCGCTCGTCGGCTCCATT
>CAZWEO010000105.1:0-17967 GCA_964633115.1 uncultured Desulfobacterales bacterium
TTTGCCACCTTCTCTCCCCCGTTTTCTGTCGGATAGGGTTTTTGCACCCTACGGGATATTTCGATATATTTTGAGGAAGCTACTCAAACTGAATATGGAAAGTTGTTTGAATTCCTAGCGGATCAATCAGATGATGATGTTGCGTTGAAACAATTGGGTGACCTAGAAAGCCTTTTTGGAGATTTGAACCCCTCAAACAGATAAATACTTTAGGTGTTTACAAATGTATACATCTACCGTTTACAATTGTAAACACCCCCTCTTCAACTGTTTATTTCGGGCATTCTTATTGATACTATGAGACGTTTGCCGAGGCAACCTCTCTCAGGTAATCTGAGTTATGCCTGATGAGAAATCTGAGCTTGCCTGGATTTCATGGCGCAAAAGAAATATTGTGCGACACACAATTGAGATTTAATCTCCCCTACAATGACAATGTCCCATACACAATTTCCCAAATCTACAGACCTTAACTTGGTACCAATAAACCTGGTCATCCTTACAAGAATTTCGAATCCTCCACTCAGGGACTTGATAATCAACAAATATCAACTGCATTCCTGACCGAAGATTTGATTCCTGGTATTTTCGAAATTGTTGTTTCTTTTCCAAACTTGAGTCAACAATCACAATATCTGATTCCTCAATTGAAACATCTTCAAGATCCCCAAATGATACGTGAACTTTGTTGGAAACCCCCCAAAAATTAAACATTAACTTAGCTAAAAACCAACGAATTAGATTATTTTCGACCACATGCATTGATACACTATACTCATTCACCAGCTTAACAGCTAATTTACCACAATCCACATTAAATAAAATAATAGTATCTCCCTCCTTAATTTGTGCCAGTTTTATTAGTGATTCCTTTTTATCAGTAATCTCGAAAAAACGCGTTAGCATTTTTTTATCCAATGAGGGCATTCCATTCTTCTTCCAATTTATCATAATCAAGTCCATACTTTGTCATGAAACCCTTGAATGCTTTAAGATGATCTGCCATAATATCCACTTGAGGGTTATCATCCCTGTACACCTTTTCAAGACCCCACTCATCGGGCATGTAGATTTCTTCAACTCTGGGCCGCTTTCCAGAATCCTTGATTGATCGGATATAGCCATCGGCTTTATTCTTCATATTTGCCAACGGCCCAAACTTGCTTGGATCAACAACGATAATATAAGATCCCCCAACAGGTGTCGGCGACTCTGGATTAAAGTAATCAGAAGGTTGTGAAGGTAACTCGGTTGAAGGAATCCCATAAGGGTTTATGATAGAAGTCATAAATTCGTTCCATATATTTAATGCATAAAGCCTTGGATTTGAAAAAATCCAGGGAGCCCGGCTATCACTCACTCGTCCATAACCTTCTATCAATTCCGCATAAGGGCGCACATCATCCACCAATTCTCCAGTATCAGGATCAACAAGCAACGGTGCCCTTAGCTTTCCCTCACCCAGAAGCGCTTCGGTAATATCCGCATCATACCCTTCACAAAGTTTGGTACTGATCACAATAGGCAATTCTTCGCCTGCGGGGCAAGCCGCATCAAAGGGAGGGGCAGACATTTTGAACTCTTTCCCTCCATATGGGGCAGAAAGGGGTAATGAGTTATTGGATGCCATAGCCACCATATCGTTTTCAAGAGCCACAGATGTATACGCAAAAAATGACCCTGCATCTACATGGTTATATCCGAATGCGATTGCTATTGCACATTCCCTTGCTTTTTCCACCGCGGCCTGCGCCATCTTATATATTGTATAGTGACCGGTTGACCTATTTCCATTAAAAACTACCCATGTTGGTCCCTCATCAACCATCTCAGGTTCCGCTTTCATATCCGCAATTTGACCTTCAATTGGGATCAATACTGCCTCAAGCACACCCATCCCTTGGTAGAGCTTACCTTGTTTGTCGGCTAAAGAGATATTGCGGGCAATAATCTGCGCGTGCTCTTCCGTTGCTCCGGTTGCAATGAAGAATCGCTTATACAAAAATTCGACAAAATTCGCTTTCATTTGAATCAGATGTGGTTTCGTTTTCATAGCAGTCCTCGCGTTTAATTACTTTTTGAATAATTCTCTAACAATAATATTTCTTTGTATCTGACTAGTGCCCTCAAATATCTGATACAGTTTAGCATCGCGCATTAATTTACCCACTGGGTATTCAGACATATACCCATATCCCCCAAATACCTGAACTGCATCCAAGCAAACCTTCATTGCCATGTCTGCAGAATATGCTTTGGCAAAAGCAGCAGCAGTTGTATTCCGTTCACCAGCATCCACAGCCCAGGCTGCCTTCCAAACCAATAAACGCGCCGCTTCAACTTGCATAGCCATGTCGGCAATCATATGCCCGATTGCCTGATGCTTCCAGATCGGTTGGCCCATTGATTTGCGTTCAGCAGCATAGTTAACTGCCTCATCACATGCCCTTTGCGCCACCCCCACCGCTGCTGCGGATATACAAGGCCGACTGAGGTCAAATACTTGCATAGCGATCATAAAGCCCTCGCCTTCCCGACCAATCAAATTCTCTGCCGGTACACGTACACTATCAAAGATCACCTCTGCTGTATCCGAAGCATTATGTCCCATCTTTTCAAATGGCTTACCAACACTCACCCCTTCCCATTCTTTTTCCACAATAAAACAGCTGATTCCTTTATGCCGTTTCTCCTTATCGGTATAGGCAAATACCGTATAGAAATCCGACGTAATTGCCCCCGTGATAAATGTTTTACTCCCATTTAAAATGTAGCTTTCTCCCTCTTTATGGGCCGTAGTGAGAATACCGGTCACATCCGATCCAGCTTCAGGCTCAGTAAGGCAATAAGATGCCATACTCCCATTCCCCATTTTCCCTAAGTATTTCTCCTTTTGTTGACCATTTCCCTTCATCACAATCGGTAATATCCCTAATGTGGTATTATAAATTGCTGTGCTGATTCCAGCACACCCCCATCCAAGCGCTTCAACAACCAATAATTGCTCAAATAGACTGAACCCAAGACCGCCATATTCTTCCGGAATCCCCATAACCGTGAAACCGAGTTCTTGCGCCTTTTTTACAATTTCCCAAGGGAACTCGTGAGTTTTATCATGATGCTCTGCCATAGGCAAAATCTCATTCTCTGCAAAATCTCGGGCAAGTTTCTGAATCATTTTTTGTTCATCACTCAGTTTAAAACTAGGCATCTTGTTATCCTTTTACAGCTTTTAGTGCTTTTTCAAAGTGTACTAAGCTGCTCGCTATTTGTTCTTCAGTAACAATCAAAGGTGGAATAAAGCGAATCGTATTTCCATATGTGCCACAGGTTAGAAGAAGAAGGTTTTCATCCAGGCAGACAGCTTGAACAGCTTTTGCAGTTTTAGCATCCGGATCACCCTTTGAATCTGTAAACTCAACACCGATCATCAATCCGAGGCCTCGCACATCTCCGATCACTGGATAGTTCTTTTGAAGTTCTTGCAAACCTGCCATCAGTTGTTGTCCCCTAACAAGAGTGTTATTATTCAAATTCTCGTCTCGAATTACTTGTATCGTTGCCAGAGCTGCAGCACAGGCTAAAGCGTTGGCATTGTAGGTGCCCCCCTCAGATCCTGGAACCCAGCGCTCCATTATTTCCATACGCGAAATTACACCAGACAAAGGTAAACCTGAAGCAAGCCCTTTTGCTACGATAATAATATCTGGTGTAACGTCATCAAAATGTTCGAGTGCAAACCATTTACCTGTACGCCCAAAACCAGATTGCACTTCATCAATGATTAATAAGATACCATATCGATCACAAATCTCACGCAGTCCCTTATGAAACCCCTTAGGAGGCACAACATATCCTCCTTCGCCCAATACTGGTTCGACGATCATAGCCGCAGTCTCGTGGGGTGCCGTTTGGCTCAACAGCAAATATTCCAACTCACTTAAACACCATGCAACCGTCTTTTTTTCATCCCAACCATATCTGTAGGCATAAGGGAATGGCGCAACAGTAACACCCGGCATTAATGGTTGGTATCCGGCCCGATAAATTGTTTTGCTTGTTGTTAATGACATTGTGCCTACAGTACGCCCATGAAAAGATCCTTGGAAAGCAATAATGTTTGGTCTCCCTGTAGCAGTCCGCGCTAACTTGATGGCAGCTTCAACCGCTTCTGAGCCGCTATTTTTCAAGAAGACTCCATCCAAACCAAACGGATTTATTTTCTGGAGTTCATTGACAAGATCAATCAACGGTTGATGAAAAACAATGTTAACTTGTCCATGTAACAGCTTTCCAGCTTGCTTCTTCACTGCTTCAACCACTCTTGGATGGCAGTGTCCAGTATTGGTTACTCCTATCCCGCATGTGAAATCTAGGTATTCCTTTCCATCTTTCCCAAAGATAATGCTCCCCTCTCCTCTATCTGCGATTATGTTTGTAACTCTTGACCACACAGGTGATATGCCAGATATCGCCTCACTCATTTTTTTCTCCTGTTTTATACGTGTTTTCAGAATACAGATTAGAATCCCAAATCAATCGTTTTGGGATTCTCTATGAACTCATAAAACTTATTCATGAACTCCACAGCTGGAATTCCATTAATAATTCGATGATCGAATGCAAAACTAGTCGGCAACATTGTGCGAATCGCAATCTCGTCATTTCGAACCACAGGTTTTTGATACAAGCCACCAAAACCCAAGATTGCGCTTTGAGGTATTACTATCATTGGAATTGTCCACAGCCCCACAGAGGTTGCCAAATTAGTCTCAAACATTCCAAAATTAGTAAGTGTGAATGTCCCTCCGCTTAGATCGTCTAATCCTAAGCGATTGTCTCTTGCTTTTTCAGCCAGCGCTCTTGATTCTTTTGCGATTTCCACAATTGACTTATTGTCCGCATGTTTGATTACTGGAGCAACCAACATCTCGTTTATCGTGCTTACTGCTAAACCGATATTTACTTCCTCTAACAGTAAAACATTTTCCCCTTCAATGGTTGAATTAACAATTGGAAACTCTTTCAAACAACTAGCAAGCACCTTTAACAGCAAATGTGTAAGAGAAATACTTACACCCTCTTCTTCAATAAATTTATTTTTCAGTTCAAATCTATATGCTAAAAAATCAACTGCATCAACTTCACTCAAGTGGGGTACACTTGCATATTCTTTGTGGCTTTTCGCCATATGGTCGGCAAGCATTTTTTGTAATCCCTTTAAAGGAACTACCTCAGAAACCCGAATACCTTGTTGGGAAAGTTCATTTGTTTCTTTCTCGCTCATAGAAACCATCCTCATGTATAAAATATTAGTAAGGGACTTATTACGCTTTTAATTAGAGCTATCTAAAATCTTCCCAGTTACTCTAACAACAAGTAAAGCAGAGCCTTTTCTGTATGCATACGATTTTCTGCCTGATCAAAGACAGCCGACTGAGGTCCTTCAACAACCTCATCAGTCATATCCTCACCACGGTAACCAGGCAAACAGTGCATAAAAATGGCATCAGTTTTGGCCATCGCCATTGCTTTTTCGTTGATCTGGTAAGGAGAAAAGTCCTTTACACGTTGATCCAAATTCTTGGTGCCCATACTGTGCCAAGTATTTGCATAAACTACATCTGCATCTGTAACAGCTTCTTCAAGAGAATCTGTTACATGCACATTGCTGGCGCCTGGTTGTTTCTTGATAAATTCCATCACTATCTCTGCAGGCTCATACCCGGGAGGACGAGCAACCCAAACTTCCATCCCCATCATACTTCCGCTAATCATTAAGCTGTGACAAACATTGTAAACATCGCCAGCATATGCAAGCTTTACGCCTTCCAATTTACCTTTATTCTCGATAATCGTTTGCATATCCGCTAACCCTTGACATGGGTGTGTCAAATCCGTCAGTGCATTGATTACAGGGCTTTCCATATAATGAGCAAATTCTTCAACTTTCTCTTGCTCAAAAGTTCTCATAAATAAAACATCGCAATATCGATCTATCACCCTGGCAGTATCTTTGATCGGTTCACCACGTTTCATTTGCAACACATCTGGCATTGTAAAAATACTCTGTAAACCAAGATGTGAGCAACCAGCCTGAAAGCTCACTCGCGTTCGTGTCGACAACTTTTCAAAGATCATCATTGCAGTCAGTCCCTGAAGCACCTGATGCGGTTCGCGGTTCTTCAGTTTTTGTTTTAGATCTGCCGCGGTATGCAATATAAAACTTACTTCTTCAGGCGAAAAATCCATCAAAGTCAAATAATCTTGACCAGTAAAATCTTCCCGATTCATTGAAATTCTCCTCAAAAGTATCGTTTATTCGTCTGTTTCAATTAGCGCCACGATCTCCCCAACCGGCACAGTGGTTCCAGCAGGCACTTTTATTTCTGCAATTGTCCCTGAAACGGGAGACTCGATTTCCACTGTCGCTTTTTCGGTAAGCAATGTAAAAATAAGCTCATCTTTATCAACATGCTCGTTTACCTCTTTGTGCCACTCAACAATTTCACCTTCAGTCATAGCATGGGCGAATCTAGGAAGTGCCATTTCATACATAATGATAATTCTCCTTTGAATTTATTCCTAAAGTAATCCTTCAGGCATCTGTAATACCTGGATCAATACGCCAGTAGGGTCTAGAACATAGAACATCTTGGCTCCTACAAATTCAATAATTTCGGTTGCAGCCTTTACATCTTGCTTTTTCAGCCAAGTGAAAAATCCCTCTGCATCATCAACAACAAAGCAATGATGCTCCATGCCAGGGCCATGTTTTTCGAGAAAAGCCTTCTCATTGTCATAGATTGCAGCACCAATAATTTCCAACCACAAAGGATTTTCCCCACTTGCATCTTGCAGATACACCCAATCCATTTCCTCCGAGGGGCCACCTCGCAGAAGTTCAGTCATGCCAAAATGTTTACGGTAGAAATCTTCTGTCGCTTGAGCAAGCTCGCGGCTTCCAGTTAGGATTGACACATGGTTGTACTGAGCATTGGGTGCTTTATCATCGCCTACGGCATCTGGGATATCAACATTGATTTCAAGCAACTCAACATCAACCCCTGCCGGATCTTTACACCAGGCAATCCAAGATCCCTGGAATTCATACGGGGGAATATGGAATTCAACACCATCAGAAGTTAGTTTTTCATAATAATGTTGAATATCATCAACCACAAAACAAATATGATCTAATCCGGGGCCATGTTTCTCAAGATATATATCTTCTCTTTCTTCAGCTGTCTTGCCGATAATCTCAAAAGATGGCATGCCAGTGTTCACATTGTCTGCCAAGAAGATGTAATCATTGGTTTCGGAAATACCAGAATAAGCAAGCCCCATACCAAAATTTAATCGATAAAATTGCTCACAGGAATCAGCCAAATCTCGGGTCCCTGTTAGCAAACACACATGGTGAAAAGTTGCCTTTGCCATGATTATGACTCCTTAACTGATCTAACAGAAATATTCATGCTCTCATTTAGCAAACAAGGTGAGGGGATGAATTCCTCATTCATCAATTATTCAGCAAACAGATTAGCGAAAGCCACTTCAACATCTGGTAAGGGGCTGTCTTGTGCCCATTTGCTCGCCTCAGCTACCTCTTCTGCAATTTCCGCATCAATTGCATCTAATTCATCTGAAGTTGCTACACCATCATCAAGTAAACGCTGGCGGAAGAGAACAACAGGATCGCGTTTCTTCCATTTTTCTTCTTCTTCTTTTGTGCGGTAATCAGTAGGGAAAGCATCGCCCTCGCCGTGGTTTTTATATCGGTAAGTCTTACATTCTATTAGGCTAGGGCCTTCACCTGCTCTGGCCCGCTCAACGGCTTGCATGACTGCATCAGCTACAGCAATAACATCTTGTCCGTCAACAACAACACCCGGCATATCATAGCCACCAGCGAGTTGTGCGATGTCATCCACAGCCATAACATCTGATTGGTTTGTGGTGATTGAATACATATTGTTCTCACAAACCCACACTACGGGCAATTTCCATGCCCCAGCAAAATTGAAGCTCTCATGCAAGGTGCCGCGCTGTGCTGCACCGTCTCCGAATAAGGAGACCACCACCTGGCCTTTTCCAAGCCGCTTTGCAGAAATTCCCGCTCCCGCAGAGATAGGGAAAGCACTACCAATAGTGCCTCCAAAAGGCAGTAGGCCCGACCCCTTTGGTGAGATATAGTGTGCCCCTTTACCTCTTGAAAAGCCACCTTCTTTTCCCATATGCTCGGCTAACCAGCGTTTTCCATCAACACCCCGGGCTAAACCAAATGTAAATCCACGATGGCTTGGGAATAACCAATCATCTTCTCGTAAGAATGTGGCTGCCCCAGCACCAACCGCTTCTTGACCAAGTCCAGAATGCCACATACCTGGCACCTTTACTTTTGCAAACAATTCCACCAATTCTTCATCGAATTTTCTACCTCTTACCAAATTCCGATACAAAAGGATTTTGTCTTTTTTTGAAAATTTCATCTTATATCTCCTTTCCATTTTGCTTTGACCATTAAAATGCTAGTACTTGCTTTACTTTCTCAATTACCCTTTGAGGAGAAGGTAAAACAGCCTGCTCTAATGGAGGCGAATAAGGAATGGGAACATCTGCAGTACCTACCCGTCCCATAGGTACAATCGGTTTACCAGCTTCCAGTAGATTTTCATAAACTTGTGTCATTAATTCTGCTGGAAATCCAAGTGTGGTAGTGTCTTCGTCAACGAAAACAACTTTGCCTGTTTTCTCAATGGATTGCATTACTGTATCCATGTCAAAAGGCATCAAAGTACGGGGATCAATAACTTCAATCTCTATGCCTTCTTTAGCAAGCTCATCTGCTGCTTTGAGTGCCAGATCAACCATATACCCAAATGCGACAATTGTCAGATCAGCACCTTCCCGGCGAATTTTTGCTTTACCAAAAGGAATAAGATATTCATCTTCGGATACTTCTCCAGTAGCGCCATAATGTAATATGTGCTCAAAGAACATCACCGGGTTATTGTCGCGAATAGCTGTTTTCAGTAATCCCTTTGCATCATGTGCTGTAGTGGGGAATGCCACCTTCAAACCCGGAGTGTGTAAGAAATAAGCCAGAGGGGTTTGCGAGTGTTCTGCCGCGATACTTACATAACCACCGACTTTCATTCTAACTACGAGAGGGAGACAGAAACCATCTTGCCCATCATAAAGATAAGTGGATTTCGCCATTTTATGGAATATTTCATCTCCACAAACAAAAGCAAAATCGGCAAACATGATTTCAACTATTGGCCTAAGTCCGGTAAAGGCAGCACCCACTGCGGAACCAGCAATAACAGCTTCCGCCAAAGGGGCATCTTTCACCCTTTCACCAAACTCATCCGATAAATTACTACAAATTGCGAATCCCCCACCAATCCCTTCAATATTCTCTCCCCAAATGTGCACAGTGGAATCTCGTAACATTTCTTCCCGCATAGCCTCCCTAAGAGCTTCTCTCATACTGATTTTTCGCATGTCTACCTCCAGTTCATAAAGAAGTTTAATTAGCAATTATTCCTAAAATAAATGTAGTGCCTAGCTAAAAGAGTTTTTTTTTGTGGCAGCGCTGCAAGTCCGCGTGGGTTCAAGACCTGCAGCGCCTTTTACTCCTACATTGCCCATTCACTATGAGTTTTTGTAAAAGCACTTGCCACAACATGAGGAGATAACGTGTATGGACGCTTACTCAATTGGAATCTCATCAAAGCGTGCATCAAGGTCAACACCTTGCTTCTTACGCATCGCTCGGGCCACAAAGTACCAAACGATTCCAACGCCAAAAGCGATGAGCATTAGTATGAGAGATGCCGGTGAGTTTGCACCAAAAACTGGGTCAAGATATGTCATATAGACCACCCATGCCATCATCAAAGTTCCCAGTGCTCCTGTTATTGTGATAAGAGGAATACCTGCAATCTTAAACCTTGCAGCAGAAGCCTCAAAAACTTCACGCTTCACAAATGGGAATATTGCAGCAGCAAACCCCATCACCCCGAGGACGATACCCATCGGGACTTGACCAGCAATCACGCTCAATGCACCAGTGAAAGAATACAAGGCTAAGAAAACAATTGCCAGTATCACAGTAACTACTATCGCATTCTTAGGAGTATGGTATTTCTCTGAAACCTTCCCCAACCATGATGGAGCTAAACCATCAATCCCCCAAGCCAGCATACCGCGGGTCGCATAGATAGCATTCACTGCTGCAAGCAAGACCATCAACAACAAAGCCGAAAACTGAATGATGATCGTAAGCAAAACATTATCTGCCATGATCGATGCTAACGTAGAAATCCACGGGTAGATTGGGAGAGGCAGGTTTTCAGGAGAGACCAATCCCACCCATCCAAAGGCCAAAACTCCCTCTTTACCAATGGCACCCAAACCAAATACACCTAATAAGATAACCAAAATGCCGCCGATTATCTGAGCTGTTGGAATAGCAAGAAGCTGGCCGCGCGTGACATTCTTAACCTCTCCGCTGAAGGAAGTCGACCAAACTGCAAACAACAAAGAAAAAGCAGGCCAAATTATAAAGCCCAGAGTCATTGTACTATCTGGGGGAGCGACCAATGGAGCACCTTCAGCTTCTGCTGCCGCGATCACCCCATCCAAAGCCCCTGCCCCGGCATAGTTATCAAAGCTGGCTTGAAAATCAAATACACCGCTTGCTCCCAACGCGAGCACAACTAAAAGAATCAAAAAACCCGTCAGTGCAATTGAGAACAACCATCTTTGCAATTTAAAGTAAAGTCCCATACCGCGATAAAGGACCAAGCCGATGAGGGCAATGATCACAGTTCCAACCACAAACCAACCCATCGGACTATCAAACCAAAAGCCCAGATTGATCATTGATTCGTTACCGAGTTGTAAACCTAGAACTGTAAAGAGAGGGGCCCAACCAAATGAAGCCGCATATGCTGGAGCTACTCCAGTGAAGAAAATCAACCAAAACACATTGCTGAAACTTGCTACAAACCCTACTAATGGGTGAAGAGCTCGCGAAAGTGGTACGTATTCAGCCCCGGATCTTGGATATACGGCAGAAAAGAGTGCGTAGGTCACTCCCATTAAGACCGAGCCAACGAGCGCAATAAGGGTGGCTCCCGTAAAACTTGCGCCTGGGTAAAAAACCAGTGCCGCCAGATTTAAAAATCCAATGGGCAATGCGGTCATCGCCAAACAGTAGAAAAATATATCGAATGTGCCAACTGTTCGCACTAACCCGGAACTTTTTCTGGCGAAAACACCACCACCAACTTTTTCTGTACTAAGTTCAGACATTTTCCTTCCTCCTTATTAGAATTGAAGAGTTTAGTAATTACATTAACCAGCTACTAAGTTAATATTGACTATTCCATCATTTGAATTTAGATCAATAAGCGCTCCTCTCAAGATTCCCTCAGCGTACTCGCTCCCTGGATTGACGATCTTCGTCTTACCCAGCTCGTGTATACCAGCTGATTCATGAATATGGCCATGCAACCCAAGCATCGGTTGATGTTTGAGGATCGCCTCACGAACCGCTGTGCTGCCAACAGGAACCATATTGGGTTGGCCCGTTCCATCCAACACCATGCTCATGTCCTCTCTAAGTTCAGGTGCTTCATCAAGACCTGTATCATATGGAGGAACATGAATATCAAAAATTGCCCGATTCATATCTTTAACTTGGCTGGCGAGTTTTTCTATCTTTATTGCTAATTCTTCTTCAGAAATATCGCGTGGGCAATGCCAGGGTGTCATATTGGAGTTACTCAGACCAAAGATTTGGAAACCATTTCCTAAATCGATGACATGATTATCATGCATCTCAATCATTTTCGATTTGGCTAACGCTGTATCGACCTCAATAATGTCATCATTTCCTGCAGCTACCAAGCATCGGACGTTTAGTTCCGGCAGTCGTTCTTCAGCTTGCTGCACCCAATCTTCTACCCTTTCTACAAGCATCTTTCTGAAAAGGTCTTCCAACAGATTAGGGTGCTGCTGGTAATTTTCATACTCTGCCTCAGTCATTTCTACAGAATATTGTCCTGAATTGCGAACAAGCTTTTTTAATTCTTCAATATCTTTTTCTTTCTTCATTTTGCGTTTTCTGCCCATGAAAGTAGCTTCAACGCGGCCATTGGGCAAATGAATCAAGGGTACGATTAGTTTTCCAGTAATATCCCCTCCAATGATGATTACATCTGCTTGGTAATATTTCGGAGTAGCAAGAAACTTTCGCCAACACTTTTCAGAACCATGTAAATCCGATGTGTAATATATTCGCATAAATCCTTTTTCTCCTAGCCTGAGTTGAAATAATAAGTTAATCCCAAACTTCTCTAACCTCTTGATACCATTTCTTGCGTGTGCCAATCTTTGAGCGTGCTTTCCAGCGAATGGTTTTGGGGGCTTCCTCAATTTTATCCAGGAGCTGGGTAATTTTTGTTTCCGCTATCTTTTGATACTCTCCTTCTAGTACATCGTAATGTTGGAGAAATTGGTTGATTTTTTCCAAGTTAGCTGTCGCCGTGTAATAAAAGCCCCAATCGTCACTAAAACGTTTTAGTAAATGGTCAATATCAATGATTTCTCGGTTTCCAGAACTACCAAGCCCATGCTCAATCAATAGAACTATTACATCCTGGATATCTTTTTCATTGATTTCATGGATTTGTAATTTGCTTAGCAATAGATCAACAAGACTAATGGTGGGGGAGTCGAGTTCCAGGCGGTCTTTGAAATAAATAGTATGTGCCATCACTAGATCATCCTGGAAGATTTCTGCCATCAAACCATTTTCGTGATGATAGATCAAGCGCTTGAGGCCATATTCCTGGCTATATGCCACCATAGGGTCAGGTTTATAGCCAAGTTTTTCAATAAAAAAACGGTTCGCTACATTAGTTTCTGTGGAATAGCCCATAAAATCAATATCGTGCGTAGGCTTTCGCTCTAGTAAATCGATCAAATCACGATTCCTTTGAACATGTGTTCGAACTGCTAGATGTCCAAGTATCCTCAATGTCAAGCCAAACTCTTTGGCTTTTTCTACCAATTCTATTGCGTTTGCTCTTAGTTCCTCAGGATCCATCAAAAACTCCATAATAAGAATTAGTGGCCGTATTTTCAAATTTTGTTGGCCGTCCAACCAGTTTTAGTTAAAAAAACTAAAAGGTCTTTTCGGCAACGACATGCCTATCAAAAATCCTTTCAAAAGTTTAAATAGTGAAAGGATTATTGAATAATTAGTTTCGGGTTCCGCATCTGAGCAAATTTCACTTTATCTCCACGATACCAGTAACCGCCGTACCATAGAGGAGTAATATCAGATGTAAACCCAACATCTTCTGTAAAGATCAATGGAGCACCAACATCACATTCTAACAAATCACCTAGTCGCTGATCGGCAATAACAGCAGATACCTCAGCCTTATGATAAGATACTTGTTCTCTACAATACTTCCAAATATAATCATAGGTTGATTCAATGTGCTCATGTTCATCAATCACCGAATCATGCTTGGATTGTTTTACATAGGATAATGGCACGTAATTCTTACTAAAAATGACCGGAATAGAACTGGCCCAAAAAAGTCTTTCGTAATATATCACTTGACTTTCTTCTTCAATAGCCAGGTGCTTTGCTACCTCATTTGCTGAAATAATTTCGATCTTCGCTAACTTGGTTTTTGGTTCATATCCCCCATTACGGATAACATCTATGAAATTTGGCGTTTCAGAAAACCAGCCATTTAAGGCTCCTCGATGGTCTTCTGCCATAGGGCTAACAAAGGTGCCTACCCCATGTCGGCGGACAACTATTCCCTCGTCCTCAAGTTTCGACAGGGCCTCTCTGATTGTAGACCGACTAACGCCAAACCGTTCTGATAATTCAGCTTCCGATGGTAGCAATCTGCCATTATTTCCATCATTATTAGAAATATTTGAAACAATCTCACTTATTGCCTGCATCACGAGAGAAGTATTCTTTAACACCATTTTCAAGTCTTCTAAATTCCTTCTAGTTTCGATTGTGCTTGATTTCACTAAGACGGTAGTCGTCCGATGTCCTACATGCAATAATATATTAGCAAGAATATGATGCCGAGTCAATAGGTTTTTATGAAATCCATCCCAAATAACAACCCAGGTTATTTATACTCCCCCGTCAATACATGCCGAATTCCAATCTCGGCTGTTCTCCAAAACAATTCATTTTCTATTTGACCTGGTTCCATTGTGAGCATAAATCCTATACCATTAAGAATTGCCAGTACCAACAAACCAGCTTCCTCAATAGGGATTTTTGATTCTATTAAACCTTTGTCAGCAGCGGCTTCTACCCATTTATGGTAATCTTCCCTGGTATCCTTAGCATATTCTTCAAGAACATTTCCAATTTTTGGTTTATTACGCCCCATCACCCACCCCTCGAAGAGTAGATATTGGAGACCAGGATTTTCTTTCATAATATCCCGAAACCCTTTTATCAGGTTCTTTGCTAAATATTCCGCAGTCTGGCTGTTTTTGAAAACTTCTGCCCCCATCTCATAAGCCTCCTGCTCAGAAGCCTGGATCACTTTAGTCAACAATTCTTCTTTATCTTTAAAGTAATAATGTAGCAACCCTCGGCTTACACCTGCTTCTGCAGCGATTTCTTTTACAGTAGCTTTGTTAGAACCATGTACGGTTAGCAGCTTACGAGCAGCAGCAAGGATTCGTTGCTCTTTTTTTTCGGGATTCTTCTCTAAACCCATCTATTTATCACACCTTTTGTTTGATTTTAGTATCATTATAACCGTTCATTTTCTTCTATTATTGATGAGAGAATCACTGGCAACAATTCTTGATATTCTTTCCCTCAGCAATTCAAAGAATATCTTCCATTCAATATTAGCAAGAGGCCCAATTTATTATTCATCAGAACTCAGACTTAAAGGCTTGCATAGCCCATTGCAAGAGGCCATTGTGTTTCGCGCTTTTCGCCATTTCGCCTGGCAATCTCGGCTGCAAGCCAGCAAAATATTTTCCAACTCAATCCAACAGCGTTGTATCCATCTTTATAAGTCGGGTCAAGCATCGGAGCATATTCCACAACATCTGCTCCAACTAAATTCACTTTTCCAGACTCACGAACATATCGAATTACATCCCAAATGAACCAAGTAGTTAAACCAAATGGCTCTACAGCTGAACTTGAGCTATTGAAGGATGGATCTAAAGAATCAAGATCTAATGTCAGATAAACTGGCCCATCACCAACTACTTCAATAACTTTCTCCGCCATTTGCTTAGCACCAATTTCTCGGCACTTATCAGCAGAATAAGTAGTAACTCCAAAATTTTTGGCATGCCCGCCAACCAAGGCGGTCATTCTTCCTCGGATCCCCATAGTAATCATTCTTTCAGGGTCAAGATTCCCTTCAGAGAAATTTCTAGCAAACATATTCCCAGAGTGATATGGATATTCAAAATCTGCATAGGTCACCAGATCATAATGCGCGTCAAAATGGATCATTCCCAATGGGCCATATTTCTCCCCCAGAACTTTTACAGGAGCATATGATGCTGTGTGATCACCTCCCCATACAAATGGGGTAACTCCATGTTCAAGTACAACCTTTTCCAGATGACTGATGAAAAGTTCTACCTCTGCTGAAAGATCAAATTGACCATAAGTATCTACATTGCCATAATCAATAACACGGCACCAATCAAATGGTATATCAAAAGCATCCGAAACCGTACTCATCCCCATTTTTGACAACCTTCTTAGAGCTGATGGACCATACTTATGAGAGGCATTGATTGGAGCTGCTTTTTCAAAAGGAGCACCGATAATGGCTAAATCCGCTTCTTCCAGGCTTCGGGAAAACGGAGCCATGAATGCGCCCAAATAATCTTTATTAAGGCTGCTAAGCTGTTCAATACCTACATCATTGATTGTTGCCATTCTGATTAAATGGTCTCGAACATCATCAGGCACACCATCAATACTACGAGAATTCTTCCACAAATCCTCATATTTTTTTCTGCGTTCTTCGGGGATGGGGGGATACTTGTCCATGTCTATCACTCCTCTTTCGAATAATGTTATCTTATTAAATTCCGGGAGCCATGCCACCGGCCACAGGCACAGCAACACCAGTTACATACGAAGATTCTGGGCTAGCAAGGAATGCCACTACTTCCGCAACTTCTCGAGGCTTTGCCGGGCGCCCCATTGGGATTGTGCTATTTTCCAACTCTTGCGCTTCTTGAACGCTAATTTGATAAGCATCAGCTATAGCATCCATTGCAACGTCATACATTTGTGTTTTAACTGAACCTGGGCAGACTGCTATTGCCCGGATATTTTTACTACCAAATTCTAATGCAATAGCCTTGGTAAGCCCAATTACCGCATACTTACTTGCCACATAGGGGGCTGGCATTCCTGTTATCACGCCAAGCCCTGCTAGCGATGATATGTTGATGATCACACCACCACCTTGCTCTTCCATTATGGGAAGCACAGCAGTACAAAATTTTGCCATCCCTTTTACATTTATGTTGTAACTAAGATCCCAGTCGTCCTCAGAATTTTCCACAAACTGAGGTGAGCCAATCCCAATGCCAGCATTGTTGACTAATATATCTATTTTTCCAAATTTCTCTATTGCCCAAGAAACACAGGATTTAATTTGGTTTTGATTTGTGACATCTACAACTATTCCAGCAGCATTCGTTCCTCGTTCATTTATCCCAGACACTGTCTTTTCCAATTCACCTTCCATTTTGGGCAAATCCGTAACCACAACAATCACTCCTAGCTCTGAAAGTTTGGTCGCGATTGCATGTCCAATACCTAACGGATGCCCAGCACCTGTAATAATTGCTACTTTCCCGTCGAGTGAACTCATTGCAACCTCCGAAATTTACAAGTTTGATGATGTATATAATCTAGTAGAGATAGTTAGTTGGTCGTCCAACCAATTAATAGCAGAAAAAAAAGAGGAGTGAATTACCTATCCTAAAAAAGTATACTATTAAATCATGCCGCCAGCTTATTAAAAGTTTGTTCACTGATTCCTGCAGTAAAACCGCCATCAATATTTATCGCTTGCCCATTCACAAAACTGCTGTCACCAGAAGCCAAAAAATGAATTAAAGCTGCGACTTCTTCAGGTTGAGCAATCCGTCCCAATGGAATTTGGATACTTTCTAACTTCAACAGATCCTCCCCACCTTCAGCGCGCGCCATTGGTGTGTCGACAGATGAGGGGCAAATAGCATTTACACGAATGCCCCTATCACCTAACTCAATTGCAGCCGTCTGTGTAATGCCCACAATAGCATACTTTGATGCAACGTAAGGAGCCAGATATGCAACACCTTGCTTGCCTGCCACTGAAGAAATGTTGATAATACTCCCCCCCTCTTGCATAAAAGGAGCAGCGTGTTTGATGCCAAAAACCACACCTAATGTGTTTACGTTGTGAGTAAGGTTATAATCCTTCTTATCAGAATCAACTAATTTAGCATAGTTAGCATTTACCCCTGCATTATTGATAAGAATATCAATTTTACCAAATGCTTCAAAGGTCTTCTCCATCAAGCTTTTCACCTGCTTCTCATCAGAAACATCAGTTTGGATGAACTTGCCATTTAAGCTTTTTGCCAAGTCTGCACCATCTTGTAAATCAGCCAAAATGACCATCGCGCCAGCATTGGCAAAGCGTTTGGCTGTGGCCAACCCAATACCAGAGACACCTCCAGTAATAACCGCGACCTTATCTTTTATTGAAAAATAATTTGTCATTTCTTACAACCTCCATAATTTGGTATCAACTTTATAAAGTATGTGCGTGTTTTATCTTACACGATTTTTGTGAACCAAGCCCGTAGGGTGCAAAAACCTCATCCCAAATATTTTACTTTAGAAAATCGCTAACC
>CAZWEO010000106.1:0-17784 GCA_964633115.1 uncultured Desulfobacterales bacterium
ATGCTTGTTACTCTATTTTGCAAAACCTTCCGTTACACTATTCGATGGCGCATAATAGATTACCGTTGTTCGGCAATCCAAAACGAGCCGTGCCACCGGCCGAGAGGATGACGGCCTTGGCTTTGCACATGATGATTTCTCCACTGCGCACATTCATACCGATGGCGCCGGTAACTCTGCCTTCATTTTTTAACAGTTCCATGGCCATGGTGCGATTGATAGCCTTGACACCTAAGTCCAAGGCCTTCTGCGCCAGTATGGTTTTCAGCTCTGGCTCCTTCATGGTGACACAAAACTTACCTTTTGGATGGACCTGCAATACATCGTAATTGCCCTGTTCATCGATTGGAAAACAGACTCCCCACGCCTCCAATTTCTGCATCATCCCCCAAGAACGCTCAGCCATCCGGTAATTGACGGGCTCATCCATGATCCCTTCACATGCCAAGCTGTTGGACTCCACATACAACTCCGGTGACGAAATTCCTGGCAATGCAACGATATTGAGTGCATCCATACCCCGCGCGATGCAGCCCGAGTATTTAATTTCACCCTTCTCGAAAATAACCACTTCCTGGTCCGGATTAACTTCTTTGGCTCGAATGGCGGCCATGATTCCCGCGCTGCCACCACCGATAATCAATACGTCGGCTTGGATGACAGGTACGTCGTATTTATTCATAATATTTCCTAACATCTAAATTTCTCGAAAAACACTGCGGGTGGCGGTTAGGCAGTAAGATTCCCGATATTCATAGGGTTTTTCTTTGTATGTATAAGACAGCATTTCAATAAAGAGCAGCGCCTGCCCCGGATCGGCCTCCAGGTAGGCTGCATGCGTTTTGTCTGCCGCAACCGCTCCGAACAATTCTTGATTGTAAATGGTTGGCACGCCATAGTTTTTTTCAAGCATCTCATACAGTGTTATCTTCTCAAACATGCGAGCCGGTAACATTTCAAGTTTGGCAAACAATTTTTGCGGTAGGTAGGAAACACAATATATAACCGGTTTTTTCTTCAGATAGAACATCCGTTTCATTTCATACAGATTTTGGTTGCCGCGAAGTTTTAAATAACGATTATGAGGTTGGCGCCCACTTACCACTCGCAGGTCGAGCAGCTTTACCTTCAGGGCGGCTTCGGCATCTTTGAAATGGCGCAACAGCCGATAGTAGCGCAGACTCTCCAAGCGCAAAGTCGTACCGGCAACGAAAGTACCTTTGCCCTGCATGCGATAGAGGTAGCCTTCATGCACTAAATTCAGAATGGCTTTTTTAACGGTACCCACACTGACCTTATAGGTTTCAGCCAGACTTCGTTCGGGCGGAATGCGCTCGCCAGGGGCCCAGTGTCCGTTTTCGATCTGGTGTCGGATTTCGGTTTGCAGACGGTAATAGACCGGCATCGGGTTGCCGGATGGTTTTATAATAACCATTTTCCAATTATGTAATTTACTGTTTTAGTTAAAATATTTAAATATTGATATATATAACTATACATTTATCTCCATCATCTAATTGTGTCAACATTTTTTTAATGCTATTTAAATCAAAAGCAATTCGCTGCTCGTTAAAAGTTTATGAATATTTAACAACGAATAAAAAATCGTTATTTGTTTCTAATGAATATGTTCCGTTTTTCGAGAAAGTCATTTCGGATCATTATTATGAAGACAGGTATAATTGCAGCTACGGTCTCAAATCAAATTTCCGTTTAAACACTGAGCGCGCAACCATATTAAGCTGAGCCTGAGTCGTACCACCACCAATCTGGAACATGCGTACATCTCGGAACATACGCTCTAGGGGCAGATCCTGGGAATAACCGTAAGCACCAAACATCTGCAAACTATCACTTACGACATCCATGGCGGCATGACCGGTGTAGGCCTTGGCCATGGAAGCCTCATTCATATTGGGCAGTTTGACGTTGTTCGGTAAATCTCGGGCATTGCAGGCTGCTTGGTAGATGAGCAGACGTGAGGCATTAAGATTCATCTCTGAATCCGCCATCATCCATTGCAGCCCTTGAAATTCACTTAGATTCCTTCCGAATGCTTTACGTTGTTTCATATAATCGACAGCCAAGTCATGGGCTCCCTGGGCAATCCCCAAAGCAACGGCGCTAGCACCCACCCGTTGGCCGTTATAGCCGTACATAAGTTTTTTAAAACCTTCATTTCCCTCTCCCTTTACCACCACGTTAGCTTCAGAAACTTCACAATTTTTAAATATCAATTCGGTTTCGGGGATGCCGCGCAAACCCATAGCCTTCTCAATTGTGCCAAAGGTAAAACCTGAGGTCCCTTTGTCTACCAAAAGGCAACAATACGTTTTTGTTCATCATTCAGTTGAAAATCCATTTTTTCTCCTCAAATTGTTCGACTGATTATCGACTTTTGTTTGGTAAAATGTAATGATTTGTCATTAGGTTGATTAATTCAGCACGAAATCAAAAATAAAGAGCAACCGTTAGCAAGCCACGATTGATTTCGTTAATCAAAAGACTCAATTGCCAACAGTTTGTTTTATAGAACAATTAAAAATTACATGTAATTAGATTGACCGTCAGATAAAATGAGAGCAACGTTAGATTGCTCTATCTGTTTAATAAGGGGTTTTATATAGTTAATCTGCTTATTACATGTAATATAATTGCATTTTAAGCTAAAATATTATATGGATCTTGCTATGATGCTTTCTAAAGATACCAATAGAGAGCGGGTACGCAATTGGCGTCAAACTCAACGGGAAAGCGGGGGACGCTCCCTTTCTGTTTATCTGGACGGCGATACTGCAGCCTGTTTGAAGACTTTATTGGATGAAACCGGCGATAATAACACGGCTCTGGTAAAGAAAGCTGTACACGCTTTATTTCAGATTACATGTAATAAGTCGGCATCTTCAGAATTGCCACCATCAGAACCTTTATTAGAATCCTACAAACAACTTAATAACCAGTTGACGGCTATCCTGAATACGACCTCGGAAAGTGTCTGGGTGTGTGACGGCCAGGGAGTGGTGCAGTCCATCAACAAATCATGCGAACGACTGCTCGGCATCCAAGCAGAGGAAGTAATTGGGCAAAGTGTGCAAACCTTGGTTGATCAAGGTTTTATGGACAGTTCTTCAACCCTGGAAGTTCTGAAATCAGGCCGACAGGTCAACATACTGCAATATGTAAGTAAGGTACAGAAAGACCTGCTGGTAACATCCACGCCGGTTTTTAATGATGAAGGTGAAATCGTATTGGTGGTAAGCAATGAGCGCGATTTGACGGAGTTGAACCATTTACGCCGCCAACTTCAGGAAGCCCGGGCCGAGACCCGTAAAGTCAAGGCCGAATTAACCGGTCTCAATCTATTGGAACTCAAGCAGCAGGATTTGATTGCCGAAAGTCCTGCCATGCAGAAGGTATTGCGAACCGCTCTCAAGCTGGCCGAACTGGATGTCTCTAAAGTATTGATACTGGGTGAATCTGGAACCGGTAAAGGCCTGATGGCCAAAATAATCCATGAAGCCAGTAGTCGCAAAAAGCAGCCGTTTATTGTGATCAACTGCGCGGCCCTACCGGAAAGCCTGCTGGAAGCGGAGCTTTTCGGCTATGAAAAAGGGGCTTTTACCGGCGCGCGCCGAGAGGGCAAGCCTGGATTGTTTGAACTTGCTAAAAAGGGAACAATATTTTTGGATGAAATTGGAGAATTGCCTGTAAATATTCAGGCGAAATTACTCAAATGTTTAGATGAATTTGAGATTCTAAGGTTGGGCGGCTTAAAACCGATTAAAATTACTTGCGCCGTGGTGGCGGCCACCAATCGTGATCTGGATGCTTTAGTGCGAAAAAGGGAGTTTCGCAAAGATTTGTATTTTCGCCTCAATCCCTTTAAAATTGAAATTCCACCGTTGCGCCAACGCCGCGAAGATATTATACCGCTATCCCGATTTTACCTTGAGAAATACAATCAAAAATTCAATGGCGTTAAAACGCTTAGCACCAGGGCCTTAGAACGCTTAAGGAGATATTCATTTCCGGGCAATGTCAGAGAATTAAAAAATGTGATCAAGCATGCAGTTGTATTACAGGAGAGTGAGCAGATTGAAGACTTGATTTTATCTGCCGATACAACCGATGACGGACCATCTTCAATTATTGAATCCGAAGCCGTTATGGGTTCGAACGGCCTCAAGGCTGCTATGGAAGCCTGTGAGAAGATGATCCTGAAAAAGGCCTTGGAACACTGCAGATCAACCCGCCAATTGGCATCCTATCTAAAAATCAGCCAACCCAGTGTGGTCCGTAAAATGAAATACCATCTGCTCTCATTTTCTTCTTCGTAGTCAAAATAAAAAGATAACACCGCACACGGCCTCATCTTACATCCACATTCGATCCATTCCGTGATCGCTCATAACTATTAGTAATTATTAATATTTAGTCATTTATGATTCATTTTTGAATTGATTATTTATCAAAAGAGACCTTGAATAATTGTAACTATTTGAAATAATATGAGATATGGTTCTGGCATACAATTTGCTAAATATGGTTAGATAAAATGAGTGATTTTAACTTTTAGGGCCTTTGATTCTGGAGATTGGAACGAACGTAAAGGCTTACAGGGACAAACCACAAAGGAGACGATATGAACATACAATTACCTAGCCATGCAAAAGTCGTAATTATTGGTGGCGGTGTTATCGGTTGTGCCACTGCATATCATTTAACCAAGCTGGGGGTTAAGGATGTGGTGGTACTGGAAAGAAAGGAATTAACCTCTGGAACTACTTGGGCTGCTGCTGGATTGGTGGTCCAGCTACGGGGAACCCCTGAAATGGTGCGCATGACCCGGCACGGCTATGAACTCTATCAGGAAATCGAAAAGGACACGGGTCAACCCACCGGCTTTGTCAAAAGCGGTGTCATCAATATTGCGTCCAATGAACATCGCAAGCACGAATTGGAGATGCTGGAATCTTTGGCCATAAGTTTTGGCATTGACAACCAGCCCATCGATATGGACGAACTCAAGCAACGATGGCCGTTGATCAATACGGAAGATATTCTAAGCGCCTACTATATGCCCAACGATGGGGTCGTAAACCCGGTTGATACGGCCATGTCCATGGCGATCGGCGCCCGCAAAGGCGGCGCCCAGATTATAGAGGACATCGAGGTGCTGGATTTTGAGATGAAAAACGGCCAGGTAGTGGGGATCAACACCGACAAGGGCGACATCAAATGTGAGTCCACGGTGCTGGCCACAGGCATGTGGAGCCGAGAATTGGGATGCAAATTGGGCATCAGCGTACCCATCCATGCTTGTGAACATTTTCATTTTGTTACGCTGCCCATCGAAGGTGCTTACAAAGGCATGCCCATCCTACGCGATCAGGACGGTTGTCTCTATTTCCGAGAAGAAGTCGGTGGACTATTGATCGGCGCCTTTGAATACGGTGCCTTACCGTATGGCACCGACGGTATCCCCAGTGATTGGAGTTTCAGAGAATTGCCCGAGAATATGGATCATTTGGAACCATTGATTGAGGCCGCCATGCATCGGGTACCGGAGCTGGCCAATGCCGAGATCCGCAGGGTTACTACCACCGCGGAGAGTTTTACACCAGACAACATGTATATCATGGGCGAAGCCCCGGGTAAGAAAAAATTGTATACGGCCTGCGGCATGAACTCTTCGGGTGTCTTGTGCGGCGCCGGCGTGGGCAAGAAGATGGCCGAATGGATTGTAGATGGATATCCCAGCAGCGGCCATATTTGGGAAGCGGACAGCCGCCGCTGTTTTTCGTGGATGATGAACATCAATTATCTCAAGGACCGGGCCCCGGAGACGCCGGGCAACCTTTACGGCATTCATTTTCCGTTCAAACAGTTCGAGACAGCTCGGAACGTCCGCGTGAGCCCCTTGCATGACCGCCTCAAAGCGATGGGTGCCTGCTTTGGACAGCTCTTCGGATATGAGCGCGCCAACTGGTTTGCACCCGAGGGGGTAGAACCCAAATATGAGTACAGTTTCCACCGTCAGAACTGGTTTGAGTATTCCGCCGCCGAACACATGGCCGTGCGTGAAAACATCGGCATCTATGATCTTTCCTCCATGGCCAATTTCATATTTCAGGGAAAAGATGCCCTGGCCGTCCTCCAGAAAATCTGCGGTAACAATGTCGATGCTCCCATTGGTAAGGTCGTGTATACCCAAATGCTCAATGAGCGTGGTTGTATTGAAGCCGACATCACCGTCACCAAATTGGCACAAGACAAATTTTTCATCGTAACCGCCGGGGCCAATGCCTTGCGGGATTTTGACTATATTGAAAGAGCTATTCCCGAGGGAGCCCATGCCTTCTTGGCCGATATGAGTTCGGCCTATGCCATGCTGGGCGTAATGGGTCCCAATGCCCGCAAGCTTATGCAAAAGGTGAGCGATGCCGACTTTTCCAACCAAGGCTTTCCCTATGGTACAGCCAAAGAGATATCGGTCGGGTATGCCACACCTCTAGCGGTGCGCATGTCGTTTGCCGGCGAGCTAGGCTGGGAGCTCTACGTACCCACAGAGTTTGCGGCCGGTATGTTTGATGCGCTGGTTTCGGCCGGCAAGGATTTGGACGTAAAAATGGTCGGGCTGCATGCCGTGGA
This sequence comes from uncultured Desulfobacterales bacterium, assembly GCA_964633115.1. Taxonomy (GTDB): domain Bacteria; phylum Desulfobacterota; class Desulfobacteria; order Desulfobacterales; family B30-G6; genus B30-G6. The sequence continues at coordinate 6,652 of CAZWEO010000106.1, forward strand.
TTCCCTGCGCTTGGAAAGAGGTTTCAAGCACTGGCCCTCGGATATCAGTCCGGATACAACACCCTTAGAAGCCGGTCTGGGATTTGCAGTAGACTTTGCTAAAGATGATTTCCTGGGTAAAGAAGCCCTTCTCAAACAAAAGGCAGATGGCTTAAAACAAAAATTGGTGATGTTCAGCGTAGACGACCCGGATCCCCTTATCTACCATGACGAACCCATATACCGCGATGGCGAACTGGTCAGCGAGAATACCCATGGTGCTTATGGCCATCTGGTCGGCAGTTCCGTGGGCATGTGCTATCTGCAAAATGAAGCTGGCATCACCAATGAATGGATTCAGGCGGGAGACTACGAGATCGGGGTAAACGGGAAGCGCTATCCTGTGACGATTCATTTGAGTGCGCCGCATGATCCTAAGGGTATACGAGCCCGAATGTGATAATTGATCAACATCGAACATTGAACATCCAACATCCAACGTTGAATGAGGAGTCAGCCGCCGACGCCGTGCCGGCTATGGCGGGCCAAGGAAGACAGAAGTCATGAGTCAGGAGAAATTCGCGATTTGAGTTGCGACATTTTAAGGCCCCAGCAACATAGTCGCGGTGTCATCCCCGAGAAATCGGGGATCCAGGAATAGCTTTTAGCTAAAAGCTGATTGCCTTCTCTGGATTCCCTCTTCCGAGGGAATGACGGAAGAGAAGCAGGCTGTGTGGTTGTATAATACAAAGCGCCCCCATTGTTCTTTAGGCTAGAAACACCGGAACATACCCATCGAATGGCGGCATAAGTTTTATCATCTGTATGCTCATGGCCTTCCGAATTCTGAATTCTGGCTTCTGAAATTTATAAAATCGATGTTCAGTGATCGATGTTCGATGTTGAACGTTCTCTTTTTTTAGGACCAACACGGCTAGAAAAGCACGCTTAAACCGGATGATCCTATAAAATAAGCTAAATCTTAATTCAGATATTAACTTAACTATAACAAGGAAAAGATACCATGAAAATAATCGTATGTGTCAAACATGTGCCCGACACAGCCGCCACCATCAAGGTCAAGGACGATATTGGGTATGAAGACGGGAGTGTCAAATTCATCGCCAACCCCTACGACGAGTTTGGGATTGAAGAAGCGGTACGCATTGTTGAAAAGGAGGGCGGCGAGGTTGTTATTCTGACTGTGGGCAAGGCCGCTGCCGTAACTACCATTAGAAGTGCTTTGGCCATGGGGGCTCACCGGGCTATTTTGGTAAAAACCGAAAGCCAGTTTGTGGACAGCACCCTAACAGCCCAAGCCATGAAAACCGCCATGGAACAGGACGGGCTACCGGACTTGATTTTTACCGGAAAAAGCGCCGTGGATACGGAGACGTTCCAGACCCCATACCGTCTGGCCAAGTCTTTAGGCCTGCCGATTGTCAACGAGGTTTCCAATCTGATCCTAAATGGCAATCAGGCCGTTACCCGGTGTGAAATCGGTGGTGGGCAAAAACAAGTCATTGAGTTGGGTCTGCCCGCTGTGATCGGTGCCACCAAGGGGCTCAATGTCCCTCGATATCCGAAGTTGCCGGATATAATGAAAGCCAAAAAAAAGGAGCTTAAAGAATTCGAATTGGCTGAACTGGGAATAGAGCCATCTACCGGCCGGGTTAGTATTGAAAAACTGGAAATAGTTCCAGAGCGTTGCGGCGCAACCATGCTGGAAGGTTCCATAGATGAACAGGTTGATGAGCTTGTCAGGGTTCTTAAAGAGGACGAGAAAATTTTATCCTGATTTTCGCGCGGCCCCGAGGCTTTTATATTTCATGCAGGATTCAGGAAAATAAGGAGAATGAAACATGGCCAAAACAGGAATATTGATTGAGATCGAAAATGATGCTGTAAAAGAGACCAGTTTGGGCGCCATGACCGCAGCCGCAGGTAGCGAGATATATGCCCTGGTTATAAATACAGATGCACACACAGTGAAGGATACCCTGGCAAATTATGGTGCCGAAACCATTGTGGATGTCAAAGGAGATTTATCCACAAGCCCGGACCTCATGGCTGAAACCCTGGTAGCGATTGTCAAAGAATACGGACTGGACACACTCCTGGGCTCTGCCAGTGCCACTGGTAAAGATATTTTTGCGCGGGTGGCCGCCATTATGGATGAACCATTGATGTCGGATGTTCTTGGGTTGAATATTGCCAAGAGGACCGTGAGAAAGTCTCACTTTTCGGGCAAGATTATGGCTACATTAAAGGTGAACGGTTCTATCCTGCTTAGCACTATCCGACCGAACATCATTGAGCCCAAACCCAATCCTGCTAACGGAAACATCATAACCTTTGATGTCGAAATATTCGATCCAGGATTGACGAAGATTGCCGAAGTTCAGAAGAGCAACAGCGGCAAGCTGGACCTTACTGAGGCGCCGGTGATTGTCACCGGCGGCAGAGCCATAAACGCTGCTGAGAATTTTGCTATGCTGGATGCCTGCGCCGAAAAGCTCGGGGCGGCTGTGGGCGCTTCCAGAGCGGCTGTGGATGCCGGTTTTGCTCCGCATTCCATGCAGGTGGGCCAAACCGGTAAAACCGTCAGTCCCAAGCTTTATATTGCCTGCGGCGTGTCCGGTGCAGTCCAGCACTTTGCCGGAATGAAGACATCCAAGGTGATTGTGGCTATTAATGAAGATAAGCACGCCCCAATCTTTGGAAAATGTGACTATGGCATTATCGGTGATATTTTCGAGGTGGTACCGAAGTTAACCGAAAAACTATAAACCTCAAAGTTGATAAACCAGTAAAGTGTCAAAAAGAGGGAGAAAAAGGGCATGGAACTATTCATGCCCTTTTTTATGGTTGTTGAGAGAAACTTTAACCGCTTTATTTGATTTTATGATATACGGCCACAGCTTATACAATGATTAATTGATAGGCATAACGGAGTACTGTCAAAATTGTTCAGATATAGACTAGAAACTTTACTGATAAAGAATTAACCATGGTAACACCAGTTGATAATATTGATTCAGGTGACAATCCAGTTAAAAGTGTTTATTGCCTGCTGACGGCGGTATTCACTTTTTCGATTCAAGATGTTATCATTAAATGGATCAGCGGCAATTATCCCGTGCATGAAATTGTACTGATCAGAAGCTGCGTTGCTATATTCCCGATTCTAATTATTGCTTATTTCGGGGGCGGTCTGCATTTGCTGCGGATTCGGAATGTCGTCGGCCATTTGGCGCGTTCATTTTTTATGTTTGCGGCCTACACCTGCTTTTTTTTAGCCCTGTCCGCTATGCCCATCGCCGAAACCGTTAGTTTATTTTTTGTGGCCCCGATCTTCATTACGATCATATCGGCTGTATTTTTGGGCGACAGAGTTAAGTTAGGAGCCTGGATCGCTGTTTTTACCGGTTTTTTGGGAGTGGTCGTTATGTTGAAACCCGGATCAAGCATGGTTGATCCGGCAGGTTTATTGGCGGTGTTGTCTGCCTTGTTTTACGCCATTGCTTCCACCATCACACGCAAGCTGGGAAAAACCGAGAGTGGCGTGTCATTAGCATTTTCTACCACGGTCATGTACATTGTTTTTTCAATGATCGTGGCACTGATATTAAATAGCGGTAGCATGGGAAATGAATCCCATCCCAGCCTGGCATTTCTTCTACGCGCCTGGCGATTGCCGGCCCAAAGTGACCTGTTAATATTTTTAGTTGTCGGAATACTGGCGGCCACTGGATTTTATTTCCAGTCCCAGGCTTACCGTTTGGCCAAGCCGTCAAAAATCGCACCCTTCGAGTATATCGGTGTACCATTGAGCGTATTATGGGGTTATCTCATTTGGAAAGATTTGCTTGAATTGCAGTCTATACTCGGCATGCTGTTGATCGTCGGTAGCGGGTTGTACATATTTCGGGGTAAAAAGGGCGTTTTTAACGGATATCTTTTGAGCCTGTTTGGGATAAAATTAAGAAGGTAACAAAGCAAATTACAATTTTCGATTCAATGCCTAGCCCGCCGCCCCGTATATTTTGCCGATCTCCGAGGCAAATTTTTTGTATATATTGGCCCGCCTGACCTTCATGGTGGCCGTCATCTCGTCGTCATCGTGGTCTAGTTCCTTGGTGAGCAGTAGGAACTTACGCACATTCTCCACCCTGGCAAACCTTTCGTTGACCCCATCCACTTCCTCTTGGATCAAGGCCCTTACTTCGGGAAGGGCGGACAGGGATTTAAAATTAGTGTAGGGCAGCCGACGGTCTGTTGCCCATTTTCCCATGTTTTCGAAATCGATCTGAATCAGGGCGGAAACGAACTTGCGCCCGTCTCCCAGCACGATGGCCTCTTTGATATAGGGACTGACCTTGAGTTCGTTTTCCACCAGCGAGGGGGCTATGTTTTTACCACCGGAGGTGATTAAAATGTCCTTTTTGCGGTCCACGATGGATACATGGCCGTCCGTATCGACCTCGGCCACATCGCCGGTAAGTAACCATCCGTCAACAATTGTTTCCGCAGTAGCTTCCGGGTTTTTATAATACCCGGCAAAAATGCTGGGCCCCCGTTTCATCAGTTCACCATCCGGAGCGAGCTTGTATTCGATGCAACTGATCGGCTTGCCTACGGTACCCAGTTTGATGTCATCACCCATATGGATGAACGAGAGCCCAGTGCATTCGGTCATGCCGTAGCCTTCTTTCACCCGGATGCCCAGTGTGTGGAAATAGCGCAGCACCTCGGGGCTGACCTTGGCAGCTGCCGAAAAGCAAAGACGGACGTTTCTCAGGCCCACGTAGTTCTGCAGCGCGCGAAGCATCAGCCAGTAGGCTGCCCCCTGCATGACCCTCAAGCCCGGCCCGATAGGTTTACGCGCGAGACGCAGATCGGCCGACCGGGCGCCTATGGCCAGGCAACCTTGATACAGTCGCCGCTTCAGCCAGGATGAATCTTGGATATTCACCGCGATGGCGCTTTGAAGCTTTTCCCATATGCGGGGCACCCCCAGGAATATGGTCGGCCCGATCTCTCTCAGGTCGTTTTGAATGGTGGCAATGCTCTCGGCAAAATTTACCGTCACCCCCAGGTACAACGGCAGATAGAGGCTGAAGATTTGCTCGGCCACATGGCAAAGGGGCAGGTAGGACACCACACTGTCCGTCTCGGTTGCTTGCAGCGCGTCCGCAGTTGCAAGGGCTGTAGCCTCTACATTGCGGTGGGTGACCATGGCCCCTTTTGGCGGTCCGGTGGTACCGGAGGTATAGATCATGAGGCAAACATCGTCCGCCTGCCCGAGTCCCACTTCCCTGTCGAAACGATCCGGTTCCCGCCCTTTCAGTTCCCGACCCAGCGTTTCAACTTCCGCAAAGGATATGATGTTGTCCTTGGGGTAGTTGCGAAGTCCTTTCATGTCCTTGACAATAATTTTTTTCAGTTTGGGCAGATCGTCCATGACCTCCAGGATTTTGTCGGTCTGCTCCTGGTCCTCGCACATCGCCATGACCGAATCGGAGTGCTGCACCACATAATGAACCTCGGGGTAAGGGCTGGTGGAGTATACCCCTAGGCTCACGCCGCCGAGACTGATGCATGCCAGGTCGGCGTACAGCCATTCCCGGCAGTTTTCGCTGACGATGGACAATCGGTCCCCCCGACGGAACCCCAGTTCCAGCAGCCCCAATGCAAAATGTTTGACATGCGTTAGGTACGCCTGCCAAGTGACCCGCTGCCAGATGCCGAAATCCTTTTCACGGAGGGCCACCCGATGGCTGCTTCGGGCGACACGATCCAAAAACACTTGGATCAGGGTCTTGCCGCTCAACTCAACCATCGCTTCCTCCGTTTGTAGTGCTTGACATCCCGGTAGCTGCTTTTTCCTTCCGTGTGGCCGACCCCCATGTAAAATTCTTGTACATCCCGGTCATTGACCAGCACATCCACCGGGCCGTCCAGCACGATCCTGCCGTTCTCCATGATGTATCCGTAAGTACTGATGTCCAGGGCAATCTGGGCATTCTGTTCCACCAGTAGGATGGTCGTGCCCTCATTTTCGTTGATCTGTTGAATGATGCCGAATATTTCCTCCACCAGCAGCGGGGCTAGCCCCATGGACGGTTCGTCGAGCATCATCAACTTGGGATGCGCCAGAAGAGCCCGGCTGATGACCAGCATCTGCTGCTCACCGCCACTCAGGTAGCCTGCCAGACGTTTGGTCTGGCGCTTGAGCACTGGAAAATACTGAAAGCATTTATCCAGGCCCGCGGCAACGTCGGCCTTGTCCTTACGAGTGTATGCACCGCAGGCCAGGTTCTCTTCCACGCTCAGATCTTCAAACACACGTCGGCCCTCCATGACCTGAAAAATCCCCTGTCGAACAATCTGATGAGGGGCCATGCCGGCCAGCAGGCGGTCTTGATAGCGAATTTCACCCTGAGTAATTTCCCCGTCTTCCAGCGGCAGAAGACCGGAAATGGCTTTGAGGGTCGTGGATTTGCCGGCACCATTGGAGCCCAGCAGGGCCACAATCGCGCCCTCTTCCACCGTCAACGACAAGCCCTTCAGGACCAGGATCACGTTGTTGTATATCACTTCGATGTTGTTGAGTTCGAGAATCGCCGTCAAACAATTCACCCAATATTCTACCAGGAAAACCGGAGGATTTCAGAGTCTGCCTTAGGGCTCGCACAAAAATAACTTCACATTTTCAGCGCCCATCCATCCTGCTCAGCGGCGTTGCAAAAATTCGGAATATGCCAGATATTCCTGCATTTTTGCGCCTTGCTGAGCGGGCGCCTGAACACTGAAAATCTGCGAACTTATTTCTGCGCAAACCCTTAGCAAGGTATTGCGCCGCCAATTGCAGCTTGGTTCTGGGCTTAAAAACCCTCCGGCGTTTACAATGTCCGGGTTTAGTCCAGATAGATCCAATCCGAAACAGCTTCGAATTTCCCCGATTTTGCTTTATAGACTTTGCCCATGGCAGTGGCATTGCTTCCGCGGAAACTCACCGTTCCTGCCAATCCGCCGGTATCCCAGTTTTTTATCTGGGGAATCATGTCCTTGAGGTTTTCGCCGGTGACTGGCAGACTCTTTTCCACACACATACTGGCCAGTTTGGTAAAAACCATCCCGGTAAACCACCCCTGCATGTAGGAATTGGGTCGATAGTCGACACCGTGATGTTTTTTATTAAAGGCCTGAATTGTCTTTATCATGGGAACGTCATCCATGTACCAGTAAGCATACGGCATTACGCCCATATAGCCTTCCCCGTCCGCACCCAGCTTGTCCAGCAGCATTTTGCTCATGGCCCAGAAGGTGCCCATGAAGGTTATATCCATGCCATAGTCTTTGGAGCCGCTGATCACATCTGCGATCGGCGAGACGACATAACCCTGGAAAATACAAAAATCGGGTTTGCTGCGCTTGAGAGACAGCAGCTGGCTGGTAACATCCACGGCTCCGACCTTGGTCACAGCTTCTGCAACCACTTCGATTCCCAGTCTTTTAGCCTCCTCGCGGGCAAAGGGAATGGGGTCGCGACCGAACTCGGTGTCGCTGTAGAAAAAAGCCACCTTGGGGGCCACACCCTTTTTCTTGGGGTTCTGGGATATATATTTCAGCAATACCCCGAACTGCTGGGCATAGGTGGGGCCGCTGACAAATGTATACGGGTTTGTCGCTCTGTGGCTGAGTTCATCGGAAAAGCTGGTGGAACCGTACACAACCTTGTAGCGATTGTTGATCTCCGGTGCCAAAGCCTTGCCCTGACCCGTGGATTCGCCGTACATCATCACCGGACTTTCTTGCGCCATCATCTTCTTAAAAGATGCAATGGCCCTTTTAAGATCGTATCCCGTGTCCTCGTAGATATACTTGAACATTTTGCCGTCTGCGCCACCCTGTTGGTTGGCCCAGGCCAGTGAATCCATCAGACCTTGGTGGATGTGCTTTCCGGCAAACGCAAACCGACCCGTTATGGGTTGGCAAGCGCCCACTTTAATCTCATCCGCCGCAAAAACCATCTGTGTCGCCCCAAGCATGCACACCACAAAAAACAACGTCATCATAATCTTTCCGGTTTTCATAGATTGCTCCTTTCTTGGTTGGAGTCGTGTATTGAAACGATTAATGTTCAAATGGCCAGAGTCTGAAATAATTCTTGACCCTGTGCCACATTTCCGCAAGCCCATGGGGTTCGAAAACCAGGAACCCCACGATGAGAAGTCCAAAGACGACCTGCTGCAGGGGAAACAGGTAGCTCATGGCCAACGGGAAAATATCCACCAGCAGCCCCAGCAGGTTCTTCAAAACCTCAGGCACCAGAGTCATGAATATGGCACCTAAAATAGCCCCCAGCACACTACCCAGCCCGCCAACGATGATCATAGCCAGATAGCGGATGCTTTCCATGAGTGGGAAGTGCTCCGGTGTCACGGTCTTGAGAAAATTGACCCAGAGGCAACCCGCCACCCCCGCCATGAACGAGCTGATTCCGAATGCGTACATTTTGTACCAGAACAGGTTGATGCCCATCAATTCGGCCGAGATGTCCCGGTCACGAATGGCGATAAAGGCACGGCCCACACGGGTTCGGAACATGTTTCGGGCCGCCGTCACACAGATAATCACCACTGTCAGTGTAACAAAATAAAATTTGAACTCGTTGTCCAGGGTCAAACCGAACAGAGTCGGCGGGGGAAGGTTGATACCCCGGATCCCCCCGGTCACGGATTCCCAGTGAACAAAAATGAATTCGAATATGACCTGGGCGCCCAGTGTCGCCACACAGAGATACAAACCCTTCATACGCATGGAAGGACCGCCGACGATGATGCCGCAAAAGGCCGCACACAAACCCGAAAGCGGCAGGCACACCAGGAAAGGCAGGCCGAGACGGGTGGTCAGAACAGCTGAGGTATACGCGCCGATCCCCACGAAAGCGGCGTGTCCCAGCGAAATCTGACCGGCAAATCCGGTGAGAATATTGAGCCCCACCGCAGCGACGATGGTCACACCCACAAGGTTGGCCATGTACAGCAGATAATCCCCCGCCACGAATGGAAATATCAGAAGTGCCGTAAAAAGAACGGCCAGCCAAAAGCGTACGGTGCCGGTTTTGAACACCGCCTCATCCGCCGGATAAGCCTCTTTGAAATCCCCTATGCGCATGCTTCCCTAAAGCCTTTCGATTTCTTCTTTGCCAAACAGCCCGTAGGGCCGGATCAAAAGGATCACGATGAGTACAATAAATGGTGCGATGTCCTTGACGCCCCCCTGGAAGTAGGGGTCCAGGTATCCGCCCGCCAGATTTTCCACGACACCCACGATAAAGCCCCCCAAAACAGCGCCACCGATGGAATCCAGCCCCCCCAGAATCACGATTGGAAAAATTTTGAGCCCGATGTGCCCGAGGGATGGGTGGACACCGCCGATATTGCCGATGATGATACCACCGATAATGGCGGCAACTGCTCCGAAAGCCCATGAGAGGGAAAACATGGATTTAACATTGATTCCCATCGAGAAGGCCGCGGTCTGGTCGGCTGCAGTCGCCCGCATGGCCACGCCCACTTTGGCGTATTTGAACAGGACGGTGAAAACGATCACGACCAGGACCGCCAGAAGGAATCCGTAAAACAGGTTGGAGCGGATGACGATATCACCGATGATGATGGGTGCCCGCGGCACAATTTTCGGGAAACTGCGGAACTCAGATCCCCAGATCATTTCCGCCACACCCATGAGAATGGAGCTTAATCCGATCGTTACCATTACGATACTGATGGTGGGCTGCCCCAGCATGTGGCGCAAAATCAGACGCTCCACCAGAAAACCGAGCAGGGCCGCAAATGCCATCACACCTAAAAAACTGATGATGGCCGGCAGGCCCAAAAACACCATCAGGGAGTAGAAAACATAGGCCCCAATCATCATGAACTCACCGGTGGCAAAATTGATAATGCTGGTTGCCTTGTAGATGAGCACAAAACCGAGTGCAATCAGTGCGTACACACCGCCGGTTACAATTCCGCTAACGACCAGTTGAAGAAATATGTCCATTTCCTGTTTTTTTCTCCCCTAGGTATGCCTTTATGACCTCCGGATGGTTTTGAACGTCCTCAGGTTTGCCTTCGGCCAGTTTCTGGCCAAAATTCAAAACCAGGACCCGATCCGATATGTCCATGATAACCTTCATATCGTGCTCTATCAGCACGATAGTTATGTCGTGCTCCTCTTTGATATCGAGGATGAAACGCGCCATGTCTTCGGTCTCTTCGGCGTTCATTCCGGCTACCGGCTCGTCCAGCAAAAGAATTTTCGGGCGCATAGCTAGAGCCCTGCCCAGTTCGACCCTTTTCTGAAGCCCGTAAGCCAGCAGACCCACCGGGTGCTTGCGGATGGACTCGATTTCCAGAAAGTCGATGACCTCCTCTTCAATTCGACGTCGCAGGGCCATCTCTTCCCGTTGGGCTTTTCCCCAGTACCAGAGGGCCGCCAACACCCCGACCTTGAGATGAACGTGTGCGCCAAGCTTGATATTGTCCAGGACGGACATGCCGCGGTAGAGGGCGATGTTTTGAAAGGTGCGGCCTATGCCCAAGGCTGCCCTCCGATCTGGGGACAGGTGGGTTATGTCCCGACCGTCGAAGGAAATACGGCCGCTGTCAGGGCGGTAAAATCCGCCGATTATGTTAAGTATAGAAGTCTTGCCTGCGCCGTTGGGCCCAATGATAGCCAGAATCTCGCCGGGATTAACATCGAAGCTCACGCCGGACAAAACCCGAAGACCGCCAAAAGACAGCGAAAGATCATTGACTTTCAGAATACTCATTAAGGTAAATCCTCTGGTTAAAGATGGCCTGTGTTGAAGAACACGAGTAGACGACCACCCATGAAAGGGGTGACTTTGGTTCTCCCGCGAAGCGGGGAAACAAACAGGAGACGATACATCTCCGATCGTCTAAGTTACTGCCGCGTGCGGAGCATTCGGTTTATGGGAACAATGAATTTATAAGCTGTAAAAGTGCCATATTTTTCACAAATAGTAAATCTATATGTTAAATTCGTTTTGATACGGCCACAGTTTATAGCGGTTGTCATAAATTTTCATGCTCTGACGCGCACAACGAAGCATGAAAC
>CAZWEO010000107.1:0-17345 GCA_964633115.1 uncultured Desulfobacterales bacterium
AACGGTCCCAGTCAAGATTCATCGATTCTGGTTGCACATCCAACCGTGATTGGTGTAGGAAGTCCTATCCAACCACTCAGTGAAAGGGTATTGACAATCGTATGAAACCGGCCCGCTGTCTTGCAATTCTCGGCACTGGATCCGATGTCGGCAAAAGTGTTATCGTAACTGCCTTGTGTCGTATTTTCAAAAATCGGGGATTTTCAGTCGCACCTTTCAAAGCCCAGAATATGTCCAATAATTCAGGTGTAACTCCCCAGGGCCATGAAATGGGACGAGCCCAAATCGTTCAGGCCGAAGCCGCCGGTCTGGTTCCCCATATTGATATGAATCCGGTGTTATTGAAGCCCACCAGCGAGGTTGGTTCGCAGGTTGTTTTGATGGGTCAAGCCCTCGGTCATGATAGTGCACGTCAATATCTGACGCACCAAAAAGATCTCTTTTCTGTGGCTGCAGAAGTGCTTGACCGGTTGCGATGCCAGTATGACCTGATCATATTGGAAGGCGCTGGTTCTTGTGCCGAGGTGAATTTAATGCCACACGACATCGTCAATTTCCGTATGGCCGTCCATTGTCAGGCGCCGGTCATCGTGGTTGGCGATATTCACAAAGGCGGTATTTTTGCTCAGCTTGTGGGGACGCTGGCCTGTTTACCAAATGAATACAGTACTTCGATTGCCGGATTCATTATTAATCGTTTTAGTGGCGATTTAAGCCTTTTCCGGGAAGGTGTTGACTGGATCGAGCAACAAACCCGAAAAAAGGTATTTGGCGTTCTGCCTTGGTACCGCGATATCGCCATCGAATCCGAGGATTCCGTGGTCATCGAATCACCCCAAAAAGCCTATTTGTCTGACAATGGTCAGGCGGCAATCGCTGTCATCCGCCTGCCGCATATATCCAATTTCAACGATGTCGATCCTTTGGCCCATATAGAGGGCTTGAGCGTTCACTATCTACAAGAAATCCAGAGTTTAGAAGGTTTCAAGGCCGTGATTCTGCCGGGATCAAAATCAACACGGCATGATCTGGACTGGTTATTCGATAGTGGATGGGCGCAAAGAATTCAGGCCTATGCTGCCGCTGGTGGCCATATTTTGGGGATATGCGGCGGGTACCAGATCTTGGGCCGCTTTGTTGCTGATCCGGAAGGTATTGAAGGATCTCCTGGAAAAACAAAAGGGTTATCATTGCTGCCCGTGGAAACAATACTCAAAACTCCTAAAACCACGTCGCTGACCCAGTTCAAATGGAATGATGCCCGGGGCACGGGCTATGAGATCCATATGGGACGAACCCTAGCAGTAAACGGATCGTCACTTTGCCGAATTCTGAAACGAAATGATCAGCCTGTAAGTGATCATGATGGCTGCGTCTCTGAAAATAAAAATGTTATTGGCACTTATCTGCATGGCCTGTTCGACACACCTGCCATCATTCGCAAATGGTTAATTGCGATTGGATTGGCGCACCTGTCTGTACCGAAAGTGGGCGGTCTGGAAGCCCGAATAAAGGAATATGACCGACTGGCCGAACATGCCGAGGCTTATTTAAACTTAGACGCGATCCAGGCGCTGGTAATTTGAGTCTGGATGGTAGCTGGCTGAATCTGTATGCATGAAAAACAGGTAATAAAATGAAGCATAATACGCTTGTCATCGGTGGATGCCGAAGTGGAAAAAGTAGACACGCTTTACAACTTGCCGAAAGAATATCAGGGAATCAAAAGATTTTCATTGCCACCTGTGATCCCAAAGACAATGAAATGCTCGACCGAGTGAGGCGACACCAAGCCGAACGAAAACCTCCCTGGCAAACCGTTGAAGCGCCCCTGAATATAACCAATACGATCCGCGAAATTCGAACCAAAGCGGATGTGATTCTAATCGATTGCCTGACCCTATGGACCAGCAATATCCTCTTGGCCCGTCCGGAAACAGGGGATTTGGAATCCTGGGCCACAGACCTGGATTCCACATTAAAGTTAGATGGCTGCCCCATAATTATGGTTACCAACGAGGTTGGCACCGGCATCGTTCCTGAAAACCGATTGGCTCGTCGATTTCGGGACATGACCGGTTTTCTTAACCAGCGAATTGCAGGCTGTTGTGATCAGGTGATCTGGATGGTGGCGGGTATACCTGTGACAATCAAATGAACCCATTGTTTGCAAGGAAATACAAGGGATTCTACCCTTTCAGGCTTGCCACCACGTCCTTCATCTATGCAGATACCTATGCAGCCAATGTCATAAAAACCGGTCCCTATTTTGATGAAATTGAACTGCTTTTTTTTGAAAGTCCATCACCCGAGACAGGCCAGCTGAAAGACGAAATTGCGGAGCTTGCCAGGCTGGCCTTGGCTGTGGGCGTTAGTTATAATATCCATTTGCCCATTGATGCGAATATCTGTGATCCGGACCCGTATCGCAGAGATGCTGCCATCTCTTCCATTCGTAGTGTAATCGAATTGACGGCCCAACTCTCGCCCACGTCCTTCACCTTACACGTGCCCTTTCAAGCTTGGGCTGACGATCGAGAGAGAATCAAATATTGGCTGGACCATGCCCATCAGGGGATGACGAAGCTATTGAAGACCGGTATACCGTCCCGCAGACTGGCTTTAGAAAACTTGGATTATCCCATTGAATGGCTGGAACCCATCATCACAGAGTTCAATCTTTCCATCTGCCTCGATATCGGACACCTTATCATCAACCAATACCCCATTTTAGCCACCTATCAACACTTTGCCGAGAGAATTTGTTTGATTCACCTGCATGGAGCCCGAGAAAAGCGTGACCATCTTTCTCTGGATAAGCTGGCAGATCACCAACTTCATGAGCTTATAAATCTATTATCTGGTTATACCCAAACTGTTTCCATCGAAGTTTTCAATTTAAATAATCTTATGGCATCCCTACGAGTGTTGGATGAGCACGTAGACTCGTTATTGAAACCTTCCTGATATTCAACGATCACCGACTATGTCGGTGGCTTATGATTAGAGTAAAATTTTATCGGGTTTCATGAAAATTTCGAGTTAGTGGATGTAGCGAGAGGGCACCGGCGTAATTCGTGGGAAAGAACCCAAAGGACTTTCATCCACTAGCAATTGACAGCCATAGGCGTTTTCCAGGGTATCAAATCTGATGACTTCTTTTGGGGATCCTATTTTAACAACTTGCCCCGATTTTAGAAGCAAAATATTGTTCCCATACATGGCAGCGAGATTTACATCGTGGGACACCATCACCACCGTAATTTGGCGCTCCTCCCGTAGTTTCTCCATTAGATCCATGATCCGAATCTGATGAGCCAAATCCAGGGATGCGGTGGGTTCATCCAGGAGCATGATTTCGGGCTCTTGACAGATGGCCCTCGCGATCAGAACCCGCTGACACTCACCACCACTCAATTCATTTAATTTACGATTCGCCAAATGATCCACACCAGTGAATCCGATGGCTGCTTCGGCTATCTTGACATCCTTGTGGTGCTCGATTCCCAGCAAACCCAGATGCGGAGATCGCCCCATGAGAACCACTTCCATAACCGAAAACGGAAACTCCGTTTGTACCATCTGGGGCACATACCCGATTGTGCGTGCCAGGGTTTTGCTGGAATATTGTCCAATTTCTTTTTGCTGGATTTGGATCTTTCCATTTGTGGGTTTAAGAATGCCGGAAATAATTTTCATTAAGGTCGTTTTTCCGGATCCATTGGGACCTATAATCACAAAAAAATCACCTCTGGAAATCGAGAAATCAAGACAGTTGAGCACCTTTGTCTGACCGAATTTGTGATATAGATCCTGGATGTCAATGGAGGTACTCATCGACGACTCCGTTTCAAAAGATAAACAAACAAAGGGGCTCCAATCAAAGCAGTTACTACACCGGCCGGCATTTCACCCTGCCGTGGTAAAGTTCGGGCCAAAAGATCGCATAACACCATATACCCACTGCCGCCAAGTATACAGGCAGGTACCAGAATCCGATGGTCCGGTCCGATGACCAGACGCAACAAGTGCGGCATCACCAGACCCACAAAAGCAATCAAGCCACTATGACTAACCGCGGCGCTGATCATAATGGAAGTTACCGCCAAGAGAACTAGATTTACGATTCCGACATTGATGCCGATCGCTTTGGCAGTTTCGCGGCCCATGGTCAAAAGGTTCATGGCATTTGAAAATAGAAAGAAAAATACAAAGCAGGGAATTAATATCGCGGCCAGAATTCCAACCTGCTTGATATCGGTCATTCCCATGTCGCCCATTAGCCAGAATATAATGTTATGCAGTCTGGCATCCTGGGTAATGGAAACTAAAAACATGATAAAGGCCGAACAAAAGGCATTGACCATGACACCGGAGAGCAGCAGCGAATCTTTTTTTAATACCGTACGACCGGATGTCATCAGTATCAACAAGCCAAGTGTGGTCATGCTCCCCAAAAAAGCTGTTAGGGTCACTCCGGGAAATCGGCTCAGCCCACCCAGTATGCCGAAAATGGCCCCAACGGCAGCTCCGCCCGACACCCCCAGGATATAGGGTTCCGCCAATGGATTTCGAAGCAGGGCTTGGAACACGAGACCGCCTAGTGCCAGCGTGGCCCCCACCAGGGCAGCTAATAGTACTCGTGGCAGGCGAATTTGCCAGACAATCGTACTGACGAGTGAATCGGCTTGCGTATTTCCGAGGAGCCACCGAAATGCATTGAATTTGGTGCCGCCGCTAGATCCGATGGAAATACCGGCCAGGATTGACACCGCTAAAAAAATTGCCAGGAAGGAACAGGCCGTCAGCATTCGCCTTATGGTGTTGGGTGCGTGCGGATCCATCATGGCTCCCCAAAAACATGTGGGTGCAATATTCCGGCCAAAAGTTCTAACCCAGCCACCACACGGGGACTTGGACGATCAAACAGATTTGATTCCTGGATGTAAATCTGATTCTTGCGAGCGGCTGGCAATTCAGACCATTGGGCCCACTCCTGGGCTACATGATCAAATATGGCAGCCCTTGCCATCGATGTTATGATGATCACTTCCGGTGCCAGGCCCAAAACCTGCTCACGACTGTAGCGCGGATATGGAATAGGGCCTGCGGCCACGTTGACACCTCCCGCTGCTTCAATCAATTCATGGATAAAAGTCGTTGATCCCACAGAAACTATGGGTGCCAGGCCTATTTGAAAAAAAACCCGCGGGCGGTTTGCGATAGTTGCCACCGTATTCTTTACCCAGTTGACCCGAGATGTCATATCTTTTACGATCGCGGTTGCCTGATCCTGGGCGCCGAGAATATCCCCAATCATCGTGATAGCCTGCATAACCGTTTCGATATTACGTGGATTCACCACAAAAACCGGAATTCTTAGATCTGTCAAGCGATCGACAACATCTTTTGGGTTGCCGTCTTTGATACCGAGGCACAAATCAGGCTGCAGGGCGACGATGCGTTCCAAGTCCAAATGGACATAGGAACCAACTTTGGGAAGCGAATTGGCGGCAGAAGGAAAATCGCTAAACTGGGTAACACCCACTAATCGATTCGACTGGTTCAATGCAAAGATAATTTCGGTCAGACTCGGAGCCAACGTAATAATGCGTTTTGGTTCAGCAGATATGGTTACCCTACGCCCCACCAAGTCGACGACAACCCGTTCTGCACAAAATGCTGCCGAAGCAATGCTAAATCCAGCAATGATACCAATAAATATAGATTTGATTGCTTTCATTAATCTGCCTCACTCAGCTTTGTATGCAAATCAAGAAACCAGTAACCAGAATTCTGTATGGCGCCTCTTTTTCTTAATTCGACTGCGTGACTAAAAATAGGTCCATCCACGACTACCGTATGATACTCACCGTTTTCACCGCAAGGATCGATTCCCAAGTGTTCAAGTTTGGTAATCAAATCAGGAGTTAACCGTTCTCCAATATATTCTTTTCCCAACTTATCAGCTTGCGTGACAACTATGATCGCATGATAATCAAGTTTGAATATTTCTTCTAGTGGTAATCCGTGAGATCGGGATCTCTCCCCGGTCTCATCAAGCATACTGAGCAATGCCTTGGGCTCGGCACCATTCTGAACAGCATGATGAAGCGCCAGACAGGAATCTTTACCACCGCTCCAGGAAGATACGATGGGTATGTTTTTTTGCGGCAATCTCATCTAGGCGTACATCCATCCAATGGTCAAATAGATCAACACTTCGAAAATCTGTTGAGCTGCGCCTAAACAATCTCCAGTGTATCCGCCCAAATGTTTATTCATATAACGACCCAGGAGCCATTTAGCCGGAATCGGCACCAGGAACAAGCATAAAATTTTAATGTCTCCAAATAGCAGCAAAAGTAAAATTGATATAGAGCCACTCATTAAAAGCGATGTTAAAGACATCTGCCGGGCTAGCGGTTTGACTTTGCTCTCAAGATCCTGCCGAACATATGTATGTGAAAAAATAAAGGCACCCGCATAAAAACGGCTGATGGCATGACCGTAGATCATTGCTGCCGGTAAAATTGCCAATGGGATTGCTTGCAATGAAAAGAATTTTATGGCCAGCCCAAGGCCCAGCCCTATGACGCCGAATGTCCCGATCCGTGAATCTTTCATAATTCTAAGGATGTCCGTTGGCGTCCACCCGCCGCCAAAGCCGTCGCAAAAATCTGCCAGGCCGTCTTCATGAAAAGCACCGGTTATCCATATACTGGCAGCCATACTGAGCAATATTGAAAGTGAAATCGAAAAAACCTGCTGCATCAGCCAAAATACACCAGCCGCCAAAATACCGACTAGAATTCCAACCAACGGGAAATAACGCGAGGCCTGATTGAGGTACTCTTCTGAAAAATCAACCCAGCGAGGGCACGGAATTCTGGTCAAAAACATGAGTGCATTAAAGAAAATATGAATTTCACGACGAAGCATTTCAATTGCCTTTTGCTAGTCTGTCTCACCAATGGGCCGATTTACCTAAAGATATATTTGTGTTATTGTCAAGGCCAATAAAGTAACGTTGTGGTTTCAAGAATTGCTATCCAGGAGAATACTGCCGCACAGTGGCATATCCGGTTTAAATGAAATCCAAAAGTATCAATATTGAACTACTGGCCCCCGCCGGCAATTTCGAAAAACTTGAGGTAGCTATCCATTATGGTGCCGATGCTGTTTACCTGGCCGGCCAGGACTTCAGCTTGCGTAACTTCTCTGGCAATTTCAGTTTGGATGAGATGCAGCGTGGCATTGCTTATGCCCACAAACACGGCGTCAAGGTATATGTAGCCTGCAATATTTATCCGCGCAGTCACGAGGCCTCGGGCATCAAAGACTTCTTAGCTTCTGTCAGCCGCATGGATCCAGACGGAATCATCATCTCAGATCCCGGGGTCCTCATGATTGCCAAGGAAGAAATGCCGCAGGTACCCATTCACCTCAGCACCCAGGCCAATACCACCAGTACGAATTCGGCTCATTTCTGGAATACCCAAGGTGTCCAACGCATAAACGTGGCCCGGGAATTAACGCTTGCGGAAATAACAACCATGGCCCAAGCAACCAACCTGGAAATCGAAGCCTTCGTGCATGGTGCCATGTGCATGGCCTACTCTGGTCGCTGCCTTTTGAGCAACTTCATGGCCGGACGCGATAGCAATCGTGGCATGTGCTGTCATCCTTGCCGCTTTCAATACGCGGTGGTAGAAAAAAAAAGACCGGGTCATTATTATAATGTGCACGAAGATGAACACGGCACCTATATCTTCAATTCAAAAGACTTGTGCATGATTGAACATATACCGGAGATGATCAAGGCTGGGATCACATCTCTTAAAATCGAAGGTCGTATGAAAGGTGTTCATTATCTGGCTACCGTGCTTAAAGTCTATCGCGAGGCTATTGATGCCTACACAAAAAATCCTGAAAATCATCATTATGATCCAGCCTGGTTCAAGGAACTATCCAAAATCAGTCATCGCAGTTATTGTACCGGATTCTATCTGGGGGATCCCAGCCAGGTTACATCCAATATGATTGGTGCTGCTGTGGCCGGACAACCTTTCCTGGCAAAGGTGCTTGCGGAAGAAAGCAATGGGAATGCTCTCATCGATGTACGCAATCGTCTCTGCAAACATGACCGCATTGAGATATTATCTGCCCAAAAATCTTTACAAAGAGATACCGTCAAAAATATCTATGATTTGGATCAAGTTGAAATTGAGGTTGCGCATCCTGGCACCCAAGCTGTTATCGACCTGAATAAAACTGTCTCGCCATACGATATGATTCGAAAGGTGGCTGCATGAAGGGTTATTTGCAAGTATATACCGGCGACGGCAAAGGAAAAACCACAGCGGCCTTGGGGCTTAGCCTACGTGCCGCCGGGGCGGGTCTGAAAGTTTATATCGCCCAGTTTCTCAAACAGGGCCAATATAGTGAAATTAAAGCACTGGAAAAATTTTCCCAATATATTGAAATCGAACAATTTGGGCGCGGCAAGTTTATTAAAGGCCAACCAGCTCCGGATGAAATCGATGCCGCCCGGTCAGGTCTTGAAAAGGCCCGTCAGCAGCTTATCTCTGGCCAATTCGATCTAGTGATTCTAGAGGAAGGCAATGTGGCTGCATATCTGGGTCTCTTCTCGGTTCAAGATCTTTTGGATGTAATCAACCAAAGACCAGTTCATACAGAGTTGGTTATCACCGGCCGCGGCGCCTCCCCGGAGGTGATTGCCCAGGCCGATCTGGTAACCGAGATGAAGGCCGTCAAACATTACTATGACCAGGGTGTTCAAGCCCGAGTCGGAATCGAAAAATAAAATGGCGGCCCCAAAACAGGGGCCGCCATTTTATTTGGAGTATTGAACAGCTGGTTCCAACACAGATATTGAACTCAAGAGGGGCGCATAAAACCGTTTTTAGAAGCCGATGGTAAGCGCCACATACGGCCCTGCCGTAACCAGCTCAGCCTCCACATCCTCCACATCTACGCCCAGCGAAAAACTGCGATAACCGGCATGAATATCCATAAATGGGAAGGGCGTATAGCTCACATCAGCTAGAAATTCCACTACGTTATTGCCACTGTAGCCCATTCCGGTTACTTGCACCCGCGCTTCAACGATATCCGCCAGGATGCCCACATGAAAGTTAAGCCCCACCATGGGAATCGGTACACCGATATCGGCTTCTTCCTTGCCAACCGTGTCTTCCTCGACGCTGGCGGTGATATCCAAATATTTGACCTTGCCCACCAATCCAAGGGATGCGCCGGCCAGGATATTCTCCAGGTCAATGGCATCCCATTGATAGGCAAAATCCATAACCGTAATCTCGAGATCGCTGTCGACATCTGCATCGGCACTAAACGTTTCATCACCGAAATCGATATCTTGGTCAAGGGTTTCACTGCCGCTGTAGCTCGCTTGATAATAGGTAAAGGAGAGATGATGATCTCCAAGACCGGCAAAGATTTCGATCATGGGGTATGATTCCCGCTCCATACCCAGATCGTCGACCAGGTCCAAATCTGTTGCGTCTGCTACATCGCCATCATATGTGACATTTCCTTTAAAATCGGGTAGCCAATAATAACCCCGGACACCCAATTCCACCGCCATGGCCGGCACTGCCATCAAAAACAAACACAACATGAATCCGGTTATGATCTTGAGCTTTGACATATTAGCCTCCTTTTAAGAACGTTTCATCATTTTATTGTTCTAAACTTTATCTGTAGGGATATTATCAGAAATTTCCATTCAAAGTCAAAGTGAAACTCTTTGACACACAGGGCCGAAATGCTCAATCCGCCAGATGGAGACTCCGCCTAACCTGCCCGTGCCACCGCCTCTTCTAGATAATAATAGCCGTATGGTTAAAAGGACTTCATAAATGTTTTTACATAATCCACTATTCTCTGCTAAACCATGGGGCGCATCTGGATATTAAATTTGATCTTTAAATTAGGTAAATTCCATGAAAACACATAAGGCCTTGTCAGCTTTAATATATAGCGATATCAGATTGTTATTGGATTGGCTCATTGTGACGATACTAATTGTTGTGCTCAGCCCAGACGCTAGTATGGCAACTGAACACGAAGACACCAAAGTAGTAATCGTGGAGTTCCACGGGCTCAAACAGAATATTATTGAGGATAACCTGGAATCCTTGCCCAATTTTAAAGAACTCATCAAGGGTTCCAGCGATCGCCAGGATTATATCCACCTGCCTAGGGTCTTTACAACCATTTCGGCTGCCTCGGTACCCGCCTGCACAAGCATGTATACCGGCCGCTATCCCCAAGACAACGGTGTGGTCTCCACAATCTGGTTTGACCGTCGTCTGCTAAAAGTTCGCACCATGATTTCCTATGGACAGCAACGGATCAACCGCATCCTAAGCCAAAAGAACATCCCGACCCTATTCGATTATGTTCGATCGGCGGGTCTTACATCATTGAATGCCATGCTGATGATCGATAAAGGGGCGGATTGGTCCCTGAAGTCCGGCGTGTATTTCTGGGGCAATGGATCCATGGTTGGTCTTTTGAAAAATGGACGCTGGTTTCCGGATCCCTGGTATATGGATCACAAAACCATCAGTGCCGTTCTGACGGGTCATTTATTTGCCTACCACAAGTCTCTGAAGGGTCTTCTGAAGCAAAAAGGAATTATTCCAGATGTGACCGTCATTCAACTTTTGGGCACGGATATTGATTCACATTTTCCGGATGCTGCCTTAAGCCAACAAAACGCCTCCATAAATACGATTCAAACTCGATATGCCCAAGAAGTACTGGATCCACAAATCGGCCGGCTCATCAGGTTTTTTAAAAACAATGGTATTTATGATCGCATAATTTTTTTTCTGGTAGCGCAACAAGGGGCCATCAAAATCACCCGGCACATATCTGACGACTTAATATCATCCAGCCTGGTTCCAACCTTTCGATTGCCCAGTGAGTTCACAAGCAATCAAGAAGCTAACGCAATCGTCATGCCGGGTGCCTGCACCAAGGAGGTTTATCTCAAAAATCGGCAAACAGGTGCCTGGCTGCAGCCGCCCCGATTGCTGGCAGATGTCAAACCAGCCGTGGATCTAATTCTTGCCAATGAAGTTCTTGATGACAGCCTGAATGCCATGGCCATACGCCAATATGCGGGTGAAAGGAACACGGGTATTCCTGAGACAGATTCCTGGTGGGGTTTCGACCGACAATCCTATAAGGAGAGCGCCCAATCAGATAACGATTTTTTAGCTGCTCTGATCCCATTGGCGGATGCTTTTGCCCATTTCAAGCTCAAAGATTTTGTTGTTAATGGGCTAATCCAGCAATACAGCCGTGAAACCGCTCCAGATATCAAACTCGTTAATAAAAAAGGGGTTTATTTCGAAGTTGATAAGCATAAATATGGACATCATGGCAGCTATTATCCGGAAGATACCGTATTATCATTCTGGATTGCCGGACCAGGTTTGGCATCGGTCATCCCGGGACGGCATCGCATTGAGTCGGCCGCATCCACGTTAGACCTGATTCCCATGGTTGCGCATATCTTGGATATCCCGCAGCCCCAGGGATTGGACGGAAAAAATCCATTGGTTGGTTTGAAACCCTAGTTGCCTATTTGATGATTAATTCGAAATCGGAGAGAGGAGACAGAAGTCAGAATCGGGTTTGAAGTCGCGTGATTTGGGTTGCGTGTTAAAGCTTCAAAGCGTCCCAGCATTCATGCTTCGTTTGTCATCCCCTTGAAAAAGGGGATCCAGTAATGGTTATAAGCTGATGGCCTTTCCTGGATGCCGGATCAAGTCCGGCATGACAGGAAGGACCAAGTGAAATAGCAAGTTGTCAGGTATAAGCTTCCACTAAAAAGTGTCGACGTTGTTATGACATTTGCCAGTTAGCCGCTAAGGCCTACCTCTTAGTGCTGAGAGCTGCTTTATGGTATCCCGGTTTTCCAGCGGGATACCCATCTCCTGAATTCTGACTCCTGTCTCCTGATTTCTGACTCCTGCTCTTTTACTTTTTAATCAACTCTAACGCTTCTTTAAACTTATCATCCAGATCGACACTCATAGCGCTGACCTGATCCAGCAAATCGGCTACTTGCGACAGATTGTTGGTGCGAGCTCGTTTGGCCCACTCCCGATATGTACCAGCATGATCTGCATTGTGTTTGAGCCAGTGTTCCAGCAACTTGATCAATTTATCCTCAAATGTTAAGTCACTCTTCACATCATGATGGTGGTGATGATGATGCGTCATAATGCCATTCCTTTATTTATAGTTACAAAGCCAAATATATAATTGGGATCTTATATCATAATTTGAATTCACTTCAACATTGAAACTAGGAGGTTTATCTCGCGTTGTAAAACTTTGACAAACCATGTCGAGTTACGGCGGAGAATTCAAATTTAATCCATGAAACCGGGTCGACTATCCATTATTTTGATACTACTTGTATTCGGTATCAGTTGTGGTGTTCTGGCAGGTGCTTTTTTTGGCTTGACGCGCGATTTGCCCCAGATACGCCAGCTGAAATCATTTGTACCTTCGGCTGTATCCCGTATTTATTCAGCAGATAACGTGATCCTTTCCGAGTTATATTCAGAAAAAAGAAACCCGGTGCCGATCACAGACATGCCCCATTTTCTGAAAGCCGGTCTGGTAGCAACCGAAGACCGCAGCTTTTATCGTCACAGCGGTGTTGATCTGAAGGGGATTTTACGGGCAATTGTCAGAGATATTCAGGCGCGTGATTTTGTTGAAGGTGCCAGCACCATCACCCAGCAGTTGGCCAAAACCCTATTCTTAACCCCCAGCAAAACACTCAACCGTAAACTCAAGGAAGCTATTTTAGCTTTTCAGATCGAGCGGCGCTACACCAAAGATGAGATACTGGCCCTTTATCTCAATCAAATCTATCTCGGCAGCGGTGCTTACGGTGTTGAGTCAGCCGCCGAGATTTATTTTGGTAAACCAGTCAGACAACTAAACCTGGTCGAATGTGCTCTGATTGCAGCTCTCCCCAAAGCACCTTCGCGTTTCAGCCCGTTGGTTAATCGTGAATTAGCTGAGCGTCGTAGGAATATCGTTTTGAAACAGATGCTCGACACCGGTATTATTCAAACCAATGAATATGAGCGGGCCTTGGAAACTCCGGTGACAACTGTTCAGGGTAGTAAGCGATCCACCAAAGCGCCTTATTTCATCGAAACCATCAAAACAGATCTTGAAAATGCGCTAGGCCCGGCACAACTATACAAAGGCGGGCTCACTATTTACGCCACCCTTTCTTATGATATGCAGACCAAAGCCGAATCCGCTGTGTTAAAAGGATTACAATTGCTTGCAACCCGTATGCAGCAGCGCGGTGTTCGGGAGCATAAGCTTGAAGCCGCACTCGTTGCCATACAGGCGAATTCCGGCGCGATTCTGGCCATGGTCGGTGGCAAAGACTATGCCCAAAGTGTTTACAACCGGGTAACCATGGCCAGGCGCCAGCCCGGTTCAGCGTTTAAACCGATTATATATGCCCTGGCCCTCGAAAGCGGATTTTCACAAAATGAGGTTCTCCTCGATGCCCCGGTTGTTTTCAAAAATGGTCTTTCCGCAGAATCGTGGCAACCCCAAAATTTTTCTCTTACCTATTCTGGTGAAATCACCTTTCGAAAGGCCCTGGCCAAATCCAAAAACATTCCGGCCGTGCGGCTGATACAGATGCTGGGACCATCCGCTGTTATCCAATTCGCCCAAAAATTAGGAATTTCCTCTCCGCTTTCCCCGGATCTATCGTTGGCAATGGGTACATCTGAGGTCAATCTGCTTGAGCTAACCAGTGCGTATGCCGTTTTCCCCAATGGCGGTAGCGCTGTAAAACCCTTTGGTGTCATGGAAGTTACCGAGCCCAAAAACCGAGTCATTTGGAAAGCCAAACCAGAAAGACGCGTGGCCATGTCGGTAGATGGATCTGCGATTATGACCGACATGCTTTCTGCAGTTATTCAGGAAGGTACCGGCCGGATGGCAAAAAGCATTCAATATCCACTGGCTGGCAAAACCGGAACCACCGATGATTATAAAGATGCCCTCTTTATCGGCTTTTCACCTGACATCGTCGTCGGTGTATGGGTGGGGCAGGATAAATCTGAAACGCTGGGAGATGGTGAAACCGGCGCCCGTGCGGCCCTACCCATCTGGAAAACTTTTATGGCCTCCGTTCTTAAAGATCAGCCATATCGCTATTTTGGTATCCCAGATGGCGTATCACAGGTCCGCATGAATCCGAACACAGGGGAGTTGGTCGGTACTGATTATCCCGGGGCAGTGACAATACTAATTAAGAAACAATGAGTAGATATGGTCCAATGGATACCGGCGGGTAAATCCGTGTTACCATTATAATCGAAATTCCATCGTGATATCCGAAAAGCACAACCAATTCAAAAGTAACGATCTCTATCCTGTTAGATGTACATTTACAGCGGGATGGTGGTGCGAAAAAAACAATTGTGTTTTTCGCTTTGATTTTGGCCTGATCCGGGGCAATAAGATCAGTCGGTTGAAATTGGTAAATTATAGGGGTTTTTTCCGCATAGTTTAGAATGCTTATTCTGGGATGTCATTCAATATTTCGATCATATCGATCATTATTTTAAAGTTGTTGATATGTTTTTCCAGTTTATTGTAGTCAATTAGCCTGCCGAATATTTTGGGTTCCAAGATGCTTTTTTGTTGAAACAAATAGGTAAACCAGATCGGCCCCTCATTGAACCTTACCGTGTTGATGGTGATAAAAAACCGATTTTTTACAAACGACACCTTGATAGTACTGTCTAATCTTTTCTGAAAATCTACCATCCGCTTCGTGAATGTTTTCGGCAGCATATGTCGTGTGTCAACATGATCTTTTGAATAAACCTTGAATATTTTATTGAATTCAGTATCTTCAATCGTAACCAAGCGCCAATCGGCCGCCTTGACGCACTCGTAGCTTAGCTGTCGTGCACCGTTAGACAGCCATTCACATGTATTTTTGTATATCAAGTGCTTCTTGTCGCTTTTCATCAGCACATACGTTTCCGCATCGAATTGCTTATCGAAGGTCGCACTGAACAACAGACCATTGAATAGATTGCGAAAGGTGCCACTTGATAATATATCGCCCTCACTGCTATTATCTTCATCGGCTGTTATTTCTGATAATTCTATCGCTGTCGTTCCGATTTTCCCGGTAACCTTGTCCTCGCTGGTATATTGATCCGCCAAGGGGTAAAAACCGGTCCGATTGAAGACTTCCTCGCTGACTCCCTCTCCAGGCAGATATTTCAATGACGGATGGACAAACTTCTTGATCAGTGCTTTTATAATCCGCGCCTTATATTGTTTTCGATAGTCCGAAACGTTCGGCTTTATCAATATGATGGGCAGAACCACGAACAGGATAAACATGCCCACAAAAAGATGCGCGCTATATTCTCCCTCGTAAACGAAGGGAATAGTGATATGAATCCCAAAAACAAACAGCAAAAATTTAAGGATATAAATAACCAGGGGCAAGCCCAGAAAGACAAAAATACACACCGTTCTTGTTGCCAATTTCTTGCGCTGCGTGTTCAGTTGGCTCAAGTCCCGGGAGAGCTCCTTTTCAAGATAAAGCTTTAATTTGTACTCCTGCATGATTCACCCTCGGCATCGCCTCAATCGACAAACGGAGTATATCCGTCTCGCCGTAAAAGAGAGATTTTTTTGATTTCAGGGATAATGGTTATCAGATCTTTGATACAAGCGTCCACCGTACTGCCCTTGACCTCAAATAAATCCTGACCCTTTGCAAAGGATAGCGCAAAACTTTATGGAATATTTATATTAATGCTCATATTGGAAAATTCACGACAACAGTGAAACACCCTATAATGCCTATAAAAACATCATGGACGCCGCAAATCTCATTTTAGGAAACAAATCACAAACAAAGAATATACATCAGAGATCTGTAAATATCCAGAGATCAACGATTCTGAGGGACTCCATTTTCGTGTGATCACCATGATGTATCATAAGTGCAGACCGGTCTCCTTGGATGATGATATTACTATTCAGCTTTCAAAATGTCAGGCCTTTATATGGTTAGGGAATCTGCACATTGATCGAAGTTATGATGCGGTAGAGCTATTAAAGATGAGGGAATGTTAACCATCCCATTTTCGGTCTTTGACACATTCTCCAATATAATGTATAGATATGATATGCAATATACACTATATAGACACGGGAGAAATGATTAATGATTAGGCTGCTTACAGATCGTGCAGATATTAAGCGGGATGCAGACTATAATACCTTCTTCACAAATCTCAAGCTCCTCATTATCATGTCAAAATCCTTCTTAAACGGATACCCCCTTGAAGAACAACGCCTTAAAGAAATTATACGAACCGCCGAAGATGTGGCAAATGATTGCGTTGATTGGAAGGGGCAAAGAACAAATTTTAGATCAGTAGCTGATTCTAAAAGGTCTATTCAACTTGATCATACCTTCTTTGAGAGAGCAAGGCTGTTGGCTACCATGTCCAAGTCGTTTGCTCAAGGCAATCCAGTGGGAGATCACAGGCGTATGGCTTTGAACAAGAATATCGAAGACCTCTGTAGTATGCTTCAGTACGTTCCTGCGCAAGAACTTAAAGATATGAAAACTGCATAATCAACGATTACCTCGCGACCAATTCCGTCTTGATCATCAGCCGAAAGGGAATTAGAATCTTTGGGAAGCGATGTCTAATTTACATAAAGCGAAGAAATTAGAATCAAAGCAAAAATTGAGGACCACAAACATATATAACGAAAATCTTCCATTCGGGGCCTTTAAAAACCAATCTTTTTTTGATAAAAATTAGGAAACAAAATTTAAACATATCTGACTGCAAAATTCATGCTGCAATTCATTCTAATTATATTTCATATAAAAACAAATAGTTATATATATAGCCCTTTAAATCCAAATCCTAATTAAATAACAAAGTGTCAATGTTTAGACATTTTCATGAAATTTTCTGATACTACCCGATCTTATTGCGTTAATATATCAGTTTGTTAGAATTTTCCTGCGTTCGCTGGCTATCCGACGGCTGATCATCTCCCTTCGTTCTGGACCCATTAAACTGTTATCCAATGTTCTTCTGTCTTTTAACTTTCGCCTGTCAGAAAAATAGTAGGTATCTTTGGTTACAATCGTAAGAATTATGTAGATCGATAACAGGGTGATAAACATCATGAACTGAACCGCTACGCGGAAAAATCACAGTTTCGCGCTTCATAATTTAATT
>CAZWEO010000108.1:0-17295 GCA_964633115.1 uncultured Desulfobacterales bacterium
AATTCAGCTGCCATATGTTCCCAACGAGTTATATACACCCATGGATGATCACTAATATCTACAGATGCAGCAATGTCAATCGTGACAGTCTGGGTTTCTGAATCTATCGTCCAGTTGTGAGGACTGAAGTCGTTTCCTGAGAGAGGCCGCCCTTCCACCTCCACTTCGCCAAAAACAAATTCAACAAAAGAACCTAAATTTTCTTGAAATTCCCAACTGGTCGCTTCTGATGCGAAGG
The DNA here is from genome assembly GCA_964633115.1 of uncultured Desulfobacterales bacterium. Classification (GTDB taxonomy): domain Bacteria; phylum Desulfobacterota; class Desulfobacteria; order Desulfobacterales; family B30-G6; genus B30-G6. The sequence continues at coordinate 239 of CAZWEO010000108.1, forward strand.
GGTGGGTGTTTGCTACGATGACGGCAAAAGCGAAATCTATTTTAGATGATGCAGCTAAAACAGATATGCTACGAGAAATAATATCAGTTTCGGCGTAACCAAGTAATTCACTCCAAAACTCTTCTCCACGACTTATGGTAGGTTCGAAATTAGATACTTTGGGAACATGGTCGTGCAAATCTTCATGCGATTGTAACGGTAGTAGAGTGACATACAGCATATCAACCGCGGCGTAAAGCAAATAAAATAAAATGGCGATTAATAAAAATCTCTTCACGATCCTTTGGAATGGCCAATCCCTTATTGAATCCATATCACACCTCGATTTGGTCAGGCAAGTCACTTATTCAAGAACGATAAGCAAACGCACTGTTGTTTTTTCAATATCTTTGACGGTTCGCCATAATTACCAGCAGTAGCGCCACCAGCGCACACGGTCCTCCAATCAAAATATCGTCTAGGGGATTAAGAGGCAACAGATCAGGTAAGATGAGATATAGCAAAGAAAGTCCACCTAAGATTGACGCCCCAACCAGACTAGCCATACGACGTTGAGCGCGTTGTTTTGCTGTCAACGATGACTTCGGTATCACCGTCTGCAAAATCCTCCGAACATAATGTGTGAAAATTTGGACATCTTCTGACTTGGGGACTTGTTCCTCATGAGCAACTCGATTTCGCAAACCATTGAAATAGAGTAATTGCTTGGCATCATCTTCATTTATTACTCGGTTGCCTGTTTTATCTCTTAAGATTTCCAAAAGCCCTGGGAAGTTGAATTCACTTGTATTCAACACATTCTCTACGCCATGATTTTCATGCAAGTAACCGCGCAATGCTGCATCGAGGATGGAGTGGCCTCTAATAATCCCCATACTCAATTCAGCTGGGTTATCATCATAAGCCCATTCCCGATTCTCGGTGTTCAGATACTGTCGTGCTCGTGATTTCCAGTCGTTAGATTGTTCCATCTCATTCAACTTCCACCCAACTCTTGCTCAGCAATTCTGCTTGAGCGATAACTGTCTCGGCAGCCTTCTTTTGCTTATCAGGGGGGTATCCATGTTTGCGCAGGATACGCTTCACGATGATTCGCATGCGCGCTCGCGCTGACTCGCGCAACTCCCAATCAATGGCAATGCTCTTTCGAACGTTTTTGACCAGCTCTTGGGCAATCTCTTTGAGTATTGGTTCCCCCAAAACGGCTACCGCACTATCGTTGACTTCCAAAGCATCATAGAAAGCAAGTTCATCATCACTAAGACCAAGATCATCACCACGGGCGGAGGATTCCCGCATTTCTCGCGCCAAAGTGATCAGCTCTGCAAGAATTTCAGCAGCACTGATGATATCTTTATTATAGCGATCCAAAGAATCTTGCAACATCCCCGCAAAAGACCGCGACTGGATCAGGTTCTTGCGTCGTTGGTTGCGGATTTCATCATCGAGCAAGCGGCGGATCAACTCCACAGCCAGGTTCTTCTGGGGTAATGCATTGACTTCAGTCAGAAACTCTTCAGAAAGAATTGCAATATCCGTTTGTTGTAGCCCTGAGATACTCATCAAATCCACAACCCCCTCCGGGGCTACAGCACGAGTGACTATTTCCTGTATGGCGGCTTCCAGAGCTTGCGTTGTTACCCCGGCTCCAGTTAGACCCGTCGTCACAGATTTAACCAATGGGGCTTTGACAGCCTTGAAGAAACCAACTTCATCACGAATGGCCAGGGCTTTTTCATGGGGAGTTGCCAGGGCGTAGGCCCGACTCAGAGTAGTCACAGCAGCTATAAAGCGATCACGATTTTCATCTTTGCCTTCTAAGATATGATCAACAGCATTGGAAAGTGTGGTCAACCGCTCGGTCGGGCTTTCTGCGATAAAGCCGCTGTAATCAAAGCCGTGCAGCAGACCTTTGACGACCTCGTACTTCTCCATCATGATGCGGGCGGCCACATCTTGCAAACGACCTGCGTTCTCCTGGTCTTGTTCGGTGTAATCTTTTAAAGCTTCTGTAAGCCAGGATTGCAGCGGCAGATAGGCGACAACCAGACCCCCATCCTTACCAGGATAAACACGGTTGACTCGGGCGATGGCCTGCATCAGATTATGGCCCTTCATCGGTTTATCGACATACATGGTGTGAAGGCTGGGGGCATCGAAACCGGTCAACCACATATCCCTCACAATAACGATCTTGAAGTCTGTTGCGGGATTGCGGAAACGCAAGGCCTGCGCCTTGCGACGGCGCTTATCGCGGATGTGCTCTTGCCAATCATCCCCGTCAGATGCCGAACCTGTCATAACCACCTTGAGCATCCCTTTGTCGTCATCGCGGTGATACCAGTCGGGGCGCAAGGCTTTGATCTGATCGTGCATGCGGATGCAAATCTCGCGACTCATACACACGATCATGGCTTTGCCTGGCAGGGCAGCATCGCGAGTTTCATAGTGCTGGACGATATCTTCAGCAACCAGTGCAACTCGGTCTGGATCACCGACGATCTTTTCCATGGCTGCCCACTTAGTTTTCAAGTATTCCCGCTGGCTGATCTCGGCCCCTTCGGTAATCTCTTCGAAATCAGGGTCGACCTTGACCTGGTAAAACTTGTCCAATTCCAGCTTGGCATGACGGGCATCGTAATAAATCGGCACTGTAGCCTGGTCATCGACTGCGCGCTGAATATCGTATATATCGAGATATTCCCCAAAGACAGCGCGAGTGTTGCGATCTTCTTGCGAGATGGGTGTACCACTGAAGCCGATAAACGAAGCATTCGGCAACGCATCGCGCATGTACTTGGCAAGACCGTAAACCTTATCGACCCGATCCGCCCGCTTGATGAAACGCGCTTCGAAGCCGTACTGCGTACGGTGAGCCTCGTCAACAATGAAGACGATGTTCCTGCGGTCAGAAAGAAGGGGATGTTCGCTGCTGCCATCCTGGGGTAAAAATTTCTGGATGGTCGTAAAAACTACTCCACCCGAAGCAACGCTGAGTCTCTCTCGCATATCTGACCGATTTTCAGCCTGGTGAGGTTGCTGACGCAGGAGATCATGTCCTGCAGCAAACTGGTCAAATAATTGATCGTCGAGGTCGTTGCGGTCAGTAAGAACCACCAAAGTTGGATTTTCCATCTCATGTTGTTGAACTACCTTACCAGCGTAGAAGAGCATAGTCAGACTCTTACCGCTACCCTGCGTGTGCCAGACCACGCCAACTTTTGCATCACCTTTAGTAGATGTAGCTCGCAAAGTTGACTCCACAGCCTTATTGGCAGCATGATATTGGTGGTAGCCCGCGGTCTTTTTCGAGATGGCATCGCGCTGAGTTTCAAACACCGTAAAGTGGCGAATCAAGTCCAGTAACCGTTCAGGGGCCAGCGCGCCCTTGATCAAGGTTTCCAACCTCGACCTGCCTTTCTCGATCTTTTCGCCATCAATGGTACGCCAGCGTTTGAACCACTCAAATCCGCCAGTCAGCGTGCCCATACGGGCATCGATGCCGTCGGCAACGACTAGGATTTCATTGAAAGTAAACAAGTCTGGGATTTCGGCTTTGTAGGTTTGGAGTTGCTTATAGGCTGATTCGACATCTGCATCTTCATCGGTGGGGTTTTTGAGTTCGATCACCCCCAGCGGCAAACCATTGACAAAGAGCACGATATCGGGACGACGAGTGTCTTGCAGTGGAGCCGTGGGGTTTTGGACTGCACCGATTTTTCGCACGCTGAACTGGTTGACTGCTAGCCAATCGTTGTTCTTCAGGAAACCATCATCCCAATCTAAAACGCGTGCATTGGCATAGACTGTGCGACCATTATCCTGATAATTCACCGGCACGCCGTCGACCAGCATCTGGTGAAAACGGTGGTTGTTGACGGTCAGATTCGGGTTTTCAGTACGAGTGAGTAAACGAAATGCGTCATCTATAGCACCGAGGGGAAGTTGATCGTTGAGTTCCTGAAGCGCTGCTCGCAGTCGTCCTTCCAGGATGACCTCGCGGTAACTCTGACGCTCCTCAGTGGTTTCGCCCGGCGCGATTTCTGGTCCGCCCAGGTAGCTGTAACCGACTTCGCCCAGCCACTCCAGGGCAGCCAGTTCGACATCATCTTCTGTAAATTTGTATACCTTCATTCTTTAATATTATTCTTGGCTTGGACCTTCATCACCATCATCAACATAATCATCAGCATCTAAGCCGGTTATTCTCGGTGAAAAGACCTTGTGTAGCATCTCCAAGTTTTCTAGCATCCAGCGATGTTGTTCCGGCCATGCAGATTTATTTTTGGGATCTGTGTTTGGCTTACGAAGGGTCAACCGACTCTCCTTTTTAGTAGGCAATTCCCGCCAATCTAATGAAAAACCAAGTTCAGATTCGATTTCATCCTTTTGTTCTTCAAGTAAGTAATAATGGGGTTTTGCATAGGGACCAGTGATAACAAGTTCAAACCCAATCCGTTTATCTTTTGTATTGGCAAATGCTTGAATTCGAAACTTCGAACGCCCAACAGCAAAGTTGTACCAATGTTGAGGACGAGGTTTGCGCGGTTTTATTGTCGTACTGTTTGCTAAAATATGCTGCCGAAAGGCTTGCCAATACTCAAGTTGTAATTGTTTAACTGGTGTGATTTTCTTTTCCGATTTGCTTCTACCACCCCCGAACTTAATCCAGTCGTTCGGCATGCTGACAACATTAAACTTAGGTGCAGGCGGTGATTCACCAATTGTCCATAATTCGATTTCTAAACCGAAAAAATTTATATCCTCGCTTGTAATTTCGTTCAGCCAATCTAGCGTGGCTCGATGCTCATCTGTAAATTGATCCGCAACCCAAACGATCGTCACAGCATTGAGACCTGCACCATACATTAATACTTGACCAAGATGTTTGTGATCAGTTCGTTCTAATTGGTTCTCAATCAAAACCAATGTATCCGTGGCTGTATCTCGACAAACGATATCCGCTCGATACGGCCCGACATCCTTTTCTACCGACTCTAATTCTAGTTCTATACCGATTGTCTCCCCAAGTAATTCTAAATTCCCTTCCCCCGCTAACCAAGGCGTGAAATCACTGGCTTCGTTCTCCCAAAAAGAGCGAGGATCAACTGAAACTAGCTTACCAAGTTTAGACCTAATCACTTCGCACCTCCATACTCAGCTAATATTTCTTCTCAATACAAATTTATCCATCCTTCATAACAGTTGAATAACGCTCTTTTCTTTTCTGGAACGCAATTTCTCCACCATCAAGTTCTAATAGCTTCTCAATAATCGGCTTATGTTCCAAAGAACCGTTACATTCAATTGATGATGATTTTTCCCCATCTTCAATCGATTGTTTGATGTATGCAATCTGTTCGCTATCACCAAGAACGGGAATATTCGCTACATGTGTGACAAATATTAGTTGTCTTGAATTCTTTACATTTCGAATTTGTTCCACCAATTCATTAGTGATAAGAGATGGGCCAAGTTCATCTTCAGGTTGATCAATAACTAATGGGAATGCTTTTGGAATCATCGCAACCGAAATTAATGCTAATGCTTGCTCACCACCAGAAAGTCCTGCGTCGATAGGTGTGAAAGTATCTTCGCCTTCTTTTTGATATAAAACTCGAAACGTATCGTACACAACACATGTTTCTAATCTTTGAATATCTGACTCACTCATACTCATAATAATTCTTGCAGTATTATCTGTTACTCCAGCTGCTTCTATAAGTTTATTTGCATCATTCCCTCTAATAATTTCCACAAGCTGATCAGGAAGAATTTCATCAGTAATTTTAGCTAATTGAGTTTTCTTGCTTTGAATTTTAATCTCCGAACTTGTTAGATTGCTGGATATATCTGCTAACAATTCTTCATAGTTCTTTCGATCCCCAAATTTCTCCAACTCTGATTTAACATTTGGAGTAGAGCTATCATTAATAAAATCGACTATTTCTTGTCTTTTCTCTGATATTCTTGTCAGCAAGTTCTGAAATTCTTCGAGCAAATTATTTCTTTTTGCTAATTCCTCGAGTAAATCTTTCTGAGCTTCTGCCAAATCTCCTTCTCTAGTTATAATAAGTGCAAGTTTTTTCTGCTTATCCCCAATCCGTTCAATTATGACATTATGATAGTCTACCTTTTCATCTTCGTTTACATCCTGAAGTCCTTCAAGAATCTGGGTATATCTAGATTCTCCCTGAAGGTTGATTTCTTCTAAAAATCCAATATGTGATTCAATCAATTCCAAGCATTCATCTGCTTGATTAACATAATATCTTAATGAATTGCTATGAATATGTGATGCAAATTCCTCATATTCTTGAGGGGAAGCTTTCGCGAAATTAAAATCTTGATTATCAACTTCTAATCCAGCTTCTTGTACATCAATATCATCAATTAGATAATTGTTCTTTACATCTTTAGACAAATCTCGTAATTCTTTTAAGGTTTTTGTATATCCATCTACAGCCCCTTTCAAATTTGCCCAACTTTTGAGTTCATCAACATGTCCTTCTTCAAAGAGCTTTTCTAGATTCGTGATGTCCAGCTCTAATTCTTCTTTGCCTTGAATTTCTCCTTCAAGAGCTTCTATTTGATCACGATATTGAATAATTCTTCTTCCGTTCGAATGTAAGTTCCCCAAGATTGTATATTCTCCATCTAACTCGGGTTCTTCAAGCTGTATTCGCTCATCTCTAATTTTTCCTAATGAATCAATAATTTGTATTTGTTCTTTCGCATTATCCTTGATCTTGACAACTTGACCTTGTGGATAAACTTCTAATTGAATTTTTTCTTGAACAGATATATCTGATTCCTTTACAAACTCTTCATCAATTAACATAGATATTGTGGGTCTTCCTTCAATTGTTTGAACTTTTCTTTCAGTAGACCACGATAATACTCGGGAAACGCCATACACTCGATCATCTTCGCCGACCAAATAAATATTAACCTTTCCACCTTCTTGAAGAATTCCACATACCCTACTAATAGTTTGTGCATGCCCATCACCACTTGGGTGCGGTAAAGAATCCAGCCCAAATCGCAACAAATCCAGAACAGCAGATTTTCCCGCGTAATTTTTACCAATAATTGAATTTTGATGAGGACTAAAAGAAATCAATTGACCATCCAAATTCCCTCCAGAAATTGACATTCCTATTATGTGAGGGTATGAAATAACCTCAGGCTCACTAAAATGAAATTCGCAGGGAAATTCGACATCTTTGTCGGATTCAATTAAGTTGTGGCAAACTCTCAATTCTGGTTCATAAACTATCTGCTTTATCCCTTCCAAGGTAGGTTCCCCCATCTTTACCCACGTAGTGTTTTCTTCAAAATCATTGATTCGATGACAATCTGAAATATTAATAAATCCATATGATTTTTTATATTGTTCAGAATCCATATTCTTATAAAGCAGTCGTGACTTACCATTGTTATCAACAACCCTCTTTATATGATTTGAAGGTGCAGCAAGAATATTCAATTTGTCATTTGTTAGAACATCATATCTACCCCGAAAATCTTGATTCCCCCAAATGCCATCATGAGTGTGAACATGAGGCGCTATAACCACGCCTCCTAGAACATCAACGATCTCTACAATTATGTCAATGAGCGTAAATTTGTTACTCAGCGACTTGCTAACCCGATCATCTTCTTTTCCTTCACCAGACAATCCGAGCCGAATAAGCATGTGATGAATTTTTGGAATCAGGTCGATATCTTCTTCGAAAATTCCTATGATGTGAGGTCCTTCGTAAGATGTAATTTCTACTCCAGGCAAAATGTGTAATTTGCATGTACCGTTTTTCCTTCCTTCCTGCGCCATTCTCATAAGAGGCTCACACCATGACACAGTATTGTGATCTGTGATTGCAACAAGTTCTAGTGAAGTTTCATTTAGCTTTCCAAAATATTCCTCGGGTGTTAAAATGCCTGCTTTTTTAGTTTGACCATCAAAACTATTCCAGTCCCAAGGTGTAGCTGGAGTGTGCAGATGCAAATTTGTGTGGATAAACCTTGCATATCTACCAAGTTCAGCAAGGTGTTTATATTCTTCAATACTTGTCATCAATTAACTCCCACAAATAATTACCCAACCCTCACCTCGCCGCTGATTAACCTAGGCAACAGAGTATCGCGCATTTCGGCCAGGGTGCGGGATTCCTCTTGGTTTGATAACACCATGTCCATTAGCGGAGAAACCTTGCTTTCAAATTCCCTAAGCAAATCGATACTTGGACAAACCACCAATGCGCTATTAAAAGTTTTTCGTGTTATAGTATCAAAAATCGTTCCATAAGAGTGTTGTTGTAGCAAACTTACCAAGTTTCCAAGAGAAAAGAATGTGAAATAATCGCCTATCCCAGTTTTTCCTCGAAGACCATAATTGGTTTGATTCATTGCCATCTTAAATCCAAGAAGGCAATGATTCCCCACCGATCCTCTCGCGGTCACTATGGTTGTTTTCTTTGGTAACACCTTTGTGCTACTTTTTTGTAAGCCAAGATCAGTAATTTGACGCTCTGTTTCCAAAACAAAACGTCCATTGGATGCTTTTACATCTTTGGCTGAAACCCAATTGATATTTCCATCCCAATATTCAGGTTCTGATGTCTTTGGTGTGCCACCGCTCAAAATATCCACTATTTCCGGGAATGGAACAACATCCCACCCTTCCGGCACGGGTCCCAGCTCCGTCTCAACAAAGGCATCCGGGAAGAGTGCTGCAGTTTCAGCCTCCATCCCAATAGGGTCTTCGTCTGCTTCTTTAGCATAAATCGGATCAAAATCCACGAACCAGGATCTGAAGATGGCGCGGGCGATGGCCTCCAGGGTAGCATTCATCTGGTGATTATGCTCGATTTTATCGTCCAGTGTGCCCAGAATGTGGGTGATGGCCTTTTGTTCCGATGTAGGGGGAAGATTGATTTTATGTGTTTTCAATTCTCTGTAGTATATTCGCAACCGAACAGAGCCTACTCCTGCCAGTGAAGTCCATTGCAACCATTCAGGGCTCCGAATGTAATAAGCCATATAATCAGGTAACAAAAAATTCTCTTCACAGCCGAAAACAACATAATCTGGACTCACTAACCCAGGTTTTCTATCATCAGTACAATAACCGATCGAGCCAATATTTAGTCTCATAGGATTGTAAGCAAACATCCCATGATCCAAATATTTATACCTGGCAGTATCTTTCCCGACGTATTTAGCATCATCAGTTATACCATTATGCCTATCTACGCCATAAATACGCAAATCGTCAACATCCAGATCTTTTGCTCTGAGAGTACTTTCAAAAGTAATCTCATCTAAAGGGATTTCTGCCCAGTGATCATTCATCGATATTCAGCATGGAAAGCACTTCAATAACCGTTTCGTTCATTTGAATTGAGGCATCTATTTGTTCTAAAAGGGTTTCAGTCAAACTTCTTATTTTCTCGGGAAATTTCTGCTCATCTTCATCTATACTCTCGAATCCGACGTACCTCCCTGGAGGAAGAACATATCCATTTTCTTGAATCTCATCTAATCGCACTGACTTACAAAATCCTGCAACATCAGTATACTCCGCTGATTTATGAGTTCCACGCCAACTATGGTATGTTGAAACAATATTATCTAACTCATCTTCCCGAAGTACTCGGTATTTGCGATCTGGAACATCCCCCATTCCTCGGGCATCGATGAACAATATTTCTCTTCGCCGATCTCGTTCGCCGCTAGATGCTTTATCTCTATCAAGAAACCACAAACAGACTGAAATTGGAGTTGTGTAAAACAATTGTCCTGGCAGCGCTACCATGCAATCTACTAAATCCGCATCAATCATCCCTTGACGAATCTCACCATCTCCACCACTGCTGGAAGTCATTGAGCCGTTGGCTAATACAATCCCCGCCCGTCCATTAGGTGCTAAATGATGAATCATATGCTGCACCCAGGCAAAGTTAGCATTACTGTTTGGCGGCTGGCCGTACGCCCAGCGCACATCGTCGGTAAGCTGCTTACCGCCCCAGGCTTTCATATTGAAGGGCGGGTTGGCCAGGATGAAATCGGCCTTTAGGTCAGGGTGCAGATCGTTGAGGAAGGAATCGCCGTTGTGTGGGCCGATATCGCCCTCGATGCCGCGGATGGCCAGATTCATCTTGCACAGCCGCCAGGTAGTTGGGTTGGATTCCTGCCCATAGATCGCCAAGTCGAAGCGTTTCCCTCCATGGGCTTCCACGAACTTCTCCGATTGCACGAACATGCCGCCTGATCCACAGCAAGGGTCGTAAATGCGTCCGCGGTAGGGTTCCAGCATGCGCACCAGCATTTCAACCACCGAGCGAGGCGTGTAGAACTGTCCACCACGCTTGCCCTCGGCTTCGGCGAAGCGTCCCAGAAAATACTCATAGACCCGGCCCAAAATATCCTTAGAACGGCTATCTTTGTCCCCCAGACCAATGGTGCCTATCAGATCGATCAACTGGCCCAGGCGCTGCTTATTGAGCGTCGGACGGGCGTAATCCTTAGAAAGCACTCCTTTCAGTGCCGGGTTCTCGCGCTCGATGGCCAACATAGCATCGTCAATGATCTGGCCGATCTCTGGTTGTTTGGCACTCCCTTGCAGATACTCCCAGCGGGCTTCTTTGGGCACCCAAAAGATGTTCTTAGCAACATATTCATCGCGGTCTTCCATCACCGTGTAACGCGCTTGTGGCTCCTTGATGAAATACTCGCTCTCGGGATCGGCGGTCCACAGTTCAAGCTGTTGGTATTGCTCACTGAACGCGTCCGAGATGTACTTGAGGAAGATCAGCCCCAGAACGACGTGCTTGTACTCGGCGGCGTCCATGTGGCCGCGCAGGTTGTCGGCCATTTCCCAAAGTTTTTGTTCGAAGCCCAAATTAGCTCCATTAGAGGTGTTGTTTTTTGCCATGACGATACCATTTTTTCTACTCAATGAGATTGTTGTTCCACAAAGCCGTTACGACACTCATTTGCTGATTGGATGTCTTTGGAGTTCCTTGCATCACAATTTTCCATAACATGCTTGGATCGTTTGCCAGTTGGGGTTGTTTTCGCAGAATTTGGATTGCTGTGATAGCGTACTGCTTATTCTTTTTTGAATTGGTGTATTTTCCAGTCTGAACTCCTCTGACCAAGCCATCTTCACATAGTCCCAGGAAAGTGTTTCGAGGGCAACCTTTCAATTGCGATGAAGTGCCTTTCCCAAAAATCTGGTTGGATACCGCTTCCCAAGCGTCGATTGGATTTTCGAACGTTTGATTATGTAATAGTTTGACCGCATTTATCGCAGCTCGACCGTATTTATTCAATGTTAATTACCCCATGAATTGATCGCTTCGGTTAAATTTTCGACAACCGTTTTTTGAGGGCTGTCATCTCCAGGTTCGTTCTGGCGAGCCAGTTTTTCGGCTTCTAGCAAGGGAATGCCTTCGGGGATCAACGAGATATTCTCTTCCCTTGGGATGCCGGTGTCATTGGTCCCGGTCTGCCACCAGTCGAGCAAGGCTGTCAACATTTTTTTGCCTTCTTCGCCGCGCGCCTGACAATAAGGGATAATAGACAACTTAGCTCTATATATATCTGTACTAACAAAATTATCATCTAAACGATAACGGTTTGCATTTAATGCATGAATTAGTGACTCTTGATAGTAGTGAAGTGCTGACTTGAAGCCTGTTCCCCATGCTGGAATATCACCTGACCAGGCAATTTGTGCTTTTACAAGATATAGTATAGAGAAATGATAATGGAACGGATATTTATTCCCGATTTTCTCAATTTCTAGAGCGGCTCTATCTACTTCAACCCATTTTTTAAGCTGATACCAAGTTATAAGTAGTCGAAGGAGTGCTCTGCACCAGTATGAATGCGATCCAAGCCTTTTTGCAGTGTTTAAAGATTTTTGATATTGGTTGATAGCTTCATCAAAATCTCCAATTGCCGAATAGTAATCACCTAATCGTGCTCCACCTGACAATTTAGCAGAGATTTTTTTTCTTCGAAGTTCAAAACTATCGACAACTTTTTGGAAGTATGTCAAAGCTTGTTCGTAATCACCTCGATTAAAATACACGTAACCAATACCAGAATATAAACCTTCCGCTGACCAAGAACTGAGCTCTCCAAATCTATCAATTACAGTTTGAAAGATCTCCATTGCTTGATCATATCGATCTTGTAATTGGTAAATGAAACCCTTACGAACCAAACAAGCTGCTTCACGGCGGTCTTGCCATTCAGAAAACACACTGATAGCTCGTTCAATCAGGTTGAGCGCCTGATTCCACCGTCCAACCTCGATATAGCAAGTTGCTAATTCATCTAAAGTCCAGGCGATACTCCACGTGTCATTTAGCTCTTCAAATACTTCAAGCGCCTTTTCTTTATGTAATATTGCCTGTTTATTATTTCCTTCAATAAGATATGTTTGCCCAATTCTTTCTGTAATAAAAGCAACCTTGCGTCTATGACCCATCTTCCCCCGAATTTCCAGGCTACGTTGAAAATGTTTTCTAGATTCCTCTGGATCCCACCTTCGTAAATAATGCCAACCTAATTGATCTTCAGCCCGTGCTATTCCTATCTCATTATTAGTATCTTGATGATAAGTTAAGGCAAGGGAAATTAGTTTAAGGCTTTCTTCTAAATCATCAATATGCCAACTTAAATGAATCCGGGTATATGCAGCTTGATACCCATCTCCTAACTTCTCTGCTAATGACAATGCTTCTTCCATATATCGATGGGCTTTCTCTTTTTCGCCACGATACGACAATGGTTGAGCACTAGCCCTTAAGACCCTCATTCGCAGTTCATCTTTCAATTCTCGTGACAATAATTCTTCATAAATATTTACACGTTCCTGCCAATCCGATGTGATCCCACCTTCACGATATTTTATTAGATACTTATGATGCTCATCTTTATAAGAAATTTTTTGGGCATCGTTTATAAGTTTTGATTGCAACTCTGGTGTCCAAAAACGCCTAGCTTCTCTTAGTAAATTATCTAATAAATTAACGCCATCTTTCTCATCAACACAGATGGAGTGATAAACCAATTCCAGAAGAAGTCGATTATCACTCTCCGGAACTGTTTCTATATTTTTTTGGTAATAATTGACTGCTTGCTTATGGAGTTTCTTGTATTTTTCCGGTTCATGTGTCAACAAATTCTCGTTCATAATTTCTCGCACAGTATCATGAAAAGCAAACTGCCCAGAACGAGAACGGACAAATGGAAATCTTCTCAAGTTATCATAATTTTCATTCACTACAGTTGAACCAACCATTGCAGACAATGATTCCTTATTGAATTGCCTAAGTGTTGCAGCAGCCTCGAATACGGGATACATCTCTTCTGATACACCTTCACGAATTCGATCTGCTAAATCAGCTATTACTTCAGCCTTGATAGAATGAAAATCTTCGACACCGTATTCAACAAAAAGTCGTACTGCACTGTTTACTACCATTGGTAAACCACGTGCAAATTGAACGATCGATTCGATTTGTTCATTACTAGGACGCTTCCCACCTTGGATATGGCGGTAATATCGCCAGACCAAGGCCCGCATATCTTCTTCTGTCATTGAAGTCAATTCTTCTACATGAGCATGTGCTAACCATTCCGGCCATTGACGGCTCCAATTTGGAAGAGCTCTCCCAGCAATAACAACAAATATATTTGGATGCAATTTTTGCAGTAGATCTCGCCCCCAATCTTCCAATGCCATCATCTGTTCAAAGGTATCTAACATTAACACTAATCTGCACTTTGCTCCTGAAATGTTGACATCTTTCAAGAAAGCATTAGATAGTTTGTCTGCAGGATAAAGGAGCAAATCCACTTCCGGTTTAGATAGAAAGCCCCTTAAGAAATCCATCAACTCCTCAGTGCCGGTGCTAACTAAAGCACCACTCAGTGCACCAATCAGTGGACCAATTACTGGGATTGATGCCCCCAAAGCTACACTTATGGCTGTTCCTGTTGCTGCCTCAGCAGTTTTTTGAGCGATTTTTCCAGCAGCAATTGTTGCTTTTCCTCTTGTTTCTACCAGCTTTCGAGCTTGCTCATCAACTTTGGCTTGGATGTTTTTATATTGAGATAAAGTACGATCAAAAGTACGTAAACGGACTTTGTAACTCATTAATTCTTCAAACCACTTAGCCAACACATCCACTGCAGATTTAGCTTCATCCCCTGATGCAAGGGCAACAGCTATACCAGCCTTTGCACAATGCAATCGAAACATTCTCAACAGAGATGTTTTACCAATCCCCCCAACGCCATGAATTACCATAATCCGTTTGGGAAGTTTTTCTGCAACAATATACCGTTTGAACAAATCCTGAAGTTGTTCAACGTTTGTAAAAAACTCAGCTAGTTCAGCATCGTAATTTGTGATATTTTGATAATTGATCATACCAACACGATTTAAATATTATCCCCTTGCGTATGGTGGACCCCTTCGGTAGAATAAAAACGCCGAAGCGTCCCCACAACGCTGAGGCCATCCCTCGCAGGCAGCATCCTGGCGAGGTTTTTTCTTTTATGAGTATATCATAGCAGTTGCCTTCACAGCAGCCTGAACCAGTACTCTATTCCTATACCTACACGCAAACCGAGTGTTATAATAGAACTTATGTTCTACTAATTCAATAACCGATTATAGGTACCAATATCATGACCACCGGCTTTGACTACATAATCGATAGCCTGTTCCCTTCCCGCAAACGCGCATCCCAAGTGCACATGATCCCTGCTGATGCAGATGTTTGGGATATGCTGGAAGAGTTAGCCCCTGACCAGAAGGTCAATCCTGAAGAACTAGGAAAGCAGTTGCTTAGGAAAACTGTCACCGAGCATTACCACGCCAAGAGCAAGAACATTCAGAGGTGGGAGCAGCTTTCAGAACGCCAGAAAGATGTCGCTGCCCTGGCCTGCTTGAATTACTCCAACGCCGAAATCTCCCTCAAGCTGAACATTTCTATCACTACGGTCAAGGGTCATTTCACCGAAGTCCTGCGCAAGTTCGAAGTGCGCGGTCGTCATCAACTGCGCTATATCCTCAGAAAGTGGGACTTCAGCAGTTTCGATGACGACAATCCCTCCGCCTAACCCCCATATCTGCCTCATCCTCCCCCATACTACCCCCACCGGTGCCTCATCCTCAAACA
The DNA here is from genome assembly GCA_964633115.1 of uncultured Desulfobacterales bacterium. Lineage (GTDB taxonomy): Bacteria > Desulfobacterota > Desulfobacteria > Desulfobacterales > B30-G6 > B30-G6. Next base: position 15,445 of record CAZWEO010000108.1, read on the forward strand.
GTACTTTTAATCATACCTAGGGGGATAGACTAGAACACATGTTTTGTGTATTTTGGGGATATGTATGAGCTATCCAATCTCCGGCACGGGTATATCTATCTGATCCCACGTGAGTGGGCCTTCGACCTGACCGTCGACTTGGCCCTCGCCAGAGGCGTGCGGCTGCTGGTCTGCGGTAACCGCCTGCCCTTCAACGATATCGCCTATGAGTTGGCCCGCCGCGTCGGTCAGCGCTATGAAAATATTCTCAATGAGGGGATCACCTTCTCCCGCGCCGAAACCTGCATCCAACTGCTGGACTTTCTCTCAGAGATGGACGCGCAGACGACCCCTTTGTTGGTCACTGATCTATTGAGCCGCTTCTACGACGAGGAAGAACGCCACGCTGACCAGCTTTTCTTTACTTGCCAGCTCGATTTACAGCGCCTGAGCCAGGACTGCCTGGTATTCGTCAGTGCAAAAGCGCGCCCACCGCTGGAACGGCTGGGGCACGTCTTGACAAGGATCACCCGTGATCTCAACCCCAAATCCATTCCCCATCAAAAAGGAAATACTCATGGGCCACACACTGCCACCCTTTTCCCATCAATTTAAATCCGAGAGAGCCATGTTTGGTGAACTGCGCCGGGCACTGCTACTGCGTGACGACAAAGCTCTCTTCGACGACCTGTGGAACAAAGCCGAGTTCCACGTCCCCGCGGCCGAGAAGGCCAAGCACCCCCTACCAATCACCAGCATCCTGCTGTGCATGAACCTGGAGCAAGAAAAAACCATTTACCAGTTGGAACAGAAAGCATTGGTGGGTAACCAGCGCGTTCAACAGCTCGAGGAGAAGATCAGGGGAAGCGAAACTGAGAAGCTGATGTTGAAAGGTGAAATCGAAACTCTGCGTTGGGAAGTCGAAGAACTCAAATCAAGCCTGCGTGCCGAACTGCTTGAACTGCTCTATCCGGATTATGTCACGTCCGCCTGATTCACATAGTACAGAGTTGATCGGCTGGCTGTTCTCGGTCTATGCCAATCAGGAAGACGGTGCCGTACTCTGGCTGATCGCCGAAGACGGAGAGCGCCGTCGCCTGTGCATGCCTTACAAGACGGCATTCTATCTGGCGGCGCGGAAGTTCAGCGATCTCAATAGTGTCTATGCGCAACTAATATCCTGGTCAAAACCGCCCAAAATGGTCTACTGTTTCAAACGCGATCTCTTCAAAGGCCTACGAATGGTGCTGCAAATCCAGGCTCCCGACCCGATCACCCTGGAGGGTATTTTCTACACATTGCACAAGCACGCCAAAGGCATCCAGTTCTACAACGCCAAGATTCCCTTCTCGGTTCGCTTCGGAGGTGAGACAGGTAGCTTCCCGATGGCCAAATGCCGCCTGGTGATCGACGCGGACGGATTGGTTGAAAGCATCGACGTATTAGATAGTCCTGGGGATTTGAGCTACGATTTGCCCCCGCTACGCCAGGTGGCCATCGAGCCGGATACCGACCCCACCTATACACCTCCATCCCGATTATCCCTTCAAGGGGGTGACACTAATTGGGAACTTGAAACCAAAGATGATCGTGAGTTATTGCTGGCCTTCATCAACATCCTTGAGAGCTACGACCCCGATGTCATCCTTGCCACCCATGGGGACGCCTGGCTCTTCCCCACTCTGAGGCGCATTGCCGAAGAGCACCAGATCGACTTCAACCCCAACCGAGATAAATTCAAAGCCCCGTTGATCAAGGACGAACTGACTTATCACAGCTACGGCCAGGTGCACTACCGCGCCGCACAGACCCTTCTATTCGGGCGCTGGCACGTTGACCCCGGCAACGCCGCCATGAGCGGTGGTTTCAGCC
>CAZWEO010000109.1:0-16991 GCA_964633115.1 uncultured Desulfobacterales bacterium
TGATCTAACCGTCATTTGCTGACATAGCATTTTATAGAGGCTTTCTCATGCTTAAGCAACTGATTTATTATACTAATTCATACATTGTTTTAACACCCTTTATATGAAACAAAATATAACATCAGAAAGAAAAATGTGCTACATTAACGTTACTTTCCGATTATTCAAAAACGCACCTAATCTACATAATTTGTTACCTGCGCGCCACGTTTTTTTATGGGTATGGCTATGGGTTCAAAACAGAATCAAAAAACACACCGGTGCCTCGATCTTGAATATGCCAACTTCATGTCCATATTCGATCAATTTGACGAAGGCGTCGTCATTTCTGATCATGATGGCAAGATCGTCTACTACAACGAGACCATGGGCAAAATAGATGATTTGTCGCCTGTATTTGCCATAGGGAAAAGGGTCACCGATGTATACGATGTGACCCAAGACACCAGCATGATTCTGCAGTGCCTGAATCGAGCCAAATCCATCATCAACGTTCCTTTTTTCTAACGAACACGCATGGGCAAAGTGGTCAACACCATTCATAGTATGTATCCGCTTTTCAAAAATAGGAAGTTGATGGGTGCCATCATGTTTGTCAAGGATTACCAGCTCCTGGATAAGACCATGTCCAACATCAGGCCACCCCAAAAAAAAGGACATTATAATAACGGAACCCAATATACATTTAAGAATGTAAAGGGCAACAATCCTGAATTCCGCAGGTGCATCAATACCGCCCAGATGGCGGCCAACTCGCCTTCACCCATCATGTTATATGGCGAAACAGGTACAGGCAAAGAACTCTTTGCCCAATCGATTCATAATGTGAGCGTTCGTCGCAAAGCCGGCTATATCCCTGTCAACTGCTCGGCTATCCCTGAAAATTTGTTGGAAGGTATCCTGTTCGGCACCACTCGGGGGGCTTTTACCGGCGCATTGGATAAACCCGGGCTATTTGAAATGGCCAACGGCGGAACCCTTTTGCTGGATGAGATTAATTCCATGCCCATCGGGCTGCAAGGAAAAATATTGCGGGTGCTTCAGGAAAAGAAAGTTCGCCGTGTGGGCTCACTTAAAGAAATTGATATCGATGCCAAAATCATCAGTTCAATCAATATCCAACCGCATCAGGCCATTGAAAACAACACGCTTCGGGCTGATCTGTTCTATCGCTTGGGCGTTGTCTTTATCGGTATCCCACCCTTGGTGGAAAGAAAGGACGATATTAGTCTTTTGGTCCAATTCTTTGTTGAAAAGTGCAGCGATACCTTGGGCGTTCGACAACACCGTTTATCCAAACAGGTGATGGATATGTTTTTTACCTACCAATGGCCGGGCAATGTACGCGAATTGGAACATATCATTGAAGGTGCCATGAACGTGGCTAAGGAATCTGATGTGATTCAATGGCAACATCTACACCCCCACTTTAAGGAAATGACCAAGGATTTGGTATCGGGGATAAAACCAAAGAAGTCTTTGGGCGCGCTACCAAATTTGGATAATACTGGAGCTCACCCTCTTGGCGGAGCCCGATTGGATGCTGAAAATATCAGCGCCGTGCCTAAAACGACGACCTTGCCCGATGGCCACCTAACCATGGAGCGCAATATGATCGGACATGCTCTGAGCAAGCATGGCGGCAATGTGACCCACGCGGCCAGTCAATTGGGGATCTCTCGTCAACTATTGCATTACAAAATGAAAAAATACCGTTTTGATCGCAAGTCCTTTGCGGCTACTAAATAGGTAACCCTGTGCAAAAATAATTTTTGTAACACACGCTTTACACTGATTATTGGCATAACGAAAAGGAGTACATCATGAAAAAAAACGATTTAACTCAGGTGAAAAATATTGGCAGCGCTCGCAAGAAATTACTGGCTAGTCACGGCATTACCACAGTTCAGCAGCTTTATGACATACCGCTTGAAAAGTTGGAGCAGATAAAGAACCTTGGCAAGCATTACGCCAAATTGATTAAGGAAGCTGTGAATGACGTTTATAGGACCAAAGAGAAAGCCTCGGCTGAACCTAGCGCAGAGGTGTCCTCAAAACAAAACAAGAAATTGGATAAAATAGACAACAAGTTGCTTGCGGAAATGGCAAAAACTGGCAAATATCTTAAAGGAGCCAGAGAGAAATTTAAACCGATCAATAAAAAGAAGCACCTTAAATTATTTGTCGATCTTAAAAAGCAATCCAACAAGCTTAAAACCGAAATTGTGGCCATGCACCGAATATATCCGGATCTTTCCGAAAAACATAAGAAAAAAATTAAGAAGAAAGCGACGGCTTTGAACTTGATGATAAAGAATGTTGGCCCCAAAAAAAAGGGCAAAACAATGAAAAAGTTAAATGCTGAAATTCAGTCGTTCTTAAATTTACTAGGCAAATGACTTTTTAGGCCCAAAACCGCATACCAATTCAATGACTAAAACGAATCCGACTTTGGGGAGGAATCCGCATGGCTAAACAACCAAAAAACAAAAAGGAAACATTGCTCGTAGCGGTAGATTTTACAGGCTTTTCAGAAAAGGCCGTAATCTTTGCCGGCGAATTGGCAAATAAACTTGACGCAAACCTCGTGGTGCTTCATGTAATCCATGATCCAGCCGAAGCACCCGGTTTTTATAATCAGAAGATGAAGAAGAAAAAATTTCTGCGCAGCATGGAAGATGCTGCCAATGAGATGATGGCAGAATTTCTAAAAAAAATGAAAAAAGCTTGTCCCCACGATTGTGCATTACAAGAAGCGATACCACTTCTGGTCGTAGGAACACCGGTAACGAGAATCATAGAAATTGCTGAAAAAAAGCGTGTCAGCATGATTATCGTCGGAAGCCATGGTAGAACCGGACTGTCCAATATATTGATAGGCTCAAAGGCCGAACGGCTTGTACGATTGTCGCCCATTCCCGTCATCGTCATCAAGCCAACCAAAAGCGCCTAACGCCAGTCACATGCTTGTAAAGAGGAGGTGTTAAATGAAACCGATATATTCACGCCGTATACTGGAACTGGGTTTATTTGGATTGTGCCTGTATTTTTTGTTCTTTCCCGAGTTTGTGCAGGCCGGCAGTGATTCAGATAAAGGAAGTCCCAGCTGGTTTTTCCTGGTCGTCGGATTATTGGGCGGTTTATCGCTATTCTTATATGGCATGGAGAGAATGAGCGATGCCTTAAAGAACGTGGCCGGTGAAAAAATGAAAGACATTTTGGGCATGTTGTCCAGCAATCGCATCATGGGGATGATTACCGGGGCCATCACAACGGCTGTGATTCAGTCCAGTTCGGTAACTACGGTCATGCTGGTCGGTTTTGTATCCGCCGGGCTCATGTCGCTCTCCCAAACAATCGGCGTGGTCATGGGATCCAACATTGGAACGACCATTACAGCTCAGATTGTGGCCTTCAAAGTAACCAAGTATGCATTGTTGCTCATGGCCGTTGGTTTCGGGCTTCTGTTTATATCCAAAAAGGAAAAAACGCAGCAATATGGGTATATGATTATGGGCCTGGGAATGATATTTTTTGGCATGGGTGTGATGAGTGACGCCATGAGACCACTTAGAAGCTACCAACCCTTTCTCGATCTCATGACCCAGATGTCCAATCCGATTTTAGGAATTATGGTTGCGGCGCTATTTACCGCTCTGGTTCAATCCAGTTCGGCTACGACGGGTGTCATAATTGTTTTAGCCATGCAGGGTTTAATCAGCTTGCAGGCAGGCATCGCTTTATCGTTCGGTGCCAATGTTGGAACCTGTGTAACCGCATTCCTGGCCTCTATCGGCAAACCGCGTGAGGCGCTTCGTGTTTCGGTTGTGCATGTGTTATTTAACGTTGTGGGTGTTCTGCTATTTTTACCTTTTATTGGTCCGTTTGTTAAACTTGTGGTTGCCATCTCACCGTCACCAACAGAAGGGTTGACCGGTCTTCAGGCTGCCGCTTCGGTATTGCCAAGACAGATCGCCAATGCGCATTCGATATTTAACGTTACATGTGCACTAGTTTTTCTGCCCTTTGTTACTTACTTTGCACGCATCGTTTATCGGTTGGTTCCGGACAAACCGCTGCCCGAAACCGACGAACTGCAACCCCAGTATTTAAATGAGCTCCTTTTTCACACGCCCAGCTTGGCCCTGGATGCTGCCAGACACGAAATCAAACGCATGGGCAAACGGGTCGACTTAATGAATACGGTTATGTTGCCGGCAGTCATGACCGGTGGTAAGGAAGACTTACAAAATGTCCGCGAAATGGAGGAAGAGGTGGATGTGCTGTACAAGCACATCGTCAATTATCTGGGACAAGTCAGTAAGCTCAAATTAAATGATTACCAAAACAAAAAGTTGCTGAAACTCATGGGTGCCGTCAATGATCTTGAACACGTGGGCGATATTATCGAGGTTAATATGATGAATTTAGGCCAAGATCGGATAACAGAAGGCATCAAGATTAGTGCGGCCACACAGCAAGTCATTAAAACACTGCATGTCGTCGTTTCAGATGCCTTAAAGGCTTCTATTAGAGCCATTGTGGAAGAGGACCAGGGATATGCCCGGCGGGTCATTGTCATGAAAAATGATATGGATCTTCTGGCTGAACAGGCTAACAAACACCAGGCGGAAAGGCTAGTCAGTGAAGATTCAGGCAAATTCGCAGCCTATAGTCTTGAAGTGGAAATCATAGAGAAGCTTAAAAGAATCTATTATCACGCCAATCATATAGCCAGTGCAGTCGTTGAGTTGGGGGCAGAAAATGCTGCCGTGATGCAGGCTGCCTAAAAATTAAGGCGACGCAATTATGAGTCTAAAAAGTAAATCATCAAAGCAATCAAAAAATTCGACCCAAAATTCAGCAGATCAAATCAAGTGTGCGCTGCAGGCGGTCGAGTCGGAAATCCAGGCGGCAGAAGATGAAAAGCGATTCCAAAAGATACAAAGCGCACTCAAAGAAAAAAATAAAGATGAAATTATTTTAAATGCCCTGGAGAAGTACTACAATAAAATTGAGCTAGAGCCATATCAGGCTGAGCTGATTAAGATGCAACGTCATCTGGAACGCACCCAGAAAAAGATGGTCATTCTTTTTGACGGTAGGGATGCTTCCGGCAAAGGCGGTACTATTCGCAGAGTGACCCGTTATATGAATGAAAAGCGATATCGCGTGGTCGCATTGGGTAAACCGAGTGAGCATCAAAAAACAGAGCTGCAAATCAAACGCTATATTGAACATTTTCCGCGAGCAGGCGAAATTGTCCTTTTTGACCGCAGTTGGTATAACCGGGCCCTGGTGGAACCGGTAATGGGTTTTTGTACCGAAAAACAATATAAGCGCTTTTTAAAGAAGGTTGTTAGTTACGAACAAAATTTTATTGAAGATGACGGTCGAACTCTTCTGCTGAAACTCTATTTTTCGGTCAGCAAAGAAGAACAGAAGAAAAGATTTGATCGCCGCAAAAATGATCCTTTGAGACAATGGAAACTTTCCGAGGTGGATTTACAGGCTCAGGACTTATGGGACGAGTTTACCATAAAAAAATTCAAGATGTTAAAAAGTACCCATACGGAACTGATGCCTTGGTATATCATCCGCTCGTGCGATAAACACTTGGCGCGTAGAGAAACCATGAAACTGATTCTTAATTCTGTGGGGTATCGAGGCAGAAGCCGCAAGCTCAATTTCAAAACAGATCCGGAAATCGTCATCCCGGGAGATAAAGAAACCCAAATAATGAAAAAGCAGAAGCGGCAATTCGGCCAATTTTCAGGCTGATTATAGCATTTGTAATAAATATATTCCGATTGGCTCGTTAAATCTGATCGAAATCCAAATATGAAATAGCCAGTATTTATTCCGATAGAAAGAATCTGGTCAACTTGAGATTTTTGGATGAGCATATAGCGCAATGTAATTAGGTTATGGGGGAAACCAATGACCAAACTCACATCCATTTTCGTAAAATCGCCGTTTAAGAAGATGCGTGAACATATGATCAAGGTTGTAGAATGTGTCGCATTATTGCGTGGATTTTTTGACGCACTGCACGACGGAGATCATGATCAGGTCATCGCGGTTCGGGAAAAAGTCTACGAAGCTGAACATGCTGCGGATGCAATCAAAAACGAAATGCGCGACCATTTGCCCCGCAGTATTTTTATGCCTATTAACAGAAGAGATTTGCTCGATATACTCGATTTGCAGGATAGTATCGCCGATACGGCCCAAGATATTGTCACGGTAATAACCAATCGGAATATGACTGCACCTGAAGAACTTCAGGAAGGGATAATGCAGTATCTGGCCATAGCCCAGGATACCTGCTTGATGGCCGGAGACATATCGCAGGATTTCGATATCCTGATCGAAACCGGCTTTCGCCAAAAGGAAGCCGAAAGAATTCTGAACATGATTGAGAAGCTTTGCGAGAAGGAAAGTTTGGCCGATACAACCGGGCTGGAATTATCACGCCGATTATTTGATGTTGAAGAGCAAATGAACCCGATCGACGTTATATTTTGGTACAATGTCTTCGATCTGATCGGCGATCTGGCCGATTATTCCGAAAAAGTCGGCAATCGGCTGCGTTTATTGTTAGCGCAATCTTAAATTTGAAAATCGTTTGCTCGAAAGGATTCGAATATGGAATTTGGGATGATATATCTGATTGCAGCGGTTTTCCTGGGATTGTACATGACCTGGGGTATTGGCGCCAACGACGTGGCCAATGCCATGGGAACGTCGGTAGGTTCTCGAGCGATTACTTTCAAACAAGCGATCTTCATTGCGGCGATTTTTGAGTTTACCGGGGCTTTTCTAGCGGGCGGACATGTAACCTCAACCATACGAAAAGGCATTATTGATCCAACGCCCATCATAAATCAGCCCGAGGTGTTGGTTTGGGGAATGCTGGCGGCACTTTTAGCCGCCGGTATCTGGTTGATGGCTGCCAGTTATATGGGCTGGCCGGTTTCTACCACCCATACGATTGTGGGCGCCCTGGTGGGATTTTGTATTGTCGGTATCGGGCCGGAATCCGTTCAATGGGGTAAAATCGGGGCCATTGTGGCCAGCTGGGTAATCTCACCGCTTTTGGGGGCAACATTTGCCTTTTTTATTATGATAAGTATTCAGCGGCTAATTTTTGATTCGGATCAGCCGCTCAAAAATGCCCTACGCTACGCACCGTTTTACGTTTTTCTGGTCGGTTTTATCATTTCGCTGGTTACCCTGTACAAAGGATTGAAACACCTGAAACTGGATCTGAACATTCCGCAAACCTTTTTAGCTGCCGTGGTAATTGGAATCGTTTTATCTTTCGTTGCCAAGATTATTATCAAAAAACGCCAGGCGCAGTTTAAAGAAAGCAATGACCTCAAGTCTGAATATGCGCAAATCGAGCGTATATTCGGGGTTTTGCAGATTTGCACGGCTTGCGCCATGGCCTTTGCCCACGGCTCGAATGATGTCGCCAACGGGGTCGGCCCATTGGCTGCCATATACAGCATCGTCCAAAGCGGCGGCGAAGTCATGCAGAAATCAGCCTTACCGGTTTGGATATTGATCCTGGGTGGTACCGGAATTGTTATCGGATTGGCGACCATGGGCCATAAGGTGATGCGCACGATCGGCACCAGAATTACGGAACTGGTTCCCACACGGGGGTATGCGGCGGAATTGGCCGCTGCCGCCACCGTGGTGTTGGCCTCCCGGACAGGCATCCCAGTTTCAACCACCCACATCGCCGTGGGAGCCGTCATGGGCGTGGGTATTGCCAGGGGGATAAAGGCATTGAATCTCAGGGTGATCGGCGGTATTTTTATGTCTTGGATTATCACGCTACCGGTTGGCGCGGGCCTATCCATTTTCTTCTTTTATTTCCTAAAGGGAATCTTTATGTAAACTGAATTTTGGATGGAATTTTTAAAAATTTTAAAATTCAGGCAAAATAATCTGTGATACACACCTCCTTTAAGACGGAAGAATGTCAAGAATTACAATCGATAAAAGGGGTTCCATATCCTGCCGATGTAAAGATAGGGCAATTATTAACAACCGGCCCGCCCGGTTCGGGCAAATCGACGCTCGTTAAAAAAATTGGCGGTTGGTTTGAAGAAGGTTACATAGATTTTGCTGCTCAAGGCTGGTGGCGCAGTCGGATGTTATTCTTCACACCGCGCGAAATCCATTTAGGCTTTCCTTTTAAGGGCCATGACGACTCGTTGGTTGTGTTTGAGAAAAAATGGTTCAAAGCAACGCCACCATTGGAATTGGATCTGGCGCGAATCCTTATCCCCCCTGCCAAGAAAAAGTTTCTGCCTTCACCGGATTGGAGAAATAAATATATTTTTGAATTTTTGTTGCTGCCACCTGAGAAAATATTTGAGTTGCGCAAGCAGAGATCAAAATTAGAGACACATCATATCGACCAATGGCTGACGTTCGAAGCCGTTAAAAATCAGGTTCTAATATTTGAAAAAGTGGCCCACCATCTTCATCAATGCGGTCTGAAAATTTTTTTCAGGGAAGATTTTGATGGACTTCCCAAACGATTTCTAGACAAGAACGGCAACAACGATCATTTGCCTGTCATTCAACCGGATATAAGACCGTTTAAAACAAGACACCTCTCTATGGTTGCAAATTTCTGCGACTACGACAGTCTTCGGAAGGGTATCCACTTGAAACGGGGCGAAAAAATCAAGGTGCGTTGTGGAGAATATCCGATCCAGATGACCCTAGGAGAAGGGGATTATAAGCTTCAGATCCTCCCTGAAAACAGATTGGGTGCCAGCTTTGATTCGCTGCAACACCCATTACTAATTCTAGATCCTGATCATTATTTTACAGAGATAAGTGGATTCCTGCGGTTAGAAAGTAACAGTGAATTAACCATCGGTCAGGATGATGAAGAACAAGCGGCTGTTTTTAAGTATCCGCAGACGGTAGCCACGCGGCATGTGGCCCTTAAGAGATCATGGAATACCCTCACCATTGAAGATTTGTTTTCGGAAGCAGGGACGACCATAAGGGCATGTCCTCGCGAGGATATGACCCGCATATCCGAAAAAAGGATCAATATCCTGCAACGAATTCAAGACATCTATGGTGGCCCCATCCGATCGCTGTCAAAAGACAATGCCCTCAAGACACTCGGGGAAGTCAATCAGATCATGGCGGCCGAAGCCTATCGCGCCTTGGATTCCCGCGGGCGTCCCGGAGGTGTTATCGCACTACCCATGGATAAGACGCCCATCATCGTGGGAGATCTACATGCCCAAATAGACAATTTGCTGAAAATACTTTCTGAAAATGTATTTTTCGACAGTCTAGAACAGGGCAAAGCATGTATGATTATCTTGGGTGATAGTGTTCATTCCGAAATCGACGGCCAAAGGGAAAATATGGATACATCGATTCTGATGATGGATCTTATTTGTAAACTGAAAATTCGGTTCCCACAACAGGTGTTCTACTTGCGGGGCAACCATGACAGCTTTTCGCCCGATATTATGAAAGGTGGTATTCCTCAGGGGGAGCTGTGGGGGGAGGCCGTTTTCAATCAGCGTGGCAAGCGCTACTATCAAGAAATGCAGCGACTATACGAGCAGCTTGCCTATGTCGCCATTTCTGAAGATTTCATTGCCTGCCATGCCGGCCCACCGGATGTCAAAATCAGTAAGCCCAGGCTCATCAATGCGCATAAACATAAAAAACTACGCAATGGACTAATCAAAAACCGTCTACGCCGATCAAGCTATCCCGACGGGTACACCAAGGGTGATGTCAAGCGTTTGCGTAAGGCGCTAAATTTCAAATCAAATACACCCGTGATTGTGTCGCATAGTCCATTGGCTGACAAAGGTTCGGTTTGGTTAAATGCGGGCAAAATAAAAAACCATCATATTGTTTTCAGTGGCCGGCGGAATATGCTCAGTGTCATTACGCGGATTAATAATAAATTTACACCGATAACATATCGGGGTGAGGCGCTTTTAGGATATGTCGATAAATAAGCTACAACTTCCCATCTAAAGGGGGGATCAAATCCTAAGTATTGGAATTGAAAGGAGAAGGTGGTTATGCAAGTAGAGAAATTATTAGAAGCCAAGGGGAATCAGGTCTATACGGTTTCACCGGACGCAACGGTTTATGAAGCCTTAGCATTGATGGCGGAAAAAGAAATCGGTGCGCTGGTTGTTGTGGAGAACGGCAAAATGGTGGGCATTTTTTCCGAACGAGACTATGCCCGCAAAGTGATCCTCAAGGGCAGAAACTCTCAGGAAACCTTAGTGAAAGACATCATGACCAGCAAGGTAATGCACGCAGCCCCGGAGGAAAAGGTCACAAAATGTCTCTCCATGATGACAACCAATCGTTTTCGCCATTTGCCGATCCTAAAAGGAGAAAAGTTGGTCGGCATCATTTCCATCGATGATGTGCGCCGTATGGGTTAATGCTGGCGTGCCTATGACAGTTATGTCGGTTTATAGCCGCCTCAAAAGAATTATAGTGAAAAATATTTTTCACTATAGGAAAAATATTTTTCTGTTCAAATATAAAAAGCAAATTATTTTTCCAAATAAATTTTAAATGAGCATCTGTAATGCAAGTTTGATGGTAGTCATATTGTGTTTCATATCAATGCGTTGCCTAATTTAGAATCCTCTTTTTTTGAGTCATAGATATTAAGTTTTAGTAATTGGCATAAAATCTGCTCATGTATGTTTATTTAGCGCAATTTCTTGCTCAAATCCAATATAGTAATAACGTGATCTTAAATTAATCGCCGGCCGGCTATGGCTTTTGGAGTGGCAGTCGTAGGGGTGTCGCTTAGTTTTTGATTAAACCGGGGTGTAGTTTGCTTAAATCCATCAGAATTAGGCGTCTGGAAATGGAGAATTTTTGTTGACAAGATATACTGCCGTAATACTATAAAAAGTAATAATGGGCAGAAAAGTAATTGCTTTTCCACCCGTCCCGCTGTCCATGAATCTGAAACTTCTAAAGTTGGATACATCAAATTTTTTAATTATAAATTTCTGCTAAAAGCGTAGATCCTGTTCCCAAAAGAATTTTAAGAATCTAGCAGAAGCATATCCTTAAAATTTCAGCCATTTCTATATTAAACCTTACTATTAAAGGGAGAAAAGGTTCAATTTAATTATTTGCACTTCGTGTTCTAGCTAAACACTTAAATAGAAGGAGGTTATGGCTATGCCCGACAAATGTGCAGTAAAGGAAAAGACGACTGGCAAGTTTCAGTACCATATCCAGCCGGCGACATTCTTGTGGTCCTCGGCCTTCATCCTGGGTTTTGTGATTATCATGGTCCCCCTGCAGAGCGTTTTGGGCGGCGTTTTTAAAAGTTCTTTCAATTGGGCCATGGAATATTTTGGCTGGCTCATGGTGTTTACCATGAATGCAACCTTGTTGTATTGTGGTTATCTGATTTTTAGCAAATATGCCGATATCAGAATCGGCGGACCTGATGCCAAGCCGGAATTCAGCAATGCCGCCTGGGTGGCCATGCTATTCAGCGCCGGGTTGGGTATTGGTTTATTGTACTATGGCGTTGGTGAACCCATGTATCATTTCATCTCACCGCCCGGCGGTGTGGAGGCTGGCACGCCGGAAGCTGCCAGGACGGCCATGATGTATACCTACTTGCACTGGGGATTTCACGGGTGGGGAATATATGCATTGTTTGGGTTATCTTTGGCATTTGCCACATTTAACCGTGGTCTGCCGCTGTCCATACGGACAGTATTTTACCCTTTGCTGGGGGACCGCATTTACGGGCCCATCGGCCATTTTGTGGACGTCTTTGCCACGGCCTGTACCCTGTTCGGCGTGGCGACGTCTTTGGGCCTTGGCTGTCAGCAAGTCAATTCCGGTTTGAATTATCTGTTCGGTATTCCCCAAAACGGATTCGTACAGGTGATCCTCATCGCCATTATTACTGGTTTTGCTTGTACATCCGTGGTTATGGGCCTGAAGGGCGGCATCAAACGGGTCACCTCCCCGCCGCAAGCGACGGGGTATCAAAATTGATAACAGTCTAATTTTAATGGGGGACACGTAGTTTCCCCCAATCCCCTTTCCACTTGCTTACCCCACCGCAAGCGGATGGGGTATTAAAAAGCGAGTAATAAAAATCTTAAGTAAAATTATATTTTTTTCTCCGGCAGGAATTCACCCGATTATCTTGCGTTTAATTGGATCAGCTGATCCCATAAGCAATCCAAACACATTTTGGCTTAATCGATATAATTTCAACTTAGGTTGCACCTTCTTCCAATTCTTTTTCAGTTTGTGCACCCTATTCTGAATGATATCTGCAAATATGCTTACCTTATGAGCAATTATCTTTTAGGCTATATATTTACTCGTCAAAATTTTATTCATTCTGTTAAAAAATTGACAAGATAATCTCACTTTACTTTACTTTTACTGCCACTCCCCTAAAATATTCTCTTAACACCGCCAATCAGCCTATCTTATCTAATTGATTTTATTTATATTAATAGTGATTGCAATTAAATAGGACAAACAGCCTTTAAGTGGCATGGACATTGCTTTTTTAGGTTCAAGTTAAGAGGTGAAGTGAAGGCCGGCATTAGAGCTCCATTATTATTCTGGTCGTCCACCCATTTGATCGATTCTATTGGAGTTTAAGTGAAGCAGCGTAGAAAACAACAAGGCTACATTCTGCTACCAGTGGTGATTATCATCACCATGATATCCATCGTAGCCTTGATGATGAACGTGGAAAGCGCCCTGGAAGTAGGTGCATCCGGCGGTGAACAGGATAGTGATACAGCCCGCTACGTTGCCGAGGCTGGTCTCAACCATGCCCTCTGGCAGGTGGAGCAGGCTGGCTGCGGCCCCTATACGGATATCGTCGGTGAGGCTTTTGGTGGCCATAGCTACGACGTCGTCATCACCCCCAACCAGGCGGACGGCATCCTCACAACATATGCGGTTCAGGTCGGAGATGATGCCTATATCAAGGAAGATACGCCAACTCAGAACTATGGTAACGAACAGCAGTTGTCAGTCCTTAATGAGAATCTAATCAATCAGCGGGCACTCTACCAATCTGATATATTGGGTGCGGGCATACCTGTTGGCGTCACGGTCAATTCAGCCATATTGTATCTTTTTGTGGACGATGCAGATGAATCGGGGGTTGTCAATATTCATCGGATTACAACAGACTGGAGCGAAAATGCTGTTACCTGGAACAACATTCACGATCAGTTCGATCCAGCTATTCAAGGAGCCATACCCCAGGGACCTACTGCAGGAGAATACATTAACGTAAACATTACGGCCCTGGTTCAGGGCTGGGTGAACGGTAGCATACCAAATCAGGGTATTATGCTAAGGCCTGTTGGCTGGAACGATGTATCTAAATACAGCAGCAAAGAGTATAGCGATGTCAATCGGAGGCCGTGGTTGGAAGTTGCGACTACGACCGGGACTTTTTCCACTCGGGCGAGTATCAGCGCCACTGGAATTCTTTCAAACGGCATGGAACAGACCCTGACCCGTGATGAGGTGGTGCTTTACCAGCCACCAACGTCCCTGACCTGGCAGCATGATGCAACACTGGGTATGGATGCTAAAATCTGGGATAAACAACCCAACGATAACTACGGCAACGCTAAGGAAACCTGGGTTTCGTCCGTCAGTAACGATACAACGCGTTCGCTGCTGCGCTTCCACGTGGACGCGATACCGCCCAATTCGAGAATTCTGGAAGCGACCCTATCCCTGTATCGTAAAAGCGGCTCCGGCTCGGACCAGCCGGTGTCTGCACATCGCATCAAGAATTCGTGGAGCGAAGACTCTGTGACCTGGAACAGTCGGGAATCCGGCACGAACTGGGACACGGCCGGCGCCGATTATGATCCGACGGCGGTGGTGACAACCCCGGTCGGCCCGGATAACCAGCGTTACGAATGGAACATCACGCCCCTGGTGCAAGGCTGGGTTGACGGCAGCTACCCGAACTACGGCGTTGCGTTGGTCGCCGCGATCGACGGAATGCCTGGCGAGGAATTCTTTACGAGCGACGAAACAGATCCGGACCGGCGGCCGAACCTGAGCATTACCTATACCTGCGAGTGCGGTCAGGCCTGTATGGTTCCCCAGGGATCGGGTCACATTTTAGTCGTGGTTCACAATGACTTAAGTCTTACGTTTGGTGAACAGATGATGGTGAACCTGTTTGAAGCCTGGGGCTATACTTACACCTTGATAAATGACGATGCAGCACAGGCTGCATTTAATGCAAATGCAATAACATCTGATGTGGCCTTTATTTCTGAATCGGTTGATTCCACTGCAGTGGGCACCAAGCTCACTAATCTCAGCATCGGGGTGGTGAGTGCTAAGAGTGCCTTGAACGATGAGCTGGGCATCTCTACGGATTATAACGTGGCTGTGGGCCAGGACATTCTGGTAACCGACACCACCCATGAGATCACCTCAATCTTTCCCACCGGAACTTTGCAGTTTAAGCAGCATAATACAGAATTACACATTGTGGTCGGCTCCCTGGCGCCTGGTGCTCAAGTGCTGGCTGAAGTCGGGGGAGCAGCTACTCTGGTGGCATTGGAAAAGGGTGCAGATATGGCCAGTGGTGGTCAGGCTGCAGGCCGTCGGGTGATGATTCCCCTGGCGGAAGACGAAATCAACCCTTACTTGACCAACAATGGTCAGCTGATCATCCAGCGTGCGATCGAATGGGCCATGCCGCTTTCCTGCGGTGACGGCGACTATGCCGACGATTTCGACACGGCGGCTTTCAACAACAACGACGGCAGCCTGGTTTGGGGAAGTGACTGGGTCGAAGTGGACGGTGAAGGTGCGGGTGCAGGCAGCGGCAATATCCGAATTACAGGTGGAGTCCTGGACATGGATGACAACCCCGAATCGTTCGGACAGCCCAGTGTAACCCGAACATTTAACCTACTGGGTGCCACCAATGCCATACTGGATCTTGACTTTGAGCTGGATAATCGCACTGATCAGGGCAGTGATGTGGCTTTACTGGAGATCAGCACCGACGGTGCCACCTGGGATGTGCTTGAGGATTTCTCTATATATAGTGGCAGAGATAAAGGCCACCGTACTTATGATCTATCAGCTTACCTGACGTCTGATGTACAAATTCGGTTACGCATTGAGAGCGGGTACGGCCAGGCTGACGAGGCGTTGTTTATTGACAATCTGGTGGTGAATGTCTGCGGCACCTTGGAAACTCCAACATCCACGGAGCCCATTGCCCATTGGCCTTTAGATGAGACCAGCGGGCCCACGGCTCAGGATGTGGAAGGTGGCCATGACGGCGATCTGATCGATGATCCTCAGTGGATGCCTGGTCTCGTGGATGGTGCGTTAGAATTTGATGGTGACAACTATGTCAATGTACCCCATGACGATACTCTATCGCTGACGACATTTACTATCAGCTCCTGGATTAGACCAGAATCCCTCAGTGGCTGGCGGGTCGTGTTAAACAAAGGCAATACCAGCTCGGTCAATTACTATCTGGCAACCCATGACAGCGAGATCTCAATGGGTTTTCAAAATTCCGGAACATGGACAGAATTTGAAACTACGGGTGCTGGATTAAGCACAGGTGATTGGTATCACATAGCAGCAAGTTTTGATGACACCATCGGGGAGGCAAAAATCTATCTAAACGGTTTCTCCGTATACACCGGCACGACGACCGCAAGTCCGCCAACAGTGGGCGATGACATAATGATCGGAAACTCAGCCTTTGATGAATTCTGGAGCGGTCTATTGGACGACATGCGCATCTATAACCGGGTGCTGGGCGACGGTGAGGTGGCCGATCTTCATACCGAAGGCGCACCACCGGCCGTGGATGCCGAGTATGCTGACCAGTTCAATGATGATTATGATGGCAGTGATGGCTCTTTAGATTGGTCAGTAACACCTTGGACGGAGATCAGCGATGATGATTCTGCCTCTAGTGGTAATATCGAAGTGCTTTTCAATAATTTAACATTAGACAACCGGGATGGCGGTGATTTTGAAGGGATTGTAAGGGCAGCGGATCTTTCTATCGGAAGTCCAACCAGTGCGCTTTTGAGTTTTGATTATGGCGGATTAGGTATTGGAAACGACGATGACGTTGACGTTTTCGTTTCTGATAA
This sequence comes from uncultured Desulfobacterales bacterium, assembly GCA_964633115.1. Taxonomy (GTDB): domain Bacteria; phylum Desulfobacterota; class Desulfobacteria; order Desulfobacterales; family B30-G6; genus B30-G6. The sequence continues at coordinate 16,203 of CAZWEO010000109.1, forward strand.
CGGAGGGGGCAACTGGGTGCTGTTAGAAAGGCTTTCCATTAACAATGTAGTCTTAGAAACCCGCTCATATAATCTCCAGGACCATATCTCCTTGTCCAGCGGTTTTCAGCTGAAGTTCGCAATAAGTAGTGGATTTACAACAATAGGGGAGAAAATATTCCTGGATGACGTGATCATCGATCTGGAATCAGGTGGTGGTGGTGGTTGCAACGGCACTTTTGTGGATGCCTTCAATCAACGTACCTATACCGGTAGCGATGGCATTTTAACCTGGAGTACAGATTGGCGGGAAATCGGGGAAAGTGATGGCCCCACATCCGGTGACATCGGTGTGGGAACCGATCAAAGCGATTACCAGTTGCGTCTACGCGATAACGACAACGGCGGAGAGGGGGTGGGCCGAGAGGCCGACCTTTCCAATGCCGGATCGGCCACTTTAAGCTTTAACTACCGACGCGTTGCTTTGGATAGAGCCTCAGACTATGTAATTGTGCAGGCTAATACGGGTGGTACTGACAGATGGGCCGAGATCGCCCGATTTGAAGGCCCAGGCACAGATGATACCTATCAATACCATAGCGTCGACATCAGCAGCTATATTTCGGCCACCACACGGATTCGTTTTATTACATCGTCATCCATGGGGAGTAACGACATTGTCTGGATAGATAATGTAAAGGTGAACTGTAGCCCGTAGGTGGCTTGTAGTTCCGAATAGCGAGTTGCAAGTTTAGCCTCAATGCCGTTAACTTAACCAATTGGTTTATAGGCTGGGAAGAATTTTCTTGC
>CAZWEO010000110.1:0-16762 GCA_964633115.1 uncultured Desulfobacterales bacterium
TTCTGTGCTATGCTGGAAGGCATAAACTCTTGTTATTCTATTATATAACGTTGTTTACAAAGCATACAAACTTAAAAGAATTTATTTCGCCTGATTATTTGAGCAATTCCGGATGTTGATATGTCTGACCATATAGCAACTTCTGTTATCGAAACGCCATATTCCTTTATCAGTTTCAATGCGATATAGGATTTCCTGAATTTTTTGCCAATGCGGACAATTTTTTTCATGGTTTAATGCACTAACGTTTAAAAGTTGTACGCTTTGTAAACAACGTCCCTTAAAATCCCTTAAAATCCTACGGCTTTTCGCTTTGGTAAAGCAAAAACCATCGAGTCCCATCATTACATGGAGCGGGCTGTAGATCTGTTACAGGATTTAGTTCAAGGCCATCGTCGGCTATATGCATGTGGAGGACTGGCTATACGATGCCAAAAAAAAGGAAGGTGACTGACAAGCAGATAGGATTAAAAGTTTTTGCTATTCCTTTTCAGTCTAAAATTGGCAAACTAAAATTTGTTGATTACCGTTACCCCTGTTCCGGCAAAATTATTCATATTGGATAGTTCTTCGGCGGACTCATCCAGACTAATCGTTTTGCCAATCAATTTTTGAGGGTCTAATTTCCCTGAATTAATCATTTCCAACAACGCAGAATATTTATACGCTTGAATCCCGTGACTTCCTAAAATTTCAAGCTCATTGGCTATCACTCTATCCATTGGCACGCGCGGATGGCTGTGTTCTGCCAACATCAATCCAACCTGAACATGCTTTCCACGCTTTCTCAGATTGGCGATTGAATTAAAACAGGTGACCGGGCTGCCCAGTGCGTCTATAGATACATGCGCTCCGCCGTTGGTAATGCTTCTTACATCTTCAACCACATCTTTTGACTCTGTGGCGTTGAGGGTTGCAATCGCGCCTACTGACCGGGCTAACTCAAGCTTTTCTTCAGTGATATCAATTGCAACCACACTTGCACCCATTGCATTTGCAATCATGATTGCAGACAAACCTACACCGCCGCATCCGTGTATCGCTACCCACTGTCCCGTGGAGACTTTTCCTTGAGCAACAATTGCTCGAAACGAGGTTACAAATCGACAACCCAAGCTTGCTGCGGTGACATAATCAATTTCCGCTGGTATAGCTACCAAATTGATGTCCGCATAATTAACAGCCACCAATTCTGCAAATGATCCCCAGTGGGTAAATCCCGGTTGGAATTGGTTGTCACAAACTTGATGGTTTCCAGACATACATTGAGGACAATCACCACAACCACAAACAAATGGCAGGGTAACCCTGTCACCCATTTTCCATCTTACGACATTATTGCCGACAGCTTCAACGACCCCGGCGATTTCATGTCCGGGTACATGCGGCAGCTTAATGTCAGGATCATGCCCCATCCATCCATGCCAATCGCTGCGGCATAGTCCGGTTGCTTTTACCCTCAGAACAACGCCATGGTCTTCAGGACTCGGATCTGGAACTTCTTCGATCGTCGGCAGTTTTGCGAATTCATCATAGATAACCGCTCTCATCCAGCGTCTCCTTGTTTAGAGAAATATTTATTTAAATTTAACCTGAATTGAGCGATTTTGCAATCGATCTGCACCAATCTCTTATAGATTGAGAAAGCATCATTTTATCGTATATGGCGCTTGATGGTTCGCCCCTATTTAGATATTGTACCTGCTGTACGGCAATTATTATTTGGGGTATTTGGGCAACAGACCCTCAAGTATTAATTGTCGTGATTATCCGCAGCACTCTCTGGAACCTGATCCGCCCGCAACAAACCGGATTGAGATGGTTTAAAATTTGGCACTGGGCAGTCTGGTCGCTAGATTGATGCAGGGATTGGAAATTTAAATATGATACACCTGCCCAAGACCATATCAGCACCGGTGCTTACCATTACAACCACTGGGTTCGTAGCCACCATTGCTCAGATCGTTATTTTAAGAGAGCTTTTGGTATTGTTTTACGGCAATGAATTATCAGCCGGACTTATTTTTGCCGCCTGGCTCATATGGAGTGGTTTGGGAAGTGGTCTAGCCGCAAAATGGGCCGAAAGAATTTCCAGCCCTGGTACCCTCCTGAGGCTTATGCTGGTTTGCATGGCGATGGTATTGCCGCTCTGCATTCTGTTTATCCGCGCTTCCCGTCTAATCTGGGCGCTCCCCCTGGGTGAATTACCATCCCTTGGTAAAATGTTTTTGATCTCCCTCGCAACCACCAGTCTTTTCTGTCTTGTATCTGGCGCACTATTCGCAATCTGCTGGAAACTTCATCGATCAACGGCCAGGCAGCCATCCATGGACATCTACTTATGCGAGGCCCTGGGTTCAGCCATCGGTGGTCTTTCGTTCTATTTTATTTTTGTATCCAATCTCTCTGGTTTTACGGCCATATGGATCTGTTGCGGGGTGGTGCTGATCTTGGCTGCGTGGTTGTTTCGGCCCTGGTGGCCCATATCAAAATTGGGTCCGGTGCACTTCATATGGCTCATCACGCTGGTACTTTTGTTAGCTGGTACCTTCTCTGGGATTCATCTGGAACATATGAGCCGCAAGTGGCAATGGGGGCCGGACCTTTTAGCCACCTATGATACCGCCTATCAAAATATTGCCACCTTGAAGAAAGATAGTCAGGTATCCATTTTTACCAATGGCCTCTGGTCATTTTCCGAACCAGATCTTCTGAGTGCCGAACAAGGTTCTCATCTGGCTCTTTTGCAGCATCCCATGCCTAAGACAATTCTAGTTTTAGGCGGTGGCATTGCCGGAATTCTAAATGAGATTTTAAAGCACCCAGACATCCAATCCGTGGACTATGTGGAGCCGGATCCGGATTTTATTCGTCTGGTTCAACCGCAGCTTACAGCGGCAACCATAACATCACTTCAAAATGCTCGCGTACGGTTGATTCACCTTGATCCGCGCACTTTCTTGCGGCGTTCAAAGCTGAATTACGACGTGATACTCATGCGAATGGGAGATCCGATCACGGCTCAAATGAATCGCTTCTATACCCAGGAATTCTTTACCCATGCAAACAAGCGCCTATCACCTGGCGGGATTTTTTCATTTGCAGTCTCCGGCGGGGAGAGCATGTTAGGGCCAACTCAGGCCCGATATCTGAGTTCCCTAAAGCTGACACTGCTTCAGATCTTTCCAAGCGTAATGATCTATCCTGGGGATCAAATTCGTTTTTTTGCCACGGATTTATCACGCACACTGGTAGCGGATACTAAAGTCTTGGTGAAAAGGATAACCAAGCGGGATTTGGAACTCACTTACATCCGTGAAGATATACTTCAAGATGCACTAAGCCCCATGCGCCTTAACTATATGGAAGCCGTCTTGAAAGAAGCATCCGGGGTCGCCATAAATAAAGATTTCGCCCCCATTTGCTATTTTCACACCTTAACCATGTGGGCGACACAGTGGCATCAGATTCTGCAAAAATTTTTCAATAACATAGCCAGACTCGAATCCTACTGGTTGTGGACCATTTTGGTCGGCGCTGCCGTACTTTTCATAACAATTTTCTGGACTGGTCGGCCCAAATTCAAGCTGGCGGTGGCCAGCAGCATCTTTATATCGGGCGCCATCGAAATTGTGCTTCAGGTAATCCTTTTGCTAAGCTTTCAAATCATCCAGGGTTACATGTATCGCCAGATTGCGCTGATTATCGCCTTTTTTATGACTGGTCTGGCTGTCGGAGCCGGATGGATTGCCAGGTATCGGCCTGCAAATGCAACTGTCCATGTTGCTTGGAAGCGACTGCTTAAAATCCAATCTTTGATGTGTTTATTGCCATTCGGGCTTATAATATGTTTAACCCTGTTTCATACTGATCTTCAGAATCTGCTATCTCCATCCCTAATGCTGTGGTTTTTCGCTGGTTTCAGCATGCTAACCGGTATTCTGGGTGGCCTTCATTTTGCCCTGGCTACTATGGTGATGGCTGGTGTGGGAGTTGTTTTTGAGAAAATCGGGGGCTACTTTTATGCCCTTGACGTTGTCGGCGCCGCGCTGGGAGCGCTGATGGCCTCATTATTCGTCATTCCGAGATACGGGATCATGAATACCTTGATTTTGCTGAGTCTTTTAGCAAGTGTCAGCCTGCTGACTCTATTCCGTCGAACTTGATTTGATTGCTGTCTTGGTTGGGGAATCCCAGATTCCGGGAATAGGACAGCCACAATTGTTGCACTTGCCCGCAATCAGACCCGCAATTTTTACGCGGTAGCCGATTCGCTGAATCAAGACCTTCTTGCAGTTCGGGCAGTAGGTGTGCCCTCCGGGATGCTCGGGTACATTGCCGATGTAGACATAATTAAGTCCTGCTTCCATGGCCAGTTCCCTGGCCATATCAAGGGTTGCAACGGGTGTGGGTGCAATCCCTTTTAATTTATAACGGGGATAAAAACGGGAAAAATGAATGGGTACATCCGGTCCCAACTCGTTATAGATCCATTGACACATGGCGCCGATTTGTTTGGGATCATCATTTTTGCCACTCACAATCAAATTGACTATTTCCGTGTGTATCTGTTTGGATTTTAAGACTTTCAAGGTGTTTAATACCGGGGCCAGTCTTCCTTCGGTCATGCTGTTATAGAAATCCTCGCTAAATCCCTTCAGGTCTATGCAGGCGGCATCCAGTACCTCACACAAATCGCCCAGTGGCTTCGCATTAATAAAACCATTGGAATGCATGACTTTCAACAGTGGCTGGGATTTGGCCAGACGACCGATCTCCAGCATATACTCCATGAAAATAACTGGCTCCACATAGGTTGAGGCGATCGTCAGGCTCTTATATTTGAGCGCGCTGGCGATGACCTGATCCGGTGGCAGCCGGTAATTAAAAGTTTCATCCGGTCGCGCTTGAGAGATCTCCCAGTTCTGACAAAATTTGCAATCAAAATTACAGCCGGCCGTGGCTATCGAGAAGGAGCGGCTTGCCGGCAGTACGTGATAAAACGGTTTCTTTTCAATGGGATCTATATGAACGGCACAGGGATTGGCATAAACTAAAGAATAATACTGACCGTCAATGTTCGCGCGTACCTGGCAAAGCCCGCGTTCACCCGCTTCAACCTCGCAGGCATGCGGGCAAAGCACACAACGGATTTTCTGATCTTCCAAAGGCACATAATACGGAGAATGCTTGCGTCCGATATATCCTTTCTCGATGACGGCGGAGGAAGCTGACTGCGCGGACAAGCTCAGGGGTAAGATGGTGGCACTTGAACAGACCGCCAGGCTGCGACCACAAACGCCTAAAAATTTTCGTCGCGTTAGTCTTTCTTTCATAAATATTGCCTTTATGGTACCCGGATAGCCATTTCACTCAACTAACAACCGCTAGCCATTAAACATCAAAGCGACGAAGTCGCGTGACATAAAATCGTGTTCCACGATTTTATTTGAATAGTGATCGAAATGAATTCATCTCACCGGGTTTGCGATAAAAGTTGCGAACCCTTACGGATCTGGGGTCCAAACCTTTCAATCCCTGTTCTTCAGCCCAGGCCATGGCCTCTAGAAATTCCTGCACGGTGATACCGCGTGCGATTTTTGGATATTCAAAGGCTTTGTAGTCCACATGGTACTGGGGCATAATATTGACGTACGTCGATTGGGGCAGATAAGCGGCCACCCACCTGACAAATGCTTGGGTCCCGGCAACACGATTGGGCATTACCAGGTGGCGAATCATGACGCCTCTGCGGGCAACTCCCTTTTCATCCACTTGATGAACACCCACCTGCCGGTGCATCTCCAAAACCGCGGCGGTGGACATCTCAGGATAGTCTCCGGCATCGGATGAATATCTGGCCGCCATTTCTGTCTGCATGTATTTGATATCCGGCAGATAGATATCCACAATGCCGTCCAACAATTTTATAATCTCCACCCGTTCATAGCCGCTGGTATTATACACCAAAGGAATACGCAGCCCTAGTTTCAAGGCAGTGCGGGTGGCATTTAGAATATGGGGCATCACGTGGGTGGGAGTAACCAGGTTGATATTATGGCAACCCATCTGCTGCAGATCCAGCATCATGTGAGCCAGATCCTGGTCGCTCATCTCATTACCTTCACCTCTTAGTGCAATCGGCCAATTCTGACAAAAAACACAGCGTAAATTGCAATTTGAGAAAAAAATAGTCCCGGATCCATGCTGGCCCACCAGTGACATTTCCTCGCCAAAATGGGGCTGGGCCACATACACCTTTACCTTCAATGGAGCCCGGCAAAAACCCTTTTCACCATCCAGTCGATTGACACCACATTCTCGTGGGCAAAGCCGGCATTCCTCAAAGATCGAAAAGGCCTCCTCGACTCTCTCGATCAACCTTCCCTCGTTCTCTAAAATTCCATAAGCCGGATACCATTGCCGTTCATCCTGAATCAGGCCATAGCTGGGTATTGGGGAACAAATCAGGCCGCCTCCCCATAAGAGGGTGTGTTTAATGAAATCTCGTCTGGTTAAATGCATGCTATAGCGTTTGTCGGAAAAACCTAGGCGGCGCAGCTGAATAAACGGCAGGTTAATTTCAAAAAGATGACCAGCATGTTGCTCTAAATTAAATATATCCCCATCGGCAAGCCAAAGGTCTCCTGCATAAGTTGATAAAGGATACAAGAAGCGACATTATTTTGCAAGGTGTCAAATTGCAGCTAAGGTACAACCATGTTAGCGGAAATCGTATGAGTGGTATTTGTATGGGTTGAAGCGTATCTTGCGGGAAACTTTGCAGTGAGGATATTGACGACTCGACTGAGGGCCTCAAGTCGAGCCGCTGCAAACCGGCAAAAGCCCCCTCAGCACCTTAACCTCCTGCAGCAACCTCTCTTTTATGGCTTATGTTCTCGATAGAATCGGTTATATACTCAAACTTCAAAGTATCTGCATCTACAACCCAAATTGCATCCAACAAACTATCGGCTATAAGGCGATGCTTTTGCTCTAAATCTACAATTGCACGTTTTAGTCTTCCGGACACCTAGCTTATCTCCTGAGTGTCAGTAATTTCTTTGCCTGACACAATATCGTTTCACAAGATTCAATTTCCTTAAAACACCTTTGAGCTTGAACACCTGATTTAGCCGGAGTGGCTGGCATGCTGTCGCGAGTTATGTTGTTAAAAGGGGGGTGATTTGGTAGTTTCACGATAGGCGACAGATGCCAGCAGTAAGGAATCGGGTAAGCATCAAAGATGCTCAACCTAATTCCCATTCATAAATATTGTCCAATTTATACACTCCGGGTCGTGGCACAGAATGGAACCAACAGCCACGTTTAGCGATGATCCCAACACTGAATTTAGGCCTGAACTAGATTAGAACGTATCTTCATCCATGGGGATCAACTGTTCAGGTCTTAAGTTTTCATCAACGACCCTTTTGATTCCCTCCGGCCTAGATTCCATATTTGGGTTTTCATTATCATTGTTTCTTAACAATTTTACAGAACGGGTTTCTTTGCGGTTGTCACCTCTGCTGCTGCCCACCAAACCCACCAGATTTTGAACGAATTCCTGCATCTGCTCGGATTGAGCGCTCATTTCTTCCGAGGCCGAGGCAGACTCTTCGGCATTGGCGGCATTTTGCTGGGTTACTTTATCCATTTCTATAACTGCCGTGTTAATTTGGTCGATACCCGACGACTGTTCAACAGAGGCAGCGGCAATTTCTTCTACCAGCGACCCCACCTTCCCAGCAATTTCAACGTTTTCCTGGTAAGCTGCCTGGGTCGAACTGGTAAGTTCGCTACCGTCTTTTACGGCCTTGATGGTATTTTCGATGAGGTCGGATGTATTCTTGGCGGCCTCCGCTGCCCGCATGGCCAGATTTCTAACCTCATCGGCAACAACCGCAAAACCCGCGCCGGCTTCACCGGCACGGGCCGCTTCTACTGCCGCATTAAGGGCCAAGAGGTTTGTCTGAAATGCAATTTCATCGATAGTCTTGATAATCTTAGACGTTTCTTCACTCGATTTGGTAATTTTGTCGATTGATTGCGTCATTTCGTCCATATGCCCACTAACCTTGGCAACAATCTGCGATGCTGTCGACATCATGCTTTTTGCTTCTTCGGCATGATCGGCATTCTGCTTAGTCATTGAAGACATTTCTTCAAGGGATGACGATGTTTCCTCGATGGAGGCTGCCTGTTCCGAAGATCCCTCGGCCAAAGACTGACTGGCCGACGACACCTGGCCTGCGGCCGCGGCCACCTGGGAAGATGCCTCGGAAAGCCCTTGGATAATGGCTCTTAAAGAATTGGTTACACCGCTACCGATGATCCACATCAAAAGGAAGCCCGATAGAATGCCCACCGCAACAATGCTGACAATGGCCAGCATTGTTTTTTGGTAAACATCGGCCGCTTCCTCGTGGTCCGCATCCGCCATCTTCAAGTTGATGCCGGTCAGGATGTCAATGAAACTGCGCATTTCTTCAAATTTGTCGTGGGCGATCCCCAGAGATAGATCCAAAGCTTCACGGCGCCCCGCGCGGGTATCGGCCACGCGGCCATCAACGACTTTGCGGGAAACAGCTTTCCATTCCGCCAGGTCCTCCTCAAATTGCGGAATAATCTCTAGTTCTTGGGGAGTTGTAGCCAGTGCCTTGTATTTCCCCCAGCGCTCCTCCACCTGTTCCAAATTGGTCTCATAATCTTCCAGCAGTTTCTTAAATATATCAGACTTGGCATTAGCAAAAATCATAGAACGTTCGGCCACCAGAAGCTGCTGCATGTCCCTATCCGCCTCAATCAGATAGTCGATACCCGGCAGACGGACACTGAATATGTCGTTAAGGTGATGATGTATGTTTCTACTGCTTGAATATCCGACAAACCCAATCACTCCCATAAACAGGATCATGAGGGAGAATCCAAGCATCAGTTTGGTACCCACTTTTAGATTCCTGATCCATTTCATTTCTCACGTTTCCTTTTTTACTTCCGCCAGGCTCCGCATTCCAAGCCTCAATCATCGAAACCAATTCCCGAGACAAAACGCGAAATCATAGCTAAATTAATTTTCAGTAGGGGCTTTTAGGATAAGGCCCCTAATTCACACCTACTCAATTTGGTCCACATCGATGCCAAATGTAATGGCACCGATAACCGTGCCGCCGTCTGTTACCGGTACCGACACCTGCGACAGGTATGTTTGGGAGCTGTCATCAAACTCAACGTTGTCCACAAATACATTTCCTTGGCCGCCATTGAAGGATTTCTTGAATTTGGCTTCGTCGCCCTGCCAATAGTCGGAAGTCTTGTCGGTCATGGCCACATTGGCACCCTGGTTATCCATAACAAAAATTTCCGAATACAAATTGGACCCATCCATTATTTTACGCAGATACTGTCCACACTTGGATTCCATGATGGTTTTCATGTAATCGGCAATCCCGGGCGTTCCCTTCCACTCGGCATCCTTTTTCTTGATCTGGTCCAGGGTTTTGCCTTTGGCATTTTCAGCTTTAACGGCTTTGACAATCAGCGGATCGGTTCCATATGCAGCCAGGTCCGTTTTTGCCAGATCAAACACTTTCTGCGGGGCTTTTTCCTCAGCCATCACGGCGCCGGCGCCGCAAACTAAAAACATAACACAGATGCAAAACGTCACTAATTTTTTCATGATTTGTTTCTCCTTTCTTTTTGTCTTTGTGTTGTTGTCTCCAATGGAGCAAAATATTTGCTTAAGCACTGAAACTTGATCCCCTAGATCTCTGCGGTCATACTGAATGTGACAAATCGGAAGTCAATCGTTTCTACTCCTTTGCATCGGCAAGTCGGTCAAACATCATTAGACTTTTTTTTTAAAAGAAGCATTTCCGGTTTTAGAATCGATCCGTTCAGCCTCAATGGAATTTTCTTCCTTATTGAGGATAGGATTATGAATGGCTATTGGAAAAATCTTCCGTTGGTGCTGGAAAATAAATACGAATCTCAGCCGGTTCGATCCGAGGGACACGGATAGTCAGGATAAGCGGTGTTTGCGGTAGGATTTAGAGGATCTGGCTTAAAAACAGCTTGGTGCGGTCGTGCTGGGGATTTTCAAAGAATTCTACAGGCGTATTGCCTTCCACGATCTTGCCATAATCCATAAAGAGCACCCGGTGGGCCACACTCTTGGCAAAGCCCATTTCATGGGTCACCACGATCATGGTCATTCCCTCTCGGGCCAAATCGATCATGACATCCAGAACCTCTTTGATCATTTCCGGATCCAGGGCTGAGGTAGGCTCATCAAACAACATTACTTTGGGCGCCATGCACAGGCTGCGGGCAATGGCCACGCGTTGTTGCTGGCCACCGGAAAGCTGGCCCGGAAACTTTTTGGCCTGCTCAGCGATCTGGACTTTTTCCAGGTAGTACATGGCCGTTTCTTCGGCTTCTTTCTTGGGAACTTTTCTAACCCAGATGGGACCCAGGCTCAGATTCTCTACGATGGTCAAATGCGGAAACAGATTGAAGTGCTGAAATACCATACCGACTTCGGTACGAACCTTTTCAATGTTTTTCAGGTTGTTGGTCAATTCAATGCCATCCACCACGATACTGCCGCGCTGATGCTCTTCCAGACGGTTGATACAGCGAATCAGCGTGGATTTACCCGATCCCGAAGGGCCGCAGATGACGATGCGCTCCTTGGTTTTGACTTCCAGATTGATATCATTCAACACATGAAAGTCACCGTACCACTTATGCATCTCATTGATTTCAATGATATTTTCACTTTCCTCGATATCACTAGCCGCTGTATTCGCTTGTTCATTCATGACAACATTTCCTTAACCCAGTGTTAAGTTTTAAGTGTTAGGTTCGAGTATCAGGCTGTAGCATTCTAGACTGTAGGCTGTAGGTGACTCTTAGCATCTCGCTCAATATTCAAATCCCAACCCGTACCTCGAACCCTGATCTTTAAAGTCCCGTATCCAGTTCCTCCTCAAGTCGACGACTGTAGCTGGACATGAAATAGCAGCAGCCAAAATAGATCAGGGCTACGAAAATATACAGCTCCGAAGAAAATGCCATCCAATTGGGATCTGACAATACCACCTGGGTTGTCTTGAGAATATCATACAGGGCGATGATTACCACCAGCGATGTATCCTTCAAGGCCGAAATGAGCTGGCTGACGGTCGGCGGTATTACGATTTTGAGCGCCTGGGGCAGAATCACCAGGCGCATGGTTTGATAATAATTGAGCCCTAGAGAATCGGCAGCCTCATATTGGCCGGTAGCCATACCCTGCAACCCGCCGCGCACCACCTCTGCTATATAAGCAGCCGTGAACATAATGATAGCCACCTGGGCTCGTAGGATAACATTTACGGTAACACCCTCGGGAAGAAACAATGGGAAGACAACCGAAGACATGAACAGCAGGGTAATTAATGGCACACCCCGGATCATTTCTATGTATACGATGCAGAGAGTCTTAACCGCCGGCATCTGGGATTGCCGCCCGAGTGCCAAAGCGACACCGAGTGGGTAGGCCGCAGTCAATCCGAAAACAGAAAGCATTAGGGTCAACGGAAGTCCGCCCCATTGAGGTGTTTCCACCGGTGCCAGACCTAAGATTCCGCCGCGCATGAGTACGCCCATAACAACTAAACCACCAAGCCATGCATAAAGCAGTGATTTTTTCCAGTGGGCACGATTACGGCTGTAAAACAGCAGCGCCACCAGCATTACCATGGCAGCCAGAGGACGCCACTGCAATTCATATGGGTAGAAGCCAAACAGGATGAAACGCCAATTTGCGGGGATTACCGTCCAGCAGGCACCGTCCGCCCCCCGGCAGGCTTCAGCGGATGTTGCCCACTGGCTGTCGATAAATGCCCATTTAATAAAAGGCGGAACTACCTGCCACAGGATGTAAAGAACGATCAGGGTCAGAATCGAGTTTAGGATATTGTTGAACAGGTTGACGCGTACCCAACCGATGACACCCACACTCGTTGCCGGTGGCTTTATCTCCTCTTCGGTGATTATATTAACGTTTTCATTCATTAAGAAACTTTTACTTCTTTTGTACCAATATTATATGAGGCTGTTAGGCTGTAGACTGTTCGGCTGTAGGCGTCTATAGCGTATTGCAAATGCTGACGCTTTTCTCTGCGAGCCAAAGGCAACCCGCAACTCGTAACACGTAACCCCTTGAATACTTGGATCCTTGACTCCTTAAACCATTTAAGTGCTAGCGCTCCACCAGTTTCATCTTCTTATTATACCAGTTCATAAAAGCTGAAGTGGTCAGACTCAAAGTTAAATAAACAATCATCATCAGAGCAACACCTTCGATGGCCTGACCCGTCTGATTGATGGTTGTACCAGCCACGGATACAAAATCGGGATAGCCGATGGCCACCGCCAAGGAGCTATTCTTGGTCAGGTTGAGCATCTGGCTGGTCAGGGGTGGAATGATTACCCGCAAGGCCTGGGGCAAAATCACCAGATTCAGGACAAAGGCCTGCTTGAGTCCCATGGCCATGGCGGCTTCAGTCTGGCCCTTGCTTACCGATTGAATGCCGGCTCGAACCACTTCGGCCACAAAGGCAGCCGTATACAGTATCAACCCCAGCAAAAGAGCGGTAAACTCGGGGCTGATGTTATAGCCTCCCACAAAATTGAATCCCTTTAATGCGGGCACATTCATGGTGGTTGGCGCACCACCCATCAGCCATGTGAAAAATGGGAATACGATAAATATCGCCAGCGAAACCCGGAAAACAGGGAAGGTCTGGCCCGTACGCGCCTGCCTGGCTCGGGCCCAGCGCCGCAACAAGTAGGTGACGATACAGGCGATGATAATTGCCAGAAACACAAAGTTATAGACCGGGTGCGATTCTGGTATCCCGAAAACCAGGCCGCGATTGCTCATAAAAACGCCCATGAAAGGATTCAGGGCCTCTTTAGGCGAGGGCAGGATGTTGTAGAAAAAAGCATACCAGAAAAAAAGCTGGAGCAGCACAGGAATATCCTGGAAAAGCTCTATATAGCCCCCGGCGAATTTAGACACTAACCAGTTGGTAGACAAGCGGGCGACACCGATCACGGTACCCAAAATGATACTGATAATAATCCCCACAAACGACACGATCAGGGTATTTATAAAGCCCACCACCAGCGCGCGACCGTATGTATCGGCAGCCGAATATTCTATGGCCGATTCCCCGATCTCAAAAGCAGCTTCCTTCTGCAGGAACCCGATACCGGTGGCTATGGACTGTTTTTCGAGGTTGTTGAGCGTATTTGACAGCAAATAAAATCCCACCAATCCCACCATCAGGATCGTGGCGATCTGATACATTATGGACCGCTTCTTTGGGTCGTTAAAAAACGGAACCGCCTTGGTAGCAGTATCTCCGCCAGTCTGGTCTTTTTGCTTCGGCATAATGGTTTTATGGAACGGGTAAGTAACTGAAAAGAATCAATGCGTGTCACAAAATCCTAAATTGAGAGATTGCCGCATCTACGGCGTAGCTAGCGGCAATATCGGCGTTCCCAACGGCCTCAACTTAGGAAAATGGAAAGATCGGAAAGCCCGCCATTTGTTGGCGGGCTCTCTTGCATCAAATTAAATCGTAGTAACGATTTTATTTAAAGGGTGGTGAATACATCAACCCACCGTCGGTCCAAAGTGCATTCAACCCGCGCTCGATACCCAGAGGCGTGTTGACGCCCACATTTCTTTCAAAAATTTCGCCGTAGTTGCCCACTTGTTTGATGATATTGTAGGCAAATTTTTCATCCAGGCCCAGAGCTTTGCCGTTGCCGGCAGTAACACCCAGAAACCGCATGACTTTGGGGTCTTTGCTTTTAAGCATCTGGTCGACGTTTTTAGAAGTAATACCCATTTCTTCGGCGTTGATCAGGGTCAAAACACTGTAGTTGACGATATCCTTCCACTGGTTGTCGCCATGACGGACTGCCGGAGCCAGGGGTTCTTTTGAAATGATTTCCGGCAGGATCATATAACCTTTCGGATTCGGAGCGACCGCACGCGTGCCGGCCAGCTGAGAGGCATCGGAGGTCAACACGTCACATCGTCCGGCAAAAAAGGCTTTGGCCAGTTCAGCTGTATTTTCGATGACCACGGGGTTCATTTTCATGCCATTGGCTCTGAAATAATCGGCCACGTTCAGTTCTGTGGTGGTACCCGGCAGAACACATACAGCGGCACCGTCGAGTTCCATGGCGCTTTTGACACCCAATTTTTTAGGTATCAGAAATCCCTGGCCGTCATAGTAGTTGACCTGACAAAAGTCCAGGCCCAGGGCGGTATCACGACCGAGCGTCTGTGTACAATTGCGGAAAAGCACGTCAATTTCGCCCGACTGCAAGGCGGTAAAACGGGTCTTAGCCGTCAGAGGGGTGTATTTGACTTTGTTGGCATCTCCGAACACTGCCGCAGCAAGGGCTCGGGCTGAATCAACATCCAATCCCCTCCAGACACCTTTCTCGTCCGTGCGCCCAAATCCGAATAGATCTCCATTAACGCCGGCCTGAATGAATCCTTTGGCCCTGACGTCCTGAAGCGTACCGGCTGAAACACTTCCGGCGATGGCCATGATTGTTAACAAAATAAGACAGATTTTAATTCCTTTCATTCGACAATCCTCCTTCCTGAAATGGTGTTAGGTTACACGAGGAGATGATAGCACAAACCGCGCGATGCGGTGCCAGCTCCCACAATGCCACTTTCCCCCGTTTTCTGAATTTTGTAGGCGGGAAACATGTATCTACGCTATTCACGTTAGTTTTAGTTAGGGGGTTTGAAAGTCACAGTCGGGGTGGTGTCCCCAAATGCGCTTTTGAACGATGGCGACAGAGAATCTTTACACAAAGGCTTTTGATATTGCAAGTAAAAACAATCTTCCCCGGTCCGTTGCTCAGATGATCTTCCAGCATAGAATTTGTTTCCCTTGACAAGCACGCACGTTCTTTTTAGTGTGCTGCATAAATACAAAGAAGGAGGTGAGGAAATGAAACCTGAAAAAAAATATGTTAGTTTTGCAGTTATGATCTGCCTTGTCCTGATAATGTTAACTGCCTGTGCCAAGCCGTATCATTTCTATGTCAAATATGATGTTTCCGAATCGATGGATCAATCCCTGGAGAAAAAAGTTTATCTCAAGGTCATCGATGGGCGCCAGACAAAAGATTTTCTTTCCGAAGCAGCGCGCAACGAATTCGATCTATGGGACGGCACCTTTGCGCTATATTATTCAGAAAAAAAACCAAAAAGCGCAGTCGACACCTATTCACTGACGGCCCTCATCCAGACGATCATGGCCCAACGCTTAGAATCCAAAGGCATAATGGTGGTGGATCAAAAATCTGCTGATCTGCCGTCATTAGAAATGACCCTCAAAAAGCTATATTTGGAATTACAGGACCGCACCTGGGTGTCGGATATTAGCTATGAAGTTAAGTTGTCCAGCAACAATCTGAAAACCGGCCGCGAAACTGTATCCGGTAAAGCCGAACGAACCAAAGTCATGGGTCGCGGTGCCGGTGAAACATTGGTGAGCGAAATATTGACCGATACAATCAATCGACTGGATATTGATAAGCTCTTCAAGAACGCGGGACTTTAAACCATAGGCTGTAGGCTGTAGACTTTTAGGCTGGTAGGCAGGTAACAGCTAGGCAGCTGACATTCTAAACACCTAAAAGCCTAAGATGATATTATGGGTTATGCCTTACAGTGATTCTGGGTCTATGTTTTGAATTTCATGCCTTTGAATCTAATTCTCCATCATCATCAAGCCGCCCTTGATCTTTACTGATAAAGGATATGGAGCAGGAAGTTCGAAATTTGCAGTAGATGTCCGGATCACGGCATTCCAAGCATTCCGTACACAGGTATACATCATACTTCGTGCAGCGGTAACTGGTTTTTACATCTGGATGATTTAGGCATCGACCCATTGAGCCCCCAATTATCGACGGATTTTGATTTTATACGGATTCATCTGTTATTTATGCGCATATGATCACGTGCATGTGCTTGTGCACGAGACAAAAGCTTACGTTACCCATACAAAGTAACGGATAAGGTAACGTTACTTTGCTTACCATTTGGGAACCTCATAAAACAATGGCAAACCGGCCCTGATACCAGATTGTGGGCCGGTTCGCCGTTTGAAAGGAGGTGACGGGTTCGCAAGGGAGCACCATTGCCAAGCTTCCCGAACGCCATAAGAACTAAGCAACTATGATACCAATAATGTTTATTTGGAGGCCGCATTTGACCGCGACTCCAAATAAACATAACTCAAAGGAAAATTTAATGACCAATCACGTTGTAATTACTCTGGCCTGTGGAACCGACAATCCCAATCGTGCCACCCGTGCCCTATTTCTTGCCATGGTGGCACATAAAGAAGGCAAGGATGCAACCCTGTTCTTACTGGATGAAGCTGTTTATTTAGCCCGTAAAGGTATAGCCGAAAATCTTCGCGCCGCAACCGGTGATGCTGCCGACGATCACCTTGCCTATTTGGAAGCCCACGATGTCCCCATACTGGTATGCACACCTTGTGCAGTCAGCCGCAAGATTCCCGAAAACGAGCTTTTAGATAATGCTCGACTGGCCACGGCTGGCGAACTGATCAAGCTAGCCTGCGAAGGGACAGTGATTTCGCTTTAAGCCTTAACACTACAGCGCAATTTAATTGTAGACATAAAGGTTAAAAGTGTGTATGGT
>CAZWEO010000111.1:0-16600 GCA_964633115.1 uncultured Desulfobacterales bacterium
CAAGTACTTTCTACTACTTTTATCACTTTTTTTTGGTTTAATGCTGAGTAGTTACTACTATTTTTACTAATTTTTGCCATAATCGGCCAGCCATCTTCTGGCTTTACATTGTTATATCCACATCCCTTCATCGGGCAATAATCCATATTTCCGGTCGCCATTATGGTATACATGTCGCCTTTATCAATATACACCCCTGTATTTTTCATGCGAAAGGTTCCTGCAAGTATAGTCGTATGTTTAAATGTTTTGATTATCGCCGGTAAAGATTCATTTTTGATGATCGGAAGAATTGGTTTAGAACATCCAATAATCATCAAACAATATAAAGCGACAATAAAGCATGATATTGAAACCATTCTCTGACGGTTCATTGAAGCACCTTTCAATTACGATAAAATACAAATGCAACTCATGTTGGAACTATACGAAAAATACCTGCGGCCAAGGACCAAGCCCACTTTTTTACTGAAGGCTTTATTTCGGATAGGAGAGGTAGCGTTCGGTCGACCAGAAAGTCAGATCAGGGATAAGTAATGGCGCTCATTGTCGGATCAGGTGGATTTCAGTGGAGATTTAAGTAAAATACATGATTTATTGATGCGGGTCAAGTGATCACAATATTCAGCAGGTTGGTATCCAGATCAAAACTTAAAAGCATTTGAGGGGTATTATGCGCGTCTACTATTCCAGATTAGGCAAAAAATTAGGGCCGTGTTGATTAGGGTATTATCTTCTTAGCCATATATATTCGATGTTCATCGCGGCCAGTCGCTGACCAGCCCAGATAAGAATACAAAGAAAGGTTCTCAGTAAGTAGGACGTGTGTGGCAAGATGTAGGTGTGAATATCCCCTTCGTCTTGCCTCTTCTTCCCCAAAATCCATGAGACCGCGGCCAAGGCCATTCCCTTGAAAATTTGGGTGGACGGCGATGTTCGCTATCGTCAGGAATTTTTCTTCGGGCATCAGAATAAGGCCACCAACCAAAACGCCTTCAGATTCTGCAACATAGACCGGAAAGGATCGAATCTCTTTTTCATAATTCACCGCCATAGGTGGCAATGTCTTCCCACCAAGCCGGTGTATGTAAATTGTGTAAGCTGCACACATGCATTTGGTAAGAGCTGGCGCATCAGCAAGGTTAGCTTTTCGTATCGTCCAATTTTTCTTTGTCATGGTATGCGTTCCTGCAGCTGTACTATCCCAACAGAACTAATATCTGTCAGTTTTATATTCTGTAGCGAATTGAAACATTATTAAAAAATTGAAGCTACGAAAAACCATCTAAAGCATATCATGCTTTTTAAAGTACATTTGGTAACCCGCAATAACCATTTTCTTAAAAAATAATGCCGAAGCCAGATAATCCTCCCGCGAAATTTTGGAACCACTAACCAAAACATCGGCCAAACTGTTTGCGACCTCATCATCATCCGCCCCCATCTTCATCAATTCTAAAGCGACGTTCGTACATTGCTGAGCATTATTTTCAAATGAATTTAAAATTTTGTTCGCGAACTTTGTCGTACCGCCATGTGAGAAAAATAGTAAGGCGGGTTCACGCTCGCGAAGCTTTTTTATACTTTTTATGATCATATACGGATCTGAACCGGGTACAATTGACGGAATGACCGCTTCAACTTCAGAGAAATATCCACCCAGGGCGTCTCCGCAAAACAAACCGTTGCTCTTACTATCTAAAAAGCAAAGGTGATTGGGATCATGACCCGGGGTATGAATGACAGTCAACATTCTGTTGCCTAAAGAAATCGTTTGGCCATCCTCCACCAATAAAAATTTTTCTTTGGCAACCGGAATCATCCCTCCGAATTGTAAAATAGCATCTTGGCCAAAGACGTGTCGAAAGCCTTGCATCAATTTATTCAGAATGGACGGTTCAGAAAGGACCTTGGCAGCCCGCACATGTGCCACAACTTTGCTTTGGGGGAGTTGTTGCGACAAATGTCCAGCACCTCCGGCATGATCAAGATGAACATGAGTTGGCAATATATAGGAAAGCTTTTTTATATCATAGCCCAGTTTATCCACTGCCTCCAGGATGTCCGGTATTTGATTCGAGACGCCAGTCTCTACCAGAGCGGCCCGATCATCAACAACGAGATAAACCGTACACAGGGGAAAACTCTCGCTCTCCTCGCCTTCAGGTTTGATCTCATATATTTGCTCAGCTACTTCGGTAATAACGGCCATCTCATTTTCCCTTGAAAAAATTCCTGACCTCCTCGATCAACACTTTGCCCATGCTATTGCGGGGAAGCTCTCTCACAAAGATAACTTCCTTGGAACATTTCCAGTCATGTAAATAAAATTTGCAATGGGATATGACATCATCTGAGCCAATGGAAACACCTGGTTTTAAAACGACCGCCGTCACCACTTTCTCGCCCCATTTTTCATCGGGGATACCTACTACAGCCGACTCGAAAACACCAGGAATCTGATTGATGACGGCTTCCACTTCCTTGGGCGATATATTCTCACCACCGGAAATAATGATATGCTTTAGGCGATCGGTGAGATAATAGTACCCATCGGCATCCATGTGGCCCAAATCGCCGGTTTTAAACCAGCCATTGGCAAATACCTCGGCAGTTTCCGCGGACTTCTGCCAGTAGCCGGGGGTAATGGCCGGACTTCGCAACCAAATTTCACCGGTTTGTCCTGCTGAGACGTCTGCACCCGTCTCCGGTTCCACCAGGCGAACGTTCACTCCCGGCATGGGTAGTCCGATGGACCCCGCCTTTCTTCTTCCTTGAAGCGGGTTAGAAAAATTCATACCGGTCTCCGACATACCCTCACGTTCCACCGGTTCTTTTCCGAATATTTCCCGGATGCGTTCAAAATCCCTGGGTAGCAGCGGTGCCGAGCCAGAGGTAAAAAGACGTAAATGCCCGAAATCCATCTTTTGCTCACCAATAGATTGGATCAACTTGGCATACATGGCTGGGACGGCCATAAAAACCGTGCAGACTTGATCTCCTTTTTTGTTACTGAGGATATCGGTAACGTTTTGGGGTGAAAACCGATCCAACAACAATATATGCGATCCTGCCATCAACGTTGTGTGTAGGGCAAAACAGAGTCCATGTACGTGAAAAAGTGGTAATGCATGGCAAAGGGTATCGGACTCACTGATCTGCCAGACGTCAATAATATTGAAGGCATCAGATACCAAATTCCTTTGGGTCAGGATAACGCCTTTCGGATTTCCGGTTGTTCCGGATGTATAAATCATAATACCGGGATCATTTTCCTGAATGCTTGCCGGCGAAAATTGGCCTGATTCATCCTTTACTATGTCCAGGTCTTGCAATGGCTTTTGGCTGTCCACAATCATTTGGACGACTTGCGGATCAATGGCATTGATGAAGTCGGCTTTATCAGCCTCCAGCAATATTACCTTTGCCTGGGCATCGTGTAATAAATATGCCATCTCGAATTTTTTAAAGTCCGGATTCAAGGGGACTGTAACAGCTCCCAATTTTTGTAGCGCCAAGTGGGCCGTCACAAACATCAGTGACTTCTGAAGGAATAGAATTACCCGATCCCCTTTGGCCACACCCATGGACTGAAACCGATTTGCAAATCGGTTGGCATCTTGTTCCAACTGCATATAATTAAGTTTCGTCTCCTGCTTGCCCTTGCGCAAAAATGTTATGGCCGCATCTTGACTGTGTATGGTTGCTGAATTTGAAACCGCTTGGATCAGAGAAGATGGCTTCATTGGGTGCATCCTTTGTCATCGACAAGGTCTAGAAGATTCATGCTTTATTATTTCGCTGAAGGTCTTAAGGATTCCGACTAGATCGGTATACGTGTCTTGATCATGGCAGAGACAATTAGAAATGTAAAGAAATCGCAAGCATCAGGCAATACAGAGACCAGATACCCAGGCACCCTGATAAGACCCAAAAGTATGTCAGTCCTTTTATTTTTCCATGGCTACATAGTGGCATAAAAAAATGATAAACATTACACAAAATACTTGAATTAACATAAAATAATTGTTATAGTATTGTTTATGAATCAAGGATTTTTTATAAATATAGACCAATTTCACTATATTATCTGCAAGCGGCATATCCTTTGCCACGAACATAGTCCCCCGCCTAGACCCTAACATTCTACTAAATCGCTTCAAATTAAATTAACAATCCTGGAATGCAGTGACTGGTTGTGAATAGGTAGCACCTGAGGCTCCTAATTTACGGTAAGCGCCCGTTGAAACTTCAACATGCATACTTTATTCGTGCCTACACACCATTCCCCAAAACCTTAACCTCCAAAAAAGTAAAGGAAATCGACATGGCTGTCATCACAATTTCACGGGGTTCATACAACCGCGGTAAAGAGGTCGCTGAAAAAGTTGCCCAAAAGCTTGGCTACAAATGTATCTCCAGAGGTTTATTGCTGGAGGTATCCAAAAGATATAACGTTCCCGAAGTCAAACTGGTGCACGCCATCCATGATGCACCCAGTATCCTGGATCGTTTTAATCGTAAAAAAGATAAATATATTGCCTTTATTAAATCTGCACTCCTGAACCAGTTCAAGCAAGACAACATTGTCTATCACGGTTTGGCCGGTCATTTTTTTGTAAGGCATATCCCGCATGCCCTCAAAGTAAGAGTGATTGCCGATATGGACGACCGGGTTCAGTCGGAAATGGAGCGCAAGGGTGTGAGTGAAGGCAAAGCCCGCCGCATCTTAGAAAAGGATGACAAACAACGGCGCGAATGGAGCAAAGATCTATACGGTATCGATACCGCCGATCCCAGCTTGTACGATTTGGTTGTTCATATTAAACAGCTGAATGTGGATGATGCCGTTGACCTGATTTGTGATACCGTTTCGAGAACTAGCTTCCAAACCACAACTGAGTCGCAGCGCATGTTGGAAGACATGGCCACGTCCGCGGCAATCCAAAAGGTTCTCATGGATGTGGAGCGGGATATCAAGGTGTGCGTGGACAAGCGGACCGCTTATATTGAAACCCAATCAGCATTGGGGGCCGAGGAAAGCTTGATCAGGGAAATCCGCGAAGTCACCGAAACCTTCGACGAAGTATCGGACATCAAGATCGAATGTCACCCGATTGTGGCGCTAAGCGAGTAAAGTTGAACAAGTGTTCCAGCGTCGGTTGCCCCCAAGCAGCTGGCGTATGGGTGAGCGCCAAGGGGGAGTATCCGTAAGGACTCCAGGGCCGTGATTTGCCTGCACACCCCTTGGCGCCCATTCCATCTTGTTGTTATCGGCAGGGTGGGATGGTATGGCCTTTCAGTAATTATGCAATACTAGTTGGCATTTTTACCGCAAATATGCCCTGTCAATTTTACTATTCAGGATCAGATTCAGACTTCTTTACCCGTTTCACCTTCATAGGCTCCAACATCATTTTGACCCGGGGCGTCTTGCCTGGTTTGAGAACCTTGGCCGGTTTCAGCATGATCCGGTGTTGTGGTAGTCCAGCCGTCCCTTGCAACGTCTCTAAAACTGCCGAAGCCCGGGTGTCCGCCAGTTGTTCCAAGGCTGTTTCGGCAAGTTGCGCTTCCGCCACCAGGGTCTGGAACAATTCTATCCACATCGCGGCTGGATCCTGAACGCCGCTTTCCTGGTCACCTTCAACGGTCTGTCCGGCAACCTTATTGGATTTGATTTCAGCCTGCTCCTTGCGTTTGGACAAATCCTCCGGACCAATTTGCTCGCTAAATGTAAGCTCCAATGCTGTTTGGATAGTCGGATTCCCAAAATCCAGCAGACCCGGGTCTTCGCCGGGAGCCAGTTCGATGCCTTGCCTTTGGACAACCTGGCGTCTGACTTGCAATTCTTTTAAAGCCTGTCCATCGGTCTCTTGATTGAATCGGCCCTGAGCAATGAGCTTCAGATTGGGCTGGCTTTGAAGTGCTCCGGCTAGCTTAACCAATTTTTCGGCCTCGGGGGGTAATATTTCAGCCGAACCCCTTTCAAATATGATGGCATCGAGTGTTCCGGCATCACCGCCAAGCATTGCCCCTAGTGCTCTAAATGGGGCCGTGGCAAGCTTGGTAATAAGATTGACAAAGGCTTTCCAAATCAGTTGACCATAGCTGAATTTGGGGTCATCTAAATCGCCAGACACGGGCAAACCAATGTCAATGACACCGTTGGTATCTTCAAGTATAGCAATGGCCAGATTCAGAGGTAGGGAAACCGCGTCCGGGCTTTCAACTTTTTCTCCCAGTTCAATCTGTTCTACAATAATCTGATTGTCGCCCTTGAGTTTGCGATCTTCGATATCGTATTTCAAATCCAGGGTTAGCTTACCAGAATCAATACGCCGCCCCACGAATTTTCCGGAATACGGGGTTAGGCGCGTCATCTCCAAATTCCGAAACAATACGGCCATGTCGGTATAGGTGCTTGGATCAAAAAAGTTGATTTCTCCTTCGATTTTGGACAGGCCATACGCGTTTACGCGGCCGTCCAACTGTACTTGGGCCCTGGCACATGGTTGTGACGACATGCCAATGATGGAACCCTGTAATTGATGGATGCGGGTAGCAAATTGCGGGAACAGACTATAATCGGCAAAAAACAAGCCGCCATCTTCAAAGCGGATTTTATGGATATAAATTGGGAAGGCCTCGTCTCTTGGGGTGCTGGGATCTTTTTCTATTTTCTCGGGTGTTTTCGTAGATTCAGATTCGGTTTCCTGGTCTTTTCCGGGCTCTTCTCCAGATATAGATGTCATGTCCGGATCTTTTTTAAACATCTGGGTAAGATTCAAAGAACCGTCCTCAAAAATAATAAATTGCCCATCCAGGCCGGACAGCTTTAAATCGGTGATTTCCAACAAATTTGGCTCCAGCTGGAATTTTAAATCCGAGGTTGCCAAATTTTCCCAGCCCAGCAGGGTTTCATCTGATTCTGGTGGTAAAATCTGAAGCGCAGAAACATCAAAACCACCGGTATATGATAATTTTGCCGATCCGTCTTCAACCTGATATCCAAATTCTCCCTTGGTCGAAATCGTTCCAGAGGCCAAATGTAAGTCTGCGTGCGGCTTTATATAAGCTTCAAAAGGAAGCAGAGATAGCGCCTTGACATCGATACCAGCTTGAACGGATGGTTTAAGCGGATTAATACTACTCCTTAGTTCCAAACGCCCACCTTCCTGAATATCAAATGACAGTTCAGTCGGCATTTGAGATTTACCGTCAATGTTAGTGGCAGCAAGCCTTAGATTGTCGATCTGAATAATGTTGCCGTCGGTATTTACGGTCTTATCGCTAAAGGCGATTTTAAAACCAGATAACTCGGCTGATTGAACGGCATAATTGAAGGCAGCCTTTTCGTCCGAGTCGGTCGGTTCAGACTCAACTTTCGGCTGTTGTTCCGGTTGCGTTTCGGATTGAGGCTCCGATTGGTCTTCCGGGTGGCCATCTTGATATCACTGAATCCCAGCCGACCAGAAGACTTGAATGGATGCAGACTGATCTCACCGGTCCAATGAAAAGACTCCTGCTCTTGGGTGGTGGCTACCAGGCTGTATGGCCCTTCGCGGTCTGGCAGGGTGGAGATATCCTTCAATTCAATATTGAGCGGACGAATCGCCACCTTTGCCGGTATCGATTGGCGTTGATCGATGAAATCGATCTCACCCTCAACAATCTGGATGTGCTGCAAAACCATTCGCAGTGGCGCCGTGTCTTTTGCGGCCTGCTCTGCCGAAGGTTCGACGTTCTGTTCGGACGACGCTCTTTTTTCTTCTGGCGGTTCTACCAATCCTTCATGGGTTTGCTCGGTTGGTTGCGCCGGCTGCAGCTCTGCCAAATTGAGCGAGCCGTCCATGTTGATGACGATATTTATTTGCGGTTGATCCAAGCGGAAGGTTTTGAACACCAAGGCCCACCGGAACAAGCTACTTAATTCGAAATCAATATAAATTTGCTTGAAGCCGCCAATCAAGTTGCCATCCTGCTCGTAAAGTCCAACGTCGTCCGCTTGAAATTGAAACAGGAATGGATTCAGTTTCACTTTTCCCAGGCGGAGTTCGCGTTGAATTTTCTGCGCTACCATATCCGGCGCCAGTCGGTTTATGAGGTGAGGCACCAACCAAAATCCGGCCAGTGTGTAGAGGATCAGGATCGCCAGAACAATGATCACTAATTTATTTGTGACGACTTTCTTAAGTGCTGTGTCTTTCATTTTACACCCAAGCTATTGACGTAAGATGATTTGTAGTCGATATATCGAAGTAACCTTTTGACAAATAATATAAACATATTATCATCCCAAGTATGCATGTCAATTGATACAGAACTTATCTTTGGTTACTACTCTCAGGAGGTTTGAACAATGAAAAAGCGCTGCGCCTGGGCCGGAGAAGATCCCTTAATGATCGTTTACCATGACCAAGAGTGGGGTGTGCCCTTGCATGCTGAAAAGGAGCTTTTCGAATTTCTCTGCCTGGAGGGCGCTCAGGCGGGTTTGAGCTGGTCGACGGTTCTCAACAAACGCAAAGCATATCGTCAGGCGTTTGATCAATTCGATCCCAATCTGGTTGTAGAATATGGCGAAACCAAAATCCAGAATTTGCTCCAGAACAAAGGCATAATCCGCAATAAGCTCAAAGTCAGAGCGTTTATTACCAATGCCATGCAATTCCTAAAGGTTCAGTCAGAGTTTGGGAGTTTTAATAGTTACATTTGGCAATTCGTGAACCATCGAACTTTCCAAAATCAATGGGAACGCCTTGATCAACTTCCCGCCATCAGTCCTGAATCCGAAGCCATGAGCAAAGATATGCGCAAAAGAGGGTTTACCTTTGTGGGACCAACCATTTGCTATGCCCTGATGCAGGCCATCGGCATGGTCAATGATCATACCGTGGATTGTTTCCGCCATAAAGAAGTAGCATCCCTGTCTGGTTGATACTCCAAATCGAAATCCATAATTTGATTTCAGACTAGATTGCAAAGCCTCCCCACGATTAATTCGTCGACTATACTGATTGCCCCATTTCGAGTCCAAGCAGTGGATTCAAATTAAATACTTGAAAATCAGATATCGCCATATTATGATTGCGGAACTAAATCAGACTGAAGTCTGAATAAAAGCGTTGCACGCTTTTACGGAAGGCGACTCCGTCGCCGTATATTTACATAATTTAAGCGTCTCAAACACGAATAATTCGCTCCAATAATTTGGAAACCACGAAGGTTCCCCTTCGTGGTTTTTTATTTGCCAATTCTGTGACCAGGATTCGAATATAAGATTCATTTGCAAAATGCTGAAAAGAAGTGGTTCAATTTTTAAGTAAACAATGGCGAATAACCACGGCGTAGCTCGGAGAGCGAAGACGGGTAATAAATTAGCATGCATATTTCAGAAGGTGTATTAAATGCCCCGGTGTTAATTTCAGGTGCAGGACTGGCCCTGGCCGGAACGGCCATCGGTTTGAAGCAAATGGACTATGACCGTGTGGCCCATGTGGGTGTTCTGTCGGCCGCATTTTTTGTGACTTCTTTGATTCACTTTAATATAGGCCCGGCCAGTACACACCTAATCCTCAATGGTCTCCTCGGGCTGGTTCTGGGTTGGACCGCCTTTCCGGCTATTCTGGTGGCCCTGATCCTACAGGCTGTTTTCTTTCAGTTTGGCGGCCTCACAACCCTGGGGGTTAATACCCTAATTATGACACTACCAGGAGTAGCTTGTTATTATATATTTGGCGCTATGGTCAAAAAGTCCCATACCAGGATTATGCCGGCCGCCTTTGCATGTGGCTCACTTTCAGTTCTGGTATCCGCTCTGATATTGGGCTCTGCTCTGGTTCTGGCCGAGGAAAATTTTTGGACTGTTGCAAGCATAATCATCGTTGCCAATATTCCGGTGATGATTATTGAAGGATTTGTGACGGCTTTTTGTGTGGCGTTTATCAAAAAAGTGAGCCCGGAAATGCTGGTATCAGAGAAGGTATGACTGCGCAAGTTTATGGTACACGATACACGTTTAGATTGTTTTTAGGAATAAGGATTCAAGGAGCCGAGGGGTCATGGGATCTCGGATTGCGAGTTTCACGTTTCGGGATTATCAATAGCTATCGGCTGAAAGCAGTAATGAGGCTTCCGGCAAACCGGTGTACCAGCATCCTGGCGTCCTAGCCTTCCGTTGTCATCCCCGAGAAATCGGGGATCCAGGATAAGCATAGAGCTGTTAGCTTTGCCTGGATTTCCACTTTCGTGGAAATGACGGATAGGGTCAGAAGATCTAGCTAGGTGTTGAGGGATTAAAGTGAGGCTGATGGCTGTCAACCGATAGCAGCCTCCAAGCATCCGGGCATCCCAGCTTTCCAGCTTTCCAGCTTTCCAGCTTAGTAGGATTTGAGGATAAAGCTAATGAAAACATATTTTAGAAACATAAACCATCTAATCATAATTCCTTGCATCTTAGTATTGACGGTTACAGTGTTCTGTCCCGTCGCCGATGCTCACAAGGCCAGTATTTTTGCCTGGGTTCAGGGCGATACCATCCACACCCAGAGCAAAATGATGGGTGGCAAACGGCCAAATCAAGCACCGGTTGAAGTTTTTGATGAAAACGGAAAGCTGCTGCTACAGGGTAAAACCGATGCGCAGGGGCAATTTAGCTTCCCTAGGCCGCAAAAAACCTATCTGAAGATAGTACTCAATGCGGGCGCAGGACACCGGGCGAGGTGGTCCCTCAACCGAGATGATTTTATAGAAGCGGACCCGGAATCCATTCATACCCATACCCATGAAGATGCTGTACATACCAATTCTGGTCATATCAACCCGCCAGAAACCAGCGTGGCGACATCAGCCCAAGCTATAATGTCCCGGGAGGAAATCGAAACTCTATTGGCATCCATCCTGGATCAAAAATTAGCGCCAGTAATGGCGAAGTTGGCTGAAATGGATCAGAAGCGAATTGAACCATCTGATATCATTGGGGGGGTTGGATATATCATTGGCCTGGTGGGTTTGGCCGCATATATGCATTATCGCCGCCAAACAAGAGGCAAAAATACATGATACCGGAAAGTTTTGCCCAGGGTGATTCACTGATCCACACAATTAACCCCCAATTAAAAACGGCCTTGGCATTAGTATATTCTTTGGTGCTCGCGTTTTCCAGCAACGTCATAATTCTATTGGCGGGCCTAATTACCTCATTATGTTTGGTGCTGATAGCCCGCCTGCCTCTAAAAGATGTACTCAAACGTCTAAGCGTTTTGATCGGATTTCTCGGATTGATCTGGCTACTGATGCCGTTGACATATCCCGGCGAGGCAATCATCAAATTTGGCATTATCAAGCTAAGTCTCCCGGGCCTGGGCCTGGCCTTACAAATTAGTCTGAAGTCCACTGCAATTTTAATGGCTTTGATGGCCCTGCTCGCAACCATGCCGGTAGCCACATTGGGACATGCCCTAAGAAACCTGGGCCTTCCCACAAAGCTGGTGTACCTGCTAATGATTACCTACCGCTACCTTTTTGTTTTCGAACAAGCATATCAACGCTTGATACGCGCAGCTCGTGTCCGCGGTTTCACACCCGGCACCAATTTGCATTCCTATCGCACCTATGCCTATTTGGCCGGCATGTTATTGGTACGCGCCTGGTCGCGTGCCGAGCGTGTATCCAATGCCATGAAATGTCGTGGATTTAGCGGCAAATTTTATGCCCTCAACCAGTTTGACCCGGATTCTCGCAACTGGCCCTTTGGCCTGATCATGTCGGTCATTATATTAACCCTTGCAACGGTGGAAATATGGATTCGCATAACCGTCTCATAAATTTAAAGAATATCAACTATCAGTATCCGGGTGGTAAAACTGTATTGGATCAACTAAACTTTTCGCTCTTACAAGGTGACCGAATCGGCCTGGTTGCTCCTAATGGTAGTGGTAAGACAACTCTGTTGCATGTCATCATGGGCCTTTTAAAAGCGACATCCGGCATGGTTGAAATTTTTGGGAAGCAAAGGGGACAGGAAAAAGACTTCTCTGATGTCCGTCGGCGGATTGGGCTGCTATTCCAGGACGCAGATGACCAACTTTTTTCGCCTACGGTTATTGAGGATGTCGCTTTCGGCCCTTTGAATTTGGGCAAATCAAAGCAGGAAGCCCTGGATATCTCAAGACAAACACTCGATTTTCTGGGCTTAAACGGTTTTGAAGACCGGATTACTTATAAGCTATCCGGCGGCGAAAAACGCCTGGTTTCCCTGGCAACGGTTCTGGCCATGCAACCGGAGGTATTGTTGTTAGATGAACCCAGCAATGCCTTGGACAACGCTATGAAAGCACGACTCATTCGAATCCTGCAGAAGCTGGACCTTTCCTATATATTAATTTCACATGAATTTGATCTGTTATCCCAGACAACCGATCAATTTTATACAATGGCTTACGGCAAGATCTTCAAGGATGAACATGAGCATGTGCATACGCATCAGCATGCGCATCATATCGGCGGTCAACCACATAAACACACTTGACGAAGAATACTAATTTGTGAAATACCCCATTCTGACTGGCCTGTTTAAACCTTTGACGATTCTATGATAGGCGCCTAACAGCCTAATAGTCTTCAGCCTAATAGCCTTAAGGTGAGAGGAAAAAGAATGAATGATTTAATCGACGAACTTTGTCAGATGCTTGATCAGGGTTCACCGCTAGTTCTGGCAACGGTTTTGTCTCATAAGGGCTCAACCCCCCGCGGAGCTGGATCGCGTATGTTGGTTCTTCCCGGCGGTGATATTATCGGCACCATCGGCGGCGGGTCCATGGAAGCCGATGTCATGCAACGGGCGGGGGAGTTGTTTGATGCAAAAACCTCTGAGATACGCGCTTATGACCTAACCGCTCAGCCGGGCTTGGACAAATTAGATGTCATCTGTGGTGGACAAATGCAGGTCCTAATCGAGTATATCCATACCAGTGACGAGAACATATCGGTTTTCAAGCAGCTTCAAAAGTCCCTCAGGCAAGGCGAATCCTGTTTGGTGATTGCTTCCATTCAGCAAACTGAAAATCGCATTCGTGTGGGGCAACGGCAATTGCTACGCTCGCCAGAGTCATTGCCAAAAGATATGCGCTATCCTATTGCTGATGTGAATCATTTGATTGCACAAAGCCGTGATCCACAAATCCCTGCACTGCAAGCCATCGGAGATACGACTTACCTCATTGAACCTTATGGTATTGCCAAAAGCGTTTTCATTTTTGGTGCCGGCCACGTGGCCAAGTATGTGGCCGCCATTTGCAAAATGGTTCATTTCCGTACGATGGTCCTGGATGACCGCGAGGAGTTCGCCAATGTGGGGCGATTCCCTACGGCCGACCAGGTACTGGTACTGGATAGTTTTGATAAAACAATGGATACCCTGAGCATTGATATAAACAGTTACATCGTTATCGTCACCCGCGGGCATCGCCATGACCAGACGGTCTTGTCACAAACGCTTAAAACCGATGCAACCTATATCGGCATGATCGGCAGCCGTAAAAAACGGGACGCCATATATGCTAACCTGTTGAATGGCGGATTCACGCAGCAGGACATCGACCGCGTGCACAGCCCCATCGGACTTGAAATCGCCGCCGAAACTCCGGAGGAAATTGCCGTTAGCATTGCTGCGGAGATGATTGCAGTAAGAGCGAAAGTTCAGGCTGTAGGCTGATGGGTTGCGGGTTACGAGTTGCGGGTTGCGGGGTCGCTAAAAGCTGCGTGCTATTGGCCAACTCGTATCACGTAACACGTAACACGTGTACCCGACCCTTTTTCCATGTATACTGTAGCAAACGCTAAGTGAGGATTAATTCCCTATGAAATACGGTAATACAGAGAGAGACAAGCCCTACCGCATCTCAGCCGTACTTTTTGATTTTGACGGTACCCTGACACAGCCGGGCGCCTTGGATTTTGCCGTGATAAAAAATGAATTGAACTGCCCCCACGATAAGCCCGTACTCGAATATATAGAAAGCATTGCCGATCCGCGAAAAAAAGCCGATTATTTTGAGAAGTTAAATCGCTTTGAAAGTCTGGGTGCGGCTGACTCAAGGCCAAACCCTGGCGCAGATGATCTGATAAATTTTATACGTTCAAAATCAATCCCGGTGGTTCTTATTACTCGCAACAGTCTGGTATCCGTTCAGACCGCCATACTAAATTTTGACAATCTGAGCCTGGATGATTTCGACGTGGTGATTACCCGTGACGATCCGGTGGCGCCTAAACCGGAGCCAGATGGTATTTTACTGGCCGCCCAGAAGCTCAATGTAATACCAGAGGAAATGCTAATGGTGGGGGATTTTATTTTTGATATCCAGGCCGGTCAGAACGCAGGCGCCTTAACAACGCTGCTAGATGTAGACCCGCGAATTGAAACGGCTGACCTTGCCCCTGATTTTGTGGTTTCCCAACTGGATGAATTAAATCCCATTATCCAGATGGGAGCCCCCCTACCCCAGGGGAAACTGCCCAATGACCTCTTGGCAGAATTTCTCAACGGCTTTTCGTTTGAAGATCCGGCCTTATTGATCAAGGCCGGTGTGGGCGAAGACATTGCCGCCGCCGATATTCAAAAAGAAGAAGTCCTGATTCTAAAATCAGATCCCATCACCTTTGCCACCGAAGCCATCGGTAATTATGCCGTTTTGGTAAATGCCAACGACATCGCCACCTGCGGCGCACTGCCGCGCTGGCTGCTCACAACCCTGTTGTTTCCCAGCCGCACCAGCGGCTCCCAGATCCAGCATATCATGCGAGGCCTGAATCAGGTCGCACGCCAATATGGTATCACCCTTTGCGGCGGACATACCGAAATCACGGATGCAGTCACACGGCCCGTGGTGGTGGGCTCATTGGTCGGCACCGTTGCCAGAGATTCTCTGGTGGACAAAAAATCCATGCAGACCGGCGATAAGATCCTTTTCACCAAGTCCGTTGCCGTGGAGGGTACCGCCATCATCGCCCGTGAGATGGGCGACAAGCTGCTCTCAATGGGATTCAGCGATACAGAAATTGAGACCAGTAGAAGATTTCTGGATCGCATCAGCATCCTGGAAGAGGCGCGTATCGCCCGGGATATTGGCGGGGTGACCGCCATGCACGATGTTACCGAAGGTGGTTTGGCCACAGCGGCCAGTGAATTGAGTATCGCCGGCCATCACAGTATACGCATAGATATGAGCCGTATCCCCATTTACCCCCAGACCCAACGTATCTGCGATAAACTCGACATTTCTCCTTTGGGTCTGATCGGATCCGGAAGTCTTTTAATCTGCTGCAATCCCAAAGTCCAAGATGACATCCTGGCCGCTATCCGGAAAGCTGGTATCGACGTGACCTGCATCGGCGAAGTACTTGAACCCGGTGAAGGAATTGAAGCTATGGAAGGGTCGCAGTCTGTTGAATGGCCTGCATTTGAAGTGGATGAACTGGCGCGGCTGTTTTCTTGAACATATTCAGGTAATATTTTAAAATCAAGTCAACCCAGAGTTGCTAAAATGGAAAAGAGAGATCCGAGTGTATCACTGGACCTGCTCGTTAAATCGTTTTTTGCCATGTGAGCGAAAAAAGAAAACATTGCAAAGGCCATCGCTTGATTGATAAACCTGCTCTCTGATGATGAATATAGAATGTTACAGCATAAACTTGTGATTAGACCAACTGCCGGTAGTCTCATTAAAAGAACCGGGGGTTTAAGAAAATTTCGCTGGAAATCAACTGGAAAAGGTAAAAGTGGTGACTTCCGAATAATCTATTATTATGAAAGATAAAGAATTCTCAAAACTGGTCGCAAGTATTAAAGAGGCTGGACAGGTTAAACACGGCTATAGAAAGGCAAGTCGGGTATTTGAAATTACCCCACCAAGTATCAAGGCAATACGTAAAAGGCTCAACCTCTCCCAAAGCGATTTTGCACTGATGATTGGCGTCAGTATCAGCACACTCCCGAACTGGGAGCAAGGTCGACGAGAACCTGAGGGCCCCGCAAAGGCTTTATTAAAGATTGCTTCCAAAAACCTTCATCCATTGCCGATACCATGTTATGTTATCAGCAATTTCCATGGAATACTGATGGAGGTATCCATGGTTTAAGATGATTCTAAGTCCTATTTTAACCTGCGATTATTCGATCTGATTAACATGAAAGTTATTTTGATGCTTGCATATTGATTTTAATGGCGGTTTCACCTAAAATATTTTTCGATATATCTCTAACGAAATAGAATATTTCCTTCAAGTGACTCTAAAACCGAATAAGGATAGGACATGACAGCGAATGAGGCCTTTGACAATGAGAAATATATCCAGGAGCAAAAATCCGAAATCCTTGAACGTGCTAAAATGTTCAGCGATAAACTCTACCTTGAATTCGGTGGGAAACTCCTGTTTGACTATCATGCCTCCCGTGTGCTGCCGGGTTATGATCCCAATGTTAAAATGAGGCTTCTGCAGGCATTAAAAGACAAGGCCGACCTTCTGCTTTGCATCTATGCCGGCGATACAGGGTGTTTTTGTTCTAAGCAGTTTTAACTTTAGAAATTATGAGGTTGCATAA
>CAZWEO010000112.1:0-16451 GCA_964633115.1 uncultured Desulfobacterales bacterium
CCCGGGACGAGAATTGAACTCGTACAGGGACTAAGCCCCGAGGGATTTTAAGTCCCTTGCGTCTACCAGTTCCGCCACCCAGGCACAAATAGTAACCTGGCGCTAAAAAGCGTATAGCTCAGGTTAAAATTTGCTGAGATGTATCGATTAACACTTCAATTGTCAAGCCAAGAAAGACCCAAAACGTTCTCATGATAAAGAAAATATACACAAATTCTGTAGGCTGTAAATAGACAAGGTCAAATGGGAAGACAACTTGCTAATCCCCTATCCTTCTGTTAATATTTCTCTTTCTTGAATTGATGTAATATGAATCAAGCATCCCAAGAATTGAAAGGTAACCATTGGATAATTCTGGTTTAATTTTAGCTTCCCAATCCCCTCGCAGAAAATATCTGTTGGAACAGGTAGGACTTGATTTTAGGATTGTGCCCAGTCAGGTCGATGAACAGAATACCAGCATTACATCACCTGAAATACTAGTCAAAACTCTGGCTGAGGCCAAGGCCAAGAATGTTGCCCGCAGCTATCCCAAGCACTGGATCATCGGCGCCGACACCATCGTTCTCATAGATGGTAGGATTTTAGGAAAGCCGGATTCGGTGAATACTGCCCGCGAGATGATTCAACAGCTCAATGGCAACAGGCATCAAGTTTTTACCGGATACACAATTTGCAACCTGACCAGAGATACGACCATTACAGACATGGAACAGACCGATGTTTATTTTAAGCGACTCAGCCAATCTGAAATTGAATGGTATCTTCAGACCGACGAACCATACGACAAGGCCGGTGCCTATGCCATCCAAGGGTTAGGCATGTTTTTAGTCCAAAAGATCAAAGGTTCCTATACCAATGTCGTGGGCCTGCCGGTCTGCGAAGTCATGGACCGCCTATACCAGGCCGGGGTGATTGAGCCGCACAGCGGCAAGCGTTGGCGCATATGCAAATAGATCTCATCTTAAAAATTTAGTGAAGGAACAGACGCATGCAAGATCGACTTATAGCCATAAAGGAACGGATCGCGGTGGCAGCCAAACAATCCGGGCGGGATGCAGCCGATATCAAACTGGTCGCAGTTAGTAAAACCATGCCCGCGGAGAGCCTATTAAGGGCCGTCGATAGTGGTCTGACCCTCTTTGGTGAGAATTACATCCAGGAGGCACGCGAAAAATTTAACGCACTTTATGCCCATCCAGTTTCCTGGCATTTTATCGGCCACCTGCAAAGCAACAAGGCCAAATATGCCGTTAAAATGTTTGATTTGATCCATTCAGTTGATTCCCTAAAGTTAGCGCGTGAGATCGATAAACAGGCAGGCAAAATCGACAAAGTTCAGGATGTGCTGGTGCAAGTAAATATAGCCGAAGAAGCCAGCAAATCAGGTGTGCCGGCTGACGAAGCCCCCAAACTCATTACCGAGATGGGGCGCTTTGAGCATATCGCCGTCAAAGGACTCATGACTATGCCACCCTACTTTAACGCACCGGATAAAGTGCGGCCCTATTTTGCTGCTCTGCGTAATCTGCGCGATCAGATCCGGACTTTGGCAATATCCGGTATCAGTATGGCTGAACTTTCCATGGGCATGACCGGCGATTTTGAAGCAGCTATTCAGGAGGGTGCCACGCTTGTCCGTATTGGCACCGCCATATTCGGAGAGCGCCAATGAAAATGCTTTTGCATATCTGCTGTGCCCCGTGTGCCATCTTGCCTGTGGAAAGATTGCAACAGGATGAATATGAAGTTATGGGCTATTTTTACGGCCACAATATTCACCCCTATACAGAGTGTCTCAAACGCCAAAAAACCTTGGAAAGTTACGCCAGTCAAATTGGTTTGCAAGTTATTTATGCAGAGGGCTATGATATCGAGACTTTTCTGCGTAATGTTGCCTTCCGAGAAGCTGATCGCTGTAACTATTGTTACCATGAACGCTTACGGGCAACTGCTCTGGTGGCCAAGCGCGGCAAATTTGATTTCTTTTCTAGCACCCTATTATACAGCAAATTTCAAAAGCACGATACCATTCGCAGTATTGGTGCGGCCGTAGGTAAGTCAGTTGGCGTACGGTTTTATTACCAGGACTTTCGAGATGGTTGGAAAAAGGGTGTTGAAGCCTCCAAAGAAATGAAGATGTACCGGCAGTCTTACTGCGGGTGTATATATAGTGAAAAACAACGTTACTATAAGTGACGACTTCGTAAAACGCCCAAATTTATGAATACCCTGATATCAAAAAAATATGTTTGCTAATTTTTTTTACTTTATCATTTCCCTGCTGATTTATGCCACTTATCAGCCCACGGAAATACCCAACTTTTCAGTCACGCATAGCTTGCTGCTATTCCTGGTAATCCTGATCGGTTACGCAGCTATTACTATGTTTGCTTTCCAACGGTTAATACAGAAAATCGACCGTGGTGGTATTGTTCGAACCGAGTTACGTTTTACATCTCTGCTCACGAGACATGCTGTCTTGGCAATCCTTATTTTTGCCTTTAATGTATATGGGCTGAGTTTGCCATCCTTTAGCGCGGCATGGATACCCTTTGTAGTCATCCCTACCCTGCATGCCATTTTATTTGTGGCCATTTTTATGAGTTATTTTGCTATACTATGGGCCTGTGCCCATCGATCATATCAAATTCTCTATCACAGCCATATTTCTCGTCGTGCCTATGTGATATCAAATATCTCTTTTGCCATGCCGGTGCTGCTGCCTTGGTTTGCACTGTCTAGTGTTTCGGATTTGATCCAGATCCTTCCTTTTGAGGCGCTTAAAAACTTCCTATCCAACCCATTCGGAGAAGTGCTTTTTTTTCTGGTTTTTCTCTTTGTGGTTGCATTGATTGGGCCGCTTCTAATCCAGAAGTTTTGGCAATGCAAACCATTGGAGACTGGTGTACACCGCGCCCGTATTGAAAACCTATGCCGCTCAGTCAATCTGGGATACCGCAATATTCTGAACTGGCCGATATTCGAAGGTAGAATCATCACTGCCGGCGTAATGGGCTTGGTCAAACGCTTTCGTTTCATCCTGGTTACCCGTGCTTTACTGGAATTACTGGAGCCAAATGAAATTGACGCCGTGATTGCTCATGAAATCGGGCATGTTAAACATCGTCATTTGCTTTATTATTTGATCTTTTTTATTGGCTATATGGTTATATCTTTTTCGCTGCTGGATCTGGTTGTGTACGCCTTAATCTATCTTGATCCAGTCCTGCAGGTTTTCAGTCGAATCGGGTTTAGCGCCATTGGTGTCACTTCCTTGACTTTTGGCCTGGGCATCATTGCCGTTTTTCTGCTTTATTTTCGATTTATCTTCGGATTCTTTATGCGCAACTTCGAAAGGCAGGCAGATGCTTATGTATTCACAATGTTCGGTCAGGCTGACGCGCTTATCAGAACTCTCGAAAAAATCGCGCTCAGCGGCCGTCAATCACCGGATAAACCCAATTGGCATCATTTCAGCATCAGCCAAAGAATCAATTTTCTGAAAAAATGCGATAAGGATCGCGCCCTCATTGAGAAGCATAAACTAAAAATTCGTAAAAGCTTGGGTATCTATCTGATTGGTCTCGTATTGGTAGGCACGTTGGGATATCAACTGAATTACGGGGCAGCTGGCCAAATGCTCAGTACCCGTGTTTTTGAAAAAGCCATTCGTATGGAACTTGAAAAAACACCGGATAATGCCGATCTCCACACTACCATGGGTGATCTTTACTTTGAACGCAAGCTGTATGCTGAAGCGGCGGTACAGTACCAAAACGCCATCGACATTTCCCCGGACCATGCCAGGGCGCTAAACAATTTAGCCTGGCTTTTGGCCACATGTGAAGATACCAGCATACGTCAACCTCTACAGGCACTGCAATTGGCCCAACGCGCGGCTAGCATTGATCGGCAAGCACATGTCCTGGACACGCTGGCTGAAAGTTATTTTGTGAATGGGGATGTGCGGGCTGCTCTGACAACTGCCGAGGCGGCCCTGGAGTTAGCCGGTAGAGACAGATCTTATTATCATCACCAGATCAAGCGATTTGAAAAAGCACTTAACTCGGCTGTGAAGTGACTAATTAATACAAACCTTACGCACCTGTATCAAATCAAGGTTACCGCCGAACACTTTTTCAATGCCATCCTGCTTGAGAGTCGACATGCCGTCTTCAAGTGCCTGTCCGCGGATGTCTTCCATTTTGGCTTTCAACTGGATCAATTTTTTCATTTCGTCGGTGCCCATGAGGAGCTCATGGATCGCCATCCGGCCGCGGTAACCTGTATTGTGACAGGCTTCACAGCCCTCGGGTTTGTGCAATTGCAGATCATCCGTGTAAGGGATGTTGACGTTCTTTTCAAACAACTCCTCACCATACTCCCGTACCAGTTCATCGTACTCGTCTTTGGAGGGATTGTAGGCCTTTTTGCAATCTTTACAAAGTGTTCTGACCAGCCGCTGGGCCATGATTCCTAAAATGGCATCGGCAAAATTGAAAGGATCCATGCCCATATCCAGGAGACGGGTGATGCTTTCTGGAGCGCTGTTGGTATGCAAGGTCGAAAAAACGAGGTGACCGGTTAAGGATGCTTCGATGCCGATGGAAGTGGTCTCCTTGTCACGCATTTCACCCACCATAATGACATCCGGGTCAGCCCTGAGAAAGGACCGCATGGCGGCGGCAAAATCGAATCCAATCTTGGGTTTGACTTGAACCTGACGCAGACCCCGCTGGGTGATTTCGACGGGGTCCTCGGCTGTCCAAATTTTGGTTTCGGTTTTATTGATATAGCTTAGAGCGGAATGGAGCGTCGTAGTTTTACCGGAACCCGTGGGTCCGCATACAAATATGATACCATAGGGTTGGGTTACGATGCTGATAAAGTTCTCGTAATTTTGTTCCGCAAATCCCATTTTAATTAGCGGAATCGGTTCGCCGGCAGCCAGGATACGCATGACGATATCTTCGAGCCCCCCTTGGGTAGGTATCGTAGCAACACGCAGCTCGATATCGAGACCGCCATATTTTTTGAATTTAATTTTGCCATCCTGGGGTTTTCGGCGTTCGGCAATATCGAGATCGGACATAATTTTAATGCGCGATACGACCGCGGCCTTATAGCTGAAAGGGATGGTCTGGTACAGGGTACAGGCGCCGTCAATGCGTATACGAACCTCGGTGTTCTGTTTGCCACCATAGGGTTCGATGTGGATATCGGAAGCACCCCGATTAAAAGCATCCATGATAATCTTGTTGACCACCTGGACCACGGCGCTGTCTGCTTCGCCCACGGCTGATTCGGCATCTTCAATTTCCTCGGCCTCATCCTGCAATTGGCTGAGAATGTCATCGATCTCGGCCATTTTCCTTTCATCTTGGGTGAAGAGTTTGATGAGCTCATGGATGTCTTCGTCAAGTGCAACGCAGAATTTGACCGGTTTGCCGGGGAAGAGCACCTTGATCTGATCGATTTTCTGAAGATCGTTGGGGTTGTCTATGGCGATCAGTACTTTGCCTTCCTCCATGCGCACGGGGACAAAGATGTTATTGCGCATGAAGGGAACCTTGAGACCGGCAAGAAGATCACCGGGTATCGGGATCTGGGCATTGTACTCGATAAAGGGGGTTTTATAGTAGCGGCTCAAAGACTTGCCAACCTCAGCCTTGGCGATTTTCAGATCCTTCATCAGTACATCGGGTACAGACCGTTTGCCCTTGCGCGCATCAGCAATGGCCTTGTTGAGTTCCTTTTGCGTGACCAGATGGTTTTCCAACAGATAATCAAACTTCGTATTTTTACCTTTGGCAATCCGTTTTTGGTTGTATAAGGCGATGCCAAAAACCTTGGTCAGCTCATCCAGGTATTTTTCATCAATGGCTGAAAAGGGTCGATCTTTTTTATGGTTAACCAGCTGAAGTGCCCCTAAAAGGTATTTTTGAAATATGATGGGGTGGGCAATGACCTGTTTGGTGACAAAGCCTGTTTTCTGGTCCCAGCTGCTGTCAAACTGCAGATCGGGATCGATGGCTGCAATTTCATCAGAATCATAAGAGTTTTTTATATTAACAGCATTTTGTTTAAAAGCGGCATAGCCAGCCACGCTGCTCTTGGAAACCGGTATCCGAATTTCTGCAATTTCGTCACCGGATTTAAAACGTGATACCAGTTCTCTTTTGACACCATCGACGACGTACACCGTCATCCGTTTGGCTTCGAACAAAGAGGTAACATCATCCTGAAGATCGATAAAGATCTCGTCCAGATTTGTGGCGGAGTTCAACTTATTACCGATCTCTTGAAGCTTGGCGCGATATTCAACTTCTGTTTTGAGATTCTGAACATCCTGCGTTGATGTGTCTGTGGTAGTGACCATTGGGTTACCCGCTATCCTTATGTTATGATAGTTTCATGATTGAAAAAATCAACTGAAATCACCTTCCAACTAAAATTACGCGTTAGGTTTTATCTTCAGGATCTTGTTTTTCAGCACTGCGGTAATACTGATAGATTTTTTTGATGCCGCCGCCCACCAACAAAATACCCATGAAATAGAAACAAAACCAGATGAAGGTTGTGTAGGAAGCAAAGTGCTCGATCTGTTTGATTTCCTCCATCTTCTGGGGCGTCATGAAACAGACACCCAACCCAGCTAGAAGTAACAAAATTCCCCACTTCAATTGGAATGATGCATTTTTTTTTGACATATAAAGTAGACGGAATTCTGTACTCGGAGCGTTTCAGTGTAGTTATAGCCCTAGATTCAAAATTTGGCAGCGCCTGGATCCACAGTCAGGCCTGAACACCGAAACGGTCACTTTGGGTAGCAATATCGACACTATAGCGCATATTCGCGCCATGTGTCAAATCATTATCGTGTCAAACTACCTTTGAAATCAGCCTTGCGCTTTTCTAAAAATGCCTGAGTTCCTTCTTTGGAATCTTCGCTGGCCATACAAACGGAAAAGGCATCGATTTCAAGCCCGCAACCAGTCTGAAGGTCTACATCCATGCCACTATTGATGGCTTGCTTGGCGGCACGTAAAGCAGCGCGGCCTTTGGCTGCTATCTGTTTAGCGGTCTTT
The DNA here is from genome assembly GCA_964633115.1 of uncultured Desulfobacterales bacterium. Classification (GTDB taxonomy): domain Bacteria; phylum Desulfobacterota; class Desulfobacteria; order Desulfobacterales; family B30-G6; genus B30-G6. Next base: position 7,092 of record CAZWEO010000112.1, read on the forward strand.
TGGACAGCTTCCATGAGTTCATTCGCCACATGGACCTGATTGACCATACCCAACTGCATGGCATCTTGGGCACTAATCATCCGGCCGGTAAAAATGAGCTCCTTGGCTCTGTTTTTACCAATTGAACGGGGTAGACGTTGGGTTCCACCAAATCCGGGGATAATTCCCAATGTGATTTCAGGAAGACCGAATTTGGCATCCTGGGAGGTGTAAATAAAATCGCAAGCCAGAGCGATTTCGCTGCCACCGCCCAACGCAAATCCATTGACAGCGGCAATTACAGGGATAGGCAAGGCTTGAAGTTTGTTGATGGCTTGGTGACCTTGCTGGCTGAATTGTTTTGCCTGGAGTGGATTAAAGGTCGCCAGTTCCGTGATATCAGCTCCGGCTACAAAGGATTTCTCACCGGCTCCGGTGAGAATCAGGACGCGGATATCCTCATTGACGGCCACTTCATCCAAGGCTTGGGAAAATTCTGTTATCAATTCGGCGTTTAATGCATTCAGGGCCTTGGGCCTGTTGAAAGTAATTGTGGCGAGCGGCATTTCAATATCAAAGATCAAGTGTTCATAGTCCATTTTTTCTTCCTCCATTGGGATAGCTATGCTGTCTAAATTTTATAAAATCACGATTTCTTAACCTCGGTGCCAGATTTTGTCAATTTTTATCCGCCTTCGCAAAAGACAACTGGCTTTCCATCAGGCAGACACCTCTTGCTTGGCTGCCAGATAGATTCCAACCATAATCAGGAAACCACCGCAAAGTTTTAATACCGTCAATCCCTCTTCAAAAAGAAAGTATGCCAATATAGTACTACCCACTGGTTCGCCGAGTAGACTTAATGCGACCAGAGCGGCACTGCAGTAGCGTAAGGCCCAATTGTAGCAGCTATGTCCGATCACTTGAGATATAATCGCCATACCCCAAAATGCAGCCAAGGTCTGATTCGTAAAACCGTTAATCGGTAAACCCATGCAAAGGACTACGAGCCACAACACCACGGCGGCACTGCCATAACATATGGCAACGTAACTTAGCAGTGAAAGCCTTGACCGCACTTGTTTGCCAGCCATTAAATAGCCGGCCAGGCAGAGTCCACCGATGATGGCCAAGAAGTCGCCCCACAAATTTTGACTGCCGGCAACCAAGTCTCCGGATCCAATAATAATACAACCGCTGATACTTAGGATAATACCAACCATGGTCGCTCGATGTAGCTTTTCTTTTAAAATTAGCGGAGCCAGTAGGCCAACCCACAAGGGACTCATGTTGACTAAAACGACACTATTGGCAACGGATGTATATTTAAGTGACGAGATCCAAGTTGCAAAGTGCAATGCCAGAAACAATCCGGCCAACAAGACACACCGTATGTCTCTTAGAGTCAGATGGCGAAGTTCATCTCGTGTCTTAATGCACGCCAGCGGAACCAGAATAAGAGAGGCCAGGCCAACACGATAGGCAGCGGTAACCAATGCGGGTGCATCGGCAAGCCGTGCGAAAATCGCACCAGTGGATATGGCCAGAATACCGCTAATTAGAACCAAGTAGGTGGGTACACCGGGAGCGTCTCTTTGGATTGGGATGATCATGTCGATACACAAGCCTGAATACTAGAAAACATAATCAGACTAACCCTTTTTGGATGAGGTCGATGGCGTTTTAAATAAAGCGGTTGGATTGGTTTCTTTGATGTAGGCGCGAATACCCTTGACGATGCCCTCACAGAGTTTTTCTTGATACTGAGGGTTTGTCAAACGCTTGCATTCTCGCGGATTGCTAATAAAGGAGGATTCAATTAGTATGGCCGGCATCTGGGCACCCAAAAGCACATAAAAAGGTGCCTGTTTAACACCCTTATTTTTAATTTTTTGATAATTTTTACGCATATGCTTGTATAATTGGGCCTGGACATAGGCCGCTAATCGGCTGGATTCGTTAATTTTAGCATTTTGCATCAGGTCGGTCAGAATGGTTTGCAGATCGCTGATGTTTTTTTCCGAGGTGGCATTTTCATAGGCAGCAACGCGGATGGCTTCATCATCGGTGGCCAAATTTAGAAAATAAGTCTCAAAACCGTAAGCCCGTCGGTCTTTAGCGGAATTGGTGTGAATTGATATAAACAGATCGGCACTGCGCGTGTTGGCAATGGCAGTACGTTCTTCCAAAGTTAAGTATTTGTCTTTTGTTCGGGTTAAAAATACCTCACACCCGAGTTCCGACCGTATTTTCTGAGCCAGTTTTTGAGCCAGGGCCAGCACAATCTTTTTTTCATGAACCCCTTTGTAATATCCGGGTGCACCGTAGTCGCGGCCACCATGTCCTGGATCAATGACGATTCTTTTAACGCCAAGGGCTAGTTGCTTGGCTAACGCGCCAGGTGGGATGTCACCGACATTAGGATTGACTCGATCGACTTTGGGCGGTTTGCTTGCAGCTGATCCATTAAGCCCCCATACATCGATAACGATTCTAAAAGGATTGCGCAAAGAGAAAATCTTGTAGGTCTTAAAGGACTTGATATCCACCACAACGCGAACAGATTCTGGCGTATATTGGCCTGCACGCACATTGCTCAGCAGGTTGTCATTAATAGGTACCACTTTATCAAATTTATCACCCAATCGGCTGCGGTCCAGATCTACATAAAGGCGTTTGGGCTTCCGAATGGAGGGATCCTGGTTGAGCAAACGATGCCGATAGGATGTTGCCCTGTCAGCATCTATAACAATGCGGGTGTAACTGGGATTAGACCAGTGGCGTAGCCCCTGCACCAAGGTATGTGATCCTGGTGTTTTGTTTGTTGCCGATCTGTCGGGTGACGTGGTTTTTTTTGAATCAGCAATAACCTGCTGAATGGCATCCGGTGTGTCTGGCTTCTCCGATTCTACGGGTTTTCCTGTGATCATCGCAATTTTTTTGGCAGCCTCACGAGCATAGGTAGTTCCCGGGTAAGAATTACGCGCTCTTTTCAATAAAGCCAAGGCCTGGGATTTGTCTTTGCGCGCAAAGGACCGTTTGTACAATTGGTAGGTCAGACTACCGGCTCGATAGATGGCTTCGGCGGCGCGGCTCCCTTTGGGATCAGCAGCTTGGGCGGACTTATAGGTGCTGATGCAAGTAAGCCACTGGTCCCGGTATTTCAATTTGCGAGGATTGCTGAGAAGACGTTGATAGCACTTTTCAGCCTGTCGCATGCGCCTATCTTGAGTGGTGGTTTTTTTCTCCGGCTTTGGCGGCGTTGATTTTGACTGGATGGTTGCAAGCAAGGCCTGGGCTTTTTGGCGGTATTGGCTTTTGGGGTAACGCTTGACAACGCGTTGCAACGTATCCAGGGCTTCGGTTTTATCAGATTTTTTGAAAGAATGTTTGTAAAGCTCATAATAAAGCTCGCCGGTTTTATACATGCCGGCTGCCGCCCAAGGACCATTGGGATCATGACGGTAGACCGTTTTAAATAGATCGATACAGGCAAACCATTGATCTCGATATTTTTGAAGTTTGGGATTCTTTTTGAGACGGAGATATTTCTTGTCAGCTTGCAGATAGGTATCTTTGGCCGTTGAAGCCTGGGTTGAGTCGATGGCGCCAAATCCAAATACAAATATTATCAGAATCGCTAGGCTAGGGAGTATCCAGGGCTTCATTTTATATTTCAGAAAACAAGTCATGATATGCTTTGACCCGATTTAATTTTCTCCTGGAGCGCGTGCAGGTAATTGAGCGCTTCCATGGGCGTCATTTGGCTGATATCGATTTTGGCCAACTTGTCAGCAATGAGATGATCATATCCCTTAAACAGCTCCAGCTGAATTGGCATACCTAGTTGATGCTCGTCTGGTTTTTGGGTAGCCGCTTGGCTGGAAAGTGAATGGTTGCTGTTCTCAATATCGGTTAGAATCCGTCTAGCTCTGGTAATGACCTTGTCGGGAATACCGGCCAGACGCGCAACCTGTATGCCATAGCTGCGGTTGGTGCCGCCGGGTATCAGTTTTCTAAGAAAAATGATTTCATCATTCCACTCTTTGACGGTAATATTGAAATTTTGAACGCGCTCTCTTTCTTTCGAGAGTTCAGTCAATTCGTGGTAATGTGTGGCGAATAAAGTTTTGACGCCAGCGCCTTTGGCGTCGTGTAAAAATTCGGCCACAGCCCAGGCAATGCTTAAGCCATCAAATGTACTTGTGCCGCGTCCAATCTCATCCATGATCACCAGGCTGTCTGCGGTGGCATTATTGAGAATATTGGCAGTTTCCTGCATTTCCACCAAAAAAGTGCTTTGACCCTGGGATAAATTGTCCAGCGCTCCCACGCGCGTAAAAATACGATCCGTGATACTGATGGATGCGCTGGCTGCTGGAACAAATGAGCCCATTTGGGCCATCAACACGGTGAGAGCAACCTGTCTCAGTACCGTTGATTTACCTGCCATGTTGGGTCCGGTAATGATGATGACTTGATTCGTGTCGTTGTCCATATTGATGGTGTTGGGCACAAATCTTTCGCCCGGAATCATTTTTTCAATGACAGGATGTCGACCATCTTGGATTTGAAGGCAACCTTCTGAATTAATATCGGGTCGCGTATAATTGTTGTCTTGGGAAATTACGGCCAATGTAAGCAGGCAGTCCAAGCGGGCCAGAAAATCACCAACTTGCTGCAAATCGGAATTTTTTTGTACAACCTGGTTTTTTAAATCGGTAAATATGGTGAACTCCAATTCAGCGCGTTTGCCCTCGGCATTGGTGACCTTTTCTTCAAATTCCTTGAGTTCCGGTGTGATAAACCGTTCGGCATTTACCAGAGTTTGTTTTCGAATGTATTCCTCTGGTACCGCATCCAGACGCGATTTAGGAATTTCGAGATAATATCCAAATACTTTATTATAACGAACCTTAAGCGTCGTGATGCCGGTGCGTTCCCGCTCCTGCGCTTCTAATTTGAGTAACCAGGTTTTACCGTCCCGGGTCATTTGGATTAGTTCGTCCAAGCCCGGATCAAACCCCTCGCGTATCATACCGCCCTCATGCAGTGTCGGGGCGGCATCCTCACGGATGGCCGCATCAATATTTTTTGCCAGCAGTTTTACCTCAGCACGGTTATAGCGGGCTTTATAAAGTGGCGATTGATAGGTTTTCAGCAGGGTTTCAAGCGTAGGCATTTGCTGGAGAGATTGTTTCAGGGACAGCAAGTCACGTGCATTGGCGTGCCCCATGGATATTTTGCTGCGTAGGCGTTCAACATCATGGATCTTTTTCAAATGGTCTCTGATGGTTTGGGTGGCCTGATAATAATTTCGGGCTTCATCGATGGCATCAAAACGAGATTCAATTTGGTTCGCATCGGTAAGCGGGTAGCGTATCCATTGTTTCAGCATGCGACTGCCCATAGCGGTGACAGTCTGATCCAAAACAGCGATCAGGGCTCCTTTGCGGGTACCAGAACGTAAATTCTTTTCAATTTCGAGATTTTGATAGGATTGATCATCCAAAAAAAGATAATTGTCTAAACGATAGGGTTCAATGCTGCGAACATGGGCGATGGCCTGTTTTTGGGTTTCTTGTACATAGTAGATCAAGGCACCGGCAGCACGCAAACCAGGGCGGAACCGGTTGCAGCCAAAACCTTCCAGAGAAATAGTCCCTAAAGTTTTAAGAAGACGTTTTTTGGCTTGGGAATAGTCAAAGGCGTTGGCCGACAATGTGGATGGATTCAGGTTTTGAACTGCATCAATATAAGCTTTAAATGATGTATCGTCGTTTCCACTTGGTAAAAGCACCTCTTTGGGGGTGACGCGGTATGTTTCTTGGATGATCTCATCCAAATTGTTGCTTTCGGTCACCCGAAAGGTTCCAGTGGACACATCTAGATAAGAAAGTCCAATTTGATTTTTTTCAATGATGGCTGCTAGAACATAGTTGTTTGATTTTTCATCTAATAATTCGTTTTCCAAAACCATGCCCGGTGTGATTACGCGCACAACTTCCCGTTTTACCAGGCCTTGGGCTAGGGATGGATCTTCCACTTGATCACATATGGCTACCTTGTAGCCCAGGTTAATTAAACGCGCAATGTATCCTTGGACTGCTCGATAGGGTACACCGCACATGGGTATTGGAGATTCGGCTTTTTTATTGCGGGACGTTAGCGTGATGTCAAGCAGACGGGATGCCAATTTGGCATCTTCGAAAAACATCTCAAAAAAATCTCCCATGCGATAGAGGAGGATTTCATCTGGATAGGTCTGTTTGACTTCCAGATACTGCCGCATCATTGGGGTGGTACCGCGAGGGCTCATGAAACATCAGGATCCTTGGTTTCATGGTCTGAGCTAACTTCATCAGCGGGGGGCTGAGGTGTCGAAGGCTCGCCCTTGAGCGTTTGTATCTCCTTTTTCAGTCCATCCAGGAGTTTTTCACTCATTTCAAGTGTGGCGGTCATTGATTTGATAGCCCGTTGGGACTTGAAACGTTCGAATAGTGTGAAAAAATAAGCGATTAATAGACCTGCAAAGAAAAAAATGAGAAGCAAGACAGCATTCTGCAAAGGTGGAATATTGTATTCTGCCACGAATAAATTGATTCGCAATCCATGCTGCGACATGAAGTAGTCCCAATTTTGGTATGTCAGCAAGGCCAGGAACGCGATCAGTATCAGCCAGAACACCAATTTTATTTTTTTCATCTCTGCCCCCCTATTTTATAGCAGATCGTGTCAAGGTTTAGTCACCCAAGGATTGAATGGGATTTTTTCCTTTTATTTATCAAAAAGCGTGCGTTTTGTCAGCGCCCGGCGGCTATATCGGGTGGCAACTTGGCAAAAATCGGTTTCAGCCTCTGACAGGTTTCCAGCAAATGCTCGGGTATGACACGCACATCTGCAAACACTGCCAATGCATTCACATCGCCAAACCACCGCGGCACAACGTGAAAATGGAGATGTTCCTCTACGCCGGCACCGGCAACACGACCCAAATTTAGACCCACATTAAATCCATCCGGAGCCATATCCTGTTTGAGAATGTCAATGGATCTATCTACGGTCATAAGTAAATCCGACATTTCTTCTGGACTTAATTGGTCCAGCGCGGCAATGTGTCGCCGTGGAGATACCAGCAAATGACCATTAATATAGGGAAACTTGTTCATTACCGCCAAGGTGGTGTTGCCCGTGTATAAAGTTAAATCATCTTTTTCTCCCTGCGCATCACAGAAAATACAAGTTGGTTCTTTGTCCCCAAGGATATATTCCATCCGCCAGGGTGCCCACATAGTTTTCATACTTTTATGCCATCACCGAATTTAAACTTAGCAAATTGATTCAATATCAAAAGCCAACGACAAACTAACCGGTCATTGACTTTCACTTTTATTGTCTTAATAAATTGAGTTACTAATTACCTTCTTAAGCCCCAAAACTCAACCTCTTTTTTAGAATCACGGCTGGATGTCGCCGGTTATAAGCGAACGATTTTTATATCTCCCCACATGCCGGCTTTATCGTCCTTAATAACCACCAGTCCTTTTACTCCTTTGATATGTTTGCCAAATTCAAGTGCAGCATCGATATCAAACTTTGTCTGCACCGTGTTGCCGATGGCGGTTGCTGCTGCGTCAGCAAGTGGACATGAGGAAGAAAATACCGTGACCGCATCGGCCTTGCCCTGGCTGTGGGAATGGCCAAAGGTGCCGGAGGATGTGCAAACCGACAATGGACGATTATCGCATAACACCTCAACCCCCAAACGCAAATTGAGAACCGATTGATTTGCAAATATTCCAATGGTTACTGGTTGATGTGTCTGTAAAAAAACATCTCCACCATTTTCAATAATAATTTCAGATGAATACATCAATAGATCCGCACCGACATGCGCCGCAATTGCTCCGGCCACTGCTGCCATGGGGCCGACACCAGCACGCAAACCAGCTTGCAGCATGTCGGCTATGATTGGGGGCACGGGGGTCTTAAACGTCAACGGGACCAGTGAAGATGCGAATTCAGGATACTGGTCAATAAAGGATTCAATCGTGGCGCGGTGCGACAGTATGGATTCCCGTGTTTCAGTGGTCAAACGCTTATTTGCCTGAACATGCAGATCGGTCTCTTTTACCACAGTCCGAAATGCGGTCAAATGATGATGACGAATAAGGTTGCGATAAGTTCGTTTTGGGCCCATTTTCAAGAATTCACGAGACTGGTTTGCAGTTCTGGTCGCATGTGGGGCGGAAATTGTCGCAAGAAGAAACGATCGGTCATGCCGGCGATAAAATCTCTAACAAATTCCTCGGGCACGTGGGCATTCATATAGGCATCGGACTTATTATTTAGAAAAGCTGAGAAAATTACCGAATCTTCATTGCCCTGCTGAATGTCCTTAAGATAGCGTTCATATAAAAGATTAAATAGAGTCCGAATATCAGCATAGCTTTTTTTTATGCGCGGATTTAAATAAATTCGATCAAGGTTGAATTGCTTAAGCTGGACCAATGCATCTGAAACCGGGCGGCTAAAGGCAATGTAAGATCGATCAAAGCTGTGTTCAATAATATCGGTGACCAAGCTGTATACGATGGATCCATTGGTATCGCCCAGACGCTGGATACAATCGCGGGGAATATCGGAACGGTCAATAATACCCAAGCGTATGGCATCTTCGATATCACGTCCAATGTAGCTGATCGTATCAGCCATGCGAACCACACATCCTTCCAGCGTCATGGGGGTCAAAGGTACCGCAGGATTTTCTTTCTTGTTTTCAATTTCGATATTTAATATTTCGAATGATTTATGCTTCGAAGGCTCAAGTGTTTGATTATGTATTTCACCATCATGACAAAGGATACCATCTAATGTTTGTAGACATAGGTTCCACCCTAAGCCGGATCGTTCTACCCGATCAAGGAATTGCACACTTTGGATATTATGTAAGAAATGGCCTATATGCTTGGCGAAACAGATTTCCGATAATATGCGTTCGCCATCATGGCCAAATGGTGTATGCCCGATATCATGCCCCAGCGCAACGGCCTCGATTAAATCTTCGTTTAAGCCTAAAAACCGGCCGATGGTGCGTGCAATTTTTGAAACCAATTGTACATGTAGAACGCGGTGAGTTATGTGATCGTTCTGTATGAGGTAGAACACTTGGGTTTTGTCGATGTAGCGTGCATATGCACGCGAATGCAGAATGCGATCCACATCCAGCGAAAAAGATGAGCGATAATCGGATTTTAGTTGTGGTTCGGAACGACGGCGCTGTCCCTTGGCGCTCGGCGTTGATCGGGTTGAAAACCGGCTGGATTCGATATCGTCCAGAATTTTTCGCATTTTGTCGATATTATTGATTTTTCTTGTCAT
>CAZWEO010000113.1:0-15723 GCA_964633115.1 uncultured Desulfobacterales bacterium
AGGCATAAACTCTTGTTATTCTATTATATAACGTTGTTAACTTTTAAACTTATTTGGCCCGAGAGTAATAAATAAGTTTAAAAGTTAACAACGTCCCCTATATTAATGGCGGGTTTCAATCGTTCCCAAAACTGTTAGGTTGCCAGCGTCTGAACGATGGGCGCTCACCAGTTCCCCTGAACTTGGAAGACCCCGGTCAGCGCGGTAATGTTGACTTGGTGGGTGAGAAAAAAGAGATTCTGCTGAGTAAAAAATCACGGCCCCGGTCCAGCATTTTTGTCCTCAACGACATGGCGCCCTTAGGTCCCAACCATCGATATGATCAGGGTGATGAACGATTTTATCCAGACAATATCATGATCGACTCCCGAGAAGGCTGTTTTATGGCCATCATTGAGAAATCGAGCGGAAAGATTGTCTGGCGCATGGGTCCGGAATATCCAGGATCTTATGACAATTCAAAACGGTCCTTTGCCGGCCCCGTGCCCCGACCGGTTGATTCCATATGCGGTCAGCATGATGCCCATATGATTCCGGCAGGGTTGCCGGGGGCGGGCAATGTGTTGGTTTTTGACAACCAGGGGGCTGCCGGGATTCCGCCCATATACCTTAATATGTTTCCCGGTTCACGGGTGCTCGAAATTGATCCCATAAGCGAGGAAATCATCTGGCAATATGATGCATCATCGGGAGGCCTACCATTCTGGCATTTTTTTAGTTCTTTTATCAGTAGTGCCCGCCGGCTGCCCAACGGCAATACTTTGATATGTGAAGGCATGCATGGGCGTCTTTTCCAGGTAACGACTGCGGGCGAGATCGTTTGGGAATATATCAATCCCATTTTCGGGAAATGGGCCGATCATGATGTGGAGAGCGGCGGCAGTATCAGTAATTGGGTATTTCGGGCACAACCAATTCCGTATGACTGGATTCCCGATGGGACACCGCGTTCGGAAAAAGCGGTTCTAGCGCCGGACAACCCTGAATTTCACATAACAGCTCATTCTTAATACATACTTTTGGCAGCCGGTATAAGCGCGCCTATAATATTTTTGAAAACAGGCATAAGCACTTGATGACCACCTGTATTTGGGTTATTGGACTATTGGACTACCCATTGACCTGAAAAGGTGGAAAAATGGCTTCGCAAACATTTAAATCGCTTCAAAAACCAAAAAGAGAAAGACTGTCCGATCAGATAACCAACCAAATCAAAAAACTGATTATATCAGAAAACACCCAGGTCGGAGACAAGTTACCCACTGAAAGGGAGTTGGCCTCTCAGCTGAATGTCAGCAGGGTGGTCATTCGTGAGGCGCTCAGATCTTTAGAACAGGCCGGATTAATTGAGATTCGATCGGGGCAGGCCGGTGGTTCCTTTGTCTCCAACAAACTTTACAAACCCCTGTTCGATTCCATCTACGATCTGTTGCAGGATGGTGATCTTTCATTAAAACATTTTTATGAAGCCCGAGAAGCCATCGAAACTCATGTTATTCAACTGGTCATCCAAAAAATCACCCCCCAAGATATTGTCGAACTAAAAAAACTCAACAAAAATTTATTGGAAGACATCCAGGAGATTGGAAAATATCATAATCATAATATGGCCTTCCATGTAAAATTGGCCGACATAACCGGAAACCCGCTGCTTAAACTCATGGTGAGCGCATTGTTGAGCATACTCAAATCCATTTATCCCAACCCCCGTCAGTCTGAGGAGTTTGTGAAGGCCCTTTTCCAAAGACATCTCGGTATCATTAATGCAGTCGAGAGAAAAGAGATCGAACTTTCCACGAAACTAATCATCGATGATGTTTCCTATACTGCCAAGCTCCAAAACGGAAACCAAATAAACGAGAAATCACAATGATGGCTACTATGGACGTATTTCACTAAAAACGGTGAATAAACCACGGAAAGGGGGAAAAATGAAAAAGGACGGATATTTCAAAAGATCGGTTTGCATGAGTGTACTCATTCTCGCGGCTTTTTTGATGGTGTCGATTCATGGGTCTGTTTACGCTGCAGACCAAAAACCCTATGAACTGACAATTTCCACAATTCCTGCCGGTTTCTCTTCATACATCATGGGGGTTGCTTTGGCTGAGCAGATCAACAAAAACAGCAAGTGGTTAAAGGCGGTTGCCACGGAAGGACGCGGACCAGCCGAACACATGAAAACCCTGATAAAAAAATCGGAAAAAAGAAAAAACTATCTATTTTTTAATACGACCTGGGATATTTGGGAAGCTAAACAACAGATCGGCACCTATTCCGGATTCCCATTCGATTACGAGGAGTTCCGTTTTGTAACCCTGCTGGGAATTGCCGGCAACGGTCTGTGTACCCTGGACGGCGATATCAAAAAAGCCGGCGACCTTGTTGGTAAAAAGGCTATTTTCGATTCAGGCCGAGGAAAAGGCCGCCAGATGGCCTACACCGGTGTGCTTAAAGCGGCAGGGGTTCCGACCGAAAAAATCAGATATCAATATGCCTCCGGGAAAGCAGCAGCCGACACCCTCAGAGATGGCCTGGTGGATGTGATCTATACCGGCCATATTCTCAAGAAACTCCCGAATGTATATGGTAACAGTCCTTTTCAAGCTGAACTTGTGGCGACCAAAAAAGTTCACTTTTTGTGTTTTAATGAAAAGAACGTTGCGGCTTACAAAAAAGAATCAGGCCATCCACTGGCGTTGGTCAAAGTGCCGCCCAAATTGTTAGGGCCGCTGCAGACACAGCAATGCGGAATCTTGATCAAGCCCCTGGGTTTTGCCGCTCATATCAGTATGCCGGATGAGGTGGTAACCGAAATACTGACCACAATGTATGAAAACATAGAAAAGTTTAAAGAATATACGCACATGGGCGCGATTTTAACCAAAGAAACCATGGCATCCCTGAGCGTGCCCGAATCGAGCTATCATCCGGCGGCGGTCAAATTTTACAAGCAAAAGGGCATAAAGATTACCGGGTTTGATCAATAGCCCAAAGGCCGATTTTGAACATTTCTATCTGTTGGTCCGACCAATCGCCACAATACTCGCTCCGAGAGGGAATTGAGTCCGGTTGAGTGCAGCCGGACTCAAAAACCGCCAAGTTTGATGCGCTTTTTGCGGTAGGTGGCGGGTACGCTCTTCTTCATGTCAATGATAACACCCCTGGTAAATCGGCGCCGGATTAAAGGCGGCAAATAGGTTTTTTTTTATGGATACCACGAAAACAGAAACATTGGCCGAAAAGATCCGGGCGAACAATGCCTATATTGCCGTGCTGATCGTCGGCCTGGCAATGGCGGCCTACCACCTGATATCCACCCAGGTGCTTTTGCAGGATGCCAAACCTCATTTGAACACTCATCTCGGGTTTTGTCTTATTATGGTATTTCTGTGGGAGTTTATGGAAAAAAAGGGTAGCATACAGCGTTTGGTGCCCCTTGGTTTCGCCGTGCTGGCATTGGCATGTACAGGCTATGTCCAAATTTACTGGGTGGAGTTGGAAAACAGAGCGTATTTCAATACGCCACTGGATTTGGTAATCGGTGTCTTGATCATCGTGCTGGTCCTGGAGGCCACGCGTCGCAACTTTGGCTTGATTCTGCCCCTGCTTACACTGTTGGTGGTACTCTATCCATTTGTCGGCAAATACTTTCCGGAACCTTTTCGCTGCCAGGCTTTGGACCTTGATCAGACAATTTCCAATTTATCCATCGGGATTCAAAACGGTATTTACGGTATCGTGCTGCCGACATCGGCCAACTATATTTTTCTATTCGTGCTGTTCGGAGCCGTACTGCAAGCTATGGGGGGAACCAAATTTTTTATTCTGCTGGCCAATCTTGTGGCCAGCAGAGTCCAGGGCGGCCCCGGTATCATGGCCGTTGTCAGCAGTTCCCTGGTTGGATCAATAACCGGCAGTGCTGCTGCCAATGTGGCCATTACAGGATCATTTTCAATCCCCTTGATGAAAAAGGTGGGGTACAAACCAGAACACGCCGCCGCCATCGAGGCGGCGGCGTCAAACGGCGGGCAGATCATGCCGCCTATCATGGGGATTGTTGCATTTGGGATGGCCGGCATTACCGGCATACCTTATTTAAAGATTATCAGCATGGCCTTGATGCCGGCGCTGCTCTATTTTTGGGCAACCGGATTATACGTATATTTTCGGGCCGGACAACTAAAAATAAAAGGGATGAAAACGGAAAAAGCAAATGTCAAAGAGTTGCTCTTTAGCATGCCGACGTTCGTTATCCCTTTTATTGTTATCTTAGTTTTACTGATAAAAGGCTACAGTGTCATGTATGTTGCCTTCTGGGCGATTGTCAGCTCGATGGTCGTGGCCTTATTGGGTAAAAATAGACCATCGCTGGGTCAAATCTTAATGGGTTTTGTCCGCGGAGCATGGGCCGGGGCAGGCATCGGCGCTTCGGCCGCTTGCGTGGGGCTCATTATGGCAACCGTTACCATGAGTGGTTTGGGGGTCAAATTATCGTCCGGGATTCAGGTTTGGAGTGGCGGTATCCTGTTTTTCGGCCTCATCATCATTGCCGTAATTTGTGTTATCATGGGGTGTGGCGGACCGTCCCTGACCGCCTATTTTATCGTTTCCATGTTTGCCACACCAGCGCTTATGAAGATGGGCATCGGATTTGAGCAAGCCCATTTTTTTACCATGTTTTTTGCCGTTTTCGCCTTTTTAACACCACCGGTTGCACTGGTAGCCCTAATTGCGGCCAAGCTGGCGGATGCGCCCTATATTGCATCCGCCATTGAAGCAACCAAAGCGGCGATCGGGGGATTTCTTATTCCATTTATGTTCATTTATTGTCCGATTTTATTACTGCAATCCCAGGATCCGGTTGGTGCGGTTATTGGGATTGTGGCCAGTATTACCTGTCTTTTTCTGCTGGAAGTGGGTTTTGTGGGTTACTTCTTGACCGATTGCACTTTCGGGGAGCGCTTTCTGGCAACCTTCGCCGGGCTGTCCTTGTTTATTTTTTTTATATTGAATAGCTATGTCTTGTTTTTGGCCGGCTTATTGCTCGGCGTGATTTTAACGATTTTACAGTGGCGCAAGAAAAGCCTCCTTGGCACTCAAACCATGCCAACGGAAGCACAGATATCCAACCAGGGTGGATAAGAATTCAAATGGCATTTAATCACATCTATTTTAATGCAGAAATTTGTGACGGCTGTGGCCGGTGTGTTGCGGTATGCATGTGTGATGCGTTCGTAAACAACCCCCAAAAAGGCTTACCGCCGATTGTAAAATATCCTGACGAGTGTTGGTTTTGCGGATGCTGCATCACCCATTGTCCGCATAAAGACGATGGGGCCATTCAAATTGTAACACCATTTCCCATGCGAGGCTCTTTTAAAAGATAAATAGACTTAGATAGAAAAAAGGAGCACGTATTGCAGAGATTAAACATCATAGGTATCGAAACCGATGTCCTAATCATTGGTGGCGGATTGGCCGGATGCATGGCGGCCATAAAAGCAAGTGAACAAACCGGGCTGAAGATTACACTGGTTGATAAATCCAACACAGTGGCCAGCGGTTGCGCCGCTGCGGGTATCGATCATGTTTGGTCTTATATTCCCCTTGTCCATGAGAAGATGGGATATGATATCGATGAAATGGCCGAGGATCACCGTGTAGGCACTGCCTTTGGTTTTTTTCGCAAAGACCTTTTTTATCTCGCAGCAGGTACCATGTACGATCGCATGTTAGACCTGGAAGGCTTTGGAATCAAGTTTCGCTACAAAGACAGCCGTATTCCCGGCGGCTTTAGAATTGTGGAACAGTTTCACAGTGTCCCCACGTCATTTAATTTTGACGGCGCACCGCTGAAACCCATATTGCCGAAACAGGCCCGCCAAAGGGGCGTCAAAATCATCAACCGTATTCAAATGACCGATTTGATACAAAAGGAAGGGCAGATATCCGGAGCGATCGGCGTTGGTACCCGGACGACCGATATTTATAAGTTTAAAGCCAAAGCAGTCATATTAGCAAGTGGTCGCTCAAACAGATTAAGCCGCAATTTAACCGGCTTTGATTTTAACACCCGCATGCCTTCCGCCATGAGCGGGGACGGCACCTCCATGGCCATACGAGCGGGACTGCCGATTGTCAATATCGAGTTCCTCAGCAATATTCTGGGATTGGGTCCCTGCGGCAATTACAACCCCAATTATGGCGACCCAAGAAACACGGTTCAACCGGCAGCACGCATCATCGATGGTCACGGTAAGGTTATCGTACCGCGAACGCAATTTTACGATTGGGATAATTTAGGCCGGCACAAATGGACCCCTGACATACGCCAAAAATGGCTGCAGGAAAGGAAAATGTGGCGGGGCGGCCGAGCCGGTTTGGTGCAAAGAGCCGCGACCGGTGAAGGACCTTTTTTTCTTGATTTTAGCGAGGCTAGCGATGAAGAGATCGCATATATCGAGTGGTCCATTAAAAATGAGGGCAAGGGCACCCAATTTTTGCGTTATTTTAAAGGCGAGGAAAAGGCGGATTTAAGAAAGAACAGACAAGAGTATGTCGGTTCATGGCCGCGGGAGATATCAGGAACTGCAGCCAAGGGACTGTGGGTCAATGCTGAATTGGAAACCGATATCAGAAACCTTTTTGCAGCCGGCGACGAGGTGGCCGGTCTTCCCTGGCAGGCCTCAACCGGGGCTTTTACCCAAGGCTGGCAGGCCGGCACACTGGCCGCCAAAAGGGCAGCCAGTCAAAAAGCATATCTAAGCGTTAGCGACGAGAAGGTCATGGCGCGCAAAAACATGTGTGCCGGGATTCTAAGTTGCAAGCGAGGATTTCACTGGCGGGAAGTGGAACTTGGCGTTCAAAACCTCATGGATTTTTATTGTGGCAACATCCGCAGTGCGGGTCTTCTTGAAAGGGGGATAGAAAGACTGGCAGATGCTGAGTCCGCAAATTTCAAGGCGGAAAATCCACATGAATTGGCACGCTGTCTGGATGTGAAGTCAATCATTGATAATGCCGAGCTGGTTTTGCACTCATCTTTGAAACGCCAGGAGAGCCGTCCGATTCCATTTGGATTCCGACGACAAGACTTTCCAGATCAGGATGACCTTAACTGGAAGAAATTTTTAGCTATCCAGAAGCTGTCTGCGAATACGTTCAAATTCATAAAGCTTCCCACGGATGGATAAGTTGTCGCAAGATAATCGAGTGACCTTGTGTTCTACGGAAAAAGCCAATCGAAACGGGCTTCATTCCCAAATACATTTATGATCTAGGTAAAAACAAGGAAACAGCCCATGAACTGGAATGAATATGTAAAACAAAAAGGTGTCCCTGAGTGGCCCTATCCCCTTCGATATGGCCAGGAGCGGGCCATTGATACCGAGGTGCTGGTTCTGGGAGGCGGCATCGCAGGATGCTGGGCGGCAATCAGTGCCGCACGCCAGGATGTTAAAGTTCTTATGGTTGAAAAAGGTGCCACGGTTTCCAGTGGAGCAGGCGGAACCGGCTGTGATCATTGGATCAACACGCCTCATCCGGGTTCGGGCATTACTGCCGAGGAGGTTGTACAGAGCGAACTTGAATTTACCGGCGGGTTTACCAACGGCATTTCTAGATATATTGCCGCACGTGAAAGTTACGAGACCCTGCTTGAGCTGGAGCAGATGGGCGGAAAAATCAGGGATACCGAAGATCAATTCAAAGCAGCTCCATTCAGGGATGATGAAACCAGATTCTTATTTGCTTATGATTATGAGAATCGCGTTCATTTTCGCGTATGGGGCAGCACTTTCAAGCCGGTTCTCCACAAGACCTGTAAAAAGACAGGCGTGAACATTGTTGACAGGGTCATGATCACCGGGCTTCTCACCGAGAAAGGCAATGTCGGGGAAAAAGTGGTCGGGGCGACCGGCTTGCATACCCGTACCGGTGAATTTTTTATTTTCAATGCCAAGGCCGTAATTGACTGTATGTCACGTCATCAGCGAAACTGGTGCTTTTCCTCCGAGTTGAGGGGGCTGTCTAGTTTTAGACCTCCGACCATTGTGGGGGATGGCCATGCTGCCGCTTGGCGGGCCGGTGCCGAGTTTACCATGATGGAAAAATCGATGCCGACTTCATTTGGCAGTGGAAATGCATATCCACCCTATGGACATGGCAATGCCATTAATACCTGGTTCCCATGCAACATGGTCGATGCACATGGCAAACAGATCCCCTACGTTGATAGAGATGGCAAAATCCTGGAAACCGAGTTGGAGCGATCAGTTCCGGCGGCTGATCAGAAATTTATGGGGGAAAGAACCACTGCATACAAACACAAAAGGCCTGAGCTCCTCCCGGACCTCGAAAAAAGAGTAGGTGAAGGGGAGTTTATACTGCCGCTGTATGCGGATTTGGGTGCCATGTCTCATCATGAAAGAGAAGTTATCTGGGGCATGATGGTCGGAGAGGAGGGCAAAACCAAAGTCCCGATTCTGCAAACCTATGGTGAGTCCGGTTTTGATCCCGGCAAAGATCAACTTCAAAGCTACCTTTTACTGGGAGGGGATCCCATGCGGGGTAGCGTCCGACCTCAGGAGCGTACCGGGGGTGAAATTGGGGACGCCGGTGGTCTGATGGTGGATTGGGATCTCAGAACCAATCTTGAAGGACTTTATGCTGCCGGTGACGCCCTTTTTGCCGGAAACTATCATTACCATGCCGCCGCTACTGGCAGATACGCCGGACGCAAGGCGGCAGGGTATGCCCAAAAAACGGCGTCTTCCCAACTGTCCCCAAAGCAGATCGCATATCTAAAATCAACGGTTTATGCGCCGCTAGAAAACAGTCAGGATATTGAATGGAAAGAATTAAATGCCGCCATATGTCGGGTGATGCAAAATTACTGTGGAGAAATCAAAAATGAGGAGCTTCTCAAGATTGGCTTAATCTGGTTGAATGATCTTGAAACCAATGAAGCGCCCAGGGTTTGCGTGGATAATCCCCATAAACTGATGCGGACATTGGAGGTCAAGAATATCCTGACTTGCTGTGAAATGGTTGTTCACGCTTCCCTGGCGCGCCGTTCCAGTAATCCTCACCTGGGCTTCTTTCGACAAGATTACCCCCAGACCGATTCGCCTGATTGGCACAAATGGGTAACGATCAGGCTCGATAGGGGTGGCATAAAGAGTAAAACAATGCCAATCGATTTCTGGTCTCCCATGGCAGAGAATTACGAAAAGCATTGCTAAAAAAGGTTATCAGGAGAGAGAACTTGAGAAAAGCAAAAACCTATGCATTTCCAAACCGCAATACGCCTTCCGATCCTGTAATAATTGATCCGGCGGCCTGCAATGGTTGCAATATGTGCATCCATGTATGTGTCGCAGATCTTTTCATTCCCAATCCGGATAAAAGCAAACCGCCGATTATCCTTTATCCGGAGGAATGCTGGTATGAGGGCAGCTGCGTTGCGAATTGCCCAAAACCAGGCGCCATCAAGCTCAATCACCCGCTCACACAACGGGTTCGCTGGAAACGCAAAGCAACCAACGAGCATTTCCGGGTATAACTTTATGACACGAATATTTAATTCAGATTACCGTGACCGGTGTAGACGCGAGCGGCCGGATCCCTATCCAATGCACACCCTGAAACGAGTCAAACGCCCGACAACCCTTATCCATGAAGATCAAATTCAACGTGTCGATGAACGCCATGGCGGGTTTCACCGGGCTGGATTGGGTGAATATGGCGAACGTCTCCAAACGGAGTATAAACGGTTTGTCCCCAAACATCCCTTGTCGGGAGCATTGGTAACCATGACCGGTGCCTTGGGGCACATGGTGGATGCACCCACGCAGGAAAGCGATGAATCCCTTACCCCTTGGGGAGTGTCTTCATGGGCACCCATGAAACCGGTTGCCATTCATCACGCACCCAACACCGACGATCCAAAAAATATGGCCCGTCATATCAAAGAAACAGCCTATTTTTTAAGAGCGGACATGGTGGGTATCTGCAAACTGCCGCCTTACGCGGTGTATACCCACCGGAAATATGACGGCGAACCGGTTGAATTAAACCACAAATACGCGATTGGAATTCTAATCGATCAAGATTGGCGCACCGCATCGGCTTTTAACGGACATGACTGGATCAGCAATTCCATGAGCTTTCTGTCCTATTCGACTTCCGGTTTTATCGCCTGCGTTCTGGCCGACTACATTCGCCGTCTGGGATACCCTGCCCGTGCGCATCATGCCATGAACTATCAGGTTATGGTACCGCCCATACTGTTGTGGGCAGGCTTGGGGGAGATGTGTCGTATCGGCGATGTGGTCCTCAACCCATTTCTAGGACCGCGCTTTAAAGCTGCGGTCGTAACCACTGACTTGCCCCTGGCAATAGACCAACCCATCGATTTCGGCCTGCAGGATTTTTGTAGCAAATGTGGCAAATGCGCTGAACACTGTCCTTCTCAAGCCATCAGTTCTGGCGATAAGATTATGTTTAACGGTTATGAGAAATGGGACAACAACGTCGAAAAATGTACCGCCATGCGAGTCGGTAACCGACATGGCTCGGGCTGCGGTACCTGTATTAAAGTTTGCCCCTGGAACAAACCGTTTACACTTTTTCACCGCACGATCAATTGGTCCATGCGTCATATGCCGCCATTGCGGAAAGCGGGTATTTGGGCGGATGATGTTTTTGGATACGGCAAGCCGAAGGACAGCCAAAAATGGTGGCTTGATCTGGAACGTGTCAACGGGGTTTTGGAGGTTCCGCGGCATTCAAAATCAAGCAAACTGTTCATTGAACCCCACGAGTGATCAATATGCCGGCACTAAGCCATCGCCCGGTGACAGCTGAAATCTAACGGTCTTAAGTTTAAGGCTCAATGGTCTTGAATTTTTCCGGCGGGGCGCCACAGACCGGGCACTTCTTAGGTATCCGCTTGCTGGTCACATAGCCGCAAACCTGACAGACGTGGTAAGCCTTGACTTCATCTTTGATAAGCTGGTACATGGCCCTTTCGTAAAGCTTGGCATGATAACTCTCAGCATCCCTGGCATGGCTAAAGGCCAGGGCCGCAACCTGTTCACCATCTTCTTCGGCATCTTTGATCATCTCCGGGTAGGCATTTTCACTCACCGTTTTCTCACGCTGAAATGAAGCTTCGAGATTCGTATCCGTGTCTTTGACCAAAAGATCCTTGACCAGGTTCAATTGGCGCATGGCGTGAACTCGCTCGGCATCGGCAATGGCACGAAACAGTAAGGCGATCTGGGGAACTTCTTCTTCATCAGCCTTTTCGGCATAAGCTAATAGTCTGAAATAAGCCTTGGCTTCACCAATAAAGGCTTTCATGATGTTCTCGCGTGTGCGCTCTTGCATAGAATCCTCCCAAAATTCAGTTATAACAATTCTTTTTCTTATTGAATTTTCAAAATACCAGGCAAATTCAAAGTGATGGTATCACCGGGCTTGATATCGTTCAAGCCGAACCAGCCTTGCTTAACCTCCAGGGCATAACGAGCTGGCTCAATAGACGAATAGGTTATATGCGTTTGGTCGACTTTCATATCATGAACGCGCAGTACCTTGCCAGCCTCGTTTAAAAAAGCGATGGAGAGCGGAATGAAGGTATCTTTCATCCAAAAAGTACGGGGTCTAATATCGGGAAATATAAACAGCATACCGGTATCATCAGCCATTGTTTGGCGATTGGACAGACCACACATACGGGTATCGGGGGTATGGGCAATTTCAACCGTTAATTGCTGTCCGTTAATGGAGATTGTGGTTTGGGGTAATCGATAGGGGCAGGCGTCAAGCTTGGGAGCTAACACTGAAATGGTCATGGCAATGAAAGCCCATGCTATGCAGTTGTGAAAGTAAATCATTTTCATGGGAAACAGCATTGTTCTGTTTACGCTAAACATTAAACGAACATCCAACGTCGAACATCGAACACTGAACATCGAATATGGAATTATTCCGCATTCGATGTTGGATGGTGGACGTTCAATGTTCGATGTTGATCAATTATTACCTTTGAATTCTATCATTCAGTTAGACAAACTATCAAAACACCGCACTCCTTGGATTCAAAAGTACCCATGTGCCGTAAGAATCTTATTTTTTTGAGGTGTCCATAATTTCAAAATCAACACTATCCTGAAGATTCCTGGGCATCTGAATCACCAGCTCATGGCTTAGCTCCGAAAAATATCCCGATTTTTCGATTTTAAAACTTAAAATAAGCTTTGTGTCTTGAAGTTCCCGGTGGCGTCGAAGCTTATGTTTGGCACCGATCCAGGCAAATCCCCGGGCAGTGACAACTACGCGGGGTGTGTCTATTTCTAAAAATCGAACTGTGCTGGCTTGGACCTCAGCATTGACCTGTAAACGAATTCGGCTGACCTGCGAGGGTATTTTTAGGTGGGTGACGTGATCCTTATAAAAGGGACGGTGCAGCAGAAAACTGCCCATCATCAGGATTAGACTGACTGCAAAGGCCAACCATAGGAGAACTTTTTTGCGTCGTGATAGGGCTGCTTGCTTGTGGGCGCTGGTTTCAGGTTTATTGCAAATCAAAAGGTAGAGTGCCAGTGGAAGCATGAGTAGGATGCCCATGGACCAGAGTGTGTCTGACAAATAATGGGCGCCTTGCACTATGCGGGCGATACTAAGCAGGGCCCCCAAAGAGATGCCCACCGCTGCTCCCGCGTAAGCCAGCCAAGGACGGTGTTTACGAAAAACCAGCAGCGAACAGAAAAGAAATCCCATGGTACAGTGCCCACAGGGAAATGATTCGCCTTTTCCGGGAATGCCGGGTTGGTGGGCGTGGCGGTAAGCCCATGACCCACCAAACTCCTGTACTTCCCTTGGCCGTGGTCTGGACCAGTAGTTTTTGAGGATACCATTTACCAGAACACCGGGGCCTAAAATGGCAGTCAGTACAATTACCAAAAAATAGCGGTGCAAGCTCCGATAACGACCGGATGAATACGACCAAAACCACCCGGCCAGTGCAGCCAATGCCAGGACAATGCCGGGAATGGTGCCATAATGATACAACCAGGACCAGGGTTGCTTTTTGGCCAGATACCAGCCCATGGATGGATCGTAAAATCGTGTAGCAATGCGTCGATCCAGGTCCAGTACGATGATGAGCCAGGTTGCGATCAGCAGGGCGACAGCCGCCACCAGTAGATATATCCAGTAGCTAGCACGGTTGGGAATATTTTTTTGTTTGTGAGATTCCGTTGTCATTTTGCCCTTCGGGCGTCATTTGTCCTTCGGACGTAATTTGCGCTGCGTGCGATATTAAAATTAATTAGGTTTATAGGCTGTAGGCTGAAGACTATTAGGCGCTAAAGGCTTAATGCTGATTGCCTGCTAAAATCTATAACATAAAACTTAAAACCGATCATTGTCTTAAGCGATTAGCTATCAGCAGCTAACAGCTACAAGCCAACAGCTAAGAGTGAGGAAATCCTTCAGGTTTCCTCACCCCATGCCCGCTTGCTGCGTTCAATTTTCTTTTGGACCGTGGTCCAAGTTTCGGTCTTTAAGAAAGATTCCTCAAAACGGCGAAGCATATCCGTAAACAGGGGCATGGGTACTGTGAAAGACAATTCGTCGGTTTTGTAGAATTTGCGTGCGGACGGATCCCAGCCGCCCAGAACAGCTCGGTTGATTCCTTTGGTTAAATAATGTAGCGGCCAAACCACCAAATTGCCACATGCGGCACCCCAGGGAGATGTCACAATCTCAGGATCATTGGTGACAAAGGCGGCCAGCTGGTGCAAACCGCACAATGATTCGGGTCTCACGAAAAAGGAGACCAACTCCGGGAATTGATTGTCTTGAAACTGGTCGATTGGTTTGAACACACAGTATTTTTTGGGTGCCGGTCGGGGATCCACATATTCGAAGATGCGCCGAAGTTCGTCTGGTGATTCACAATACATTTCGCCGTCGGTCCAGTTGGGAATGCCGGTGGAGACATAATTAATGATAGTTTCGGCCTGGGGTTTGTTGAATCCCAGCCAAAAAGCGCCACCCGGGCAGCCAAACCTTTCAGCCGAAAAATAGGCTGCGGTTTTTTTCTTGCGCGCCCGCCAAATATTTCCCAGTACGCAGGAAAATTGCCCAAACACGCCTTGCCAATCGATTTCATTTTTGATCTCTTTTTCCCGGGTGGGCAGTGTGTTGGGTTTGGGGGCATACCCGTTCTCCGGTTCCTGGTCGGTGTAAAAAATCCCCATGGGCATTTCAGACAGCCCAAGTCGGTCCAAGAACTGCGGCAAGCGATCCAATGCATTTTTATCCATGGCAACCTCCAATTCGTTCAGCTTGGTGGATGGCATATTATCATGATACGGATAAAAGACAAGACTCTACATGCCCTAACCCATTTATATATTTGTTATCTCTTCATCCTATCATGGGCTAATTATCCGAATGTAACTTTTGTCCATAGGCTTTTAGGCTGTAGGCTGTAGGCTGTAGACTATTAGGTGTCGATTGATAAGTGCTGAAAGCCTCCTAAAACTTAAAACCGATTCAATCTACAAACTAAAAGAAATGATGAATATTAAACATGAAATATCGAATTTTGAACTCTGCCAATGGCCACAAGCATTACTTCGGAATTCAAAATTCCATGATCGACATTCGATATTAACCGGGAGCCTATTGGGCTGAAGACTGTTAGGCGCTCAGCTACCGCGCAATCCGCAACACGTAACTCGCAACTCGTAACCCGCAACCCCTGGAATCCTCGGGCCCTTGAATCCTATAACCTGAAGTTATCCGAAAATATCGTCCGCTTCTGTCGATCCCAAATCATCACATATCCGTGATCAACTGCCCCACAGGTAATAATTCCTGGTATGATGTCGGTAATTGTCTGGATTTCTTCTGGAATCAGTTTGGTGGTTACGATGTTATCTCTGTCTGATTGCACCAATTCAGGTAGATGGCTGTGCCCCCGCACCAGAATCTTGTGCGGATTTAAACGGAAGAAAAGGGCAGCCTCATTATCTCCCAATGCACCGACCATGCTGGATAAACCCCTTTGTTTGATAAATGGCAGCGAATGGGCCAGGACCATATCATCCATTTCACTCGTCAAAGGGAGCCTTTGGAGAAATTCGATGGTCTCCACCGAGATATCGGCAGGGTGCCTGTCTACATGATTGACGACCACCTGATGATCGTTGTTGCCTTTAATCGCCTGGATATGGTGCTGCAGCAGAAGTTGCACACAGGCTTCAGCGGTTTCCGGATGAGCGGAATCGCAAATATCCCCCAGATGATAAATGCAGCTGCAGTCGTTTCGCTCGAAAAAGTCCAAAGCATCCTGAATGCATGCTGCCTGACCGTGGCTGTCAGCCATGATGCCGATAATTTGTTTATCTTGGGATCTTGCAGGGCGCATGCACCAGTATACATCTCTAATCCGCAGATTGTCGAATAATAAAATCGATGCGCAATTTTATCAAACGCGACTGCGTCGTTTTGGAACGAAAAGTATCATTCATTTCATGTTGAGGGAGCAGATCAGCCTCTACCAGATATATATCAACCGACTGCTTTGGGACGTTATTTCAACGTTTCTGGATGATATGTCGAAGTCAACACCATAAACAGCCGTCAATTGTATGGTGACTTGGACAGATTCTTCTAACACATTGAAAAAAAGATATAATCATA
>CAZWEO010000114.1:0-15551 GCA_964633115.1 uncultured Desulfobacterales bacterium
ATACACACTTTTAACCTTTATGTCTACAATTAAATTGCGCTGTAGTGTTAAGCTGGTGTTCAAAACCTAAAATGAGCGTTTCACAGCAAGCAGACCTCTCTGTATTGAACCCAAGATGACGATAAAGAATAAAAAATGACCAAAATTCGAAATAAAACCATCCAAGGACTTAAAACTGGAGATACATTCACAGTCAAACGGACATTTACTGAAACTGATATGCTGGCGTTTGCTGATATTACCAGAGATTACAATCCAGTGCATTTTGATCAACGATTTTCATCCTCAAAAAAATTTACCGCACGCATTTGCCATGGCCTGCTGATTGCCAGCCTTATAACTGAAATTGGTGGTCAAATCGGATGGTTAGCCAGTAAAATGGACTTTCGTTTCAAGCAACCTGTTTACTTTGATGACCGCATCAATTGTGTATTGACCATCACGAACATCGATGAAAAAAAGCGAGCCGATGCCGAAGCTATTTTCCGTAATCAGCATGGGGATATCGTCATCGAAGCCGAGCTTGGCGGTATCCTTCCCAACCAAGACGAGCGCGATATCCTTGCCCGAATGGTGGCGGAGGGAGATCCGACGAATAAGCTGTAAGCGGTAAGCAATGAGGTAAATTGCAGCCTCTCAGCCGCCTCTCCTTTTTCAGCCCAATTAATCCAACAAACGCAATGAAATCGATTAGTTTTAGGTGTTAGGTTTTAGGTGGCCTTCAGCCGATAGCAAAAAGCACCTATAGCCAGCAGCCAAAACCGCTAAAAGGCTTAAATGAAATATCGAATATTGATTGCAAAATTTTGAATGCCGAAGTATTGCTAATGGCCGTCAGCATACTTCAATATTCCATGTTCAATATTCATCATACGTCTTTTAGGACATGCATTATAGCATGCGAACTGCCTATCAACCTATAGTCTAAAAACTAACAGTCTTAATAAAATTTTAACCGGAAAATTGTAATTTCGATTTTCCGGCTAAATTTTATTTGACAATCAGTTTGGAGTGCTGTTTTATATAACCTTCAATTGAAACTCAGGGTGAGCGTTTCAGGCAAACAAAATCCCGAATAAAAATTGGTTCGATAGTTCCGATTCATTTTAATTTCGGAAAAAAGCAAGGGTTCACCTTGTGCGAATAGAATCGTTTTGACGTAAATTGGGCAATACCTGCGTCACCTGACAGCAATGAGGAGAAAATGATATGAATAAAGCGGATTTGGCAGATGCTCTCAGTGAAGCCAATGGTTTGACAAAAACTGAGGCCAAAGCGATCGTTGATACTTTTTTTAACGAAATGGTCGATACCCTTGCACGCGGAGAGCGTGTCGAAATACGCGGTTTTTGTTCTTTTTTTGTGAAACAATATAAATCTTATACCGGTCGAAACCCTAAGACCGGTGAAACCGTTCAAATCTCACCCAAAAAGCTCCCATACTTTAAGTGTGGTAAGGAACTCAAAGAACGCGTAGATTTTTAGTACGACGGTTTTAAGAGCCAAGTGCTTCGTGGCATAGTCAGAACAGCTTACTACCTGATAATAAAATAAAAAAAGCCGACCCCTTTGGGTCGGCTTTCTTAGTAAGATACGCGACGTAGTCGCTCCAAATTAAAATCCGGCCTTTTCATTGGGCCGGATATTATTTTTAATCGTCCGGAATACCGAGAAAATACCGCAAACCCGATAAATTATCGGTCGTAATCATACCGTCGCTATATTCCTTGAGGATTTCTTTGGGGCTAAAGGCAATGGCCAAACCGGCATTTTCCAGCATAAAGCGGTCATTGGCCCCATCACCCACGGCCACGATTTGATCCACCGAAATTCTTTCTTCTGCGGCTATCTTTTGTAAGATCTCACCTTTTTGTTGTGCATCAACGATATCGCCCTTTATTTCTCCGGTTACGACACCATCCACCACAGTCAACTCATTGGCAAACACATAATCGAGGTTAAGGCGTTGTTTTAAATAATCGGTAAAAAATGTAAATCCACCCGATATCACGCCCACTTTATATCCCATACGGTGCAGGGTTGAGATCAACTCTTCAGCCCCAGGGGTTAGATGAATACCTTTGGTTAAGATTTCCAGCTGTTCCACAGTCAGACCTTTGAGTAGTTTTACCCGTTTTGTTACAGCCTCGGTATAATCCATTTCACCGTTCATGGCTTTGGCGGTCATCTCTTTGACACTATCGCCCACACCGGCTACTTTAGCCAATTCGTCAATGATTTCACCCTGGATAATCGTACTATCACAATCAAAAATGACAACCTGTTTGCGTTTTTCAAAAACATCATAATCCCGCAAAGATACATCCAAACCCGATTTATCTGAGAATCCATACAGCATGCGACGCATGGCCTGTAAATCTGTCACGTCTGAAGTATCGATGATAACTTCGGTGGCGATGTATTCACCTCTGGCAATCATTTTGATGGTTTCGATATTAATATTATTTTCAGAAAATAAACCCGATACCGAGGCCACAATCCCGGGCCGATCTCGGCCCATGAGGGTGAATATCATCATGCGCTTATCGACCTTGCGCCGGCCTTCCACATAGGGTTCCACCCGCAAGCCCATATTAAAATTGGAACGAATCGGTTCCAAGGCCACCAGCAGGTCACCATAATTGGCTTCCGACGTCGCCAGATCGACCACCAAAAACATGGTGAAATGCCCCCGCACAGAACGGGCTTCAATATCGACAATATTGATTCGCAAATCCGCCAGTACCTGGGTGACTGAGGAAACCAAGCCGGGTCGATCACGACCGACTGCTGAGATTACGTATAGGATTTTATCCACTTAGTTTCTTTCCTTCTATTTGTACCCTAATCTATCGCTGCAAAAAATTTAACTAATTGATTTATATGGTCATTCAAGGGTTCAAGGAGTCGAGGATTCGAGGGGTCAAGTGGGCTTTCAGCTATAAGCTGTCAGCAGCCGCACCCCACTGTCTACTGCCCAATTCGCTAAAAGGCTGATACAATTGTACCGGAGATGGATCACATGTGGAAAAAGATGTCAAGGTTCAAATAAAAGTCGTTTCACGATTTGAATTTAACAGCTTAGCCTGCAGGCTGTAGACCATAGCGGTTGACTCAATATTGTTTTCCCAGATGTACAGTAGCAAATTTAGCCGACCGCCCTCAGCCCCCCTCGAATCCTCGACTCCTTGAACCCTAGAATCCTTTAAATCCCAGTCTTGCCAAAGGTTGCGGTCATGATTATACTCTAAATCATTATGAAAGAGAAAAATGATAAAATACCGACCCCCAAGGAACTCGAAAAAGAAATAGCTGAATTTCTTACAAAAAAATTTGGCGGCAATGTAAAAGTTGCCCAACCTATGGTCATTCAGCATGAAAGCATGCTCGGTGCCGATGGTAAAGCCCCAAAACGGGAAAAGAAGATCAGTTTCGATCTTAAACCAGAAGAATTGGTAGCCTACCTAGACCAATATATTGTTCGCCAGGATAGTGCCAAAGCAATCTTGTCCACTAAAATCTGTACCCACTTCAATCGCATTAAGCGTCATCAAAAATCACCCGACAGTTTTAATGACATGGTGGGAAGTATCAAGAACAATGTTCTCATGATCGGCCCCACCGGTGTTGGCAAAACCTACATGATTAAACTGATCGCCAAAAAAATCGGTGTTCCCATTGTCAAAGGAGATGCCACCAAATTCAGCGAGACAGGTTATGTGGGCGGTGATGTTGAGGATCTCGTAAGGGATCTGGTGCGTGAGGCTGATGGCGACATCGAGCTAGCACAATACGGCATCGTCTATATCGACGAAATCGATAAAATTGCCTCCAGCCGTAACCTCATTGGTGCCGATGTCAGCCGGACCGGTGTCCAGCGAGCGCTTCTCAAACCCATGGAAGAAACCGAGGTGGATCTCAAAGTTCCTCACGACCCAATTTCCATGCTTCAGGAAGTAGAACAGTTTCGCAAAACCGGCAAACGTGAGAAAAATGTCGTCAACACCAAGAACATTCTTTTTATTATGAGCGGCGCCTTCAATGATATAGCCGAAATCATCCAAAAGCGCGTCGCTTCCCAAGGAATCGGGTTCGGCGCATCAATAGTCAAAGCCGAAGAAAAAACCGACTGGTTGAAACAGATCAAATCTGAAGACCTGATAAAGTTTGGGTTCGAGTCTGAATTCGTCGGCCGGCTCCCGGTTCGCTCTGTCTTTGAGTATTTGGATCAAGATGATCTCTATCAAATCTTGAAAAATCCCAACAATCCCATTATTCTCGGCAAAAAACTCGACTTTGCCGCTTATGGTATCGATGCCAAATTTGAAGATCAGGCATTGCAAGTTCTGGCTGAAAAAGCCGCCCAAGAGAATACTGGCGCCCGCGGTCTTGTCAGCGCGGTGGAAAACGCCCTACTACTCTATGAAAAACGGCTACCGTCCACCAACTTGAAAAAGTTCCCCATTACAGCCCAAGTGATCGCATCACCTCAAAATTTGCTGTCAGCAGTCGTTGACGACACTGACCCTGGTAGTCAAGATTCTACTTTTGAGCGTCTGGTAGAAGATGAGAAAAAAGGCATTTTCAACTATATTATTGCTAATAAGAAACACATTACTACTAAATACCAAATGGATATGCCGTCTTCTCGAATCGAAATCGTAGCCGAACAATACGGCCGTTACGCCGTCGATATCAGTAGAATTTTAAAAAAGATTAAAACCTATTATGATCAGATCAAATCCATTGAACTCCAGTTTTTAAAATCCCACGATATCAATCTCGTTCTGGATGATACTGCCATTGATTATATTATCGCAAATATTATGGGGGCTAAGCTCAAGTTGAAAGAGCTGTTCAAGCGCCTTTCTGACGATTTCGAACATGGATTGAAATTGGTCAGAGATAAAACTGGCCGGAACCGCTTTTTCATTACCAAAGAGGCTCTGATTTCCCCGGAAACCTACATTGAGGGGCTTATAAAAAACCAGATGCAAGTGAAATAATTTTGATAGATTAAGGAAATTACATGATCGGTATTTCAAAATTGTACTGCGGCACAGTTGAACCTTCGGATGCCTTGCGCTACAGCCGTTCTTCCGCCCAACTACCATCTCATTTGTTGCAGTTTTCTGCAGATAAAAGGCCTGTGGTGGTCTGGAATGTGACCCGCCGCTGCAACCTGAAATGCGTTCACTGTTATGCCCATGCTACCGAGGAAGCCGTTAACGACGAACTTACCACCGCTGAAGGTAAGGCCCTTATTGATGATTTAACTGCGTTTGGTGTTCCCGTGTTGCTATTCTCAGGCGGAGAGCCTTTGGTGAGAAAAGATTTGCCAGAGCTGGCTGAATACGCCGTCCAAAAGGGTATGCGCGCCGTCATTTCCACCAATGGAACCCTAATTACGGCCAAAATGGCTCAAAAGCTAAAGGCCATCGGACTTTCATACGTGGGCATCAGTTTGGATGGGATGGAATCTATAAATGATAAATTCAGGGGCATCACCGGCGCGTTTAAATCCGCCATGCAAGGTATTCAAAATTGTCAGGATGCCGGTATTAAAGTTGGCCTGCGATTCACGATAAACAAGGCCAATGCTACTGAGATACCCAAAATATTCGATCTACTCGAGGAAAAGAAAATACCCAGAGTCTGCTTTTACCACCTGGTCTACGCCGGGCGCGGATCAACAATGGTGGATGAAGACCTAAGCCATGAAGAGGCCCGCAAAGTTGTCGATCTTATTATGGATCGCACCAAAGATCTCCACGACCGGGACATTCCCAAGGAGGTTCTGACGGTCGACAATCATGCCGACGGTCCTTACCTGTATTTACGACTATTGGGGGAAAACCCTGAGCGGGCTAAAGAGGTTCTGGAGCTGCTTCAAATGAATGAGGGCAACAATTCTGGTCGCGGTATCGGCTGTGTCAGTTGGGATGGCGAGGTCTACGCCGATCAATTCTGGCGCCACTGCAGCTTTGGCAATATTCGCAAACAGCCCTTTTCCGAAATATGGACCGACACCTCCATTAAACTGCTGCAGCAATTGAAACAGAAAAAGAAGTATGTCAAAGGACGCTGTGCTGATTGTCAATGGCTTGACATCTGTGGCGGTAATTTTCGTGTACGGGCGGAAGCCGTCAGTGGTGATGTTTGGGCCCCAGATCCGGCCTGTTATTTGACCGATGAAGAAATCGGTCTGAATTGAGCGTTCCAGATTTTAAGAATAGTTGCATTTTTTTAAGGATTTCTTTCTTTTGACTTCTTAAAATCTGAAACCCGGAGGGATTGCCGATCTTATTGCATCTACGGCGTCAGATGCCATCCCGCATAGTACACTATAGCGAAACAGCATCTTTCTTGTACCTGCAGCAACCTCGACAATCGCACACTTCAGGTTAGAAATGAGCGTTGCAGATATAGGTAGGATTCGAGGGTTACTCAGAGCTGTACACAACCACAAATGACACGCGCAGCGTTAATATCACACGAAGTGTAAATGACGCCCGCAGGGCAAATGACACTTTCAAATACTATATGTGACTATTTCGAATATTAACGAATAAATTATAGATCAAAATAAATCCTGACGAGGTACCCCCATGCTATTTCCCGACTACAGACCCAGAAGAATGCGACAAAATGCAGCTTTTCGGCGGATGGTCCGTGAAACCCAACTGAATGTGAATGATTTAATTCTACCGGTCTTCGCTGTGAGTGGCAAAGACGTAAAAAACCCGATTCCATCCATGCCGGGACAATTTCAGCTCTCTGTGGATCATCTTACCAAATTGGCGAAGACAACTGCAGAGCTCGGCATTCCGGCCATGATATTATTTGGCTTGCCGGATAAGAAGGATCCCCTGGGAACCCAGGCCTATGCCAACAATGGCATTGTGCAACAAGCCGCTAAAGCGATTAAGGACAGCCAGCCGGATCTGGCTGTGATAACAGATGTATGCCTGTGCCAGTATACGGATCATGGTCATTGTGGCGTTGTGGATGGTCATACCATCGATAATGATACCTCTCTGGATCTGATTGCCAAAACAGCTCTATCTCATTGCCAGGCTGGTGCCGACATGGTTGCCCCCTCGGATATGATGGACGGTCGGGTGGCTGAGATCCGGAATCTCTTGGATGAAAACGATTTTAGTCACATACCGATCATGTCCTATGCCGCCAAGTATTGCTCAGCCTTTTATGGTCCTTTTCGCGAAGCGGCGGATTCCGCCCCCCAATTCGGTGACCGCAGGACCTATCAAATGGATCCGGCAAATGCCGTCGAGGCCATACGTGAGGCCAGCATGGATGTAGAGGAAGGCGCCGATATTATTATGGTCAAACCCGCCCTACCTTATCTGGATATCATTAATCGAATTCGGGAAGAAATTGACCTGCCTGTGGCTGCCTATAATGTCAGTGGTGAGTATGCCATGATCAAAGCCGCCGCCCAAATGGGATGGCTGGATAGTCAAAGAGTGATGATGGAAGCGTTAACAGCTATTAAACGGGCCGGTGCGGATATGATCCTGACCTATTTTTCCTTAGAGGCGGCAGAACTGTTACTGGATAAATAGAGCAATATCGAATTTCGAATACTGAACAGATGAATGTCGAAGGAAGAGCCTCCGTATAGCCTGCTCAGCCTGCCGCAAGCCGTTAGCGGTATCATACTTCATCATTCGACATTTCTTATTTATCATTCGATATTCGAAGTACTCTGACAACTTAAGAAGAAACGATGAAAAATAATACAGATTCAATAAGAAATGATCACCCCCACGGCCATCCTGGTGAAACCAAGCGCAATGCCCTGCGCTTAGTGGCCTGGGAAATCACCCGTAATTGCAATCTCGCTTGTGTTCACTGCCGCGCATCCGCTACCATGGGGCCCTATTCGGGTGAACTGGATACGCAAGCTTGTTTGAAACTGCTGGACCAGATCCGAGTGGTGGGCACCCCGATCATAATCTTGACAGGCGGCGAACCTCTGCTCAGGCCGGATATTTTTGAGGTTGCCCGTTATGGAACCGATTTGGGTTTTCGCATGGTCATGGCTCCCAATGGTACTTTGATTACCGAAGAGAGCGCCCAAAAAATGGCTGATGCCGGTATTCAAAGAATCAGTATTAGTCTAGATGGCGCCACGCGTGAAACCCATGACCGTTTTAGAGGCGTGGACGGTGCCTATGATGGTGCCCTGCAAGGCATTGCCATGGCCAAGAAGGCCGGTGTAGAATTCCAGATTAATACCACTATCACCCAATCAAACCTTGATCAAATTACAAATATTCAGCAGTTAGCTGTCGATCTGGGAGCCGTGGCCCATCACATTTTTCTGCTGGTCCCCACTGGCCGCGGTAAGTATATTGTGGATCAAGAAATTAACGCCCAGGAATATGAAGAAACCCTCAATTGGTTTTATGATCAAAGAGACCAAACTCCCCTGCAACTCAAGGCCACATGTGCGCCGCACTACTATCGCATTCTCAGACAACGCGCCCGAGAAGATGGCCAGACAGTAACCTTTCAAACCCACGGGTTGGATGCAGTTAGCCGGGGTTGTCTTGGCGGGGTTGGATTTTGCTTTATTTCACATACTGGTATCGTGCAACCCTGCGGTTTTTTGAATGTGCCCTGCGGTGATGTAACCCAGACCCCCTTCCAGGAGGTATGGGAGCAATCAGACGTATTTCTAAACCTTCGTAATTATGACGACTTGACTGGCAAATGCGGCCACTGTGAGTATCGCAAGGTCTGCGGCGGTTGCCGGGCCAGGGCGTTTGAGGCCACCGGCGATTATATGGCCGAGGAGCCCCTCTGTAATTATATACCCAAAATTGGTTCTTCATGAACCCAGGTATCATAGCCGCGATTGCAGCTATTGGCGTTTTTTGTCTGACTTTGGGGCTAAGTTACCCGCTTTTGGCTCTGATCCTCGACAGCATGGGCATCGGTACGGCGCTCATCGGTCTGAACGCCGCCATGACGCCCCTGGGTATCATCGTTTCATCCCCCTTGATCCCACCACTAACCCGACGATTTGGTGCCTGGTTTATGTGTGTTTTGAGTTTTTGCATAGCAGCCGTGCTATTGGTCCTTTTGGCAATTCTGAAGGATGTGGCAATTTGGTTTGTGCTGCGATTTTTACTGGGGGTTGTCAATACCGTCATATTTATCACCAGTGAGGCCTGGATTAATCAATTGGCGCCCCAGAAAATTCGGGGTCGGATCATTGGGATTTATACTACCGTTGCCGCCGCAGGCTTTGCCTTGGGTCCTTTAATCATTGCACTCATTGGCTCTCAGGGATGGCTTCCGTTCGGTGTAGCCGTGGTCGGCATTCTTTTGGCTTTGCCTTTAATGATTTCTGCCAGAGACCACCTACCCGAATTTGACGGCACTGAAAAAGTTTCCATCCTTTCCTTCTTTTTTTCGGCGCCCCTTTTATTGCTTGCCGTGGCATTTGCAGCTCTATTCGACCAAGTTATGATATCGTTGCTGCCCATATACATCCTGAGGCATGACATTATTGAAACCACCGCATCCTTGATGTTGATGGTGCTGATCTTGGGCAATGTTGTTCTCCAAATTCCCATTGGATGGTTAGCGGATCGCATATCCCGAAGGCTGGTGCTATGCTGGCTGTCATTTGGTACCGTCGTGGGATGTGTGCTGCTTGTCTGGCTGATCAAGGGATCAATTTTGATCTGGCCCATGCTTTTTATCTGGGGGGCCATTGCCTTCGGAATCTATACAGTTGCCATGGTTGAACTGGGTGCCCGTTTTTCGGGCTCTTTACTTTTGGCGGGCAATTCGGCCTTTGGCCTCATGTGGGGATTGGGCGGTATGATCGGCCCGTCAATAGCTGGGACCGCCATGGACTTGATGGGTCCCCAAGGTCTACCCATGACCCTGGGAATATTATTTAGCCTGCTCGGGCTTGCGGCCATGACCATACCCATTAGCCGAAAAAGGGTCTACACAAACATTTGACATCTTAAGTTTTTTTCGCTAACACTTCTTTAACCCAATCAGGGTAAAGCTGTAATCGCGATTCTAATACCATCCAAAATGATAGATTAAAAATTGAGTAATATGCCGCACCCTGAAAACGATCGCGGTCCGTGGATATACGCGTTCTATCGTGTTTTGCTTAGCTGGCCAGTTTTGCTGCTCTGCCTGGTTTTGGGAGTTTCGGGAACCCCAATTACGGTTTCAGCTGAAACCGCGACGCTGGATGAGGTCCGGGTTGGTAATCATGGCGACTATATCCGCATTGTTTTTGAGCTTTCAAGCCAAGTTCAACACCAACTAGACGAAGATTCTGGCGCAAATAAAATTTCGATCCAATTTTTAGAGACAACCACGACAATCTCGAAAATTTTGGAAACGGCACAATCAAGCTGCTTGGAGGAGGTTACCACTTCACAATTAGACGATCACGTTGTCGCCCATTTGCGTTTCAATCCGCGTTGGAATAAGATCAATCCTTTTACATTGCGGGAACCAGATAGAATGGTTTTGGATGTTTACTGTAGCGAGGGCGTTAGCACAGATCGATCGCAAACTGACATTCAGTTGGACCAAGAATCCCAGGTTCACGATACTACTTCAGAAAAAAAATCGGAACCAGCTGATTCTGCTTCAACATTGACAAATGACAAGCAAGTGGAAACCGAGACAGCACCAATTGTTGCCAAGGAACCACCTGTAACAGAATCGACGACACCGTCAGCAGTAGTAACAGAAAGGCGGATACAGGGTTCGAAACCGGTGACCAACCAAGCGGCAAAACCGGTAGCGACCACAAAAGTCGCACCCCAGAAAAAAGACCCCTTTCAAAAATATCTGCTGATTATGTTGGCTGCGATTACAGGTATTATTATTATTCTAATCGCTTTGATTGTCATTCAAAAGAAAAGCCAATCTACTGGTTCAGATGTTGTCACGGGCAATGCCCAAGCAAATCCCGATGAGGCCATGCACGCCATCGACAAACAGATAAAGGCCAAATTGATGAAATATGACGACCAATAAACAAAAAGAAATAGATTTTAGTCTTTCTGATGAAGAAAAAAATGATCTTGATCAGATGATTCATGATTTTAACCAAAAGCGGAATGCACAGCTTGACCGTACTGATATCGATGGTGTCGATCAACAACTGAAAGCCATGCAAGATCGTTTTGAACAGCTTAGCGACGTCATCTTGAAAATTAATGATCGTGTGGATTCGCTTTACGAAATCATGCAGCTCATGCATCAAAAAAGTGAAATACTTGATGCACGCATTAATGCTTTGCGTGATGCCCAATAAAATCGTGTTCCACGATTTTATGAAACGCGACTGTGTCGCTCTTAAGCGAAAGGATTATCTGCCGTTTGTTTGGCGAACGAAAGTCCCTATCCCTGTA
The DNA here is from genome assembly GCA_964633115.1 of uncultured Desulfobacterales bacterium. Classification (GTDB taxonomy): domain Bacteria; phylum Desulfobacterota; class Desulfobacteria; order Desulfobacterales; family B30-G6; genus B30-G6. The sequence continues at coordinate 11,427 of CAZWEO010000114.1, forward strand.
GCAAGAACTGTCGGCAAGGAATCCGGCCGAGGCTCAATCGATCCCCAGGTCTCGCAGCAGCAGGGAATTCAAATTTAAATAGACACATTAGAAACATATATCAGCACAAAATGTGTCTAAACCCAGGTTTTCGGGAAGAAAGAACTGCCCAAAATTGGACGAACTGTTTCTAATGAATGGAGTTTATTTTGCCTATCCCCAATCAAAATCAAGATAAGATCGTTCAAAGAATTATCGAAGGATCTTTAAGACTGTCTTCCCTCGATGAATTTGAACAACTGTTAGCGAATTATAGCGATAATCCAGACATCCATCGAGAGTACGCAGATTTTCTGGTTCAGAGAAAAAATGTGGATGACGCCTATAAAGCTTACAATAGGGCCGCCGATTTATACATTCAAACCGATAAAGCCCTTCAAGCAATTGTTGCCAAAATTCGAGCGTGGAGTCTGACCAAACCCAACCATGAACAAGGCCGCGCTTTTCATGCTGATATCCGTAGGACAACATCCGGCACATCAGCCCTACAAACCTTTTTTTCTGAACTATCCTATCCAGAATTTATCGGCATTATGCTGCGAATGATCCGGGTTCGATTCCCTGCCGACCAGTATATTGTCAAGTATGGTGATCCAGCCAATGACATCTATTTTATCGTTTCCGGAACCGTTGAGGAACGTATGCATATGCCTGCTAGCAAAAGGGGTGAATCACCCAGTACCGCCATTAAATTCCTGTCTGGTAACGATATATTTGGCGAGATCTTTCCATTAGAGCAATTCAATGTTTCCCCATCGGATGTTAAAACAGTTACAGCCGTTGAGCTCGTTAAAATTAAAAAACCAATTTTGAACGAAGTAATAAAAAAGCATACCGGCATTCAGGAGCGCCTCATCAATCTATATAAAGGCCCCTCCGGAAACGCCAAAGATCGATCTTGGACGAGTGTCAGACGTTCGGTCCGGCATGAAATCCCCATTAAAGTTCATCTGGCTGTTTCACTAGAAGATGATGTCAGTGAAGTGGCCTCTGTCGGCTACACCCGTGACATATCGCTGGGGGGTGCTTGCCTTGAATTAACGCAACAGCGCTGGGGTGCCTTGCTGGAATCCATCGTTGACGCCGAAGCCAATTTGCAAATCTATCTCTCCAATGTTGATGAAATGTTAGAAATACCCGGCACTATTCTCTGGATAAAAAAAGAAATGCGAACCGGAGTGGAAGTACCTATAATTGGAATCCAATTTAATAAGCTATCCGAGGCTGACCGGGAATTTCTGAATGAACACTGTTTTGGAAGCGACGGTGAACAGAACCTAATTTGGGACTTGTGGGAAACTTATGTAAAGTGAAAGGAACACTGTGAACGAAGAAAACAAGAGCGATGAAAAATTGGGCCCAATCATCTGGGCTGTGGGTGGTGGCAAAGGCGGTGTCGGTAAAAGTGTCATCAGCACCCTTATTGGGTTTTGGCTCTCTCAAATGGGTAAAAAAACCGTCCTGATTGATGTTGATTTTGGCGGTGCCAATCTGCACACCATGCTGGGAATAAAAAGTCCGCCCAGAACCGTCAATGATTATGTTGCCAAAAAGTATAATCGACTGGAAGATATTTGTATCGAAACGGATATTGAAAACCTGCGTTTATTGAGCGGTGCCAGTGAAATACTATCCCTAGCTAACCTGCAGTTCGCCCAGAAAGTGAAAATCATTCAGAGCATTTCCCGACTCAAAACCGAGTATGCTATTCTCGATCTGGGCTCCGGGACTTCATACAATGTGTTGGACTTCTTTTTAATGGCCCATCGCAAAATTGTAGTACTGACACCCCAGCCGATTTCAATACAAAATGCCTATGCCTTTGTTCGTAACGCCGTTTACCGAAAATTGAGCCGGCTAAGCAGCCAGAAACCCGCTCTTTTGGCGACCATCAAGACCGCCATGGACCCCAAAAATGAACTGAATGTGCGCACCATGAAAGATCTGTTAAGAGCGGTGCAGGAAAACAATAGTGAAGAAGATATGAATTTATTGCGCCAGGAAATTGCGGATATTCGTCCGGCCTTGGTGACCAATATGACCAAAAGTCAACGTGATCAGGAAGCCGGACGAATTATTCAACTGGTTTCGGAAAAATATCTGATGATTCATCCAACTATTTTAGGAAGCATCATGCGGGACAACCAAATCGATAACATGATCTCCGGCATGGTTCCATTGACAGCCATTGACCGCGCCAGCGATGCCTTTGCAGGTGTATACAATATAGTTACGGAATTAATAAAATAGCTCTAGGCTGTTGGCTCTTTGCTCTTAGTCCGCTAACAGCAAGCCACCAAGAGCTTAAGGCTAAATGAGGAGAAAATAATATTTGAGCAAGCTGCTTGAAGAAAAACGCGGTATCCTAAACCGGATTAATGACGGGTCATTAACGCTCACAAGTGATGCAGAAATTCAGCAGCTAAAGGACCTTTTTCCGGATCGGGGTGAGATATCCAGAGCATATGCTGATTTCCTGCTGGAAAAAAATGAAAAGGAAAAAGCCTACAATACCTATACGCACGCCGCCGATCTTTTTCTAAAAGATGGCCTTACGTTTCAAGCCATTGTTTCCACCATGTTGGCTTGGCGTATCGGTAAGCCGACCCATGGCGTCGGCCGTACCTTTCATACATCCCTACAAAACAGTATTCGAGAAGAATCCCCACTTCGCCATCTTTTTAGCGATATCTCCTACCCTGAGCTTTTGGCCTTTATGCTCAAACTGGTTCGGACTTACGTTGACACTGATACGTATGTTACCCGCATCGGTCAAGACTGCCAGTATGTTTTCTTTGTGGTATCGGGCGAGCTGGAAGAACATGTCGATTCCGCTATCAAAGCCCAGAGTGTGAGGTCCGGTCCAAGCGGACAAATCCTGCAAGACAACGATATTTTTGGGGATATATTTCCTCTGGAAGAGACCACTGTATCCCTATCAGATGTGAAGGCCTGCACATCATCCGAGGTGGTTAAAATTAGCAAGGCCAATCTTATTGAAATTTGCCAGCGCTATCCCAATCTTGAACATCGTTTGGCCAAACTATATAAAGGCCCTCCCAGCGTCGATTATGGCCGGTCCTGGTCCAGTATCCGCCGGTCAACCCGTCATGAAAATCCAGTTCGTACTACGGTGATGCTGTCTCTCCGCAAGGGAGACCAGAGTCCGGTTGCCTTTGAAGGTATGAGCAAAGATATTTCCCTGGGAGGAGCTTGTATAGACCTGGGTTTGAAATATGGCAGTATGCGGCCGGAAACATTCGCCGGTATTGAGGCCATCGTGGAAATCAATCTGCCATCGGGAGTTGGCGTGTCCATTCCGGGTCATGTGACCTGGTGCAAAAAGGTCGATGAACCGGCCGGAGTAAGCATTGTTGCCGGTATCAGATTTGCACCCCTACCACCAGATGTTCGCGATTTTTTAAAAGTTTACTGTTTTGGGTATGAAACCGAACAAAGCCTGATGTGGGCATTATGGGAGGAGTACATAAAATAAAACTATCCCCTTGAAAGCTTGCTTTCAAGGGGATAGTTTTATTTTAGTCGATGGGTAAGGTATCCTTAAAAATCTCAAAGCAATCACGGATTGAATCTTCAATATCGGGTGTTAAGCTAACATACTTACATCCTACCCCGCGTGTTCCCTGACTGATTAGCTTGGCTTTAAAACGCAGCGATTCGGTTTCAGTAGGTAGGCGCATACTTACATCCACAAGCGCGCCCAGCTTTAATTTCTTCTTAGTCTTTAACTCAAAGAAAAACCCGCCCAAACTGATATCAGTTACTCTGACTACCTTATGAATTCCACGAATGGTTGCCTTACAACGAAATGCCAGTCTTGGATGCTGGCGTTTTTCCACTTTTGTTTGGTGCTGATCTTCGCCCATATCGACCTTATCAACTCTATTCCTTGAACGAACGTCGGACAAACCCGCCAGACTGTAGTTTGTTTGAACGGTTTGAGTTGTAATCCAAAATTTGTTCCAAGATGTAGATATACTGATTATTCATTTTATCGAACTTAGGCTATAAAAACCTGTTAAAAAGCTAGCCGCACTGCAAAGTTTCACCGGGCTGAAAGCCGAT
>CAZWEO010000115.1:0-15465 GCA_964633115.1 uncultured Desulfobacterales bacterium
GGACATTTCGAGTACTTTTTGAGATTTTTAACAATATTTCACGCTTATATTCAGATTAGAACACTCTGTTTCGAAAGTTATAAGTTTTCACTTTAGTTGCTGTGAAAAAGTTTGGTTGATGCGGAAAGGTTCTTAATGGGCGGCATATCTTATCTGACATTGTCGGTATTATTCTCATGTGTCATTGCCATGGTCATGAAGGTCGCCAACACCCAGAAATTTAGATTGGGTCAGGTGCTGGCGGTTAATTACATTGTTTGTTGCTTGAGTTTGTTAATCCAAGGCAGTTGGCAGATCGATAAATTGGGATCACCGATTGTATGGGCGCTGGGTGTTTCGATTGGGATTCTGTTCGTTCTCTGCCTATGGCTATACGACCGCGCCATCGCTGCAACCGGGTTGGCCCTTTCCACAACGTTGATGCGTTTGTCTGCGGCCATACCCACATTAGCTTCCTTGTTGGTTTTTTCTGAAAAGGCTAGTATCTTTCAGACTACCGGCCTCGTACTGGCCTTTGCCTGTTTGCCTTTGGCCAATAAGGAGCCATTGCGTCTTCGTCAAATGGGCAAAGATATTCTAGGTGGCATGCATTGGGGACTCCTGCTTTTTATTGCCGCCGGGGTCACCGACTTCGCCTTCAAACTCCAGGTTGAGCTTGAGCCGGATGCCGACCCCAATGGCTTCATGATGCTCATATTCGGTACAGCGCTCATACTGACGCTGCCACAGCTTTTTAAAGGGCCGCGGCCCAGCAAACAATGCATGCTCTGGGGATTCACCCTGGGTGCCAGCAATGTACTGACAACATACTTCAAGATCCTGGCCCTGGCCATAGTGCCGGGCGCAATTGCCTTTCCCACAATGGGTATCGGCGTCATTGTTCTGACAGCTGTGGCCAGCCTGCTTATATGGAAAGAAAAATTACGTCCGGCGAACTACCTATTTTTTGCCTTAGGAGGCTTGGCGGTTTTCCTGATCAACGTTGGATAGCGGTGCCGAAATATGAAGGATTTCTGCAAAAAGCCCATAATACCCTGTAGCAACTCGACTTGAGCTCGTCGACAAGTCTTGATGCAGGGAAAGGGGTTTTAGCCTTTCGTTTAGGAGCGACGATGCCTTTCGCCCTGCGGCGAAAGGTACGCGTTATCATAAAAGCGTGGAATACGATTTTATTGGGAGCGACCAATATGATTCACCGGCTTTGGTCCATCTTAAGAAAGCGCCATTTTTCCTATATCGCCTGTCTGCTGATGATAGCGGCACAAATGCTGTGCTGTAGTTATGCCTTTGCTAGTCTAGACCGCCCAGATTACTGGCCCACCGATGGGTGGCGCAGCGCATCTCCGGAAAGCCAGGGTATGGATTCGGATTTGCTGCTGGATCTGCTGGATGCAATATGGTCCCACAAACTTGGTATCAACGGCCTGTTGATAATCCGCAATGGCTATATCGTTTTAGAAGCTAACGGTTACGCCTATGATGCTACCGACAAACGCAATATATACTCATGCTCCAAGAGTGTTTCCTCTGCCCTGATCGGTATCGCCCTAGACCAAGGCCATGTCGAAAGCGTACATCAACCCATTCTCGAATTTTTCCCCAAGAAAATTCCTCAAAAGCAGCGTGACCTGAAACACGACATCACCCTGCAACACCTCTTGACCATGTCAACCGGCCTGAAATGTAGGGATTCCTATCTTTACCAGTGGCGGGGATTACACCAAATGGAAGCAAGATCAGACTGGGTTCAGTTTTTTTTGGATTTGCCTTTGGTTGAAGAGCCGGGAACGCGTTTTGAGTACTGTAATGCAAACTCGTTTTTGCTTTCAGCCATTGTGCAACAGCAAACTCATATGAATACCTTGGAGTTTGCCAAGCAGAACCTTTTTGAGCCCTTGGGCATTACCGATGTTAGCTGGCCTTCCAATCCCCAAGGAATTACCTTAGGATACAGCCAACTGCATTTACAACCACGAGATATGGCCAAAATCGGATACCTGTATCTGCATCAGGGAAATTGGGATAAAAAACAGCTCATTTCATCACAATGGATTCGGGAATCAACACGCAAGCATGTCGCCGCCACCTGGATAGCAGATTATGGCTATCAATGGTGGGTCATTAAACCGGGTGTTTTTACGGCCCTGGGCCATGACGGCCAATATATTATCGTGGTTCCGGAAAAAAATATCGTGGTCGTATTCACCAGTAGTTTGATCGCCAAGGATACCTGGGGGCCCATGGGTTTGCTTTTTGCCTACATCCTACCGGCTGCAAAATCCACCACACCGCTGTCCCAGAATTCCGATGTATGCAAGACCCTTGAAAGCGTCCTAAATGCCTATAACACTACACGCGAACGCGATCCAGCCAACTTTCCATCAGAACACCGACGTCCAAAATCAGAGACAGCCTTGGCAACTTATCGGAACCAGACCTACGGCTTTTCAATTCAATACGATGCAGGCTTTAAAACTTGGAACGATCAACACCCGTCACCATTAATCTTTAGAGTCCGAGACTTAAGAAGCTTACCGGAATTATCCGTGTTGGTGGATGATATTCCCAGCAATCTCGACCTGGCTGAAACAGCCGTCTATCTGATGGATTATTATAAAAAAGTAGTCGCAAAGCCCAAGGTCAAAATCAAATCAAAATATTTGAGCAAGCTACCCAACCCAATTCAGAAAGCTATCGATTACGTTGTTGATACATATAAAGCACTGCTTCGACAACCCAGGCCCAAAATCAAACAGGAAGCTGTAATCGAACTGTCTGGTGGGACTGCAGCGAACCACATTATTGTTGATTGGCAATCACATAACTTCCAAATAACCACAACGGCAGTTATCGTTTATCATAAGCAAAAATTAATATGTGCACTAGCTCACGGCTTTGCGGATACGCCTCTATACTATTTAAACAACATGGTCACCTCGCTGACACTCCATCCCTCCCAGGTCAATTAGGGATCGTCCTTTAGTTTTTACTGTCTTTTGCCCTGTCGGCATGATAATAACGGCCTCGATATAACATCATCCCCGCTATTCCCAAATTCAAGAATGCATAAGAAGGTCCGTCATGAAAGATAAAAATCACAGTATTGATGCTGCAACGCTGTGTGTGCATGCCGGTGAAGGGGTGGACCCCCAAACCAAGGCACTGCGGCGACCGATCCACATGGCCAATTCCTATGAACTGCCCACGAATATCGAAGAGTTGCTGGCGGTTTTCTCCTGGGATCATCTGGATAAATTTCAATATACCCGTGAGCACAGTGCCACCCCACGGCATTTGGAAGAGCGCTTGGCGGCGCTTGAAGGCAGTGAGGACTGTGTTGTCACAGCCAGCGGCATGGGCGCTATTTCCGCGTTGTTGTTCACCTTGCTGAAGTCCGGCGATCATCTGGTTAGCTCAGAAATATGCTATACCGGCACCCAAAAGTTGATGAGTGTGCATCTGCCTCGTTTTGGCATCAAAGCCCGCATGGTAGACACCACCGATTTGGAGGCTGTTCAGGCAGCCATTCGGCCCGAGACCAAGCTAGTCTTTGTGGAAACACCGGGCAATCCATTGGTGACCATCAGCGATGTCGCCGCTATTGCCGCCATGGCCCATGATGCCGGCGCACTATTGGTGGTGGATAGCACCTGGTCGGGTTTAATTGCCCAAACACCATTGCAACACGGGGCCGATATCGTGATCCACAGCGCCACCAAATATTTAAACGGCCATGGTGACGCCCTTGGCGGGGCGATTATGGGTCCCCGTAAACTGCTTGCCCAGGTGCGTGAATACGGCATTGTCCATTTGGGGGCCTGCATCAGCCCCTTCAATGCCTGGCTGATCATGCGAGGCTTGGTCACCCTGCCCCTGCGGATGAAGCAGCATGCCCAAAACGCCCAAAAAGTGGCTGAATTTTTAAGTTCCCAAAAGGGTGTCTTTCGCATGCACTATCCCGGTCACCCGAATCACCCCCAGCACGAGGTGGCCAAAATACAGATGTCGGATTTCTCTGGCATGCTTAACTTTAGCCTCAAAATCGATTTATTGGAGAACTTTAAATTCATCAAAGGGCTAAAACTAATCCGACATGCAGTATCTCTGGGACATGATCAGAGCTTGATTCTGTTTATTCCCACGGTGTTCTTTTTTGAAGACATGGTTCAATTTGATGAAGATCAAAAGGAAAAATATACCACTATCATGGGGGACGGAATCTACCGCTTCAGCGTGGGTCTGGAAAGCCCGGATGCGATTATTACGGATTTATCTCAAGCCTTAGATAAAATTGGATTGACAGTCTAATAACCTTAAGAAATTCTTAGAAACTTGAGCTACAAGAAACGAATTGAACATACTCAAATCGTAAAAGGATATAAAAGACCATGCAACCCAAACAAATCGAATTCCTAAGCCCTGAAGAATTAAAAAATATTCAGAACAAGACCCTGGAAATCCTTGAGCTTACGGGTATCAAAGTCAATCTCCAGATAATGCGTAAGCTACTGGCCGATCATGGTTGTGATGTGGATCCCAATAGCCATATCACCAAATTCCCGGCATCACTGGTGCAATCTGCCATTCAAAATGCGCCCGCCGAATTTGTTATCTATGGTGCCAATCCCAATGTTTGCTTTCCCATCGGCCCGGGAAAACGGATTTGGTCTGGCTTGGGCACTGCCTTTAGAATGCTCAACGTCGGTGACGGCAGCCATACAGATGCCACCCACCAGGATGTGGAAACTCATTTAATCCTGTTTGACTACCTGGACAATATCTCCTGTAACCAGATGGACATTTGGGCCCAGGATTTACCCATGCACACAATTCATGTGGAGGCCTTACGCACGTGGGCTCTGCAGTGCAATAAATCCATCGGCATGGGAGCCTATGGTGTTATGGCCACGCAGGATATGATGGAGATGATCTCTCTGGTCAGAGGGGGCCGGGATCAAATGAAAAAGCATCCGCCCTTTTGCGGCATTGTGAGTATCGAGAGCCCCCTGTCCAGTACCCAGGCCCAACTGGAAGGCATGATTATCCTGGGTGAACATGGCATGCCAGCCCTGCTCTCACCCGAGGCCATGGCTGGCACGACAGCCCCGGCACCCTTGGCCGGCCTGCTATTGCAACATAACGTAGAGATCATCGCGCATGTGGTCATGGCTCAGGTTGCCAACCCAGGTGCACCAGTCATGTATGGAACGGTTTCGACTATTGCCGACCTGAAAACCGGGTCCCCGGCCCTGGGTTCCATTGAAACCGGTATGATCAGTGCTGCATCAGCTCAGCTTGCGCGGTCTTATGGCTTACCGGTGCGCACTGTCGCAGGGGCTACCGAATCTAAATTGCTGGACGTCCAATGTGGATTTGAAAGGGCCCAATCCATGTTGCTGGCAGCCATGGCCGGCGCCAATTATATTACCTGCGTCGGCACCCTGGAATCCACCAACCTGGGTGCGCATGAAATGGCGGTTATCGACAATGAGATCATCGGCAGAGTGAACCGAGCCTTACGTGGTATAAGCGTGGACGATACCTTGCTGGCAGCCGAGGACATCCAGCGCGTTGGTCCAGGTGGGAACTATTTAATGGAGCCTTTGACGTTGGAGAGCTTTAAACAGGAGCATTTCATTCCTTCAGTTTCAGATCGAGATCAAATGGAAGCTTGGAAAAAGGCCGGTAGCCTGAGCATCAGCGATCATGCCAAAGCCGAGGTCACCAGAATTATAGCCGAACATCAGCCCCAAACGTTAGATCCCAAGTTGAACCGGGAGCTGGATAACTATGTAAATGTGGTCAAGCAACGCAGCATTGCCAATTTCGAAGCAGCTGAATGGGAACCCTAATAACGAATGCGGATCTGATGGTTATCAGGTCCGCATTCGTTATGGCAGCGGCCTTGCCGCTAATTAAAACGATAGAGCAACGCGATTCTTCAAATCAATATTCGATATTCCATGTTCGACATTCGACAATTAGGTGTTTAAGATCTCCAGGTTCATACAACATTCTGGAATCATTCAATGGTGAGTGGAGGAATTGTATCAGAATTGAAATTAAATGAAAAACAGCCCACCGAAGCACCGTTAACCTACCGCGAAACCATTGTCTACAACCTGGCCGGGTTTTCGCTCAATATCTACGAAACCATCCTGGCGGCCTGGGTCATGTTTTTCTACATGCCACCGGAAGGTAGTGATCATGTCCGCTATATACCCATGGCCGCCCTGGGGATCATCCTGGCTGGCGGCCGTATCCTGGATGCTGTTACCGATCCGTTGGTGGGCTTCCTCAGCGACCGGACCACGTCACGCTGGGGGCGGCGCAAGCCTTTCATTTTTATAGCATCACCATTGCTCTACATATCGTTTGCCTTGATTTGGCTGCCACCCCAAAATCACACCAGCTATCTCAACGCGGTTTATCTGGGTGCTATTCTTTTTGCATATTATTGGGCCTATACGGGTGTTCTGATTCCCTGGTTTGCGGTATTGCCTGAAATTCGTCGCGAAAATAGAAAGCGCGTTAAAATTGCGACGTTTGGCGTAGCCATCGGCGTGATCGGTTCGCTGGTGGGCGGCGGTCTTTCGGGTCCATTGCTGCATAAGTTGGGCGCCTTTAAAATGTCCTTGATTCTGGGTGCGGTCGCCTTTGTCGCAAGTGAGCTGACTTTGCTGGGCATACAGGAAAAACATAGAGACAGGTCAGCCGAACAGAAGCCGGATAGCGAGGGGTTTCTTAAGGTTCTAAAGGTTGTTTTTTTGGATAAGCAAGTGCTGGCTTTTGCCATTACCATCATGCTGGTGCAACTCACCTACCAATTGATGCTCATGAACGTTCCCTATTTCACGACATTGATCCTGGGTCAAGATGAGGCGGCGGCATCCATGTTAATGGGCAAGATCATTATCATCATCGCTTTTTCTACACCGGCATGGTACTTTCTTTTGACCAAATTCCCCAAACGGCAGGTATTTCGATTCATCATGCTGGCCATGACAGCTGGTTTTATATTGAGTTTCTTTATCGGTAAACTGCCAGGCCTGCCTTTAACCGTGCAGGCCATCGTGATCTTGGCAATCGTTTCCATTCCGCTGGGTGGTATGTTTGTGGTTGCCCTGGGTTTGATCGCCGATTTAACCGATTATGATGAACTTAAATCCGGCCAGCGGCGCGAAGCAGTCTATTATGGCATTTACGGCATTGTTCGCAAAACCGGCTGGGCTTTCTGCTCATTGGTCATGATGGGTATTTTCAGTATATTTGGGTATAGTGCCGAGAACCCCCTGGGGGTTCAGGTAATCTGGCTGGTATGCGCGCTGGCATGCCTGTTGGGATTCATCACCTTTTTACCCTATAAGCTCGGTGACAGCCAGGCAGAAACTAAAAAGATCATGAAACTTTAGCTCAACGTCGCGGTTATCCGCCTTAATAAGTATGTTTCGATTGAAAATCGTTTAAATAAGTAAAGGCTTTTTTACTTAACGGTCAAAATTTATATGAAATTATGACAACCGCTATGGTGTTGATTTCATCAACAAAAAAATAAACTTTTATAGGAAGAAAAACCCGTGTTACAAAAAATGGTGGCCATTTGCGTATGAATGTTATTGGGAAGCCAATGCATCATAATAATCTTTGAGTGAGTGCTGCCCGGATTTGGGGGCATCAAAGTCATTCTGCATCACCGTTGCAAAAAAGGATCCGATGGTATGATAATGGCTGCTAAAGGGCCGTAAAAATTTCAAGGCCAGGTTGACGGTCCAGATCGGGATTTTAGATATTTTAGGCGTTTTACCGAGGACAGCAAAGGCCAACTCGGCGATGCCTTGATGGGTGTAAGTGTGTGGCCCCCCCACCGCGATATCCTGCTCCTTGCCTGAAGCTGCCGACACACAAACGTCCGCTAAGTCAGCGCCGTGAATCGGATTGATTTTGTTCTGTCCGCTGCCAAGCAGATAGACTCTTCCCGATTGGGCCATCTTGAAAGTCTCACTCATATCTGAAAAATAGCCGGTGGGGCGTACCACGGCATAATCGAGTCCCGATTGTTTCAGATCGGCAACAAACAGTTCACGTGCGGCAGCCAAATTCGAGATGATATCGGCTTTGAAAACCGAAACAAAAACAAACTTTTTAACCCCAGCCTGCTTAGCTTGGACCAGCAGATTTTTATTGCCTTGATAATCCACCTGCATGAAGCTGACCTTATCCCGTTGCCTTGTAATCCCAATCGAGGAAAAGACAATATCAATACCCTCACAACACCCATCTAATGTTTCCGGATGGGTTACTTCTCCCACAAAAACCTCGTCCACATCCGCTTTAACCGCCGGATCTAAAAATTGTCCGGTTTGTTCTAGTTTTTCTGGCTTGCGGGCCAAAGCGCGGACCCAATAACCTTTTTGTTTGAAGGCCTGAACAACAAACCTACCTAGATATCCGGTGGCACCGGCAACCAGTACTTTTTGCATGATCGCACCATCCTTTCTTACATTAAATCCTTACGATGTTATGTAACCTATCAATCGTAATAGCGCTACGCGATTTTGTGAGTTTTGAGATGCATTCTGTTTATTCCTCCACCGCAACCCACACACTATGGTTCACCAAACCAAACTCTTTGAGTGCGCTTACAAGTTGTAGGGCCAAACGACTGCCGCTGTGTTCTACTTTTTTGGAATCATGAACCAAATGAATGCAAAAATCACTTTCCACCAGCACCCGACAATAGACCTGAACCACCCGCTGATTACCTGTTTTGCTATCCATTGCGATCAATCGCCGTAATTTCGATTCCACCGTCTCACGATTTGATTCCACCGACCTTAACAGGATCGCCTCTATCCACTTCATTGAAAAATACCTTCCGATCTAAATAAAATCGTATAATTTGAATTCATCCACGTTGCAAGACTTCTGCTAGGAGTTCGGCGACTCGACTAAGCTTGCCAAAGTCGGACGCTCTCTCGAAGGCCTCAGTCGGGTCGCAGCGGGGAATTCAAATTTAAATATATCTTATTCTCTTCCAGAATCGTGCCAAAAACAATTTATAATATTATTTCAATTAGTTGATTCGTTTTGACATCCATTTTCTACCTAATTTGATAAAATCTATTTGTCATATTAGATAATTATGATATCGTCTGCCAAATAAGATAAAGTTTCAATTCCTATCGAACCCCAGTTCTTAAACCCACATACCTGTGAGTAAACTTTAAAATCGGCAACAAATTATATCGTTGTTCCAACAGTACAATCTATTTGAGATATATCGGTGTCATTGTGAGGTAACCCATGGAGAAAAACGAATTTTTTCGTCAAGTTGTCTTACGGATTTGCGGGAATCTAGAGATTGAACAAGCCATGCACTCCCTCTTGCATTTATTAAAAGACTACCTACCCGTATCCAGAATGATATTGCAGCACTACGATCGCAACTACCAGGCCATGCGAACCATCGCCGATGCAGATGAGACTGGCGGTAATAAATTGGATTTACTGACACCGCTATCCAAGGTTGCCGGTGAAATGGCCGACAATGTACCCAAGGAACCGGACATTTTTCTGATTGATGATCCCATGTCTTTACCAGTTAGTCGCGAGATGACCTCATTTCATGATATTCCGGTTACATCGATCATTCTCCTGGTCTTAAGAACCGGCGGTGAGACGCTCGGTTACCTGGTTCTCATCTCAGAAGGGCCGCATCAATTTGTCGACGAACATTTGGATAGGGTAGTCATGCTAAAAGAACCTTTTGTCATCGCCATGGCAAACACCCTCAAACACAGACAGGTGCTCAAATTGAACGATTTGCTGGCAGATGATAATCGCTATTTGCATGGCGAATTGCGGCGGTTGTCGGGTGATGAAATTGTGGGCGCCAATTTTGGCTTGAAACAGGTGATGTACAAAGTCCGGCAAGTTGCATCCCTGGACAGTCCGGTATTGCTTTTGGGAGAAACCGGAACGGGCAAAGATGTTATTGCCAACGCCATTCACTTTTCTTCTGCCCGCAGCGAAGGCCCTTTCGTCAGCGTCAATTGCGGCGCCATCCCCGACACCTTGATTGACAGCGAATTGTTTGGCCATGAGAAAGGCGCCTTTACAGGAGCGCTATCCCAAAAGCGGGGGCGCTTTGAACGAGCCAATAAGGGCACGATTTTTTTGGATGAGATCGGTGAACTACCACTACAAGCCCAGGTGCGCTTACTAAAAGTTTTGCAAAGCAGGGAAATCGAACGCGTGGGCGGTGTTAAAACCATTTCTTTGGATATTCGCATAATCGCCGCCACCAATCGAAACTTGGAAGAGATGGTGGCGAAACGGCAATTTCGTGAGGATTTATGGTTTCGAATCAATGTCTTCCCCATTTGGATTCCGCCACTACGAGACAGACAGATGGATCTACCGGCGTTGATCCAACACTTTGTCGATCACAAAGCCAGGGAACTCAAATTACCGCAAATCCCCACGCTGGCCCCCGGTGCCATCGAACCGCTGATGAGATATCATTGGCCCGGCAATGTACGCGAGCTTGAGAACATCGTTGAGCGCACATTGATTCTAAATCCCAGGGGCCCATTAACTTTTGAACATTTACATCTTAACTCATCCCAACAAGTATCGTCTATTCAAAGTGACCAAACAGAAAATGATAATCTTGATATGGCCGTTGCCAGCCATATTCGCCGTGTATTAACCCAAGCAAATGGCAGGGTCAATGGACCCGATGGCGCGGCCGCTCGTCTGGGAATTAATCCCAGCACCCTTCGAAATCGAATGAAAAAATTGGGAATCGCCTATGGTAGAAAGCATTCCTGAGTAACTACCAAGTGCCTGATGGAAATAATCCCAATCCGGGCAAACTGGAAATGATGCGATTACTATAAACAGAAAGTAAGGGGATACCGATTGTGACCAAACTCAAGCTACTTCAGCTCAAATATCAGATGATGTTCTTTAACTTCATTGCCATTTCCATCGGTGTTTCCACCGTCTTTATTTTGAGCTACCAATCCATCTCGCCGCCCACAGCCGAAATAGAGCGTTTGACTTGGCGGATTGCCCTAATATTGGAACCCATCGGATTCCTTTTATTTATCATCCTAACCATCCTTTTTGAACGGCCCATCCGACGCTACCTGGATTTAACTTATCAACGCGCGGCTATCTCGCCAGAAATTGAGACAAAGGCCCGCCAACGGTTGCTAAACGAGCCCTTTTTTCTGATTGGCCTCGATTTTTTCTGGTGGATATTGGCTGCGGTTCTATATCCCATATCCTACTACCAGTACAGTGCCGGTACAATGATCATTGGTCGTGCCCTGTTGCAAAACATATTGATCGGATTGGTTACCACGACAACGGCCTTTTTTATTTTGGAATATGTTCTCCAGAAAATGATGGTACCCTATTTTTTCCCCGCCGGCGGATTGTATATGACCCCCAAAACACTCCGTATTCGCATACGAAACCGGCTGGCAGCCCTGCTTTTGGCTTGTAACCTGGTCCCGTTTTTAGCCATTTTCGCTATTTTGCGGGGTACCTATCGGATTGATCTGGAACCCGCAAAACTGGTGGAAATTCTCAGGCCGGCGCTCTTGAGTGTGGTCATATTTGGGGTTGTGGTGGGCATCGGTCTGACCCTATTGGTGAGTGGAACCATCACACGACCGTTAAATGAAATCATCCGGGTACTCAAACGCGTGCGTGACGGACATTTTGACCAAAAAGTACAGGTGACCTCCAATGACGAAATTGGATACACCGGCGATGTCATTAACGAAATGACGGAAGGTCTCCAGGAGCGTAACCGTATGCGATCTTCCTTGGAGTTGGCCAAAGAAGTACAACAGCATTTTCTTCCGGATTCCGACCCGTTTGTTCATGGTCTGGACATAGCTGGCCAGAGTATCTATTGCGAACGCACCGGCGGTGACTACTATGATTATCTGGATTTTGGGGATCTAACTGCGGGCAAGGTCGGGATTGCTGTGGGCGATGTCTCTGGCCATGGTATTCCTTCGGCGCTCTTAATGGCATCAGTTCGGGCTTCACTGCGTCAACGCGCCCTTCTACCCGGCAGCCTGGCGGACATTATTTCAGATGTGAACCGCCACCTAGCCCAGGACGTCGAGGAATCAGGACGTTTTATGACCCTATTCTACAGTGAGATCGACACCCAAAACCGAACCATCCGCTGGGTTCGCGCCGGGCATGACCCGGCCATTTTTTATGATCCGGAATCCGATCTGTTTGAGGAGCTGAAGGGTCCGGGCCTGGCCTTGGGCGTTGACAGTGAATGGCAATACCTTGAAAACCGGCGGTCAGATCTAAAACCAGGCCACATCATTCTCATGGGAACAGACGGTATTTGGGAAGCCCACAATCCGCAAGGCCAAACCTTTGGCAAAGCCGCCTTGCGTAATATCATCCGCCAAAACGCATCTGCCAGTGCCCAAGAATTGCGTCAGGCCATTCTACAAGCTGTAGAACACTTCCGCCAAGGCATTCCACCCGAGGATGACGTAACCCTGGTGGTCATTAAGGTAGGGTTGTGAGCGTTTAGGAAAAGTCACGGTATAGGATCGTGGCAGGTGTGACTCAGAGAGGCGAGCGCAAGCGAACCATTCGATGAGGCGTCGAAAGATTATGGACGAGGTCAAAACCGGGTTACTATATTGGGCCCGGGATAAGTTTGGGGGGAACCTGTTTATTGCCCAAGCGGTCTCCGGCGTAAAGGTGGCGTGAATCTGAGTTAGGTTTTTGTGCGGAACGTGGGAACCTGTCGTTTCGATGTTAACGGTTCATTGCAACGATGGGCCATGCGGAAATACAAAAAGTTACGCCAACGTAAGCGCAGAGCTTTTTATTGGCTTGGGCGTATCGCGAAAATCTGATTTACTCACTTTCTGGAATAGTCAGCACATTTCCAAGATGTATCATCTTCTATTAACTCCCAACCGATTGAAGGTGATCCAATGTCCGATGAAACAAAAGCAACTCGCAAACTGAGTGCGATTCTCTCTGCTGATGTCAAAGGCGATAGTGTCCTTATGGCTGATGACGACCTGCGACAAGGTCTCGCTGATTGGATCAATGGCTATAATCACATCCGGGGTCATTCTTCCCTTGACGACAAAACCTCGGATGAGGTTTATTACGGGTTACCCCATCCGTTCGCACAGGCAGCCTGATGTCTGATTTGATTTTAACTTCTGGCTATAGCTTAACTCTCCCCTCAGGTGGTCCAGCCTTTGGGGTCCGTCGCCCAACAGACAAAAAGGAATTTTATTTTTTTCAAAAAGAAGAAAGGAGGATTTGAACATGAAAAACAAGCTGAAGCAATCATTTCGCTATAATTGCTTTGTGTTATCTATAATTGTCATGCCGTTTTTGTTCGGATGTGGTTTGTCAAAGTATAATCAGGTTGATGGAAACAAGAACCATCTCACAAATCGTAAGATTGCACTTGTGGAATTCTTGATTACGCCACCTCAGTTGTCCGGCAAATGGTCTTTTAAAGCTACTATTTTCGACGCTGGACTAGAAAACAGCAAAGCAAGAAAAATTTCTCCAGCATTATTTGAATTATATAATAGCAGGATCGACAATTTTGTTGATGTATTTGTTGATAAATCAAATGAACAGGGAATAAATATTATAAAATTAAATAACCTTAAAGATAAGTTAGAAATTTTTAAAAATCACAATGTCAATATTTATCCTAAAGATATCAATGAGGTGGCCGGATTTAACAGTATTGTAATTCAAGAAAATTCATTGAATTTTTTAGACTTTTCCGAGAGCTCCTCATTATTTGATGAATCTTTAGAAAACAATAAGAAGAATGAGAATATGGGAAATCTTGCTAGGGCTCTGGGTGTTGATGTTGTTCTAGTTGTTTTGGTAACAGAGGCTACACATGGATCTCCTGGTGCTTTTGCCGTTAGAATTAAAAATTATTTAGCGATGAAATTGGCTTGTTTTGATAATGAAGGAAATCAGATTTACTTTGTCTCAAGTACTGCGAATGATGTTGGAGGTCTTTGGGGCGGATCTCCAACAGATATTCAATACCACTCAAATGTACTAGATTCTTTTAATCAACTTGTTGATATAGCTTTGACAAATTTTTGAGTTGATGGCGGTGGACCCCAAAAACTGGACAAGATGCTAAGCTATATGTCAGACTCCTGAAAGGAGGAACTGACAATGGGAAAAATCAGAAAAGTTTAAATAAACTTATAAAATTAGCTGCAATTATTTTTGTTAATACTGTGGGATTGGTCTACATAGTTGGAAGTAGCTGTGGGGGTGGGGGCTCGGGAGGGGGCGGCGGTGATGACGATGATGATAGCAGTGGGGACGGTGGCGGCGGTGGCGGTTGCCTTATTGACACTCTTAGATATTAGTGGTTATTTTTAGACGTACCGTAGTGGTATTGATATAATAGAATCATTGATGCCTCCACCTTATCCCAGCTCTGAACTTACCCCATGATTTGTGTTTTAGTTCTATATCTGATTTGGACCAGATCCCATGATGATCCAATGGGCCAAATCGACCACAATACAACATATGGTATATTATCAATTCTGACTTAGATTGAAGGCTTCCGGCATACGCCTTTCAGTACATAAATCTATATACAGTGATTAATTTCGATGTACCTGCTATGTACATGAACCTGAAAAAAATGGTCAGGTTATGGTTTTGGCTATCAGGCGGGAATTTCATTTTCACCCTCGCTTTTATTATCAAATAATGTATAGGAGGTGAACATGTCACGATTTACTTGTAGAGCAATAATACTTTTTTACATTATTCTTAAAGTTAGTATGGCAACAGCAGATGACCCGGGAAATAAGTTTTTGCCAAAGCCAGTGCCTGTGAATTTGAAACCGCCCTCTTACGATGAGAATTATATGGGTGTGGGTTATAACCAGATTACAGCGATCTCAGAATGGAATGACAGTTGGCTTACAGGTGACGAAGAAGAAGTGGGTGCTCTCAAATATACTGTCAAAAACCTGGTTGTCGGTATTGTGAAAAGCAAGGGTTCTGAAACAACGATGGAACTCGACTTTATAATAGGAAAAGTGGAGTTCGAAGAGGATACAACAAGTTTTTTTTACGAGTCACTTCCCGGAGGTGGTCAAGATATGGATGTAGAGGCGTCAGGTGACGGCTATGACATCGGTTTTAGATATGTGAAGAGCAAGACATTTTTCCGTCAGAATCGAATCGACTGGAATTACGCCTTGAGTCTCCATGCAGCTTACTTCTACACTGATGGTAGCTATGAGGCATTGTCCGATGACAATCAATATGGAGAGTCATATGACGAGGAGGAGTGGGGTATATTTTTAAGACCTGTAGTTTCACTTCAGCCTTTAGTTGCTAACTCCCAGAATAATTGACCCCGAGAATCCCGTAGTAGTTTAACCCGCC
>CAZWEO010000116.1:0-15313 GCA_964633115.1 uncultured Desulfobacterales bacterium
TATGATTATATCAATGTCAATATAATTTTAATGGATAACGAATAATCTTAAGCTATCAAAAGACTGCGAGCATTGCTATTTCAGCATGTAATCACTCCAAAGCCATAACCCAGTCCAAATCCAACTCTTTCATTTTCTCTGGGCTTGGCCTGCCGGTTTTGGGATCGCAATCGATCAGTTTATAATACCAGACAACAGCGTTGTTGAATTCATCTTCCTCAAAAATCTGCCTTCTGGCGTCGGGTCCATCCGGTTTGGGTGTGAAGAGTCGTTTTGGCAGGCGGTCGTCTTTGATGGAAAAACCTTCGCGGCTGTTGAACACGCGCGCCAGCATAGAGCCTCTTTCCGCCGCCAACAGCAGTTCGTCAATAGTGGTGTCCCATCCGGTAATGGCATTCAGAGATTCGACCATGACCTCTAGGGGTATCACCCCGCGGGGAGCGTATCCAAACACACATAAACCCAGGGCATCCATCATGCGCCATAAACGCTCCAGCCGGATATAATTTTCAACCTTTTCCGCTGAAATTTCCGTGGCCGGAATGGCTTTGTCGATCCCGAGAGCCTTTACCGATTTAAACGTAGCCGAGTTTTCATCGTCATAAAAAGAATCATGGGCGGCGACCATGTGGTCGGCACCGTAGGTATTGATGGCAAAACCAAGTCCGACACCGACTTTCACCCGCGGGTCATGCATGGAAAGTTCCTGACCTTTGACCGCCAAGTTGCAGGATCGATCCTCGACACCCCATTGCTTGGCCAGACGGGCTGCGCCATGGGCCAGAACATCACCGAATCCTTCCCGATTTGCTATCAACTCCAGCAGTTTAATCATCAAATCGGCATCCCCGAAACGCAGATCTAATCCCCCGGTATCTTGTGTAGTTATGAGACCTTCATCAAAACACTCGCAGGCCAAGGCAATGGTCATGCCGGCACTAATGGTGTCCATGCAGTAACGGTTACAAATTTCATTGGCTTTGGCAATGGCTTTCAAATCTACAATGTTCAAGTTGGTACCCAGGGCCGAAATGGTTTCATACTCCGGCCCTCCATAACGGGAGTCTACGCCATATTTGGGATGCGCCAGAGCAATACCGCGTTTGCATTGGATCGGACGGCGGTAACAGCCCTTTCGTTTTTTTAGCAAGAGTTCATTATAGGTATCACCGCTGACTGGGGTGGCATCATCTAAAGCGCTACGCCGAAAATTATCCACGGGCAGAGCTCCGGCGTCGGATAAGATTTTGGGGAAAGCGGTAGTGCCATAGGTGTATAAAGCTTCACCCAAGGGATTGTCACGAAAACTGGCCGCATATTTTTTGGCGGTCTGTTTGAGGTAATCAAGATTCCTGAAGTTTAGTTTTTGGGTTCCCAAAGGCGGCAACTGCCCGTACATTCTTGGCTCCCATCAAAGCACCAAAACCATTACGGCCATTGAAATGACCCAGATTGTTGGTGACATTGGCAAAAAGAACTTGGTTCATACCGGCCAATCCTGTCTGGGCTACCCGGATTTTATTGCTGCCTAGTTCACCCCGAATAGCGTCTTCAACTTCTTTGGCACCCAATCGATACAGATGGGCCGCATCTTTAATCTCGGCTTTGCCGTCGGTTGCCCAGAGGTAGACCGGATTTTCAGAACGCCCCCGGAAGACGATAGCATCAAAACCGGCCATTTTAAGTTCCGGTCCAAAAAAACCGGCGGCCTCTGATTCGGCTGCGGTTCCGGTGAGAGGTGATTTTCCCGCAACAGCAAAGCGACACGAGGCTAGCAATGGTGATCCGGTCATTACACCGGTGGCCATCACGAGTATATTCTCCGGTGCTAAGGGATCAATCCCTGCAGGCACTAGCTTCATCAGATAGTAGTAACCAATTCCCCGGCCGCCTAAATACTCCCGATAAAAAGCATTATCCGGTTCTTCCACATCGATGACATGATTGGATAAGTCCACATGTAATATCTTGCCGGTATATCCAAAATTCATTTTTTAACGAACCTCCATTTGAAGTGAACTAAAAACCCACATTCTTTTCTAATGATCCACTTATGATCTCAACGGGGGACCTATAATTAAACCGGTCGAAAAATGAAAACTCAATATTCGAATATCGAAATCCGAAACAAATCCTAATTGCAAATGCATTAATGACTTAAACGTGGATCAAAAAATGTAATGACCGGGTTTGTTTAGAGCCTTAGAATTTGAATCATTTGATATTGTTTCGGGTTTCGAATTTAGGATTTCGTATTTATGTTCATTTCTTTCAAGTCAAGTTACCCACCAACATGGAAAACATATTGCAGTACAATGTAGAGTGCATAGATAGCCAACATCCAGCCCCCTTGCCAGCGCTTAAAAAATCCGTCCTTATTGATGAATATAAAAAAACGGAACGGATAGAGTATTAGAAGCATGGCTGGGAAATGAAAAAGGAAAAAATTCGGCGGAACAGCCAGTGGTTTGGCTGCGGCTGCGGCCCCAATAACAAAGAGGCAGTTGAGTACATCGGCCCCGACCACATTGCCCACCATAATTTCAGGATGGCCCCGGCGAATAGCAGCAAAGGCTGTCATGAGTTCCGGCAGCGATGTGCCCAGGGCCACCATGGTGGCTGCAATTACATCCTCTGGCACACCGATCCGGTAGGCGATTTCAGATGCTGCTGGTATCAACAGTCGCGCTGAAATCAACACCAGCATCAACCCCCCGATCACCAACCCCCAACATTGGGCCACGCCCATGTGTTGTGCGGGTACGTCTTCCTCGCCATCAGCAAATTCAGCTGAACCTTGTCTGGCCCACGAATAGGTCATGTACAAGTAAAAGCCCAGCAAAGCTAGAAATAGAACGCCCACCCAGCGGCCCAGAATAGGCTTGCCATCCATAACCATCAACAAAACCAGCGAGATCCCCACCAGAAGCGTTGCGGCCCCCACCTGTACCCATCCGGTACGGTTGAGAATAAATCGGTTCATGGGAATCCGGGTCAGCACGCAGGCCAAGCCGAAAATCAATCCAGTGTCCGCAATGATACTTCCGACCCCATTGCCCAACGCCAGACCGGGGTTACCCATCCAGGCCGCCATCACAGAAATAAATGCTTCGGGCATGGTGGTCCCCAGTGACACGATGGTAGCACCAATGACAATCTTTGGCATTCCAGTTCGGGAGGCCAGATTAACAACCCCTTCGACCAACCAATCGGCCCCTTTTGTGAGCAATACGATGCCAGCAACAATGATCCCGATGAGAGCTATTGTGGGTAGTCCTTGCAGCAGATGCACCAGGTGGGCTTCATCCGCGATCCAGGATAAAATATTCATCATGACACATTCATTTGTAAATTGTTAATTTTATTCTCGCAAACTTTCCTAAATTTCAGACTT
Source organism: uncultured Desulfobacterales bacterium (assembly GCA_964633115.1). Lineage (GTDB taxonomy): Bacteria > Desulfobacterota > Desulfobacteria > Desulfobacterales > B30-G6 > B30-G6. The sequence continues at coordinate 3,395 of CAZWEO010000116.1, forward strand.
CTTGACTCTGCCAAACATTAGAAAGCTTTTTAGGCGTTTAGGCTGTAGGAAGCTAAATGCTAGCCGCCGAATGTTCCATGATCCAAACAATATCCTCTGGTCTTAAAAAGGTAAAGATGACCAGGGACCTAAACACTCGCAGAACATAACAAAATAAATAACGTTCTGCACTCAATTTGTTAGCCCTGATTTGAATTCATCCCACCCGGCAAGACATTTCGGCAGGGAGGTCGGCCGCCCCACAATACTAGGTTTCAAATCGATCTACATCCGCGAATTCAAATTTAATGGACTTATTATTGGGTTAATGCTATAAGCAGTTGTTATGTTTTCCTTTCTTAACAAACGATCTGGACCACCTGGTTTCGATCAATTCCCACTTTCGAAGTACAATTTGAATTTCAACCTGGATCAGATCGTACCTGGTGTAGACAATGTGCGCCATGATGTCTACCTGAGTCCTACCTTTTATGAAGTTGCCAATACGATTGTCCCCCAGGCCATTGCGCGAAACATTGAATTACACGAGTTTTTTCCCATCGATAAACCGGCCCTTTGGTCTAAAAAAGTGGCCAACTTCAAGGAACATTATCGACAGGTCATTAAAGAAGCCGTCTATCGGTCCAAATTGGAAAATAACCCTCAAATCGATTACTTGGCCCAGACGGCTATCATGAAAATGCTGATTTCGGAAATACGGAATCAGTTTGAAAAAGCAACAACCAAAATTAAAAATATTATTCGTAAGGATGAACTGAGCGATCGGCATCAGACCGAGGGCACTGCCAAAATCAAGGAATCACTTTCAAACGTTCTGCAGAAAAAGGATCTCTTTTTAAGAAAAGTAGGACTTCAACTTTTTACTCTGATGCTGGAAGTCAACCAAGGTGAACTGAAAACCATCCGTGAAGCCAACTTCGGCGTAGACAAACTGTTGCCCGACGACATCCTGGAAAATCCGATTTTTCATACCCAAAATCCCTACCATGATGCTTTTCTCATCGATGAATATGATATCATCTTTGGCAGGAGAATGGAGGATCCCGATAACTACGATAACCTGATACGTCTGTTGGAACGCCTCTTTCTAAATATCAGTGAACGCAAATCACCCCCTAAAAAAATCAGAGATCAAGCAACCGGTCATCTAGAAATCCAAAAAGATAAAGTCGATATCAGCAAGTATCTGCGATATGTGGGCAACCTGGATACGCTGGTGAATACATTCGGAACCATCGAAGAATATCGTAAAAGTAAAAAACAGGCAGCCGACAACAATGATGTTCGCACCTTGAAAACCCTGTCCAGCAGGCAAAAGACAATTCTCAAAGAATTCTATCGCGCCTTTAGTAAGGCCCGTATGATTTATCGAATTGCGGCATCCTATGAAATGCGCCCGGTATACCAAATCTATTGTCCGCCCCTCGTGCCGCAACAAATACTACTCTACATGATCGAATCCAAATCAAGAAGAACCGTAAAAACCCGCTTAAAGCAGTTAAAAAAAATCTATCATCGATCATTTTCCCTGTCACCGCTGAAAAAGCAAATTAAAAAACTAGATTTGCTTAGACCGGTGGATAAGAAAAAATATTTGATTCGATTCCTAAATGGAATTGTACATTATCATCGTGATATTGAAAACTACAAGGTCATCGGCGAATCCATGGATCGCATCAACTTGGCAACAGATGGAAAAATTATCAACCTAAGCAGAGCAAACAACACCCTATATGAATTTTTGCTGGCCGATGAGAAACAGGAAGATGAAAAACCGATCATCAATCACGTGGTCATCAAAGCAGATGTCAGGGGTTCAACCGATATTACGCACCAGATGAAAAAAAGAGGCTTGAATCCAGCTTCATATTTCAGTTTAAATTTTTTCAATCCCATTTCGGAGATCCTTAAAGATTACGGAGCCGTCAAAGTGTTTATCGAAGGGGATGCCATTATATTGGGTATTTTTGAACGCGAAAAAACCCCTGAAGGATGGTATGCGGTGGCTAGAGCGTGCGGCATCGCCATGAACATGCTCTTCATCATCAACCGCTACAACGAGAAAAGCAAAAAGAATAAACTGCCGATCCTGGAGCTCGGGGTTGGTATTAACTATATGGACTCATCACCAACATTTTTGTTTGATGGCGATCAGCGCATTATGATCTCCTCCGCCATCAATATTGCTGATCGCCAGTCCAGCTGTTCCAAACCACTACGCAAGGCACTTACACCGAAAAATCCTACGTTCAATCTCTATGTTTATCAAACCGCGTCGGATGAGGCCAGGCGCCAAACATCAGACGATATCTCCATGCGCTACAATGTCAACGGGGTTGAATTGAATCCAGGTGGGTTTGAAAAATTGAACCAGGAGATTAATCTGACGACCTTGAATATAGCGGTTCCGGAACTAAAACGCAAAAAAATCAAGCTGCACACCGGGAAATTCCCGCTGACTACGGGAAGATTTCAACGACTTATTATCAGAGAATCTCGTATTCGCCAGTTGCGCGCAGAAACATTCCAAACGGTTAAAACCACCAATCGGAAATACTACGAAGTTTGCACCCATCCGTTAGTGTATCGGCACGTCAGAAAAAAGATGAAGCTCACCGATCAACGGCTTCGGGCAGGTCTAAAACAGACTGGCTAAGTTGCTTGAATACCTGCCCCCCCTCAACGGATGCCGGCGCATGCCCCTCGGCGACTTTTTGCAGGTGCTCGACTTTATCCGGATCCTTTAAGGCAATGGCATCATCTACCAATTTTAGCTGGTTACGGATCTTTGCGTAGAGAACCACCGGCCCAAAGCGAACCATACGACCGGATATGCGTTGCGGTTTGCCGATGATATAATAATGAGCCTGGGATAGTTTCTTTGGTGCTGGTTCGAATCCCAGTAATTCTGCAAATAGGGAAAGACATTCGATAACACCTTCTTGATAGGCGTTTTCAAGCGATGCCTTACCATCATCAGCAATCGCAGCCAGATCGGATTGATCGAATTGCAGATCCAACGACCCGAGGCAGGCATCCTGAATGGTTGCCACCGTATCGGGTCCCTTGCTGACCAGCACATCGCTATCATTGAGTATTTTGATGGCATTGCGGATACTGATCATTTCTTTAAGTGTGGGGCTGCGACGCATGGCAATATCGTCTGTGCTGGCCTTGTACATGGGTAGATCATTGCCCAAAACGATAATTGGATAGATGTCGCCATCCACTGCCGGAATATACAGTTCCAGATCTCTAACCGTATGTGGCTTGTAAGGACTCAACTCAAGCAGCTCCCGTACCGCATCGATATCGGTTCTTTTACCGCTATCCACTGATCCCATGGACGCCAGCACCTGCTTGGTGAGTTGTTTAATCTTTATTTTTTTGAGTAGGTTTTCACGGAAAGACATACGGTAGCATAGCAATTAGGCAAATATTTTTCAATCGCCGTTTTGACCGATTCAAAGAGTTGATTTATCTACGATAACAGGCTATGAGGCTGTAGGCACCTACAGTCTACAGCCTGATTGGTAGCAACTCAAGCAACTTAAATATTGTGAAGTCATTTATCAAATCATGCTTAAAGGAAAACCAGCCATGTCCGAATACGCCGAGTTAAACTACAAAGGTGAACTATACAAATTACCGGTGATCGAAGGAACTGAAGGAGAAAAAGCCATCGATATCAGCCGCTTGCGTCAAGAGTCCGGACTCATCACCCTTGATGTCGGATATGGTAATACCGGTTCCTGCTGCAGCGATATTACGTTTATGAATGGCGAAAAAGGCATTTTACGCTATCGCGGTATTCCCGTTGATCAACTGGCTGAATATGGAACCTTTAAGGAAACAGCCTTCTTATTGATTCATGGCCGTTTGCCAACCTGGGAAGAGTACCGTCAATTCTCAGTCCTACTAAACGATCATTCTCTGGTGCACGAAGATATGCGATCTTTCTATCAGCACTACCCCAAAGGGTCGCACCCCATGGGTATTCTGTCTGCAATGGTCAATGCCCTCAAAAGTTTTTATCCGGAATTGGAAAATATAGAAGAAGAGATCAATATCACTTTAACCCGACTACTGGCCAAGATTCGGACCATGGCGGCCATGTCCTATAAAATATCGCGCGGGCACCGCGTAGTCTATCCGCGCCCGGATCTTACCTATTGCGAGAATTTTCTGAACATGATGTTTGACAGCCCGGTTCGGCCTTATCAGATTGACCCGGACGTGGTTCAGGCCTTGCGGGTATTCTGGATTTTGCACGCCGATCATGAACAGAATTGTTCCACCTCGGCCGTCAGAATAGTCGGTAGCGGACGCGTCAATCTATTCGCTGCCATATCTGCCGGCATAGCTGCGCTTTGGGGACCGCTGCATGGAGGCGCCAATCAGGCTGTCGTTGAAATGCTGACGGATATCCACACCAACGGTCACAGTATCCCCCAAATTATCCAACGCGCCAAAGATAAAAACGATCCTTATCGCTTGATGGGATTTGGTCACCGGGTATATAAAACCTATGACCCCCGGGCAAAAATAATGAAAAAGATGTGTGACACCTTGCTTCAGAAAAGGACGACCCAGGATCCCCTACTTGATATCGCCAAGGAGCTGGAAGCAGCTGCATTAGAGGACAATTACTTTAGAGAGCACAATCTTTACCCCAATGTTGATTTTTACAGCGGGATCGTTTTACGGGCCATTGGTATTCCGACTACTATGTTTACGGTGATGTTTGCAATTGGCAGACTGCCTGGCTGGATTGCTCAGTGGCTGGAAAGTATGAATGATCCTAATTGGAAGCTATGCCGTCCGCGACAAATTTATACGGGGCCAATGCAGACGGACTATATACCCTTCGACGACCGCTAAAAACAAATCGCCCCATATCGTTAACCGATATGGGGCGATTTGTTTTGTTTTATTTGGTGCCGAATATTTTATCGCCGGCATCCCCCAGCCCTGGTAGGATATAGCCGATCTCATTCAACTTTTCGTCAATTGCGGCTACGTATACATCCGCATCTGGATGTTCCTTTTCAACACGTGCGATCCCTTCGGGTGCCGCCACAATAAAAATACCCCGAATTTTCTCGCACCCACTTTCCTTTAAAAAGTCGATTGTAGCGCACAGGGTTCCACCCGTAGCCAGCATGGGATCAAGAATTAGGGCAATGCGTTCATCCATGTGACTTGTGGTTTTAATGTAGTATTTCACCGGTTCAAGTGTTTCCTCATTGCGATATAATCCCACAACACTCACTTTGGCCGATGGAATCAAATCTAATACCCCGTCCATCATCCCCAGCCCAGCTCTTAAAATCGGAACGACTGTGATTTTTTTGCCTTTGATGCGTTCAACATCAACAGGCCCGGCCCAACCTTTAATGGTTCTTTTCTCGGTTTCCAGATCCTTGGTGGCTTCATAGGTTAGGAGGCAAGCCAATTCGGATGCCAGGTCTCGAAAATCTTTTACGGTCACATCATGTCTGCGCATAAAGCCAAGTTTGTGCTTAATCAGGGGATGATCAACTATATGTATCGCCACGATCGCTCCTTTTTAGAAATAAAAGTCAATTCAGATTGCGGGATTGCAGCATGTGCCCCCGCTCTATTTATCTGCCCTCATACCCAAAATCATTTGAATGAGCTAGGCGCTTAAAATTCACCCAGTGGCCTCGTAAAGGTGAATTTAGCGGGTTCAACCACCAGCTTCTGCCCAGCCTCTTTTACATTTTTACCCAGGGCAGAAAATGGCAATGAAATCACAAACAAACCCGCTCCCAATATGGTTGCAATTATTCCAAGCGGACGTACTATTAACGCGTCTGCCACCATATTTTCGGTGCTAATCTCTTCATCTTTGATGGTTGCCTGGGCAAATGAGCTCGAACCGAACACCGTTATCACAAACACGACCACCATTAAGATGACCAAGGTTTTTTTTGCAAATGTTTGCATGAATGCCTCCTTGTAAGCGTTGCCTGATATGCCAACAGTCGACTACGAAAGTGATTTTTCGAGCCTGTTGATATCCACAAAAATAAATGTGAATACGTGTTCAAAAAAAGTTTTTGCCTTAATCGTCTGAAATCGGTAAGAAATACCTTATCAGATTTTGCCTGAATTTTCAACCAAAGACCTATTTGATGGACGATTATAAAGTTCTCATCAAATTTCAGGCACAATTCAGGCTAGAACCTACACATGACTAAACCAGAAACACATATTGAAGTTGCCGTGGCCTTACCGGTCCATGGCACCTTTTCCTATGCTGTGCCCAACAACATTTCGTTCCTGATCGAACCCGGGAAAAGAATCCTGGTTCCTTTTGGCCGGCGACGGGTAACCGGTTATGTATTAGGAACATCGACCCAAAATATCGACAAACCCCTTAAAAAAATCTTGGACATCTTGGACGATGAGCCTCTGTTTGCGGCAAACATGGTACCTTTTTTCAAGTGGATCTCAGATTATTACATTTATCCAATTGGCCAGGTTATTCAAAATGCTTTGCCCGGCGGTTTGACAGCGGTCGAAAAAAATATACTGACCATAACACCGCAAGGGACGCGGTTGCTGAAACACGGCATTTTGACGCCCACCGAAAAACAAGTTCTCAGCCTATTGAAATCCAAGGACTTCGATCTGAAAGGCCTCCAAAAAAAAATAGATCAGCCCATACCGGCTGCCAGCATCTTAGCGCTTTTGGATCGCAAATTGATTGCGACCCAAAAAACCCTTAAAGGCGACCACACGCGCCGAAAAACAGAGCGTTTTGCGACACTTTCAAAAAACTGTCACGCCTTACCAAAGTTATCTAAGTCCAGGCAAAAAATTATCGACTACCTCGAATCGGCTGGGAAGGCTTCATTCAACAAACTGAAAAAAATTTTACCCACCGCCCCGCGTTTGCTTAGGTCCATGGCCGCTGACGGCCAAGTTCAAATATTTAGGCGACAGGTATTTCGCGATCCATTTGGTCAATCGGTCTTGCCAGATAGCCCCCCGATCCTGACAACCGAACAGCAAGTGATTGTTGATCGGATTGGCACATCATTAGATCAGACCTATAAAGCCTTTTTACTAGCCGGCGTTACCGGTAGTGGTAAAACTGAGGTCTACTTGCGCCTCTCCCAGAAAGTGCTGGATAGGGGGCAATCGGTCATTATTCTGGTTCCAGAGATCGCATTAATCTCTCAGATGGAACATCGCTTGCGAGCACGATTTGGAAACCAGATCGCCATTCTGCACAGCGGACTTTCGCGTGGCGAACGCTACGATCAATGGCTTAGAATTGCACGCGCAGACATTCAGATTGCCATCGGCGCCCGATCAGCTATTTTCGCACCCTTTAAAAATTTGGGTCTTATCGTTGTTGATGAGGAACATGACACTTCCTACAAACAGGAAAGTACCTTGCGCTACAATGCCCGAGACCTGGCAACACTGCGCGCCAAACAGTGCGGTGCCACGGTTGTGCTTGGGTCGGCCACGCCATCGATCCAATCCTATCACAACGCTGTCGGCGGCAAATATAAGTTGGTTTCCCTGCGCAGGCGGATTAAGCTTAGGCCACTTCCGCAGATTGCCGTTATCGACTTAAACGGTATGCGCGATCAGCGCGGTTTGCGACGCTACTTTTCCAATGAGCTTTTACAGGCGCTCGAGAATACCATGCAACGCAACGAGCAGGCCATTTTGTTTTTAAACCGACGCGGATTTGCAAATTTGCCTATTTGTGGTGCCTGTGGCCAGACGCTCCAATGCAAAAATTGTGATATCGCCATGACTTATCACCAAAAAACAAACGCCTATCGCTGCCACTATTGCGGGTTCAGCCGGGCCGCCGCCGGCGTTTGCCCGTCATGTAACCAAGCCAAGATCCGCCACCTGGGTTTTGGCACCGAAAAAATTGAACAACTGATCCAAAAATTATACCCCCACAAACATGTGGTCAGAATGGACCGCGACACAATTTCCCATAAAGGGGCCCTTCTGAAGATACTCACCGGATTAAAAGACGGCCACACCGACATTCTCATCGGTACCCAAATGATAGCCAAAGGGCATGATTTTCCCAATATCACCTTGGTTGGTATCATCTGTGCCGATCTATCTCTCAGCTTTCCGGATTTTAGGGCCGGAGAACAGACTTTTCAACTTCTGGCTCAAGTAAGCGGACGGGCCGGCCGGGGAGATCGTCCCGGTCAAGTTATCCTCCAGACGTATAATCCCAATCACTTCAGTATCCTGTCGGCCCAGCGGCAAAACGTGGAAGATTTTTATAAACAAGAAATTATTTTTCGCAAAGACTTAAGCTATCCACCTTTTTCACGAATGATTCAGATCATCATATCTGGACGCAATAAAGACCTTGCCAATCGACATGCGCGCACACTCGGAGACGCCTGCCATACACTGCTGCAGTCCAATAAATCGTATCGTCATCGCATCGAAATTATGGGGCCGATTGAAGCGCCTTTTGCCAGAATTGCAGCCAATTATCGTTGGCAAATCCTATTCAAAGGTCACCAGAGTCAGCTGTTGCATCACTTTTTGCACCAGCTCATCAGTGAAAACCCACGCTTGGTCGCTTTCCGCGGTGTGAAAGTGGTTATTGATGTTGATCCTGTCTTCATGATGTAAATCCCAAGGTTGCATAAAAATCATGGCAAATATTATAGATTTGGTTTGTCGTTATTTTCAATATAATAGGAAATGCATAATATATTAAACAAATTAACAAGTTAAACCTACAGATGGCGTTTATCTTGCCATGCTTTTTACCCTTCGGAAAAACCTGAGGACTTCAGATCCTGCGTTGCTGAGGGTTCGAAGTAAAAAACTACGACTTCACCGTCAGACGCCTTGACTCTGAAGCCCTCCGGTTTTTGCAACATTGGGATTAATTAAATATCATTGGATCTTGCGGTGATTTCTGATTGGCTTGACAATATGGCCGATGCCGTTTAGATTATGCCTTCTGTTTTAGATGCCAAATTGTATGCAGGAGTAATACTTATGAGATATATTTATGGTTTGACGATATTGCTTGTTTTGATTCCATTCACGCTACTTGCTCAAGATGCCAACAATCCAGGTGCACCGGCGATTCATGTGCCGGCGCCATCTTTCCAATTTGATACTGTTGTGAGCGGTCAGGATGTCAACCACGAATACCTTCTCCAGAATCGAGGCACAGCGCCACTTAAGATTTCACGCATCAAAACCGCCTGAGGTTGCGCAGCGACCTCGTACACGAGGGAAATCCCTCCCGGTGGTGAGGGAAAAGTCAGCCTGAAGCTCAAAACCAGTAGCTATGGTAATTCAGATGTAAAAAAGAATGCCGTCATTCATTCCAATGATCCGAATAACCCCAAGGTAACTTTGACGATCTTTGGTAAAGTGGAAAAATTTGTAGACCTCAGCCCAAGGTATATTCGGCTGACCGGCCGTATTGGTGACAAAATTGCCGTGCCGGTGACCATTGTGCCCACTTCTAAATATCCTTTTAAAATCAAAGATATAAAGGCTAGAACTGGTACAGCTATCAAATATTCACTTTCCGAGCGAACCCAAGCGGAAGGTGGCGGATATAGCTTGCTGGTGGCGAATACACGCAATGAAAAGGGGCGCTATGTGGATGTTTTAACCCTGTCCACTGATAGCGATATTCAACCCCAGTTAACGCTACGGGTCTATGGCAACATCATCGCACCCGCGACAACCCAGCCCAAAAAGAAAAAATCCACCCAATGAAAGTAATCGCTTTTGACTGCGATGGGGTCCTTTTTGATACCGCCGATTCAAACCGGGCCTACTATAACGCCCTACGCCTGCAATTGAATATGCCCGTTATGACCGATGAGCAGTTTGCCTATGCGCATATGAATACGGTTGCGGATACATTGACTTTTTTGTTCCCAGGCCAGGAATTATTGGCTAAAGCCAAAGCACTTAAACAGAAAACAAGCTATAACCCATTTGTAAAGGCCATGAAAATGGAACCCGGACTGATGCCTTTACTAAAAAAGCTACGCCCGGCGTATAAAACCGCTATTGCCACCAACCGTTCCGATTCCATGCCAACCCTCCTCAAGGAGCATAATATCGGGCCATATTTTGACTGCATTGTGTCAGCCAATGATGTGGCCCACCCCAAACCCTATCCGGATCAGCTTTTAAAATTGCTCGATTTTTTTGGAATCAACCCCGATCAGATGTTATATGTGGGTGATTCTATTGTGGATCAACAGGCAGCCAACGCCGCGGATGTAGCCTTTGCGGCTTATGACAACCCATCGTTAACAGCTAAATACCACATCACTTCACTCAAGGAACTCGAAGAAATACTTCATATATAACAAATGCAGTCTATTTCAATTGCATTGAAATAGACTGCATTTGTTATTGCCAGTGTGCAATGGCATTGGCATAATACTGCAACAGACTTTTCTCTGTGGATGCGGCTTTGAAGCCATCGCCACTGGGTACTAGCATACCTCTCAAGAGCATCAGGTCGACTGCATCGGCAATGGCTTTACCCCGGGCACTGCGTGAAGACTCCAAGACGGGAGCGCCTTTGGCTTTCAGTCGATCCAATACCTGTTTACTGCGCTGCTCAACTTCGAGTACATCCATTTTTACATCCGGATATTCTAGAAAAACCGTCGATACCAAAGAGACTGGCAATATTGGGATTACCTCTGCCACCGTATCCATCAGCGCCCGACACATTTTTTCAACCTGCGGGAAGCGTTCCGATCGATCCAGGCGACCAAAACTTACATCATGTTTTTTGCAGAAGTCCTTAACCGATAGGGGCGTTCCAAAATTGACACAGGCAAATCCATACCGTCGCCCTTGGCTGAGTATCATCAAAAACAGGCTGCGCAATACAAATTTGGTGGTGGTACCACAAACGAACCACCAACTTCTTTTTTCAGCATCCGGTTCCAGCTCCCGCAGCAGGCTGCGATCTTCGATGGTCCGATCATAGTTTATGCCCACCGGAATAAAAATAATATCTCTGTCCGTATCAGGATCAAACTGGCGCACCATGTAATCCACCAAACCAAGCTTCGGTGTCCGCAGACATCCATCCCGGCTCAGACCACCTTCCAAAAAGACCGCTTGGCACACCCCTTCCCGGGTTGCCATATGAATATATCGCTCCAGCACCCGGCGGTAGAGGGGGTTACCTGATTTTCTGCGAACAAAAAAGGCCCCCATGGCTCTAATCAACATCTGCAGAGGCCAAATTTTGGCCCACTCACCAACGGCGTAAGACAAGGTAGTCCGTTCGGCAGCCAGAAAGGCAACCAGTACGTAATCCATGTTGGAACGGTGATTCATCACGAATACAACCGTGGATTCCGGATCGATATTGGCATACTGCCGCTCTTTGACCAAACCAACCCGCACGCGGTAGAGTACTCTGGCAATTTTTTTGGCAAGCCAATATCCGATCCGAAAATACAGATAGGCATTAAATGACGGTACGATTTCGCGGGCATAGGTTAGGGCTTTATTCTGAACCACCTCCATGGGCATATCGTGGGCCTTGGCATAGGTTTTAATGGCTTCCAGTACGCTGGGGTCATAGGCCAGACGATCGATTAGAACCTGTCTTTTGGTGAGTTGAAAGGGGCGGATTTCAATGTCGAGACGGGTGCCGATCTCATCCAGTACCCGATTGATTCGACGCCGCAGGAACCAGCGAGTGCTGGGGATCAGGATTCGATCGAGAATGGCGATGGCCGCGATCAGAACCAGTAAAAGAAAGACCCATAGGGATATTGTAATCTCACCCGACATGATTCCTCACTTCAGCTTTAAGCTATCAGGTTTAAGCCAATGTCATTAACTTAAGAGCATCAAAAGTAGTTTAACCTATTAATATAATTG
>CAZWEO010000117.1:0-15282 GCA_964633115.1 uncultured Desulfobacterales bacterium
AGCTTAATATTTTTAGCGGGATAGGACTACTCACAACATAATTGGAGACATCAACAGTTTCGAACTCAAATATCCCATAGCCATGACAATTCGATACGCGGGAAGATAATGGCGATGGAGAAAAATCAGGCCTGGTCAGGTGGTATCTCTGTAGCGGCATTGATTGTGACGAAGGTTGGGAAAATCAGTTTATTGGCCATAAATAGTACATCGCTCACTAAACCGGAAAGATCCTTTCGCATTTTCATTGTCGAAAATCTTATTTAAGGAAAAAGTATCCAATGCCATTGGCTTTTCTATTCTCAAACATCAGTCTGGTTATGTTTTTAACGACCTATCTGTATCCCCGAGAAGCCTTACCGCTAATATTTCCGCTTGTGATTATAAATATTCCGCTATTTTGGCTGGCCATTCTGGTGGGAAGCCTCGCTTTTATTTTTTTTCAAGCGCGATATCGTCCGTCGCAGACAGATTTTTTTTCGCACTTCATTCTGATACTATTATTTTTACCCCTTTTCCTATTTATTTGGGCAAAAATGCCGCTAAGCGGAAGCCCACTTCGTTTTAGTGATTATGCAATCTGCGTTTATCTGCTGCTTGTCTTTGGCGCTTATCTTTACAAAGACCGGCACAATCTATCCGCTTGGGGTATCAATAAAATCCAATTTCTACCAGCCTTGAAATCGCTATGGATCCCAACGGTTATTTTTACCGCCATACCACTCATCTGGGGCCATCTTATTAAAAGCCCCATCGCGCCGTTCGAACTCCTTAAAGATATGGCCATTTACCCCTTTTATGCCTTGGCACAGCTATTCTTTTTCTTATCCTTTCCCATGTCCTGTTTTAGAAAAACATATTATTCACGACATCAAATTGTTCTGGCCGTTGCCGGACTTTTTGCGTTAATCCATTGGCCCAACACGCTGGTGATGTTGATTTGTTTTTTCTCTATGGCTATCTGGGCTTGGGTTTATTTTCACAAACCCAACCTATTTGCAGTGGCCCTCTCAGTGGGCATATCAGCGGCGGTATTCGGACAGGCGCTACCCTATGCAATTCATCACAATGTTGGCGTCGGCCCGGATTATGCTTTTAATCGCCTAATGAAACTCCCGCTTGAGGATGTTTTTCAGGAACGCATTCAACTTTTTAGGGACCTGAAAATTGCTAACGAGAACTCGCCATCTTTGGAGCTCTTGTCACAAGCATTGAACTGCCCCAAGCTTTCCAAATTCAGCCGTTCCACTTGGCTCAATATCGAGCAGCAATGGGGCTCGGAAGTAATGGTCAAATCATTTTTACGGGGTGCCGAAGTACGACGAGAATGGCCCAATCTCGTGTCTTGGCCTATCCGAGGCAGAGTAAAAATTAAGCTAAAATATGAAAATTTTATTGGGTATTTAAGTGTTTGCGAAATTCGTGCAAATAAACTCTTGCTATCCGGATGGACCGGAAACGTTAAAACAGGCACTGGAGCCAGAGAATTGCACATTTTCATAAATGGCGAACTCGTATATACGGCTCCACCCCACAATTTTCGTGACGATGTTAGTAAGGCCTACCCAGTCTTATCAAAAACCAAATCCGGTTTTCGATTTAATCTGCCAACCCAACCAAATTTAGACCCCAAGGATGTTCGTGTGTTTTCAATGTCGGAAAACAGCATTCTTTATGAGGTTTTTTACAAACAAAATCACCCGTGGTTACAACTCTATGATGAGTTATAGCTGTTTCCATATGCGTCTTGACAGGACACGGATTAGTGTGAAGAATGAAATTCGATCCACTTCCTTAAAGTTTAATTTCTCACTGCGGTTCGCCGCAGTTTTGCAACGATTTTAATCCGCCTATAAAAGGAGGTGCCCCCATGAAAATCGTCTGCCCACAGTGTAACGCCAGCTATATGATTCCAGATAACAAGATCCCCGAAGGCAGAACTGTCAATGCCAGGTGCAAACGCTGTGGCAAAAAATTCGCGGTAAAATCACGAGGGAATAAGCAGGCCTCACAGCCAACGCCTCCCGTTAAGGCAAAAGCCCACGTACAAAAATCCGGAGACACTCGCACAAGACATGCTGGTGAGAACACAGCAATTTTTGCCCAGTATCCAGATCTGCAAACACTCCCAGCAAGCCATTTTGATTTCGACCAAATATTAACGCAGAATAAGGATGGAAGTTATCAATCCAGAAAAAACCGCTTTAAGGTTAGGATTCTCAGTTCTGTAAGCGAAATTCTTCCAAACATTTTGATTGAAGACGAGCTGGTGGTCCGTGTAGCCAAAGGGACAGCCCATTACCCCCTGGAAATCCTTTTAGGCAACGGTCTGTTGACCATGATTTACAACCATTACGCCATTGTGTGCACTACCATGCGGATACTCTTTATCAATATTGATCGCCGCATAAAAAAACCCACTCATTACGTATTTCAAATGGCATACAACGAGATTAAAAAGTTCCGTCGGGGTGCTATTTTTGGGAGCCTGATGTTTGTGCCCAAACAAGGTAAAAAACGTACTTTCACCGGCATGAAACGGGCGCTTAGCAAAGAAATTAAAGCATACGTTTCTGAAAAAATAGCTGCACCGATCACGGCGCGACCTGAGCATGTACTTGCGGATCTATGCCCTGCTTGTTACAAAGGGCTTGCAAAAGGGCTGAGTGCATGTACTACCTGCGATATGGCTTTTAAGGAATCCCAAAAAGCGTTGGTCCGGTCCCTGATTCTACCGGGGCTAGGCGATTTTTACCTGGGGCACCGGGTTCTGGGAGCGCTTGAATTGATCGGATCGGCTATCATCTGGCTGATTATTGTCACGACCTTTCTGGCCGGTGAAGAAGGTGGCGTCGCACTAGCTATTACGCTACTGGTACTATACAACGGATTAGACGGATTGTTAACCTACCACATGGCTAAGAAAGGATACATGCTGGCCTAAGTCAAGTGAAACCAACCGACTCAAATCGCAGATCACATTGCAGGAGTATCGTAAAAAATGAGCAGTTACTTTTATTCATCGTGTATCAATACCTCGCATTTTGGGCTCCAACCCATTTTTATTCAACCATTTGGTTGACAAATATCACCACCTGATTATATTAAACCATATGGTTGAATATACAAATAATGAAATTCTTAGTCAATTGCTCAAATCTGTTAGCGACACAACCCGTCGATCGCTGTTAACACAATTGTGTCAACATGGACCGACCCGGGTAACAGAGCTGGCAGAATTTTATGATCTTTCTCTAAACGCTATATCCAAACATATTAAAGTGCTGGAAAAAACTGGGCTGGTGACGCGCAAAGCCATTGGCAGAAACCACTGGATTGAAGCCAACTTGGAACGCATACAGCTAATCGAAAACTGGCTTCGTGAGCTCAAATCGATCTGGGAATTGCGTTTGGAAAGACTTGACGAATTGTTTACAAATGGAGGGATTCAAGATGAATGAACTAACAATAAATATTACTAAAACAAATATATCCTTATCTCACATCAAATTCATTGACGAGGAAGCTCGTTCAAACCATGAAGGCGGATGGGGGCATATACTCGAAACTTTAAATACGATTATAAGTTAGGCCTTGGAAGTAATATGCCGATGGCGGCTACTTTGACAATACTATCTGGTGGCCGCAATCGGCAATCAGATCAGCTGTCTGGCGATGCCATCCCAGGAAAATTGTTCCATGGATATTCGACGCAGTTTCGCAGCAACCGTCTTGCGATGATGGTGGTCTGAAAATCCGATTGGATATAAAAAATTGAGTGCAGATTCAATCTTGGTGGGTAGTTGTTCAACAAAGGTTGCCCGTTCTAGTCGCATCAATGCGGCAATTTCTGCGTTCTGGTTTGCGACCGCTTCGATTACATCGCGCAGCCCGGCGTGATCATTGCAAAGCGGCAGCACGCCGGCTGCCATAGCCTCCACGGCCACCATACCAAAGGCCTCCGGCCATTTACTGGGCACGATGGTGAGGCTTGCCAGCGGTAACAATTGCCCCAAGGCTTCATGATCCAAAATCCCGGTTACCGTTATGCGATCTGCTTCATGTGATGCAAGCGCTCGGAACCAATCATTCGGATTTTTCGTTTCGACCAAATCACCGGCCCGGGCACATCTTGAAAACAGTTCTTCATCCCCATCGACCAAGGCCTGAATCATACCTTCCAAATGCTCTCGGTAGGTACCAAAGCCCACAAATACAAAACGCGCCTGCGGAATTCTGGATAAAACCTTGGGTATCGTGAGCAGAACTTCACCAACGCCCTTGGCCGCAATAAATTTGCCAAAATATAGGATGATCGGTTCTCGTGGCTCAACTAGCGGCCATTTTTCGGGTAAATCTGCATCCACAGCCCGTTGATCGTAGCTTTCAGCCACCTGGACAAGCGCATCATGATAGGTTCTCTGCGAACTTACCTCTGGCGGGCAGATCCGACCGGTCTTGCGACCATTATCGTTTTCACGAATCATGCGCTTGACGTTGTCTAAAAAACTACGCTGGTTGGTATCAAAATCGATGGCTGGTTTGAATATATCTGGATCCATGCCCGGAGAAACGATTTTCAGTTTTTCGTCCAGCTCCAAGATGCTTCGTTCCGATGCAAAAACTTCTAGTACCCGGTTTTTTACATATTGTGTGCCCACAATGATGCGCCGCGCATTTTGAAGTCCATCAACAGCATAGTGCATGAGTTCTGGATGGGGAACCAGGGTGTATTCCACCGCGCTACCATGGACCTTCACATCGTAGGGTACCGCTAAACCAGCTAATGCCCGATTCGCAATGATGGGTCCAAAAAGCGCATGGTTGGCCAGTACGAGTGATGCTCCCTGTTCGGCGACCTTGCGTAGAATGTTACTGGTCATTTCAATATGGGTTTCACATTCCTGATCGCTCATCTCCGGAATCGTCTTCACGCGATAACCATCGTAACGATCAAAAACATATACCGGCAATA
Organism: uncultured Desulfobacterales bacterium; assembly: GCA_964633115.1. Taxonomy (GTDB): domain Bacteria; phylum Desulfobacterota; class Desulfobacteria; order Desulfobacterales; family B30-G6; genus B30-G6. Next base: position 4,976 of record CAZWEO010000117.1, read on the forward strand.
ATCCGCCGATGTCCGGAACCACTACGCGGACACTATCATCACCGGGCGGTTTTGATGGGATGTCCTCACCGGGACCATAAAATTCGTCAACAATACCAAGGTTAGCCGACGCGGGGTCTTGGCATACAACGGTTACGGCATGACCCTGATTTTTCCATGCTTTGGCGATGTTGGCTACATATATATTGGATCCGGTTCCCTGGAGCAGATAGCCGTGCAGGAGGATCAAATGCATTGGTTACTCCATTGCCTCTTTTTACAGTTTTTAAAAGCAGCATGATAGACAATCAGCTAGGGTGTGTCAATGTAGGTCCGATCGGGATTCACATGGCCGACAGGGTTTTTGGGATTAATTGCGAGGATAGGGGTATCCATTCAATCGCAAACAAGTGGCTAACACTAGGTTGTTACATTTGCGATAAGATGAAGAAAAACAATAATGGCGGAAGGATCAGGGCAATTGGATCAAATACACCCATAAACCAAAGGATATCCTTCCAATACCGTTTAATTCGTTGCGAAAACATTCTACTCCTTACCTTGGCCTCACTACCGATGGAGACACTGAACGGCATATGGCAGAGAATACTTTTTAATCTGCTCCATATTCTCTTCCAAATGTTGCTTCACCCACCAGGGAATGGAGCCTTCATTCATATATCGGGTAAAACTTTTGCCCGGCGTTTTTTTGGCGTTACGCTCGGGGTTGTTGCGCACCCCCTATTACCTTAATCGGCAACATCGTTTAGAATCTTTACAACTTTTTAAGCAAAACTCAGAAAAAATGCAGGGAGAAAGGCATGTTGGGTCGGATGGGACCATAAAAGTCTTGCGCGTTATTTTCAGATCGGTATAAAACGGCAGACTGTGAATTGATAAAATCAGCAATTGAAACCCATTATGTGCAAGTAACCTATATCCGAGAAAGGATTACACATGTTCGGCATTCAAAATTACACCAGTTTCATCATGGCCATTATTCTGTTCCAGTTATTTCCCGGGGCTGGTACGATTACTATTCTGAATGCAACCGCCCGCAATGGTATCGGCACAGGCATGGGTGCCGTCGCCGGCACCCTCCTGGGCGATTTCGTGTATATGCTGGCAGCTGTTTTGGGCCTGGCCGCAGTCTTGGCTGCTTATCCGGGTGTCCTGCAAAGCGCCCAATGGATCGGGGTAATCTATCTGTGCTGGATGGGCTTGAAACTGCTATGTGCATCTACATCGGATCAAACCACCCAACAGGCCAACCACCAAGGGGCTAGCGCCTATTTAAGGCAAGCCCTTGCAGTCAGCTTAACCAATCCCAAGGTCATTATGTTTTTTATGGCCTTTTTCCCTTTGTTTATGAGTGCCGAGTCAGGTCCCATAACTCTTTTCATCCTTATGATTCATGTCACAACCATCAGCCTGATATACCAAACCGGTTTGGTACTGATCGGGAATGCCACGGCTCAACGGCTCGCCAAATGGCGGTTATTGCGGATGTTGGCGACACGCTTGGCCGGCATTGCCCTAATTGGATTTGGCCTCAAACTGGCATTCAGCATCCGCAGGTAAAATGAACACAACGTTTACAGCCTACCCTGGATATCAAGAACGGGTAAAGGACAGTTTCAAGCGTCATGGTGGGCACCATCATGTCTGTCTTTAATCGTGACGGCATCGAGAATTGATTTGGAGGTATTGTAATGACCCCGCAAGCTTGGATAATGTACCTAACGTTGGTATTTGTGGCTACCGCCACACCCGGCCCGGCAGTGCTTTACATTACAACCCATTCCTCTTTATACGGTTGGCGTAAGGCTATTTTTGCCGCTCTGGGAAACATTTTGGGTCTTTTCTGTCTGGGTTTTATCGCCGTTACCGGGCTCGGCGCCATACTGAATACATCTGAAATTATATTTACCTGTATCAAATATGCCGGAGCTGCCTATTTGATCTATTTGGGTTGCCGAATGCTCTTTCAGAAGAGTTCTAACTTTTCAGATTTATCCGATCTGATAATTGATAGGAATATATCCGCCGCAAAAGTGTTCTTACAAGCCTTGGGGGTTGCGCTCAGCAATCCCAAGGCAATTGTCTTTCTGACAGCCTTGTTTCCCCAATTCATAATCGCCCATAAGGCCCTGGTGCCCCAATTTACGGTTTTGATTGCAACGCTCATGCTTTTTTCGTTTTCATTTTTAATGTTACCTTCAGATTGAACCACTTGATCGGGAGAAAAAATTTGCCATCAGACCAACCCATTGTTTCTTATCGCGCCATGCTGCCGGATGATGAAACAGATGTCGATACGCTTGTGCAATCGGTCTTTGATGAATTTGTTGCTCCGGGATACTCCAACGACGGCATTGCGGCATTCAAAAAGTTAATTAATTCTGGGTCATTTACGGAGCGGCTCAGATCTGGAAACCTTGTTCTTCTGGCTATATTTGAGAATAAAATCATCGGCATACTCGAAATGCGCCACTATAGTCACATCGCCTTGCTGTTTGTTGAAAAAGCATTTCAGAAAAAAGGGATTGCCCAAGAGCTTTGCCGAAGATCGGTTGAACTGTGTCGCAAACTGAATCCGGACTTGAAGGAAATCACGGTCAATTCATCCCCGAACGCATTGGGTGCCTATCAAAAAATCGGATTTTCCCCAACGGAGGACGAAAAAGAAAAAAACGGTATTATCTTTACACCCATGGCGCTAAAGATAGGTTAATTTAGATTCGCTTTGTCGCAATTCATAATTCATGCTCAAAGAGCGATTCAATCGGAACCAGAAGGCTGATTCGTCCTGACCCAATTTAAAATGCAGATGAAAAAATGTTTAACTCGAACGAGCCTACTTGAAGGTGTAAATGAACTATCCCAGATTGATCATGGATTTGCCCTGATCGTATCCCAATATGGACCGCCGCCGCTCTGGAAACGCCCCCAAGGATTTCCCACTCTGATCCATATCATTCTGGAACAACAGGTATCCCTGGCATCGGCAAAAGCCGCCTACAACCGGTTGAGTGAAAGACTGACCACAATCACACCCGGGAAATTTCTAAAACTCTCTGACGACGAACTCCAACAGATCGGTTTTAGCCGCCCAAAAAAACACTACGGTCGAGAATTGGCTCATGCGCTTGTGTCCGGAAACCTTGATTTATCCGGTTTGAATAAACTGACCGACCAGGAAGTCAGAAACCAATTGGTGCAAATCAAAGGAATCGGTCCGTGGACAGCCGATATTTACCTGCTTGTGGCTCTGGGCCGACTCAACATATGGCCAGACGGCGATCTGGCCCTGGCGGCTGCCTTCAAGCAGCTGAAGGACTTGTCCCAGCGGCCTTCGTCCAAACAGATGCGTCGCCTGAGCCAGAATTGGCGCCCGTGGAGATCCATTGCCGCGCGGCTACTTTGGCATTTTTATTTGAGTGAGAAATGAAAACAGAAGATTTGGGTAATTCAAAATTTATTCTTCAAGCCTGCCGGCGCCATGATGGGAAGCAAACTCAGGAAGTGGTTGGCCGGTCATCCATGGTGTCCGTTTTTGAAAACATGGTAGCGGTTCTGAAACTCGGTAAGATGGCGAAATGGACCCTGGTTACAATTATCCCGGCTTGTCACCTGATAATGCCTGCTTTTCAGGTTTTCTGATGATGAGCATGTAATGATGTTACCAGTTAACCTGGTTACCAATTGATATGACCTTAATATCGACGAATGGAGAAAAATAATGGCAACAATTGAATGGAAACCTACCTACAGTGTTGGCGTTGAACAATTAGATGGACAGCATCAAAAATTACTCCGGCTGATCAATGACTTGTCGCTTGAAAATCCGGAAGCAAATAATAAGAAATGCTTTGTCTTACTCAATGAACTGGTAAAATACGCCGAACTGCATTTTAACACCGAAGAAAACCTCATGCAGACGCACGGTTACACGGGCCTCACATCGCACCAACAGGAACATGAAATCTTTACTGAGAAATTGTTCGAATTGAACCAGAAAATGACCACAAGCGGTGAAACAATTTTCTCCGAACTGACCCTTTACCTAAAGGACTGGTATATTTCGCACGTACTGGGTACCGATCAAGGCTATAAAGATTTTTTTGCTGAAAAGGGTGTCGTTTAAAACTTCGCTTTTTGAAGAGACAAGGTCATATCCCAGCGAACAAACAGATCCCTTAAGTCGAATATTCGAACCATCAAATACGAGCAGTTAATTGAATATATTTTCGGCAATTATAAGGCCTTTTTTTCCACAACCTTGGGTCCGGCATTGAGCCGATTGAGTGCCACGACACTGAAAAAGATCAACAGCCCACCAACCCAGAATCGCACCGTTGCCGGCTCTCCCAAAAAGACGATCCCTACAGTGGCCGTAAAAATGATCTCGCTGGACATGAATACGCCGCCCTCCCAGCCCTTGCAATAGAAGAATCCCTGATTCATGAGGAGTTGCGCTGTTAGGGAGGTAAAAATAATCCCCAGCACCATGGTCCATTCCAATGGATTGCTGGGGAAAATTGGGGCTAGAAAAAATTTAGGTGCGGTAATCAGGGATCCCATGGCACAAAAGTAGAGGTATATGATCACCGGTCCATTCTTTTCCCGCAAAGAGCGGATCAGTGTGACCGTTAGGCCCGCAAATAGGCTGCCGAGCACGGCCAAAGCCTGTCCTAGAAACGATCCGCCCATCTGAATATCGAAAAAGATCGCAACCCCGATAACGACGAAGAAAATGCATAAAAGCTGGAGTTTACTAATCTTCTCGCCATAGATTAGATAGGCAAACACTGCCGAAAAAGCTGGATAAGAGTAAAATATCACTAGGGCTGTCGACAAAGGCAGCAATTTCAAGGCAGAGATAATGCCAATGAAAGACACAGAACCCGTACAGCCGCGAAGGATCAAAAGTTTTGGGTTATTGCCCCTGAAGGGATCGTGATGACGGCCAAAGATGATCAAAATCATAATCAAGCCACCAAAAAACCGGTAAAATCCAATGTGCCAGACCGAAAACACAGGATTCAGCGTTTTTACAATCAGATTCAGCATCGTAAAAAGGATAGCAGCGGCCAGCATAAACAGTGGGCCGGCAATAGCGGCATCCATCTGAATAAAGGAATTCTTTGGCGTAGGTAAGCTCATTATTATTCCGGGTATCCGTAAATTTAAGCAATCCCTCTGTAACCAGACTGTGAAACTGAATCAAGCAAAAAAATGAAACCATGAAATTTAGGCCCCACAGATGCAGCAATAGCTCGCATAAAACGGAAAGCGCTTGACATTCAACCCTTGGCACGTTTTTATTTCCCACGCGTATAGTCTTAATCTTGGGTAAAATTGGGGAGACCCTATGAACAAAATTATCCGGAGTGTATGCTGGTTTGCCGAGAACCCTTCCGCTTCGCAGGTGCCAGACCAACTGAATGAAATCGAAGCTCAACTGATTGAACACGGCTATGAAATTCAGACCAAACGTGTTTGCTTTAATCGAGCTCGTTTGGATGCCTTACCACTCTGGGATCGTGATTATGGGCTTTTTCTCAGTCTTGGTAGTTTAGATCCGCTTTCATTTGGGCCCCTGCTGGATGATTATCTGCAAGCTGGCAATGTTTCCGTCAATCTTGATTTGACGAATGGTGTCAAACCCAAACATGTGGAGCCGCTGTTTAAGATAATCAAACATAAGCCGGCCAAGACTTTTAATTTTGCCTATACTTTCCAAAACCGGTTATCAAGCCCCTTTTTTCCATCTGCTTCCTATGAGCGTCCCGGTTTTGCGGTGGGTCTTCAGCCAACAGATTTATCAGAAGGTTGTCCGGATCTATCTTCGTGGTTTAAAGCCATGGAATCTGTCTGGCTGGAACTTTGTCGCATTTTCGAGGGAAATGATCATTTCTTAGGCATTGATTCATCGGTTGCACCCCTCTTTAGGGATCACAGCTGTCTCGTCCATTTCGTGAAGCAGATATATGGAGATTTTTCTAAGGCCGTTACCACGGACTGCTTCATCCGTATAACCGACTTCATAAGCACACATAATCCCAAACCAGTGGGTCTGTGTGGACTCATGCTGCCATGTCTGGAGGATTTTGAATTAGCAGCTGAATACGAGGCCGGACATTTCTCCATTGAAAGAAATCTATTTTTGGCGCTACATTCGGGATTGGGTATCGATACCTACCCCATCGGAATCGATGAAAAACCCGTAAGAATTCTGTCTGTCCTTAACCTGCTTCAAAAGCTATCAACAAAATATAAAAAGCCATTGTCTGCCCGGTTTGTGTCCGATGGCAAAACAAAAGTCGGGGAAATGTCTGATTTCCAGAATCAATATTTGAAGGACGTCGAAATCCGCCCTCTCTAAAGGAAGGTCACACCACATGTCATCAATAAAAGAATCAGAGCGGCTCGTCGAAAGGAGGCTTTTATGATCGCTTATTGCGGATTGGATTGTTCCCAATAATGGATGTTATCCAAAAACTTTACAGTGCCACCGGCAAGCGCAACAAGCTGGCCAATACGTTGAAAAATCAATGATTGCGATTGTTGGCAAAAATAAAGCTGATTTTTTAAATTGATCGAGGCCCGGTTAGCAGATCTTGACAAACCATCCCAAATCAAACTAATCAACAAGGCTTTAAAATCCTTGCAATAAATTTTCATGCCCAAATCTGCACAACAAAGCATGCAAAAGCTTTGTAACCAGATATCCCAATGATCATGTTACCTGAATGCATGAAAATTTATGAAAAAGATCGACTTTTTTTTACAACAACTGATAAAGACTAGAGGTTGATGATTTTACGATCTTCTCAGGATCATCAATATTAATATACATTAGAAATATGTATCTGCACAAAATGTGTTTATAACACGGATCTTTGGGAAGGGAGAACTGCTCCAAGATAGGGCTTACCGTTTCTAATGTACGAGGAGGCATCAAAGGTGACATATTTTAATATCGCCGTCATTCCCGGTGACGGCATCGGTAAGGAAGTGATTCCCCAGGGAATTTTGGCGCTTGAAGCCGCCGGCCGTGTTCATGGTGTCGATTTTAAATGGACCCAATTCGATTGGTCATGCCAGACCTATCATGAAACCGGACACATGATGCCCGCAGACGGAATCGAAACGTTACGGACTTTTGATGCCATTTATTTAGGTGCCGTTGGCTTTCCGGGCGTACTCGATAATATTTCGCTTTGGGGTCTTTTGATACCCATTCGCCGCACCTTTGATCAATATGTCAATTTGCGACCGGTCCGTTTATTTGAGGGCGTCCCTTGTCCTTTGGCCGGCAAAAAACCGGATGACATCGATTTTTATGTGGTCCGCGAAAATGTGGAAGGTGAATATTCCCAAGTTGGCGGGATTCAGTATGAAGGCACACCCCAGGAGGTTGTCACCCAGCTCAGCCTATTTACACGTCGGGGTACAGACCGTATTCTCGATTATGCCTTCAATTTAGCCCAAAGCCGGCCGGCCCAACATCTGACGTCGGCCACCAAATCCAACGGCATTTTTCATACCATGCCCTACTGGGACAGCCGCGTCGCAAAATTTGCGCAAAAATATCCGGAAATTCAGGTTGATCAATTTCATATTGATATCCTAACAGCCAATTTCGTCCGTATGCCGGAACATTTCGATGTGGTGGTCGGATCCAATCTGTTCGGTGACATTCTATCGGATTTAGGCCCAGCATGTACAGGCACCATTGCCATCGCCCCCTCAGCCAACATTAATCCGGAAAGAACCTATCCGTCCATGTTTGAACCCGTGCATGGCAGTGCGCCGGATATTGCCGGTCAGGGTATCGCCAATCCCATCGGCACCATCTGGGCCGGTGCCATGATGATCCAGCATCTGGGGATCCCCGCCATGCATGATACTATGCTACAAGCCATCGAAGATGTGTTGCGTGACGGCTGCTGCTTAACCCCGGACATGGGAGGCACTGCCGGTACGGTTGCGTTGGGTCAGGCTGTCGTTGAAGCCATAAACCGAAACTGATCTGCGAATATCTTGATCGCTCCTTACGAATCACGTATAAAAGATTTCATCACCTTACAAACAAAGGATTGCTCATACATGAAATATAGCATTATTCCAGATGACGAAGCCTTGAGCGTTTGTGCCTGTTGTCAACAAGAGATTACCGATGAAACCGACATCGTCGATATTGGCATTCAAGTAAAGCCTGATGTGGATCTGTCCGATTATGAATCCCACTGCATTGAAATCGCATTGAAATCAGAAAACCAAGTGGCACATATGATGGTGACTGCGGCTAATTCGGATGCCAAAAAGGAAGGCAAGGACGGACTGTTTTTATTATGCTCCCAAGATTGTGCGGACACATTCAAACAGACCCTGCAAAACGAAATCGACCAAGGGAAACTCATTCAAGCCATAAAATCATAGGAACGATTTTCTGGTTTGCATAAGCCGATCGGATCATAACTGCATGCAAACTGATTTGAGATAGATCGAGAATGAATGCCGAATTTTTAATTACATCTTTTGTGGTGGTGATTGTACCCGGAGCCGGCGTTATCTACACCGTATCGACTGGCTTATTCAAGGGCTGGCGGGCCAGCATTGCCGCAGCTTTCGGTTGTACCTGCGGCATTATACCCCATTTGCTGGTCTGCATATTGGGGCTGTCGGCCATCTTGCATTTTAGCGCCTTGGCATTTAGCTTGATAAAATATGCCGGCGCCGCCTATCTGCTCTATCTAGCCTGGGCCATGTGGCGTGAAACCGGCGGTCTGCATTTTAATTCTGCTCCCGATAAACAGAGCTTGCTTCAAATTGGTATCAAAGGCATTTTGATCAACATTCTCAATCCCAAACTTTCGATTTTTTTCCTGGCCTTTCTGCCTTTATTTATATCACCTGAAGCTTCATCCCCATTGTCACAGATGGTGGGCTTGAGCCTGGTTTTTATGGGCATGACCTTATTAATCTTTATTATTTACGGCATCTTCGCTCATGGCATCAGCCGTTATGTGGTCAGTTCCCCGACTGCAGTTCAATGGGTACAGCGCTCGTTTGCTGCTATTTTTGCCATACTTGGCCTCAAGCTGGCCACAACCAGCCAATGATTATCTAACTCAATTCCCTGCTGCGTTCGTCGAACATATTATTAGCAATTTCGAGATACCAATACTAAAGGATAAATAATGTTTCCTAAGGTCCAAGCTGCTAAAAAACGAATAACCGGTCATGCCAACGTCACCCCGATCATGACGTCGCAGACGCTCAACCAACAAGTGAGTGCCGAAGTCTTTTTCAAATGCGAAAATTTACAAAAAGCCGGTGCTTTCAAATTTCGGGGCGCATATAACAGCATGGTTCAATTATCCCCTGCAGAGCGGGGACGCGGCGTAATCACCTATTCTTCAGGCAATCATGCCCAGGCGGTTGCCTTGGTGGGCAAGCTGTTGAACATTGAAACGACAGTGGTGATGCCCGACAATGCCCCTGAAACCAAGCGCACCGCAACTGAAAACTATGGCGCCCAAATCGTTTCCTATAACCCTGACGATGCTCTTCGCCAGGATATAGCCACGCAGTTTCAGGCGCAGCATGGCTATACCATGATTCCACCCTACGACCACCCGGAGGTAGTGGCCGGCCAGGGTACGGCAGTTATGGAAATGATTGAAACCCTCAATGCCTTGGATATGTTGCTGGTTCCCTGCGGCGGTGGCGGGCTCTTGAGTGGTTCCGCCATCTCTGCCAAGGCCTTGTACCCTAAATGCCAGGTAATCGGTGTTGAACCGGAGCTCGCCGATGACGCCACACGTTCCTTTCACACCAAAAAGCTTCACCGCATCGAAAATCCACCCACGATAGCCGACGGCACCCGCACACCCTCACTGGGAAAGATTACATTTCCGCTAGTGCTTGAGTATGTGGACGACATGGTGACAGTAACAGAAGCGGCCATCATTGCGGCAGTTCAATTCTTGTTTTACCGCATGAAGCTGGTGGTGGAACCATCCGGAGCTTTAGGTTTGGCCGCTCTAATGAGTTCGGCCGTAATCCCGAAAGGGCGGGTCGGTGTCCTATTAAGTGGCGGCAATATCGATGCCAGTATGATGACAATGATTTTGAACAGTTAGATATCAGGTTTTTCCGAAGCATGCGGTCTTTTGAATCCGTGTCAGAAGCAATTTTGATATTTTATCCAATAGAATTATAGCGTTCTAAGATGATAAAAGATCAACATTGAACATCGAACGTCCAACTTCCGTTTGCGTTTTGTAGGCAGAAAATTGCTTCAAAATCTGCCCACA
>CAZWEO010000118.1:0-14681 GCA_964633115.1 uncultured Desulfobacterales bacterium
ATGGATATTAGGTGGTTTGAAATATGACCAGGCTGTGATGAATGAGAGTTCATCGCTCACAACCATAGAAGATGCCCATTGGATTTTGGAGGAGGAGACATTACCAATTTTAGCAGAAACCCTGGGGCATCTGAACAAATTGAAAAAAATGGCCCAGGCATCTCTGTTAGGTTTGAACATGGCCAAGGGTATTTTTAATGATGAAACGGTGGTCATGGCTGAATCTGTACGATCCCATATCCAGGCCATCCGCAAGGAAATGCAGAAACATCTGATGACAGATCGTGCCGTGCTGGACTCAGTTTTTAAGGTTCGTAAAAATGTAACTATCTTGGGAATCATTTCGATTTTGGTGGCCATTTTAGCGGCATTTTTGATTGCCAGAACAATCGTCAATGTCCTCAGCAAGATGTCCGGCAGGATCGATCTGGGTGCTGAAAAATTTGCGTTGTCAACTACTCAAGTGTCTACGACCAGCAATACGCTGGCCCAGGGTGCTTCCGACCAGGCCGCCTCGCTGGAAGAGACATCGGCATCACTTGAAGAAATGGCTTCTCGAACCCAACAAAATGCAGATAATGCGAGGCTTGCAACCGAGTTGATGACCGCAAAGTCATTACACGTACAGCCAATGACTCCATGGACGAATTGGAAGAATCAATGGCTCAAATATCAGCTGCCAGCGAGGATACTGCCAAAATCATTAAAACCATCGATGAAATTGCATTCCAAACCAATTTATTAGCATTGAACGCCGCTGTGGAAGCAGCAAGGGCGGGGGAGGCAGGTGCGGGCTTTGCCGTGGTGGCAGATGAAGTCCGTAATTTGGCGATCAGGGCTGCCGAGGCAGCTCAAGATACCTCATCTCTGATTGAGAATACATCCACAAAAGTTCATGATGGTAGTGTGCTAATGAATAAAACCAACGATGACTTTGATAAAGTGGAGGAGAGTGTCCATAAAGTCAACGATTTGGTTGCAGAAATATCCCAAGCTTCTACTGAGCAGACCGATGGTATCAGTCAATTAAACAAAGCTGTATCGCAAGTTGACACTATCACCCAACAGAATGCCGCTAGTGCCGAGGAGTCAGCCTCTTCTGCCATGGAAATGAATGATCAGATTCAGGAGATGAAAGATTTGTCCCGGGATCTGATGATATTGGTGGGCAATAAAAAGAAGGCGTAAGGATCGATTAAAAGTTGAAAACCTTAGCCTCTGCAGCCAGATCAATCAGGTGGGGGCCACCGTCCAGTACCATGTTGCTGAAAAAAGAATTCTCGTCAACCTGACGAGCCTTGGCACACGGAATTCAGACACCGATGGAGATCTCGTGTTCAACAAGATAGGGCAGGTAGTCATTGGGGCAATCGCCGGTCGCGGTTTTTTTCGAAAAGTCTCTGTTTGTATTTGCCCATACGACACCATCATCGATAAAAAAAACATTCACCGAGTGACCTTTTTCGGCGGCGATCTTGGCAAATTGGAAGCAGCGGGTTGCACTTTCATTGCTATCCTTTCCCAGCGTAAACAAAAAATTAGCCATTTTAGTATGATCTCCTTTGTTGAGGTTTAAAATTTTGCAAAACGAGTCTGCATCTGATATTTCTTTTTCCAGGGATTTCGGGCAAGTTCCTGGCAGTTCGTTAGCGCCAGATATAAGGCCCCAACGGCTAGCTCCGCACAATGAATGTGATCTGCCGGTAGGGTTCCCAAATAAGTGATCACCGCCTCGGGTGTCACTTCCCAAGCTGAAGGGATACTCCGGCCTTCAATCATGTGCGATACGACATTACAGCAGGCATTGGTGTTCATACAGCCATCCACATTGTAGGATGCCGACTCAATACGCTCGTTTTTAACCCTTAGATAAAATTCGACCGTATCGCCGCAAACGCCGATTCTTTTGCCATAGCCGTCGGGGTTATGCATCCGTTCCTGCTTGTCCGTCTTCAGGGCCATCTCCAGATAGTTCCGCGAATGATCCTGAAAGAAATTAAAATTGCTTTGTTCCACTACAAACTCCTGTCATGAATTTGAATCCCCAACTGCATCTAAAGCTTTACATTTGAGAGAGACCCGAAAGAACACCTCATCGGAATCTTGCAGCAACAAACTGATTCAAATTATGGATTGATATTAATATGACGTGGCCCTTTCGCCCAGGGGCGAAAGGGTCACGTTTCATAAATCTGCGGAGCAGATTTATTACCAGTGTGCATCTACATTGGCGCCTTCGGCGAATACTATCTTACCGCTTTTAAAGTCCTCCAGGGCCTCTTGCACGGTTCCACTGGCGTCATTGGCCACCTTGACGCCGGCTGCTTCAAGGATCTGGAAGGCCTTAGGTCCACAATACCCGGTCAACAGCATTGCCGCACCATGGTCCGCAACTGTAGCAGCTGCCTGTATCCCGGCACCCTTGAATGCATTTACATTTTCTGAGTTGTCCAAAACTTCGATGGTATCATCGGCTATATCAATAATCAGAATATAGGCCGCACGTCCGAATCTGGGATCAACAAGTGCATCCAGAGTTTTTCCCTGAGATGTAACCGCAACTTTCATTTGGTACCCCCTTTTTAGTGCATCATTTGTCCACCACCACAGACCTGATCATTGTGAATTTCCGGCAACCTGCCGGCAATCAGGTCCTCCACGACCGGTTTTATCTCGGGTCTTTCGGCATCATGATAGACATCGATTCCGACCTGTTTGAAACCCATCAAGGGGCGCATGCCGATACCGCCCACCACCAGGGCTTTTACATTGTTGCTTGCCAGTAGGTTTACCGGCACCATGCACCCGCCCTGGACATGCTCCTCGTTTTGCAACACGGATACTTCCTTGATCTTACCATCCTCTACATCGATGAAAGTAAAAACATCGCAGTGACCGAAATGCCCTGCGCGGGTGCCTTCCAGCCCGCCGGCACCATTGGAGGGGATTGCTATTCTTCCGTTCTTCATGATTCAATTTCTCCTTGTATGGTTTGGTTGTAGACTTATATGTGTTGACCTAGGGTTTCCCACATCTGTTTGATGGTAAAACTCAACTGACTATTCCGATCGTACTCTATGATCGTCTTCCCATGGACCATTGAGGCGGTAAACTGGGGATCAAAGGGAATTTTGCCAATAATGGGGATACTGTTTTGTTCAGCAAGCGTCTCAATTGCTCGGGTTTGATCTAAGTTTAAATCAAATTTATTGATGCAAAGCAGGCATGCTATTTTAAAATGCTGGCCGAGCTCCAACACGCGCTGCATATCGTGCAGACCGGAGACCGTCGGCTCGGTTACGATAAGCGTGGCTGTGGCACCGCCGACCGAGGCAATCACCGGGCACCCTACACCAGGGGGGCCATCGGTTATGATGAGTTCCAGGTCATTTTCTTGGGCCAACTTCATGGCCTCCTGACGTACAAGAGTGACCAGCTTGCCTGAATTTTCCTCGGCAATGCCGAGTCTGGCATGCACCATGGTTCCGTAGCGGGTATCGGAAATAAACCACTCACCGCATTTTTTTATGGGAAAATCGATGGCCTGCTCTGGGCATAGATCCACACACACGCCACAGCCTTCACAATCGATCTCCTTAACTTTAAAATGCTGGTTGATGGCGTCGAAACGGCATAGGTCTATACATTGACCACATTGAGTGCATTTTTCAGAATCAATGCTCGCAACACCACCTCCCATGAAATCCGATTGCCTTTTGGCACTCGGATTCATGAGGAGGTGCAGATCTGCCGCATCCACATCGGCATCGCACAAAACGCTATTTTCGGATAACGAAGCAAAGGCAGCCGTGAGGCTGGTTTTACCGGTGCCGCCTTTGCCGCTTAGGATGACTAATCCTTTCATTGATTTATGTCTCTAATAATAGTTTTCATTGGTACGACCGCCTGAGTTCGCCTTGGATCTTGTGATACATTTCCAAATAATTCTGCTTCCACTCAGGGAATTCATCTACTATCAGTAATCCTCGGGAATAGGTTTCGGCAATTTTACGATCAAACGGTATTTCCATCAGTATCGGCAGATTTTCAGCCAGAGCATATTGCCGGACATCGTCATTGCCGATGTCGGCGCGATTAATTACCAGCCCGCATGGGATGTTGAGCAATTTTACAGCCTCGATGGCAAGCTTCAGATCATGTAGCCCAAACGGCGTCGGCTCGGTTACCATTAGAACAAAGTCAGTATCTCTCATGGCTGCGATTACCGGACATGACGTGCCCGGTGGTGCGTCGATGATATTTATGGCTTCCGATTTTGCTAGAGATCTGACCTTTTTAATCAAAGGAGGTGACATGGCCTCACCGACCCGCAGTCGACCATGCCCAAAGCCAATAGCATTTGAAGTGCCAGTTTCAACCAGGCCGAGTTCACGCCCGGTCTCGCTGATTGCCGCTTCGGGGCATACGAGCATACAGCCACCACAACTATGGCAGAGCTCCGGGAACGTCAGTATCGTCTGCCCGGCAATGGCAATGACCTTAAACCGGCATATATCAACGCATAAGCGACACAGGGAGCATTTTTGTTTATCGATTTCAGGAACCGGGGTGCTTACGGTTTCCGAATAGTTAATTTCCGGTTTCAGGAATAGATGGGCGTTGGGTTCTTCCACATCACAATCCAGCAATTGGGCACCCGATCCGATGGATACTGCTAGATTTGTGGCAATGGTGGTTTTGCCGGTGCCGCCCTTGCCGCTGGCCACGCTGATGATCATGGGTTCAGGTCTCCTTCAATCGGTATTCTTTGCATGAGATTGAATCTTATTTAAATGCGCAAGCAATTGAAGGGCTTCCTCAAAACCTGGATTATTGGGAAGCTGCATCAAAATACCCAAGCCCTCACTGGCATCGTGAAATTCCTCAGTGGGTAACGAACTTACCAAGGCACAATTCAACATGGGCTGTTTGGCCACCACAGATCTAATAAGTTCAAGCCCTTGCATGTCTCCCAGCTTTTCATCAACCACCAGAAGGTCAAAGATTTCTGCTGAAATTGCAGTCAAGACAGTTTTGCCAGAATGCATATAATTTATATGGGTATTGCTTGCATTCAGTGCTGATTGAAAAGCCGACAGAGAAGATGCATCCCTGCCGGCGATTAAAATGCGTATCATTCCTTTTTATCCGTTCCTGTAATAGGTTGGCCTGGCCTGGGTGTTATTTGGGTTCCTGTTTTGGAGCCGCGGTTCTGGCCTCGTCCCTGACCTTTGCCAACGCCGCCTCCCCGGCCACCTCTGCCGGCCCGGCAACCACCGTTATCCATACCTGATCGTGGTCCTAAACCTTCGGGTCCTGTACCATCGCCTCTGGGCATTGCATTCACCTCCCCTTTATTTTCATTAAAACCGGTCTGGAACATGTTGCTTAAATGATTACGTCCTTGGCAAAATTGCCAGCGTCCCTTCATCATACCTTGGTCACCGAGTATGATTCCCGGTCTCATTCGGTTGTTGAGAAAGCAGGCCACTGCGTCGTCAACCTCACCAGTAACCCATGAGTATATTTTGATGCTGTTAAAGCTCAGGTATTGCATTGAAGCCCGATCAATCCCACCACATATCAGCGTATCGATACCCATATTCACGAGCTGTTTCATTTTTGCCGTGACCGACCATCCCGCTGTTGCCATCTGTTCTTTGGAGACAACGCTGGAGCCCTCCGTTTCTATCAGCACAAACTCTTGCGTTTGATCGAAACGCGGTGAAATTTTTGAATGAAAAACCGATATGGCTAATTTCATTGGAATTCCTCACGCTATTAAGACGGTTAAACAGCCTATGATCCGATTCGGCCACCTCTATGAAGCTTATGCATGGTAAGAGCATATGCTATGCCAATTCGATAAG
Organism: uncultured Desulfobacterales bacterium; assembly: GCA_964633115.1. Classification (GTDB taxonomy): domain Bacteria; phylum Desulfobacterota; class Desulfobacteria; order Desulfobacterales; family B30-G6; genus B30-G6. Next base: position 5,871 of record CAZWEO010000118.1, read on the forward strand.
TAGCCGCAAAAATAATTAAATGATAAATATTTCAACCGGTTATATTAAGGATGAGTCAATGTCTTCATGCATATAGTTGCAATGTTGCAAAATAAGATTGCAAAACATTGCGTTTCGTTGCATATTTGCAATGTGATCATTTTGATACTTTTGAACGGGGGAGTAGAATTAGATTGGAAATAAAAAGAACAAGCCAAGGGGATAGCCAACAACAAAACACCCATTACGAAACGATTTTGGATTCGATTGCAGACGGCGTATTCACCATCGATCTCGATTTTAACATCAGGTATTTCAACCAGGCCGCTGAAAAAATTACCGGTGTAAACAAAGGCCAGGCAATAGGGCAGAAATGTTTTGACGTATTTCGGGCTAACATATGTCAGACTTCTTGCGTGCTACATGCGACCATGCAAACCGGCGAACAAAAAATCAATGTTCCCATTAATATCCTAAACAGCCAGGGTGAAAGTGTATCCGCTAGTGTGAGTACCTCAGCCTTGTTGGATGAAAGCGGGCAGACCATTGGTGGCGTTGAGATTTTTAGGGATCTTACCACTGAGGAAATGCTGCGCAAAAATATAAACAAGCAGTACCGATTTGAAGACATCATCAGTAAAAACTACGACATCCAGAGAATCTTTGATATTTTACCAGATATTGCCACCAGCGGCAGTACCATCCTCATCGAGGGACCCAGTGGTTCGGGCAAAGAACTGTTTGCCAAAGCCATTCACAATGTGAGCGGCCAATCGGGTGAGTTTGTAGCCGTAAACTGTGCAGCCTTACCGGATACGCTTTTGGAGTCGGAGCTTTTTGGTTATAAGAAGGGTGCCTTTACCGAGGCTAAACAGGATAAGCCCGGTCGTTTTGAACGTGCGGCCGGCGGTACCCTTTTTTTGGATGAGATTGGGGATATTTCTACGGCACTGCAGGTCAAATTGTTGCGGGTATTGCAGGAAAGAGAATATGAACCGCTGGGAGGTACTGAGACCCTGAAAACCGACGCACGTATCATCACCTCCACCAATCGGAAATTGGCGGAACTGGTTGCCCGGGGTGCATTTCGGGAAGATCTCTATTACCGCCTCAATGTCATCAAAATTGAGTTGCCGCCGCTTGTCCAGCGTCGTGAAGACATCCCGCTGCTGATCGATAGTTTTATCCAAAAATTTAACGCCCTCAAGGGCAAGGAGATTAAAGGCATATCGGATCAAGCACTTAATCTTCTTATGTGTCACGATTTCCCGGGGAACATTCGGGAACTGGAAAATATTATCGAATATGCCTTTGTGCTTTGCCATGAGGACTTGATACGCGCTGAGCACCTGAGCCGGGACATTCAAAATGGGGGCGCCCAGGACAACGCTACAGCCCACCGTTCTGCACCGCTGCATTTGGATCAGGCAGAAAAAGATGCCATTATGGCAGCCCTGGATCGTCATCAGGGCCATCGTGGTGATACAGCCAGATTTTTAAATATCGATAAATCAACCCTGTGGCGTAAAATGAAAAAATATGGGATCATATGACATAACAAAAAAGGCAGGGAGAAGCCCCTGCCCTTTCTATTTAATTTTACGTTCATTGTTCCTTGAAATAGATTACCAGCCAATCACTCGAACAGTATCACTACCCTGAACTTGTGTACCATCCAGTGTTTCGCATTTTAGAATACCAACAGTATCACTGGGCTCAAAATTGGTATCTCTGGTACGGAAGATACAGGTTAAATCTTTTAATCCATCATGTTTTTCATCATGTTACCCTTCATGGCGGATAAATCTGTGGCATCGCCTTGACCTGGAAAACACTTGCCCATCTTCTCAAACATCTTTTGAAAATTCTCCGGGTTACAACATCCAAAGTCAGTATATCCGACTTCATTTCCGTTTTCTTTTTTTTTTTCTGTTTTCATTTTAATCCTCCTTCAGTTTTTGTGTTTAAATTTATCCTCAGTTATCATCAAAATCGGGCATATCCACCATAGGGAGGAGCTGAAAAATTCGGAACCATACATTTAGATCACCTCCTTTTATTCCTATAGACGGTGAAAGTGATAAAAAGGATACACTTTACTTCTAGTATTGATTACGTTTGCAAAGTTAAAGCATGATAGTTTGCTCTGTATATGAAAATCTGCAATAATGGAATCTCCGATTTTGGATGGTTAGAAAGTCGGAGGATTTATGTCGGCAATCAAAATTCGTCAAGCCCAAAAGGAAGATGCGGCTTTTCTCGCATGGCTAATTCTTACAGCTGGGAGGGCCCATGTTAAAAGGGGCATATGGGAAGTGATCCTCGGTTCATCAGAAAAGGATTGCCTCGCCTTTTTAGAAATGGTGGCCGTCACACAAACACCTCATTTGTTTCAACACACATGCTATCTGGTAGCTGAGTTAGATGGCGAACCGATTGCCGGTTTAGGAGGCTACGATCCCAACAAACTGGGTTATCCCGCACTCCAAAAGGCTCTGGCTGAGGTTTTTGCACAAATTGGATTGAATCCAGATGAAATGAACAGCAATCAACCCCATAGGATTTTGGACTGTGTTCCAGATGCCGTCGAAGGAGCATGGATAATAGATAGCGTGGCGACGCTACCAGAGCATCGCCGAAAAGGGATTGTCGACACTTTGCTTGAAGCAATAATTGAGAGAGGTAGGCGGCAAGGCTTTCAGTGCACACAAATCAACATTTATATTGGCAATGTCGCAGCCCAGAGAGCTTATGAAAAACATGGGTTTAAAATTATTGATGAAAAGAACGATCCTTACTTTGAGGAACAAATTGGCTCTCCAGGCATGGCACGCCTTCTGCTTAACTACTGATATAAAACTGAAAGCGAATCCTAATGCATTTCCTGCCTTTGAATGCAGAGCTTCGAGACGCCAACAAAACATTCTGCAAAACGATCTCGAAATTGAAATATATGGCTCCTGTTAACTGTGGACTTCGGCTATTGTTGTTCAGATCGTTTACTGAAAATTACAAGATTTAATTTAGCAGTCTCAAACGGAAGAACTATTCTCTTATCACCGGTTTGGTGAAAACTGTGATTTATACAAAATATAACTTTTTGCAAATATTAAATGTTTATTAGCATTTGGACAGATGCAGACTTTTGTCTTTTACGATTTTGAATGAGTAGAGAACAGACTCGACCCATTTCCAATTTTTAGAAACAAGAAATTGACGGTACTATCTCCTACCAGGGCCTGATACATCACCAGTATTTTTGTTAAATTGGGTTGTGAAAATCCCTGATCCGATCAATGCTAAAGCAATAAGGATGTTACCTGTTAGCGTGAATTTTATTGCCACTGCATTGGCCCCAAAAAGGGAGCACAATAGAATGGCCAGCACAGACGCCTTTAACGAAAGGGAGCGGTGGGTTGATTCATTTTGGGCAACGATACCGTATCGTTGAAACATAGGTTCCTCTATGCACGATCCTCACATATGTGCTTTATGACTTTCTGATGAGATGTGCTTTTATTATTTTTGACCAAGGATAACCCCAGAGTCCGTGGGGCCTCGATATGGGGATCGCTGGATATTGCTCAACCCGGCTTGCGTCATCATATCGATAAGTTCCTGTTGCACATAGGATCTTCCTTTGGGGGTGCCGATAAGCATGTTCATCGAAAAGAGGGTGGCAAACAATGGGCCGTCTTTAGTGTCGTCCAGAATAAAATCATGGATCAACAATATACCGCCGGGTTCCAGCGCCCCTGCAGCCTTTTGAATCATGTTTTGGCAAACTGCCGGTCCTTCGCCGTGCAGAATATGCGACAACCATACAGCGTCGTACCGGCCTTGTAACGGTTGCGTGACATAATTGCCGGCCATAAAAGAAATGCGTTCACTCAACCCGAATTTAGAAATGGTTTTTTCTGCATACGGCTGGGTGGTCGGCAAATCAAAGACTACAGCTTTCAATAGCGGGTTCTGCATACAAAAATGAATCGCATAGGTGCCGGGACCGCCGCCCATGTCCAGCAGATTTCGATTCTCTGACAAATCAAGGGTCTTAACCAGGCCGGGCGCTTGCAGCATGGCATTGTTGAACATCCCCATGAGAAAGGCCTCGCGCACGGATTCATCACCAAAAGATGAGCGGATTCGTGTCGGCGTCCCTGAAAGAACAACTTGATCCAGTTTCGACCAAGATGTCATCAGGTGGTGATGGTGCAGGATCATGAAGCCCAGGTAGCTTTTCGAATCTTTGCGTAAAAACCGGCCGGCAGCATCGACATTGAGAAACGTGTCGTCCTTCTTTACCAGAAGGTCCATTGCCGCAAGGGCGTTGAGCAGGCGGTCGGCAGCGTCGGTGTCGGCCCCAATTCTCTCCGCAATCATTTTGGCGGTCATTGCGTCATCGCCGATGGCCGTGAATATGTCCAGCTTTACAGCGGCATGCAGTGTGCATGTTTTCCAGTAGTACCCGGAAAGCTCCAAAAGCGAGCCGGGATTCCAGTTCTGTTTGTCCATATTTCACCTCTGATTATATTAAATGAATTGACCGGACCTTAATCTATTACTGGACAATTAGATTTCTGACAAGAATATTTAGGGCAATGCATGCATTGAACTCACTGAACTCCAAGTTAAACATCATATTCTCTTATCACAGTTTTGGGTAGTCCTGTGATCAGCGAAGAATATCTTAATAGGAAGTTTCTTATTGTGTTAAAATTCGATTGATTTCTTCGGCAGATGAATCGACGGTAAGGCCGGTTGATTTGATAAATTCCTCTACCTCTTTTAGCTCAAATGATTGTTGGGGTGTTAAAACTTTCTCTGCCTCCTGAACACCCTACTTTGGCCCAAATTTTCTAACAGCCCAATACATTACTTTGGCCTTTTTTTTCCGACACCTCCACAAAGGAAACTTTAATTGTTCCTATGAATTAAATACGTGGTTACCTGGCTCATACAAATTACAGTCAATAATCCTAACGATAGTACTATTCCAAATTCAAGCCTGATATTTATTAATGAAGTAATTATACCTAGAATTAAACTAAAAATAATAACAAACATTAACCGGATAAGATGGTGTTTTTCCATGTCATGTTTGTTATAAATTATTCCAGCCATGGATTTTCGTTGTTCGAATCGACTTAAATCATGGGCCGATAGGGCTCCTACGAGGCCCAAGAAAAGCAACATGAAGGATAGATTAAAAAATAGTCCAGCTGCGCAAATCCCCGCAAAGCCAAGGAACATAATGTTGCCGCACCAAAGCCATCTTTTGTAAAGGCCCGCAATCCAGAAAACTCCGAGAAGTACTACACAGAATGCAATTTTTGTCATATCACCTTTGCCATATGCGATACTGACTGCAATCGTAGCCGAGCAGATGAAGACGGAATGAAAATTTCGCATCATGGTTAGGGCTCCAGACGTGTATAGTGAGAGGGGAAAAAAAACCGACCCATGGTTGCGTGAATCACACTGTCAAGTGATGAATCAACTGGCCAGTTGACTATAGGAATACCCATTTTGCTTATCTCCCTGATTCGCAATTTTCTTTCAAAGTTGGCGATTCGCGTTGCGAGATGAATTTCCTCCAATGTCCCAGGTTTTTCAGAGATAGTTGCTATCTTTTTTTCAAAATCAATGGGATCAGGACTAATAACAAGGATTGAAAATCCATATTTTTTTAGTTGTGTGAAAACGGTGGTATCATTATTCAAAAGTGGATTTATCATTACAATTTGTGAGCGTGCAGGAAATCGGCGGACAGGTAAACGGTTCATGCGCTCAAACAACCCGCTTTCTTCAGCTTTCACTTGTAAAAGGGCTTTTTCAATTCTCTTTTTATGCGGCTTTCCATATCCCAGGAACGTCCATTTGGGATCAAATCCATAACAAAGGAGGCCGACACGGTTTCCGTCCGTTAAAAAAACATCTGCTAAAGAAGCTGTTGCAAGGACTGAATATTCAAATAGTGATTCTTTGCCAAAGCGTATTTCACTGCTCATTCTAGCATCCAGTATCAGGACAATATTGGCAAACCGTTCTCTTTCAAATTCATTTGTGTAAATACTCTGGGAGTGCCGCTCGCTCAATTTCCAGTTGATACGGTTCCGGGGATCACCTGGTTGATATTCCCTTACTCCATAAAAATCGAGACCCGAACCAGCCTGCTGCGAAAGTATCGGTCCCGCATATCCACGAGTTTGGGTCGGGCGGATATTAACACGTTTCAGTTTTGGGATCTGCGGATGGAAAACAAGTTCTTCTGGGACAGAGATCAACATACTCTTCTGTACAATTCCCAAGTTATCTTTAGCGGTAATCTGGACATTGTCAAATTTAAAAGAACCTCGATAGCCTTTTACAGGATATTCCAGCAATAATTTGCCACCAGCCGGCAGCGGCGAAAGCAACCTGGACTTTTTCTCCACTAAATTAAGCCCATTCGGGCAAATATCTTCTACAAGAACTTCTTCTAAATCATCGCCTAGATTCGTCACATTAATCTTGATGATGGCGGATTTTTCCGAAACAACACGTTTTGCTTCTAATGACCTTGTGACTTTCAGGCGCATTTCTCTCGGGCTGTAAAAAATTCCAATACACAAATAAATGGCAAAAGGAAGGGTAAGAGCAAGTACATCTCCCTGGCGGGTCATCAAACCAAGGATAAGTATAACAAAAAATAATGATTCTATAAGTATAGGTCCTTGCATATATCTTAATTCGAATTAGATTGATCTATTTCGGCATTCAGATTGTGGTGGCTGTAATGTAGTAGCTTTTGTTTTAGTACTTGTCTGATGCTATGTTAAAATGGAACCAAGAATTAATGTTCCTAACTATTGTTCCATGTTTTCAATGACCGGTACGGGGGTTGCTTCAACAATTTTTGTAATTATTTTTGCGGAGGCACCTGGTGTCAGCCAAAGGTCGGAATCTAAAATTAAACGATGATGAAGCGCAGGTATCACAAAATGTTTTACATCATCTGGAATAACGTAGTTTCGCCCCTGTAAAGCGGCCCAAGCCTTGCTCAGCAGGAGCAACGATAGTGACCCTCTCGGGCTAGCACCAACAGTCAGTTGCCGGTTGCTGCGCGTTTTGGCTATTATTGCGACAATATACGCTTCGAGGGTTTTATCTATATGTACCCTTTCAACCTCCTCGCGTATTTCTAGTAAGGCCTTTGTTGTGGCTATCGATGTTAGCTCAATATTGTCTTTTTCTCTTTTACTCCTGCGTCTTAGTATGGCCTGCTCAACTTCGACCGAAGGATAGCCCACGGAAAGCTTCATAATGAACCGATCGAGTTGAGCTTCGGGCAATGGGAATGTTCCTTCATATTCAAGAGGATTTTGAGTAGCAATAACAATGAATGGTTCCGGGAGTTTCATGGTCTCTCCCTCCAGGGTGACTTGTTGTTCTTGCATCGCTTCCAGTAGGGCGGACTGGGTTTTTGGCGAGGCACGGTTGATTTCGTCAGCGAGAATGATATTGGCAAATATCGGGCCTTTATGAAGCTCGAAGCTATTTTTGTTGCGATTGAACATGTATCCACCGGTGATATCGCCTGGGAGAAGGTCGGGAGTAAATTGGATCCGCCTGAAATCTAAACCGAGCACGCGTGCAAAACTTTTAGCAATGAGGGTTTTTCCAAGCCCTGGATAGTCCTCCACCAGTAGGTGTCCCCCGGAAATCAGGATTGCGGCCATGATTTTTTCCAAAAGAGGTCTCTTTCCTACGACGGCTTGTTCGACTTCACCTATAACTTTATTCGTCATGGATGGCACTTTAGAAAAATTAGCGGTCATATTTCACCTTCAATAAATTTTCCATGTATTTAACTACATTTTCAGATTCTGTATTCAAAGGAGAGGACTTCCTATTTCCAATCCATGTCCGCAAGAGTGATCCTAATACAGGAAAAAAATGAGCTGGCGGAGGATTTTCATTATCAAAAACGTCGAAATAGTCTTGAATTGCCGATGGAACCTCAAGATCCTCTGATTTCGTGCTTCCTTTGATTTGGATTAGTTTTTTTCCTCTGTGATAGGCGAGAGCCAGAATTAAGAGGCTTTTTAGGTGTCGTTTAAGATCCCTTTCTGAATGAACTCCATTATCAGCATCCCGGATACGTTTTGCCCAGATACTTACCGGGCCAGTAATGTTTCCTTGCGATTTTTCTGACGCTTTCGGGGTCGTCGATGTCTTTTTTAGACTTTTAATGCAGAAAATTATCGTAAACAGGATAAACGCTACCCATAGAATCGATTGATCAATGTTCTGAAAAAGATGTGTCGCAATCAGTATAATATTCAGCAGTGGTACAACAATCATATCACGTACAAAATTCTGCAAGCCTATTGCCAAAGCAATGGCTATCACCAGGATAATTCCATATACTGGAAAACGTTTTTTCATGGTCTGGTCTCGCAGGCATTGATGATAGCTGTAAGGCATCTGATGGCATCTTTTTTTTCTAATTCACTGGATGCTCTGTTTCCATATCTGATTTCCTCAAAAAGCCTGGTAAGCTGGAATAAGGGTTCACTGGGGAGACTGGATTTGCGTAAAGCGTTTTCGAACTCCCTTGGGGTCATATCTATATTTCTTATTATTCCACGTTCCCTCATTACCACTTGCCCCATTTCATGATAGCAACGCACCACTATATGCTTCAAGTCGGTTCCTTCTTGTATTTTTGATAAAGCATCTTGCATCGTATTGCGGAGGAGGCTGGAAGGAGAAGATCTGCGGTTTATAATATACTGCTAACTCCCAGAATAATTGACCCCGAGAATCCCGTAGTAGTTTAACCCGCCG
>CAZWEO010000119.1:0-13769 GCA_964633115.1 uncultured Desulfobacterales bacterium
GCGCGGACTACTATTTTGCAAACATTGGCGTTACACTATTCGCCAGCGTTTAACCCCATATGGATTCCGAGCAGTCTATGGTTATATAAATTCTCTATTGTGCTATAAGCTATTACTCTCCAACTTACTACCGGATCTACATTTATTTAGGTTATGCTGTTTTTTTAAACCGGTATATGTCCCTCCTGGATGCTGAATTCTTGGCTATTTTTTATCTATGTTATCAACCCATATTGCATTTTATGCTTGACAAACAATTAAACGTGGTGTACCGGTGTATTAAAGCATGATTGGGTTAACCCAGATAAGATCCTTTTGTGTTCCTTTTCCTTAAAAAACAATTGTGTGTATGACCCACAATAACGAGCACTAACCGCGTAGCTTGCTGCCGGGATAGTGAACAAATTTGATTTTGCTTCTACTGACAGATCTTCACGATTCAAAGGCCCCAACAAATGATCACTGTCAACATTTTGTAATGAGTTGATGGTTAACCACGGAACCAACTTTGATATCCATCAATGACGATATCATTGTGATGTTCAATAATCAGTTGAATAGGAAAAATGATGCTAACTTTCTAAATAGGGGGGGACATGAAAAAATTATTTATTGTTTTGATGGTTTTATTAACAACTTCGTCCATGGCAGCGGGTTCTGAGAAGGTTCTGAAAGTTGCTGTTTCTAAAAATCCAATGTTTCTAGATTCGGTGGCCAATAGTGATAATGTATCAGCTCGTGTCATGAAAAACATTCATGAAACATTTATTGATGTTACTAAAGACGGCACGATTATTCCAAGGCTTGCAGAAAGCTGGAAACAGATAGACGCAAAAACCGTTGAATTCACGCTAAAAAAAGGTATTGTATCCCATGCAGGGTATCCACTTGATGCAGATGATGTAATGGTATCCTTCGGAGCAGGGAGGGCAAAGAATCCAGAAGATCCTGGCTATGATACTTCCAAGCAGTATGTTGGCCTTTTTGAATCCATCGAAAAGATTGACAAGTATACCGTGAGGTTCAAAAAAGCAGAGACGGACCCCCTTCTTCTTCTCAGATTTACATATCAGGTAGCCGCAATCATATGTGGTGATTCTTATAATGCTAAAAAAAGCTGGGAAGACTGGATGGTTCATCCCATTGGTTTTGGTACATACTATGTGGAAGAATTCAAGCCGGATGAATATATAATTTTTAAAAAATTTGATAAGTATTATGGTGAAAAAGCACCGGTTGATGTCATTAAATATCTGGTAGTACCGGAGACGGCACCGAGAGTTATGGGACTGCTTTCCGGAGACTATGATATTATAACGGAGATAATGCCGGATCAGTTCAAAACGATTGAAAAAGCAAAAGGCTATACGATCACCGGCGGGCCCATAAACAATGTAAGGTTGATCATTTATGATGAAGTTGCATCTCCGGTTTTAAAAGATCCGAGGATTAGGCTCGCGCTTAATTATTCCATAGACAGAGAGCTTATCAATAAATCGATTTTTAAAGGAATGTCTGAGGTGCCAAAGGGTATTCAGATGAAAAGCTTTGGAAAGATGTATGTTGATGAGTTTGAACCGGTGGGATTTAGCCCTGAAAAAGCAAAACAGCTTCTGAAAGAAGCTGGCTATAAAGGGGAAGAAATTAATTACCGATATATGATGGACTATTATACAGGAGAGGTTGCTACAGCTCAGATCCTTCAACAGATGTGGGCGGCTGTGGGGCTTAATGTGAAAATTGACCTCAAAGAAAACTGGAGTCAGATTGAAACAGATGAGGTAGCAAAAGGGCGGAGCATAATAAACTGGTCGGCAACAGCCATCTTTCCGGACCCGCTTTCACAAATTGCAAGGCTATACGGACCTGCCGGGTGGTTTCAGGTACACAACATGTGGCACAATGAGGATTTCAATAAAGCATATGCAATTCTGAACGAAGGTGACCCTGAAGACAGAAGAAAAGCAGTCGCCGAAATGCTTGAGATTACAGAAAACCAGGACCCACCAGGAACCTATCTTTACCTGCTTCCTCTTTTTTATGGGAAACACGATAAAGTCAAATGGGAACCTTCTGTAGCACACTTTATGGATTTCAGGGCCGGGGCGCTTGAAATGGCTGAATAATGGTGATGAGGCCCTATAGCTGTTAAAACAGCTATAGGGTCTATTTTGAAATAGGCGCCATTGGAGCATCAAGAAACATCGGTATTAAAAACAGGCCGGAAAACCCGACGCCGGCACAGGCTACAAAGCCTCCCGCACGAAATGGCATCATAATCGGACTGAACGCTGACAAAAGGTGCAACTATCATGGTTATGACGCAAAAGAAGCGTTGCAAGGTTGTATATTCATCATCAATACCCCGGTTTGCGGGGATAAAGACATTTATGCGTCTCCCCCATGAGCGGGTTGTCAAAGGGGCTGATTTTGCCGTAATGGGCCTTCCTTTTGATACAGGCTCAACCTACAGGATAGGCGCAAGATTCGGTCCCGAGGCTATAAGGCGTATTTCCGTATTGATTAAACCTTATAATGCCCATCACAAGATAAATATTTTCGACTATATTTCAGGTGTTGACTACGGTGATCTCAACGTCCTTCCAGGATATATTTTGGATACCTATGAGGCGGTTTCAGATGAGATGAAGCTGTTTACAGACAACCACGTTATTCCGGTTGTAATAGGAGGCGACCACTCTGTAACCCTGCCGCAGTTACGGGCATTGTACAAAAAACACGGCCCGGTCGCCCTTGTTCATTTCGATGCCCATCTTGATACGGCAGATTCATATTTCGGAAAAAAATATACCCATGGAACTCCTTTCAGCCGGGCATGTGATGAAGGGTTGCTTATCCCTGAAAAAACCATACAGATAGGGATGAGAGGTACGTATTACGATGAACATTCACTGGAAGAATCAACCGGCAGGGGCTTTACGGTAATTTCAGCGGATGAAGCCCTTGATATGGGCTTGGATCAGGTAACAAAGCTGATCCACAGGAAGGTCGGTACCAGCAAGGTATTTGTTACATTTGATGTGGATGCCTGCGACCCTGCCTATGCACCGGGTACAGGGACGCTTATACCCGGCGGTTTTACATCAAGGGAGGCCTTGAAGTTGATCCGGGGACTTGACGGACTTCATTTTATCGGTTTTGATGTTGTTGAGGTGCTTCCTGATCTTGATCCGTCCGATATAACATCCTGTCTTGCATCAAATATTGTTTTTGAATACTTGACACTCATTGCACTCAGAAAGAGAAATAATCCCGATACTCCGATTTGATCAAGTCCTCTGTCACCTTAATATCCCGGAAATTTCACGGACCTGATCGATTGGGCAGACTGTACCATTTTGAGGAATCTGTAGTATCGATGATAATCTGCTGAAACATGAAGGAAAATTAAGGTTAGGAGTTTTATAATGCCTACCTGGCAAGATAATAAGCCACTTTTGGAAATAAGAGATCTTTCCGTTGGTTTTAACGGAGCACACGAGGGAAAACCTGTCGTGCGGGGTGTTAGTCTGGAAGTCCGGGCCGGTGAAATCCTGGGTCTTGTGGGTGAATCAGGTAGTGGTAAAAGCGTCACCTGCTATTCGGCCATCAGACTTCTTGGGGACCAGGGTTGGACAGAGGGTGAAGTTCTGTTTAATGGATTGGATACTCTTAGCTGTCCGGAACATGATATTGTCTCCATCCGTGGAAGAGAAATTGCCATGATATTCCAGGATGCCCAGAGTTTTCTTAATCCGGTACAAAGGGTAGGGAGCCAGTTGATGGAAGCCCTTGCACTGAGAAACGATGCGGCGCATAATTCTGCTGCTACCATCGAGGCAGAGGCCGTTAGCCTGTTGGATGAGGTTGGGATTCCAGACCCGGAAAGAAGGATGGGGGAGTATCCTCACCAGCTTTCCGGGGGGCAGAACCAGCGGGTAATGATTGCAATTATGCTGGCCGGAAATCCACAACTTCTAATTGCAGATGAACCCACAACAGCGCTTGATGTCACCATACAGGCCCAGATACTAAGACTTTTGAAGAAACTGTGTAAAGAAAGAAAGATGGGAATAATTCTTGTCACCCATGACCTGGGTGTCATTGCAGAAACCTGCGATACCGTGGTTGTTATGTATGGTGGCAGAATTATGGAATATGGTCTTGTTGAACAGGTACTTGTTGAGCCTAAGCATCCTTACACCTTTGGTCTTCTTTCCTCAAAGCCAAGAATTGACAAAAAGGTGGAACAGCTTGTCACCATTGAGGGGGTTGTTCCGACTCCTGAAAATCTACCCAAGGGGTGTCCATTCTTCGATCGTTGCATCAATGTAACCCAAGCGTGCAGGGATAATTCTCCCCCACGGATTGACAAAGAATTGAGGCATTACTTTTGTTTTAACCCTGTAACGGAGGAACTGGTTTGGAAATAACAGAAAATACCAAAACAGATAATCTTCTGATGGTAAAAAGTCTGTCAAAAAAATTCCTCATAAAAAAACAAAAAATGCCTTGGCAGCGGAAAACATGGGTGCGCGTAATCAATGGGATGGATTTTTCTATCAAAAAGGGGGAAGCGCTGGGGCTTGTAGGTGAATCCGGATGCGGCAAATCTACCGTCGCCAAACTTATCATGAATATTTACGCTCCCACAAAAGGATCAATAGTTTATAACTCAAAAGATCTTAACAGCTTGAAAGGGGAAGAAAAAAAAAGAACAAGGCGCAATATTCAATATGTTTTTCAGGATCCCATGGGGGCACTTAATCCCCGTATTCCTGTTATTGAACAGATTTATGAGCCGCTTATTATTCATTACGGGAGAAACATTAAGGAGTATTACCGTAAATCCGTTGCTCTTCTTGAGTCTGTCGGGTTGAAAGAAAGCCATGGGAAAATGTATCCTCACCAACTTTCAGGTGGACAACGACAGAGGGTTGTTATTGCAAGGGCAATGATTCTGGATCCCGACTTTCTAATCTGTGATGAACCTATATCCGCTCTCGATGTTTCAATACAGTCCCAGGTTGTAAACCTTTTTATGAAGATCAGGGAAGAAAGAGGTATAACCCTTCTTTTTATCAGCCATGATCTTTCCATGGTGCGGCACCTTTGTGACAGTACCGCAGTAATGTATATGGGAAATGTTGTTGAATACGGGAAAAATGAGACCTTGTTTGATAATCCCCTTCACCCATATACAAAAGCACTTATCGCCGCAATTCCAATTCCTGATCCAAGGGTAAAGAGGGAGGATGTTATTCTGGAAGGGGAGATTCCGAGCCTATTACAGCCCCCTTCGGGATGCAGGTTCCATCCGAGGTGTCCGGTTGTACGACCTGAATGTCCTTTAAAACAACCGGCGCTTAAAACACTGCCTGATGGGAGAAAAGCTGCATGCTTTGCTGTTGAAGGAGGAGGCTAAAATGAATAGTGCCTATATCATACGAAAAATACTGAGAGCGCTGCTTACCGTATGGTTGGTTACCACCTTTGTTTTTCTGATCCTAAGGCTTTCCGGTGACCCCACGGTAGCCGTACTGGGTCTAGAGGCTAGCCCTGAGGCGGTTGAAGCATTTCGGGCAAAATGGGGGCTTAATGATTCCGTGGGGGTTCAATATCTCACTTTTATCAAGAATGCATTGCACGGGGATTTGGGCCTTTCAATTCTTGAAGGCACCAGCGCATTTAAATCGGTTACTTCAAGGATGTTCAATACTATTACGTTGATGACCATTTCAACGGCACTCATCTTTGTGGTGGGAATTTCTTTCGGACTACTTGCATCTCTTTATCATAACAGCTTTAAAGACCGCTTCATCATGTTGTTTGCCGTGGCAGGCTACAGTATACCCACTTTTGTGCTAGCTGTACTTCTTATCCTTCTCTTTTCAATTCATCTTGGGTGGCTTCCTTCCACAGGCAGCGGGTCTTGGACTCATTATATTATGCCGGTAATGACATTGACAATCGTTGAATCGGCCGTATTTGCCCGATTTTCCCGTTCTGCAATGCTTGAAGTTCTATATCAGCCATATATGAAAACAGCGCTGGCAAAAGGCCTTTCCTGGCAGCAGGCGGTAAGGCGCCACGCCTTACCGAATGCCGCGATACCCGTTGTCACCATTATGGGTTTCTGGGTCGGACTTCTTATAGCAGGTGCGGTTATCACAGAGTCCATTTTTGGCTGGCCAGGGGTTGGAAGACTGCTGGTTTTTTCTGTAAAGAACCGTGACTACAATGTCGTACAGGTGATTGTGCTGTTTATCAGCTGTTCGATGGTCATGGCAAACCTTGCGGTGGATCTGCTCTACGGATGGCTTGATCCAAGAATCAGTATTGAAAAAAGGATCGCATAATCATGCAGGATACGATAACCAGCGGTAAAAGAATACAAACCACCCAAAAAAGGTTTAAGGGCAAGGGGTTGATCGTCGGTTTTGCTGCAATATGGCTTCTTGCCATGATTATCATCGGTTTCTCAGCACCGCTCATTGCACCCCACGACCATCAGAAAATCAATCTTCTC
Source organism: uncultured Desulfobacterales bacterium (assembly GCA_964633115.1). GTDB lineage: Bacteria > Desulfobacterota > Desulfobacteria > Desulfobacterales > B30-G6 > B30-G6. Next base: position 6,530 of record CAZWEO010000119.1, read on the forward strand.
ACACGACTCCTTCCGCCTGTCTGGATGGAAGAAGGGAATCCTTCCTATTTCCTGGGAACAGATGATCTGGGAAGAGATAACCTGAGCAGGCTTTATTATTCCATAAGGATGAGTCTTCTTGTGGCAATCCTCGGGACACTGATATGTGCTGTCATCGGTTCATCCATCGGGTTTATCGCAGCCCACTTCCGTGGTGTTATCGATGAAATTGTCATGATGCTTGTGGATTTTCAGGCAAGCCTGCCCTATATGATCCTGGCTCTTGCTGTAATTGCTTTTTTTGAAAACAATATTTTCCTTTTTATCGGGGTCATGGGAATGTATGGATGGGAAATGTATGCCAGGTTTGCTCGCGGGCTAGCCCTGGCTGCACAGGAGCAGGGATACGTTGTGGCGGTAAGAACCTTTGGCGCATCCCCTGTCAGGATATACTTGCGCCATATCCTTCCAAATGTTGGCAACACCCTATTGGTTAATATGACACTGAATTTTCCCAAGTTAATCATGCTGGAAACATCTTTAAGTTTTTTGGGGCTTGGGATTCAGCCGCCGAATACAAGCCTCGGTAATCTGGTGGGCTTTGGAAGAGATCATATCCTGACAGCATGGTGGCTTGCAGTCATACCAGCAATAACAATTTTTTTAACAACACTCTCAATGAGTATATTGGGAGATTGGACAAGGGACAAGCTTGACCCTACTCTTAAGTGATGGATATGATATTTAAAACTAACGGTTTTGTTCATACCGACCAACAGGCCCATTTTGTTTTTGAAACATCGTTTCAGTTAGATGAAGATCTTTTTTCCCTGGTATTTGAGTTCTTTGGAAGCGGGAAGGAACTGTTTTTTCACGTGGAAGACCCTTTCGGACTTCTGAGAGTGCAGCATCAAAGCTCGAAAAATCCTTCGAATGTCCTGCTTCATGAGGATAAAACTAAATCAGGAATTGGCACCTTTCCCGGAAAGATACAGAAAGGGAAATGGAAGATTAAAGTTTTTACCTACGCTCCCCGTTTGAACAAAATGTTTGGAAAAGTGATGTTCGAGGGAAAGGTATTTGAAGGGAACGAGGAGTCAGAAAACCTGGTTGAAAAAGACATCTCTTGGCTTAAAAGTGATGAGATGAAAAAAGGACAAATAGTCTTTAAAGATTTTGAACCTGAAAGCAATTCCGCTCTTTATAAGAAATGGCTTTCAGGCGACTTCCATGTTCATTCAAGGCTATCAGACGGTTCTGCAACCTCTTTGGAACTGCTTGAGGAAGGACGATCCAAAAAACTCGATTTCTTTTTTATTTCAGAGCACAATATCCTTACAACCAGCTTTCCTGAAAAAAGCGGAATCATTGTACTTCCGTCCTATGAAGTTTCTACCGCTATTGGGCATTTTAACGCGCACGGACTCGTTCATGTGCCGGAAGGGCTACTATCCAAGGGGCCGAAGCCTTCCTGGAGCGCCATTGAAAAACTGTTAAGAAAATTTAAGGAAAAAGGGGTTATAATTTCAATAAATCACCCTTTTTTGGAGCCATGGCAATGGCAATACCATGATCTTCCCCTTTCGCAGATAGACTCGATAGAGCTTATTACGGATCCGTATTATAAAAATATTGGGGATGCAAATGAAAAAGCAATTGCCATGATGGATATATTATGGAACAGCGGTTTTCGCATAACAGGGATAGGCGGTAGTGACACCCACACAAAATATTCAGAGTCACAGTTGGGTCAACCGGTAACAAAGATTTACGCTAAGCCCGGATCTCTCTGTTCAATACTTGAAGGGATAAGGAAACACAGATCACAAATTTTCATTGATTGTGAATGTAACTTTAATTACATGTCAAAAGGAAAAGTGTTGTTACCGGGATCGACTATTGGAAGTATAGAAGATGTTCCCCTTGCCTTTTCACTCTCCCTTGAGAAAAAGTCCGATCCTGTTAATTTGTGTGTAATTGAAAACGGGCTATTGATGGAAGAAAAAGAAGTGCTTCCTGGGAGGACATGTGTGATTGAAAGAGTCTGGAAAGCCGACTCCGACTGGGTAAGGTGTGAGCTAAGAGACCGGTATAAACAAATCAGAGGGTATATAAATCCCTTGCATAGAGGGAGAAAGAAGAGAAGAACCATTGAGGCGTGGGGAGATGCTCTTAGCCTTCTCAAACCTCATTTATGGCTCCACTGATTCAGCCGGTCTTGTTAAATTAGACAATCAGGACAAAGAAAATGATGGACAAGCTGATAGCAGATAAGACTTTGAAAGAATGGATCCAGAAGAATCCATTACTGAAAAACATTATTTCAAAGGATGAAGTATTTTGGAATAATCCTCAATATGACACCTTCGAAATTGCTCAAGATCGAATATCGCTTTCGAATACACATATTAAAGATGCAGAAGAACGGTTGAACCGTTTTGCTTCGTATCTTTGTATGGCTTTCCCAGAAACGCAAAAAACAAGGGGTATTATTGAATCTCCTCTGATTAAAATTCCTGCTTTGAAAGAAACGTTAACAAAAGAATTTGGGTTAGAGGTGCCTGGGACGCTATTACTTAAGTGTGATAGTCATCTGGCCATCTCCGGGTCAATCAAGGCACGGGGTGGTATTTATGAAGTTTTAAAATATGCTGAAGATCTGGCTCTTAAACATGAGCTATTAAGCATTGATGACGATTATGCAGTCCTAGGTAGAGATAAATTCAAAGCGTTTTTTTCTCACTATTCTATCGCTGTTGGCTCTACGGGGAACCTGGGACTGAGTATCGGGATAATGGGTGCTAAGCTGGGATTTAAGGTCGTCGTTCATATGTCTTCTGATGCAAAGAAATGGAAAAAAGATACGTTGCGACAGAAAGGCATAACTGTCATTGAATATCAATCAGATTATAGTCAGGCAGTCAAAGAAGGAAGGAAACAGAGCGATCTTGATCCGAACATGCATTTCATCGATGATGAAAACTCGACAGACCTTTTTCTCGGATATGCTGTTGCAGCATCGCGCTTAAACCGCCAATTACAGGAATTGAACATAATTGTAGATAAAGAACATCCTCTTTTTGTATACCTGCCTTGTGGTGTAGGTGGTGGTCCAGGTGGAATAACATTCGGGTTGAAACAGTTGTTCAAAGATCATGTACATTGTTTTTTTGCGGAACCAACGTCTTCCCCCTGTATGCTTCTGGGATTGATGACCCGACTTCATAACCGGGTCAGTGTACGTGATTTCGGTCTCAATAATGTAACAGATGCAGATGGTCTCGCAGTAGGAAGCCCCTCCGGTTTTGTAGGAAAAACACTCGTACAAATGATAAGCGGCGTTTATACTGTTCAGGATACAACACTCTATAAAATGCTTTATTTAGCCTCTGATGTAGAGGGAATATCGCTTGAACCCTCAGCTTTGGCAGGAATGCCAGGGGCATTTAAACTATTCAAATTGGCAAACGGAGAGCGATATATGGAAAAACACTCACTGCGTCAGCATATGCATAACGCAACACATATCGTCTGGGCAACAGGAGGAAGTATGGTCCCTCCGAATGTAATGAAAAAATATTATAGAAAAGGAATGAATAAAAGCGAGGGGGTATGACATGCAAAATAATTTGAAATTCGCCGTGATAGGGTCTGGCCATGGCGGAAGGGCGATCTGTGGTCAGATCGCTGAAAAAGGCTATTCTGTCGTTATGTATGAACCTCTGGAAGAAACTGAGGATTATATTAAAATCAGGAAAGAAAAAGAGATGTTTATAGATGGAGACATTAGAGCTGGTGGTAAACTTAGTGGTGCTACCATGGATATTGAAAAAGCTGTAAAAGATGCTAATGTTCTTTTAGTCGTTGTTCCCTCTTTTGCACATAAACCCATATTTGAAAAATTGGTCCCGACCCTCAAAGACAGCCAACATGTTATCATCGTGCCCGGAAATTATGGTGGCTTGCTTTTAAAGAAGATGATGATCGATCTCGGAGTCACGAAAAAGATAACAATATCTGAAACGGTCTCACTACCTTACGCATGTCGGATTTTTACTTACAACACCGTATGGGTTTATAAAAAAAAATCCAATCTTAAAATTGCATCCTCTCCCAGTTGCAATAACCATGAGGCGATCAGCATTATGAATGATATCTTTGGGGGTTATGTAACTTTCATTCCTGCCAAAAATTTGTTGGAAGTCGATCTTGATAATCCTAATCAAACCCTTCACCCGCTTCCGGTGCTATTAAATTACGGAGCTATCGAAAAAAAATCTGACACCTTCCGTCATTACATGGACGGCATCACACCGCTGATCTCTGAAAAAATGATGGACATGGACAAAGAACGCCTTGCGATCGGCAGTGCCCTCTCCTTGGAACTCACACCCATTTTAGAACAACTGAAGATGTATTACGGGCAGAATGATGCAAAAACATATTATGAATATGTAAACAGTCCTGAAAGCCCTTACAAAGATGTTGTGGGCCACAACGTACGAAGTCGATATCTCACCGAAGATGTCCCGGGTCTAAATGTTCCCGCTTTACAACTGGCAGAAAAAGTAGGAGTGGAAATGCCGATTATTGAATTGACCATCAGGATAACTTCGTGGCTTCACGACGTCGATTATGTTTTAAAGGGAACGACTCTTGAAAAGCTCGGTATCGCCAATAAGACATCAGAAGAGATTGTTGCACTGACCGCATAGCTTTTTGCATGCCTCTATAGCTGGCAAAGAAATATGATATGCTAAAACCTTTGAGAAGAAAGTTCCTGTGTTGCACAATTGACTCGAAGTTATGGGTTGGAGTTTGAGGATAATGTTATTTTTATGGTGGGAATATGACAAACAAAGAAAAAACAGGAAAAACAAAAAAGTTTGGCAAGGAATTGGAATATATAGATATAAAGAAATATATAGTTGATGCAATCGATAAAGGAACACTAACAACACATTCTAAACTTCCCTCTGAACGCGAGCTATCAAATCGTTTTAATGCCAATCGTAACACGGTGCGATATGCGCTCAAAACATTAGAATGGGAGGATTATATCTATAGATCGGTCAAGAGAGGTTGGTATGTAAAAGGTCCAAGGCTGGTTTATAACCCATCCAGACACCTTAACTTTTTCCGGCTAGTATCCCAGCAAAGCATGGAGCCGTCATGGGAAGAATTGAAGACACGTAAATTCAATGCCAATAAGGCTTTCGCATCAATGTTTAAAATTGAAGAGGGGAATCCTCTTTATTTGGAATGTGGAATTGGTGCTATTGACGGACAGAAAGCATATTATGCAGAAACATTTCTAAACGCAAGATTGTGTCCTGATATTTTACCTAAAATAACAGAATCATCAATTTCTCATATTCTTAAAAAAGAATATGATATCGTTGTAAAACAGACAGGGCTTCTTATAAGACCAATAAGATTAGATCAAGAGGTAAAAAAACTACTTGGCTTACCGTTGGGGACCCCGGGCTTATACATAAAGCGAAAGAAGTCTACGCAACATAATGAAATTATAGAGATAGATAATGAATACTGGCGATATGATGCTATTGAACTAAAAGTGGATGAACGGTAAATGTATTCATATGAAATAATACCTAAAACTGAGCTGATCAGAATCTACTCGCAGGGATTTGGGTTTGGTTCCCATAAAAATTTCAATTCACTGGGAGATCGATAATTCAAAGCCATGAAGCCCTAAAACATTTTTTAGAAAAGCAAAATCAAGAAAGATGTCACCAGCAATTTACCAAAATGGATAGCCTGAAAAAACTTTACAGAATCGGTATCGGTCCTTCCAGCAGTCACACGATGGCACCAAGGCGAGCGGCTGATCAATTTTTAAAAAAGCACCCTGAAGCTGATAGTTACAGGGTAACCCTTTTTGGCAGCCTAGCTGCTACCGGCAAGGGTCACTTAACAGACAAAGCAATTGAAGAGGCGTTTTATCTCCGCTCATTTGAAATTGTCTGGCGCGAAAAAGAGAAACTGCCTTTACACCCCAACGGGATGCGCTTCGAATCTTTGGGCAGTAACCGGGTTGTTATGGATAGCTGGGAGGTTTACAGTGTCGGAGGAGGAGCGCTCCTGGAAAAGGGAAGAGAACCCAGCAGCAAATCCCTATATTCCCTTACCAGCATGAACGATATTATTGATCATTGCATAGCCTTCAGGAAATCCCTTTGGGAATATGTGATATTCTGCGAGGGCAACGAGGTCTGGGGCTATTTGGAAATGGTATGGAGAACGATGAAAGCTACCATATTGAGAGGACTGGTAGCCGAGGGGGTTCTTCCAGGCGGCTTGGGAATCTCCCGTAAGGCATATTCTCTCCTTGCAAAAGCCAGAGTGCAGAGAGCTGATCTAATGCGTGACGGGTTAATTGCAGCCTACGCTTATGCAGTGGCTGAGGAGAATGCCACCAAGGGAACTGTTGTCACTGCGCCTACCTGCGGAGCATGCGGTATTCTTCCTTCGGTGTTATACTACATAATTCAAACCATATATCCGTCACACCAAGCCATATTGCAAGCTCTCGCTATAGCCAGCCTGATTGGAAATATCGTTAAGGAAAACGCAAGTATTTCCGGAGCAGAAGTTGGTTGCCAGGGAGAGGTGGGAACTGCCTGCGCAATGGCTGCAGGTGCTGCTGCCCATTTAATGGGTGGTTCAATCCGTCAGATAGAATATGCAGCGGAAATGGGGTTAGAACACCATTTGGGGTTAACCTGTGATCCGGTTGGCGGGCTTGTGCAAATCCCGTGTATCGAAAGAAATGCCCATGCGGCTACTCGTGCTCTGAGTTGCTGTCATTTTGCACTATTATCAGATGGTGTGCACAAAATCAGCTTTGATGATGTGGTGGCTGTCATGAAGGAAACTGGGCATGCATTGCCTTCTTTATATCGGGAAACCTCAACGGGCGGGCTTGCCAATATTTATGTAGACCGAGAACGTAGTATCAAAAATAGAAATCATACAACTATACAAGGCTAAATGACCCAAAGATATTTACTAGGGATTTGAATAAACAGAAGAGACAAAAGATAACTGTAAAAAAATGCAATGGCGAATTTTGATATAGGCTGTCAATTGTTAAAAAGACTATCAGAGCAAATGTTTAAAATATGGATTCTGACACAGGTAGAGATTTTGGCGATCTGACAAATTTTCCAATATTGAAGATTATGTAACATAGTTAAATATATACGTGAATTCAATGAGTTGACATAATCCGAGCGAA
>CAZWEO010000120.1:0-13750 GCA_964633115.1 uncultured Desulfobacterales bacterium
GAAGATACTATCATCCCAAGAATAAGATTAGTAACTGCGAAACATTAGTTATTATTTCTAAACGGGTAAAAATTTAAAAATAAACCATGACCCGCCTTCTCAGATGGGGGCAATGGATTGCATAACAATGGAGGTATCGATGGTTAAAAACAGTGTTCGTTTTTTGATGTTATTGCTCGCACTCGTTCTAATATCCGGCTGCGGCTACAACTCGATGCAACGCAATGAAGAGAACGTTTTTAAGGCTTGGGGGGACGTCGAGTCCAATCTTCAAAGGCGTGCCGACCTGATCCCCAATCTGGTAGAGACCGTCAAAGGGTACGCATCCCACGAAAGAGAAACCCTGGAAGCTGTTATTGAGGCGCGTTCCAAAGCAACGTCCGTTCAACTGTCCACCAAGGATTTGAGTAGTGCCGAGGCCATGGGACGTCTGAGCCAGATGCAGGGCGGATTATCTTCGGCGTTGGCGCGACTGATGGTCGTAGTGGAACGCTATCCGGATCTCAAAGCCAATCAAAATTTTCTGGACCTTCAAAACCAGTTGGAAGGTACGGAAAACCGCATCAATGTAGCACGTCAGCGGTATAATCAGGCGGTGGAAAAGTTTAACTTCTCCATCCGTAAATTTCCCAATAGTCTGACCAACAGCCTGCTACTTAACCTGGAACGCAAGGAATATTTCAAAGCGGAGGAGGGGGCTAAAGCGGTGCCCGGCGTCAAGTTCAACTAGTGCCCGTCCATAATTGGCCAATTTGTCCGATATCGGCGTTATGCGAAAAAATCTATCCTCGAAATATCAACAATATGTCTGTGTCAAATTTTTTTGCATGCCTTGATCTCAACCAAATTTGCCTAATTCTTGACGACCACTAAATAAGTGCCATTTTACTAAATCGATCCTTCTGTTTTGAAGTGGACCTGAATATTTAAAAGACGGAATGTAAAAAATACTACGATGAAACGATTCATAAAATATGTGTGGATGATCAGCCTGCTAGTCTTTATGGGCGCTGCCTTGTGTCATGGATTGGAAGTTCCGACGCTGAAGAAACGGGTGAATGACTATGCCGGCATGTTGTCGTCTACAACGGAAAGGCAGCTTGAAACCACTCTCCAAGATTTGGAACAAACCGATTCCACCCAAATTGTTGTGCTAACTCTTCGGTCTTTGGAGGGAGAAAATATCGAAGATTTTTCGATGCGCGTCGTCGAATCATGGCAAATCGGTCAAAGAGGATTGGACAATGGGGCTCTACTGATCATTTCCATAAAAGATCGTAAGATCCGCATCGAGGTGGGATATGGCCTGGAGGGAACCCTGACCGATTTGATGGCCGGACGTATCATTCGGAATATTATCGCACCGCAGTTTAAAGCCGGCAAATTTGACCAAGGCGTCACGGATGGGATTCAGAGTATGATCCAGGTGGTTCGGGGCGAATTCAAAGCCACGGAAAGCAGTCGGCCTCCGGCGTCGCGTCATTCGCCATGGCACGGCAATATATATAGTATAATAGTATTTCTGTTTTTGGTGAATATGATGGGACGGATCCGGCGGCCGCTCGGGGCGGTATCCGGGGGCATCCTTTTCCCCGTTTTGGGTGCCATGTTTTTTAACCTGGGTTTCTTATGGATTTTAATGTTGATTCCCATCGGCGCTCTTGGCGGTCTTGTCATGAGCCTCTTTGGTGCCCCACTCAGTTTTAGTCACGGCCTAACCCACCGTAGGTCTGGTGGCGGATTCTGGCTGGGTGGCGCTGGCAGAATCGGGGGCGGCGGTTTTGGCGGTTTCTCCGGAGGTGGCGGCGGTTTTGGTGGTGGTGGTGCATCCGGCGGCTGGTAAACCCTAAGGTTGCATAAACAACATGGCAAATTATAGGAACAAGGAATGACATCTTTAGCCCAACAATTTTTATCCGATCAGGACAGGGAAAAAATAACTCAGACTGTCAAAGACGTGGAGCAATTAACGGCTGGTGAGATTCTGCCCATGGTGGTTTCACAAAGCTATACCTATCCCATGGCCGATGCCATCGGCGGAATAGTTTTGGCGCTTCCAACTGCCTTGATTCTGAGTCATTTCATTGGTGGTTGGTTGTGGATTGGCAACCAGAACATGTGGCTATTCTTAGGGTTATTGACTATTTGTTTTATCCTCTTTCACCAAATTTGTAAGCAAGTTCTTTGGTTGAAGCGTCTATTTATTTCCCAGAGGGAAATCGATGAAGAGGTAGAAGAGGCGGCAACCACCAGTTTTTTTCGAGAAGGGCTTTACAAAACCCGGGATGGGACAGGTATTTTAATCTTTATATCTGTTTTCGAACATAGAGTCTGGGTCCTTGGAGACGAAGGTATCAATAAAAAGGTTTCAAAGGATCAGTGGGATAGAATCGTTCATATCATTACAGATGGAATCAAACAGAAAAACCAGGCAGATGCTATCTGCCGTGCCGTGAAAGAAACCGGCCAAATCCTTCAGGAGCATTTCCCAATCAAACCTGATGATCGCAATGAGCTAAAGAACCTGATTATAGAAGAATAATGAACGCTTTTCTAAAAAAATATGAGTAAACGATTCACTTCAGAGATGACCGACGAGACAAAACTGCTACAATCAGATAAAAAAGAGAAGCAGTGTTAAAAACCTGACTCCAGTTTGAAAACCAAACAGAAACTGATGAAGTACTATAGACACGTCATCAAGCTTTCGCTGTTCTTTTTCTTTCTACTATTCTTGGCGGGCAGAATTGGCCTTTTTCTACATGAGTTTGCAGGCCATGCTTTGGCCTGGCGTTTAATGGGCGGGAGGCTCACAGGGTTCAGTTTATTTATTTTCGGCGGCGGCAGAGTCCAATTGGGCCAAATGGATAGCCCTTCCAATTTGTCGGTTACCAACCAATTAGCTGTCCATCTTTCCGGAATTGCCGTTGAGTTGGCAGTTGGCATCGTCCTAGCAGTAATGGCTATCTTTTTGAGCAAGCGTCGTTCCTTTAGAGCGTTGCTTGCATTTGCCGCCGGGGTCCTGATCGTGCATTCTCTTTTTTATCTCACTTTAGGTACGTACTACGGCTCGGGAGATGGGCACCTACTTTACACCCTCCTCCAAGGAGGCATTCGCCAGAACTTCTTAATTCTCACAACCGTATTGATCTTTAGCGCCACTTTTCTTATTTCTTATCAATTTTCACCGATGGTAAAAAGCTGGGTGTTGACTGAATATTCAACAAAAAGAATGTTTGTAATTATTCTATGTGCAAGTATTGCCGTCTTGTTTCACGCAATGTTGACTTTTGGCGAGAGATTTGTGGTCAATGATACAGTATATGCCAAAATGAAGACTTCTGAAAATGAACGCTTAAAAGAAGCGGAGCTTGCGAAGTTTATCGCTGACTACTTAGAAGAACATGACGAACAGCCGGATCAAGAGCAGCTGCGGAATCAGGCGAAAGCACTGGAAAAAAAGTACTGGCAATTTCCGCTAGAAATTTTTCTTGGAATGGGAATTGTGGCTGCAACCCTTTTTGGGTATATCAAGTCAAAGCGCAAAGAGCATGAAGATTCCAACCCAATAACCTGGAAAGATATATTCCATCTCGGCAGTCCCTCGATATTGGTAGCAACCTTGATACTGATTTTGAATCGGATTTGATTTACACATTCTATCAGGAGTGAGAAATGAAAACGTCCTATCCATTTAAAGAAATTGAAAGCAAATGGCGTGATTTCTGGGAGAAAAACGACTCCGATCAGATCGATTTGGAAGCGGCCCAAAAGCCTTTCTACAATCTGATGATGTTTCCTTACCCTTCGGCCGAGGGCCTGCATGTGGGCAATGTGTTTGCCTTTATCGGCTCGGATATACAGGGCCGTTTTCATCGTCTCAAGGGATATGATGTGTTTGAGCCCATTGGATTCGATGCCTTTGGGATCCATTCCGAGAATTTTGCCATGAAAATGGGGATTAACCCCGCCGAGTTGGTTCCACGCAATATTGAGCGCTTTCGGGAAAACCAGCTTAAAAACATCGGCAATATGTATGACTGGTCGCATGAAGTCGATACGACATCCCCGGACTATTATCGCTGGACCCAGTGGATATTCCTGCAACTGTATCAAGCCGGTTTGGCCTATCGAACCCAGGCCAGTGTGAACTGGTGCCCTTCTTGTAAAACCGTGCTGGCATCTGAACAGGTGATTGCAGGTGCCTGTGAGCGCTGCGCCTCCCTGGTATCCAAAAAGGAAATGCCGCAATGGTTTTTCAAGACAACATTTTTTGCCCAAAAACTGCTGGACAATTTAGCAGAAATTAATTGGTCGGAGAAAACCAAGATTGCCCAAAAAAATTGGATCGGCCGATCAGAAGGTGCCCAGGTTCGATTTAAGATTGGGAATAGTCCGGAGGCTTTCGAAATTTTTACCACGCGGCCAGATACCTTATTTGGTGTGACCTACATGGTGTTTGCGCCTGAACACCCCTTGTTGGATAAAATCGTTACGCCCAAAAATAAAGCTTCACTGGCGACATACAGAGAGCGCGTGGCCCGGATGACGGAAGTGGAACGCCAAAGCGAGCAGGCTGAAAAAAGCGGTGTTTTTACGGGTGCATATGCCATCAATCCCGTCAATGGCCAGCGGGTACCCATTTGGGCGTCTGACTATGTACTCATGAGTTATGGTACCGGGGCCATTATGGCTGTTCCGGCCCATGACCAGCGAGATTTTGAATTTGCCACCAAATTTGGATTGGATATCCGCACCGTGATTTCGCCTGACGGACAGGAGCGTGCGTTGGCGTCCGCTTATGTGGGTGAGGGGGTTTTGGTGAACTCGGATCAATTCAGCGGCAAACAATCATCTGAAGCCATACAGCAGATAACCGTGTGGCTGGCTGAAAAGGGCTTGGCTGAATTCAAAGTCAATTATCGCCTGCGGGATTGGTGCATCTCCCGGCAGCGATATTGGGGACCACCCATACCGATTATCTATTGTGATAGGTGTGGCATTGTACCGGTTCCAGAAGCGGATTTGCCCGTTGTCTTGCCACAAATGGATGACTATCAGCCAGACGGATCGGGGCAATCACCTTTGAAACGGGTAACGGAATTCTACCATGCCACCTGCCCGCAATGTAATCGACCAGCTGTACGCGAAACCGACGTGTCTGATAATTTTTTGTGTTCGGCCTGGTATTTTTACCGTTATCCATCGACCGACTTTAATGATTGCGCTTTTGACAGTAATTTAACCCGAAAGTGGTTGCCGGTGAATATGTATGTGGGCGGCAATGAACATGCCGTGTTGCATCTGCTTTACTCACGGTTTTTATGTATGGCTTTTCACCATATCGGGCTGATCGATTTTGAGGAACCTTTTAAACGCTTTGTAGCCCATGGCCTGATCGTACGGGAAGGTGCCAAAATGAGTAAATCCAAAGGTAATGTCATTAATCCGGACGATTACATTGAGCGCTATGGCACCGATGTATTTCGGGTATACTTAATGTTTATGGGCGATTATTTGGAAGGTGGAGATTTCCGGAATGAAGGACTTCGAGCCATGGGCGGTTTTTTAGATCGGGTTTGGAATGTCTTGCAGGCAGTGGATCTGGAAAAAGGAGAGATCAGCGATCCGGAAACCCTATATTGGCTGCACCGAACCATAAAAGCGGTTAGCGCTGATATCAAACGGTTTTCCTACAATACTGCCCTGGCACGTATTATGGAACTGCTGAACCATATCAGTAAAGCAGGTGTCCGCAATCAAACCATCTATGAAACGTTTCTGATATTGCTTTCGCCGTTTGCCCCCCATATTTGCGAAGACCTGTGGCATCGTTTAGGCCATACCAAGAGTATTTTTAATCAGCGCTGGCCTGATTATGATGAGGCCCATACGATCCCAAAGGAAATCGAATTCGTGGTCCAAGTAAATGGCAAGGTTAGATCAAAAAAGAAAGTTCAGATAGGTCTAGTTGAGGCCGACATCGAAAAATTGGTCATGACGGATGCTAAAACAAAGCAATGGATCGAGGGCAAACGGGTAATCAAAAAAATATTCGTGCCGGATAAGTTGATGAACCTGGTTGTGAGGTAATCCAGATGCTTATCGTTATGCCAAATTTGCAACAATCTGACGATACGAAGTGTAGGCCTTGATAATCGCCATTATAACACAAATGACCGAACTGTTGTGCACCTTGTAAATTATGATCACGATATTGATACCGATACGATCACAACAGTGAGTAACCTTGAGTTAGGTATTAGTGTCTCAACCTTACCGACTGCAACAACCTATAGCGTTACATGGCAACGACCTGAGGCTCCTGACGGCAGTGTACTACCACACCAGATAGCGAACGGGCGTTTGATCATCACCGTACCAGAGACCGCACCTTTTGAGAGTGCGGCATCCGGGATCGAATTTGTGGAATCTAATTGCGGCCTTGGCAATAAAAGCGGCACCAAGATTTTGATTGCTTATGCGAGTAAATGTGGAAGCACCGGTGAAGTAGCCGAAGCAATTGGCAATATACTCTGTCAACACGATGCGGTCGTCGAAACAAAGCCGATCAAATCCGTCACTGCGATTGAGGGTTATCAGGCTGTTGTCATTGGCGGTGCAATTCATCAAAGCCGGTGGATGCCGGAGGCAACATATTTTGTAACACGCCACCAAAATGTATTAAGCGGAATGCCGGTGGCATATTTTTTTACCTGTCTGACTTTGTCTGAAAACACCGATAAAGCCCGTCGTAGAGCGATGACTTTTCTCGATCCACTCAAATCCGAAGCCCCACAAGTCAAACCGGTGAGTGTTGGTCGTTTTTCCGGTGTCCTGGACTACAGCAAGCTTTCATTCATGTACCGTACGGTAATGAAGCGAAAAATGAAAAAAAGAGGCGTTCAGGAGGGTGATTATCGCGACTGGCATGCAATACGTTCCTGGGCCGCAGAAATTCATGCTAAATTGGTTTCATAAAATTGTACCAGCGAATTTATTCTAACCCAATATTTGCTCTAAATCTGCGATCAGATCTTCGGCATCCTCCAGTCCGACGGAAAATCGGAACAGGCCATCTCCGGCGACTGCCTTGAATTTTTCCAGCTCCTGGCCCTCAAGCCGGTAGGAAGAATTGATCAGATCGGCTGTCTCCATCAAATATATCAGGCTTCGATGATGACCCAGTGACACCGCATAGTGAATTACCTCAAGTTCTTTCATCATGCGGGTGGCATCATGATGGGGCTGGTCGGTGAGAAAGCTGATCATGCCAGAGAAATTTTGCATCTGGTGCTTGGCCAATTCATGTTGGGGGTGGGAGGGCAGCCCCGGATAGAGAACGCGGATTACCCGCGGGTGATTTTCAAGAAACGCGGCTACTTTGAGGGCATTTTCCTGATGCGCTTGCATTCTAATTGGCAATGTGGCCATGCCTCGCATGATCAGCCAGGCATTGAAAGGACTAATAGCACCGCCATAGTGGATCAGACCTTCGCCGCGCAATGGCCCGATAAGTTCCTGACGTCCTGCAACGGCGCCCCCCAGGGCATCGCCGTGCCCGCCGATGTATTTGGTCAATGAGTGCATGACCAAATCAGCGCCAAGCTCGAGCGGCTTGGTGGCAACCGGCGTTGCAAAGGTCGAATCAACAACCAGAACAGCATCCTGCTGATGAGCCATATCCGCAACCGCTTTAATATCCGTAATTCGCAGTAGAGGATTAGATGGTGATTCCGCCCAGATCATTTTGGTGTTGGGTTGCATGGCGGCCTGAATGTCAGCCAGTGAGCTGGTATCAACCGGCGTTGCTTCAATACCAAAGCGGGGTAAGGTATCACGTGCCACCTCGGCGGTGCCGGGATAGTTGGTATTGCTGATCACCACATGATCGCCGCGACTGAGGAGACTCAACAGAATCGAACTGGAAGCCGCCATTCCGGATGAAAATGCCACGCAAGATTCAGCGTTTTCCAGGGCGGCCAGTTTGACTTCTAACTGAGAACTGGTCGGATTGGCCCAACGGGTATAGATCAAGGGGGAATCGGGTTCAAGATTATTGGCTGAAAAACTTAAGGGCTCGTCCACGATGAAGGTACTCGACATACAGATAGGGGGCGCTGAGGCCTTGCCCTGTTGATGCGGAGACTCCCCGGCATGAATGGCTTTGGTTTGCAGGCCTGTAACGGATTTTTTGTCGCTCATAAATGTTCCTCCGGATAGCTTCTATTATTTAGTGCGGTATTTATTCATTGGCTGATTGTAGCATAGAATGTAGCAGCACATTGCCCCCGACTTCACAGTCCTCCCAAGTGGTGTTTTCAACTTCCACATGGCTGCGGCCACCGATGCTGGGTACAAAAATCATGGCCGTGGGGGCTATTTGATTCATGTAGCTGGCATCGTGACCGGCACCGCTGACCATGTAGAGGCTGGTATAATCGAGTTCGTCGGCTACATTCAGGACGCGTTGGACCAGTTTTTCATCAAAGGGGGAATGTTCCACCCGCCAGGTTTCTTCGATGCGGATAGGACACCCGCGGTTTTGAGCAATTGCCTCAAAGTCTTTACGCAATCGTTCCCAGGCTTTGATGGCATGATCATCATCCCAGGAGCGAATATCGACGGTGAAGTGGACTTTGTCCGGGATAATGTTACGTGAGTTGGGATAGTTCTGTATTTCACCGACTGTTGCAACCATATTGCCACCCATGTCATCTGGTAGCTGGTTGACCTTGAGAATCATTTCTGCGGCGGCGCACAGGGCATCGTGGCGGCCTTGCATGGGAGTCGGTCCCACCTGATTGGCTTCACCCTCCAAATAAATATCGTACCAGTGCAGGCAGAGAATACCTTTGGGGGCGCCGATGAGCTTGCCTTCCCTTTCCAACATGGGGCCTTGTTCAATATGGTATTCATAGTAGGCATGTACCGGCCACTTTTTAGCAAGAACTTCTCCTTTGTAGCCGATGCGGCTCAATTCATCCTCAAATCGCTTGCCATTGATGTCGGTGCGATCATAGGCCCAATCCCGATCCAAGGCACCGGCCCAAACACCGGATGACACCATGGCCGGCGCAAAGCGGGAACCTTCCTCATTGGTCCAATCGACAATTACGATGGGTCTTTTGGTTTGGATGTTGTTCTCGTGTAAGGTTCGCAGCACTTCCAAAGGGCCCATGACGCCTAATATGCCATCGAAGCGTCCACCTTTGGGTTGGGAGTCAATATGGGAACCGCTCATAACCGGCGGGAGGTCATTGTCCGTACCGGCTCGGCGACCAAATATGTTACCCATTTCGTCGATGGTGACGGTGAGATCAATTTCCTTGAGCCACCTAACAAATTGATCCCGGGCGGTTTTGTCTTCGTCCGTGAGCGTAAGCCGCTGAACACCACCGCCGGGTGTCGCCCCGATTTTGGCCATTTCCTCAAGCGTCTGTTGCAGTCTTTTGCCGTTGATGCGTAGGTCTTTATGATTCATTCTTAGGCCTCCATTCATAAGTTCTAACAGTAGGTATACGTAATTATTGCTCTTTTAATTCTCTTTGGCGGAAAGGACTCGAATGAATAGGCAGTTAGGCTGAAGCCTTTTAGACTGATAGGCTGTTTATCGCTGTTCGCCTAATAGTCTAACAGCCTAAATACCTAAAAAGCTATCACTTGAACCCTCGAATCCTCGAATCCTTGAATCCTATTTTCTCTGATTCCTCGAATTATAATATTGTGATAAAATAATTAAACAATCCCTATACGTTGAATCTGACTGAAACAATATCCCCATCCTGAACCTGATAGGTCTTGCCTTCCAAGCGGACGGTACCCAATTTTCTGGCGGCGGCATAGGTGCCTGCATCCATCAAGTCTTTATAGGCCACAACTTCGGCACGAATAAATCCCTTTTTCATATCTGTATGAATCACGCCAGCCGCATCATCCGCGAATTTATCTTGGGTGATGGTCCAGGCCCGCACTTCGTCTTCGCCAACTGTAAAAAAAGATATCAGTCCCATGAGTTCATATGATCCATGGATCACCCGATCCATGGCTGAAGCCGTGATGTTAAATTCGGTCAGAAACTGATGTGCATCCTCATCCGTCATCTGGGACAGTTCCTGCTCGAGTTTGCCGCGGATCACCAAACAATTTTCCTGGTCCGTGAGGGTTTCGATTTGGGGGAGTTGATCATCCTCATCTTCATTATTAAACAAAACCAACATGGGTTTTGCCGAGAGGAAGGCAAAGCCCCTAAGCTGCGGTGCCGTAGCCACCTTGGGTAGCTTTCTTAAAGGAATTTCCTGCTCCAAGCTTTCGAGACAGGTTTGCAGCAACGAAATTTCCTCCGGATCAGCTTTTTTTCCGCGTTTACCATCTAGTTGCAGCCGTTCCAGCCGTTTTTCCACCACGACTAAATCCGCCAAAATCAATTCCTGATCCAGGCGTTTAAAATCCTTGAGCGGATCAGCAGCTTCCTGGCCAAAGGACTTGAAATTACGAAGGATATGAATAAGGGTATGGCAGTCACGCGCCTGGGTCCAAATAGATTGTTCCTTTTTCGCTTCCAGGGCACTGCCACTTGTACCTGGCAGATAATAGGCCACTTGGGCGTAAATGGTCTTTTGGGGCTGATAGAGTTGGCTCAAAGAATCAACACGCGTATCCGGTACCTTCACTGTACCGATTCGACTTTCAATTTTCTGGCCCGGATCTGATTGCTGGTTGGTTAAGGCGTCAAAAACAGTCGATTTGCCGCTGCCGGCCAGCCCTACAATGGCGAGTTTCATTTAAATGGTTCCCCTTTAATATTTGTAGCTTAGACATTACGAATAGCGTTTGCCACCATAACAGAAGGTGTAAACTGCCACAAGCTCTTTACCTGGGCATAGAGAGGTGCTACAATACCCTTATGATTTTCGTATGAAACTCATGCGTACAACATCATGGGACGACTTTTGGGAGGTAAACTATGAATTCATCCTGGCAAAATAAATGGCATATATGGTTGCTGATATTCGCCGCGGTTCTGATGCTGTCAATTGCGGGGTGTGGTGAGAATGATTCAGACGATGATGATGATGATGCGCCTACAATACCGCCGGCCTATACATTGGCTCCGGATTTTAGCGGTATGGGTGGGAATCGTGCCGCCAGTGCTGCGATGGACCAGGCTTCACCGGCCCAAGCACTCAAACTGCCCAATGCCGAAACAGGGTCTCCTACCATCCAAGACAGTTGTTCTCAGGACAATTATAACCACGCGGCGCTTCAAGTCGGCTTTTGGAACACGGCACTTTGGTTTACCTTGGCGGTTCCAACCTGGTCGTTTGTGAGAGCCTTTGAAGAGGACCCCGTACAACAGGATGATGGCTCCTGGATTTGGTCCTATGAGGTACCTTTGGTTAATGTCTCCGCAGAGCTACATGGTGCCTTTGTGGACGGAGCAGTGCAATGGCGTATGTATATCACCAAACAAGGGGAGTATGAGGACTTCCTTTGGTATCGGGGTACCTCCAATCTCCCGGCGACTGAAGGCACTTGGATACTCAAGAAAAGTTATGTGGATAACGACGATTGGATTAGTATCGAGTGGAGCCGTAGTATTGCCAACCAGACATGGCAAGTTCAATATATGAACATACTTACTGGTGACCCAAACGAGGGTGGTCTGATCGAATATGGTGTAACCGACAATGATACCTACGATGCCTTCTACGATATCTATAATGCTGTAGCGGACAATTGGGTCAATATCGAATCAAATACCACAACCACCGCGGGCCGAGTTATGAATGAAGTCTTTTTTGGAGATGATCAGTGGAGTTTGTGGGATGCGGACCACTGTGATGAAGTGGCGCCCTAAGCGACAAGCCCTAAGCAATCAGCAACTGAGAGATTATGGCTGAATTCTTAGGGCTTTTTTGTCCCATGTTGATGGGATATTTTCTCAGGCACCTGGGCCTGGCCCCCATCTTGGGTGATGATACCACAAACCAAAGGTGATTTTGGATTTCACTGATTTCAAAATCGAAGGTGGTACGTATATGTTGGAGATGGACTATGGATAAAACGCTAAATAGATATCGCACTATTTGCAGAAGAGCAGGAATCAGTGATGTATTCCAATTTGGAAGCGCTTTTCAGATATAACGATTTTCCGTCTAATGATTCCCAGAAGTAATCGGCCTGCTCCTGTTTTAATAAAAAGCCAAATCCCGCTGAACGGGATTTGGCTTTCGGGGCATGGAGGATATCAGAGATAGTTATAGGAATCCTCTTAGTAGGGCGCGGAGCTTATCACCGTACTGTATTTTTCAACCTTTCCGGTCTCTATACGGCTCTTGTAGATATTCTCCATATCCTGATAAACCTGGAAAACCTGGAAGAAACCGTGCCAGTGAGCGTAGTCCGGTGCGTTCATGGCCGCGCCCTGGCGTGCCCGGCGGCCCGTATGATGCCACAGGTAATACATCAGCTCCTGGAAGCCATCCTGCCATGGATCCGGTCCCAACAACTTTTTGTCGGCCAACTCTTTCTTCATTTCCACGGCGCCGTCCCAGTAAATGTTGTACAAGCCCACGGAATTGTCCAGCATATCACGCTGCGATTTGATATGGGAAGGTCCGTGGCAGTTGGCACAAACCTTTTTCATGTTCTCCTCGCCTTTGACGCCGTCACCACGGTTGCCGGAACGCACCACTGATTTTTTATGCATCAGGTCCCACTTGAGCCGTTCCTGAACATTGTGGGTGGTGGCCAGATCGCCGATGCCGCTCATGTGGCAAGTAGCACAGGTGGGGCCGGTGTAGTCGCCCGGCTCCCAGGCATCCGGCGGGCTGTCGAATTCCCAATCTTCTCCCTGGGTTTGATACAATTGGCCGTGCTTGCTCTCCAGATAGATTTCGATGTTGGGATGATCCGGACCCAGATGACAGGCTCCACAGGCTTCGGGTTTGCGGGCATCGGATTTTTTGAAGGAATGCCGTTCGTGACACACCGTACACGTGCCGATCGAGCCATCCGGATACCGGGTACCCACACCCCCGGGCCAGGTTTCGTTAATCGGCTTGTTGTCCGGGCCCAGTTCTACGGTGGTGCCGTGACAAGGCTGACATCCGGAAGCACGCGGGGCGCGTTCAAAGTCTGTAGCTTCTTTAGGCGTGCCATAGGCCCAGGTAAATTTCTTCTTGGTCATGAATCCCCCGCCTTCATAATAGAATTGAAGTTTGCTGAGGCCGGCTCTTTTAGGACTCGTTACCGCACCGCTGGCCAATTCAGCGTGGCCGCTTTTTAGAAATTGCTCCACTTCCTGGGGATGGCAGCGAGAGCAGGTTTTGGAAGAAACCATGGGCGAAATAAATGTACTCGTACCCTTGATTCCTTCACACTGACTGGCCATGGGAGAAGATTTATCCACGACATGACAGTCGTAGCAGGACACCCCGGCATGGCTCATCCGGCTGCTCTTCCAGCCTTCTACTATGCCGGACATTTTCCCAGCATGGCATTCGATACACTGCAGCGCATCCTTGGTAAAACCTCTTTTAATGACCAATTCCTTGGGAATGTTGGGATATTCTTCAGCGCCGATTGATACGGCTATGACAACTACCAGTACGGATAGTGCCAAGATCCCAATTTTACCTGGCGTCAACTTCATACCATCCTCCTTTTACCCATTGCAAATTTAAATGACCAATTCAGCAATGTCCGGTTAGCTTCTTGCATGCTTTGCATGCAGTAAAAAAATGGT
>CAZWEO010000121.1:0-3771 GCA_964633115.1 uncultured Desulfobacterales bacterium
CGCTTAAGATTACAAGAAGCGTTCCTTTGGATTTCTCTGATTCCAGGTACCAATCGTAGAATTTTCCGATTTCATGATCTATAAAATGGAGGGATTCCAGGAATAAATCATAGCGATCCTCCAGCGGCGTTACACCGATCCATGTACCGTTTTCTCTTAGGGTAGAACGATTTTGGGTGAATGACGCTTTCCAATCAGGTGGGAGTAAAAACGGATCATGCGTACTAAGCGTAAAGAGCGTGGCAAAATAGGGATCGTTCGGTTTGGGTAAATGCTCAATCCAATTTTCCAAAGGCAAAAACATTTCTCGGTCATCATACCCCCAGCCACTAACTTTCTTTTCCAAAAGCGGATCATAATCAAAAATATGCTCAAATCCGACCATCTTAAGAAAAGATCGTTGTTGTTCGAACGAAAGGTCACTACCATGAAAATAGGCCGTTTGGTATCCATGATCCCGCAATAGAGCAGGCAAGCCTTCCAGTTTCGGAAGGGGTTTTCTCCATAGAATATTGTTGTACGTTTGGGGTGGTATTCCCGAAAAAATGGCCGGTAAAACCTGATTACTCTTGGTGCCGCTCGCACTGAAATTTTCAAAAAACAGCCCGTTATCGCCAATTTTCGCCAAATTCGGCATTAGGGGTGTTTGGTTTATTTTCATGAAAATTTCTTTATTGCCGACACTTTCCAGAATTATTAAGATAACATTGCGCTTATCAAAAGATGACGCACCGGCCCCCCTAGAATTCGAACACAAGGGATAATTCGGATCTGTGCCACTGGAGGGAGTTTTATGTCCCAGTGCCTTTTGAAATTCCCATATCTGTAGTGGCGTAAATGACTTTTGATTTTTACTTGCCGAAATCAGTGAAGAATGGGCGAGCCAAAAGATGGGATTTCTGCTTCCCAGGTAGAACGCATCGTTTGAAAATATACTTGGAAACAGATGTAGCAAAGCGGGGATGCATATAGATAAAATAAGGATTCCCGCACTGAAAACAAAACCCGGTATGGATGCGTGAAATTTTGGGCCTAAACGGCCAACAACAAATGCGCCACCAAATATCAAAACGGAACCAAAAACCACCTCAAACAAAAGAAAACCGAGAGGTGCATTGGACTTTAGTGATGGGGCCAGATAAGACAACTCCTTTAAATAATATAATAAATCTGATCCAGGCAGCGTACCGAAGAAAAGTTCATAGTGGAAGCAAGATATGTAGAAGATGACGATTACAAAAGCAACCGCATAACCAAAATACTGAATAAGACGGCTTTTTGAAAAAAGCAAAAATCCGATCAGTATCCCCCAAAAAATATTGCCAAAAAATGAAGCGACACTCCCGGTTAAGTATGCTGGCGAGAGATGAAAACCATGAAAAAGGAAAACAATAAGTTTGAGGAGCCCAATTCCGACACCCCACAATACCGCCCACAAACAGATGGTTGTTACACGCCTGATATCCCTCATCTTAGCAATATATCTCTTTAAATTAAAAATATTATATTTAAGGAAATTGAAACCGGAGCAGCCTTACCCATAAAACCATTTACATACCACAAACAGCTGGGACCAACCCCACACGACCAATCCCTTGCAGCACTATTTCCTGGTCGATTACATTGTTAGGGAACAATCCATAGTGCTCTGTCATCAAGTTTATTGATCAGATGCCGGGAAACACTCCCCATAAAAAAGGACTATCCAGTTCCGTAAGATCGATTTCACAATAGTTTTGGGCGCTATTGGTGACGTGTAGCAGTGTGATTGAAGTGCTTGTATTACCCGATAGCATAAAGCTGACATGATCGACCATGCGCAGGGATGATTCCGATCCGTCCACTGCCAGTAGTAATTTCTTATTCATGATTCACCTCCTTCATTTTAACTGAGGGACATGAGATACGAACGCAGATTGGTCTGCTTATTGGTGAGTCCAAACTTAATGCGTAGGTTTTTGCGGTGGAAGTTGATGGTGGCTTCGGAAACGATCAATATGTCGGCAATCTCTTTGCTGGTCTTGCCATCTTTCACCAGACTGGCTACCTGCATTTCCTGGGACGTCAACATAATATTGGCATTGGCCAGGTTTTGCATTAATGGTGTAATAATATCGTGCAAATGATTTTCAACAATTTCAACCAGGGTTTTTTCTTTGGGTTTCAAGCGTGCATTTCGCAATTTTTCAACATAGGGTAACACCAATCCTTTGACATTGGTCAAAAACCGTTTTTCTAGTTCTTGTTTGTCCGTATCGCGTTGTTTGAGCAAAACCTTTAGGGTTACATTAGCTTCTTCCAAGCCCTGTTTTTGCTCACTCAAGTTTTCCTGACTCTCTCTCAATGCTTGCTCGGTCATCTTCAAGGCCGTGATTTCTTCATGGCTGACAACAATTTGAACTGGATCTGTATCGGGTATTCGAATGGCACGCATATAAAACCAGTGCTGGCTATCGAGCTCATGGCAGGGGTAATCGTATAGGAATTCCTCGATTTCCGCGTTGATAACCGAGCGGATGCCGGCCGCCACGTTGGCTGCATCGTCTGCCTCCTTCCCGGTGGTTGCATCACAGATCGCTAGATAATTCATGCCACGGTATTCAAGATCCGACAGTAACCCGCCTTTGATGCTAAATGCTCGCCAAGCCCGGTTAGTCTCCAAGATCACGCCAGTATGATCCAGAATGGCAATGTTGGCCGACAAGGCGTCCAAGGCAGTACGAGCCAAAGGTTCTGGACACTGGAGATCCGGTAATTCAGGCATGGTGTCAGTCGAGTGCTCGCTCATGTGGCATTAACTCCAGAAATTTGCCTTAAGTTACATGCATTTCGTATAACTTAGATATACTATAAACAGCCATCAGTTTCAACCAACGGATCAGCATCGGTTCATCCATATGGCAGTAAGCATATTGACAGAGATGAATTGCTTAGCTACATTCAGTAGCATACAAGTACGTGTTATTCTCGAACGAATTCTATAAGCTTTTCCTGGACCCAACCATGACCTACTCTTGCGGCACAATCGAAAGCGAGCAAAGCACCATGCAAGAAGCTTCGCTAGCCAAGTATGATCGTCTCTGTAAAAAGCTGCAGCTCAGACCTGGCGATCAAGTCATTGAGATCGGTACCGGATGGGGCGGAATTACACACCATGCTGTTAAGAATTATGATGTGCATGTTACCACCTCTACGATCTCCGAAAGAGCGTCTTTATTTCACACACAATTCTCAATACGCAGCTAATAAGGATTAGAAGAAATGCATAAGTATTCTAAAGAGGAAATAATCAGGGAAGCAAAAAGAGCAGATGATAAAACAGATGAGCCGCTTACACTAAAAGATTTTGTCCGGATATCTGGAATTAAAGAGTGGCGAATCAAGGATATGTTCCCAAAAGGCGGCTGGTCTGAATTAAAGCGTCTTGCAAAAATTAAGAAAGAACCAAAGTCTTCCAGGAAGCTGTCAAGAAGGAACCATATTCCCAAAGGGGCCCCTCTCACTAAAAAGAAGATTACTGCCAAAGAACATGTCATTGCCCCAGAGGATATTATAGTCGAAGAGGTTATTATTACCGAAGAAGATGTCGTTGCCGAAGAGATTGTTGAGGAAAAGGCTGCTGAAGAAGAGGCTGATGCCAAAAAGGCTGCGAAAGAAAAGGCGGCTGCCGAAAAGGCAGCTAAAAAAGAGGCTGATGCTATGAAGGCGGCTGCCGAAAAGGCGGCTTAAAAAGAGGCTGATGCTATAAAGACGGCTGCCGAAAAGGCGGCT
>CAZWEO010000121.1:3871-13704 GCA_964633115.1 uncultured Desulfobacterales bacterium
AAAGGCGGCTTAAAAAGAGGCTGATGCTATAAAGACGGCTGCCGAAAAGGCGGCTGAAGAAAAGGCTGATGCTATAAAGGCGGCTGCCGAAAAGGCGGCGAAAGAAGAGGCGGCGGCTATAAAGGCGGCTGCCGAAAAAGCCGCTGAAGAAAAGGCTGATGCTATAAAGGCGGCTGCCGAAAAGGCGGCGAAAGAAGAGGCGGCGGCTGAAAAGGCGGCTGAAGAAGATGTTATTAACGAATCTGATAGTGCGAAGATAACGGAGGCAGACTCAAAAGAAAAAATTACAGAGCTACCAATTAGCCCCTCTACACATTCTAAAAAAGATGTCACGGAAACGGAAAAGACCGATGTTGCCGAGTTTGGGGAACTAATCGACTTTAGAGGACTTCGGCACGCGCCCATAAATCAAAACGGCGTTATATTTCTATTTGGGATGGTGAGCAATGAACTTGGTTTTATGGTCGAAGCGATTCACGCCGCTTTTCCTGACTGTGAAGCCAAAAGACATATTGGTGAGAATCGATACCAGCGTGTCAGAATTAAATTTGAATATAAAAGTAGCGATTTTATTAAAAACGGTTATGATCCTGCAGGCGCCGATATGATACTATGCTGGATTCATGATTGGCATGACTGCCCTTTAGAAATATTGGAGTTACAGAGCGCGATAAATAATCTCGAAAGCTAACCATAATCCCTATCGTATATAAAAACCACATGAGGTAAGAGAAACTTTAATCCCTGAATGGCGGCTCTAAAATAAACTCAATTGCCTTTGGTTTTTGATAATAGAACGGTAGTCCATATCAAAAAAACGTAGTACCATATCAGCAACCGGGGCCATTTGCTTTAGACTATAATGATCGTAGTCATAATGACTATCCGAACGCTTCTGGATGGGTTCCGGACCGCTGGTTGTCATCACATAGTTGACAATTCTACCGTCTAAACGATCTAGCATGCGAGCTGCTCGAACATGAGGTGGAACATTTTTTGTATAGTCCTTTAATTGCTTGCTGATTCCTTTTTTGTAAACAAGTTTACCATCTAAATTGCCATCATATAAGGCCTGATGGCGACTGCGAATCAGATCGACAAGGGCATCCTTGGCCGCTAGCGTTTCATCCTGTTTAAAGAGGATTGTGAATAAATCCGCCTGCAAATCTTTGGCAAGGCCAGTCCAATCACGACGGTTCGACTCCATGCCCACGAAGTACAATTCCTTTTTCCCAACCACGTTTAGAACTTGGCCGGCATAACGTTTTTTCGAACCTGTTTTTTGACCCCGAATTGTGGGCATGAAAAAACGGAGAAACAATCGCTCAAACTCAAGCTCAAGTTTACTTTCCACTTTAAATTGTAATTTTAGTTCTTGAGCCAGCTGGTGGTTGAGTTTTTTAGAAAGATTGCTGACAATCTGAGGGACATTTTTTTGATTCTCTTTGCCCAGATTAACAAACAAGGAATCGGTATCGCCATAAATCACCTGAAAATCTTCTTGTTCAATAAATTTGCGAGAATAGTTTAAAATCCAGTGACCAATCCGGGTGATGCTCCCGGCTAAACGCGAATCATAAAAACGACATCCCGTGCTTCCCAGGACGCCATAAAATGAATTCATAATGATTTTAATTGCCTGTGATAGTGGGGCGTCGTTCGACTTTTTGGCTCCTTCACGAGCCTGCCAAAGTTCCTCTATAATCGAAGGCAGAATGGCATAATCTTGGGCAAATTTAAGCCCGGCCGGACCTTGGATTATTCTTTTGGACTCACTCGAATTTGTTAGTCGATCATCTGTTAATGCATTCAATAGAATGTTTGCAGCCAAAGGATCGATGCAGAAAGTAAGAATGATACTCGGGTACAGACTTTTGTAATCAAATACGGCTACATAATCATAAAATCCGGGTGTACTTTCAAATACCATGCCGCCGGGTGCCGCTTGTGCATCCGTAGACAGCTTTGGATCCGTGTTGGCAACATAGCCATATCGGTGCAACCGAGGCAGGTATAAAAAATCAAAAGCGGCCACACTGCCACCGGTACGGTCCAGAGGCAGGCCCGTCAATTGTGAGCGTCTAAGGGCAAGTTGGCCTAGATTCAATTTTTCAAAGATTTCACAAACCAGCCTTGTATCCTGGAGATTGTACTCCGCCAAATTTTTTTTATCTTCTTTAAATAGACGGGTAATTTCAGCCACTTTTTCCAAGCCGGTTGTTTCGATGAGTTTTTTACTACCGAGTATTTTTTGAGCAACAGTTGCCAAGGCGTAACCTTCTGTTTGTACATAAGCGCTTCGAAGCATGCTAATGCCATCCAAGGCGGCTCTGCCAGGAATGCGAGCGATCCATTGATTATACAATTTGCCCGGGGCAAGAATTTGAGCTGGACCATCGCTACCAATATCAAACTTTATTCCCAGCGATTGACATTTGCGTGCCAACCATTGCAAATCAAATCCGATTAGGTTCCAACCAATCAAAGCATCGGGGTCGTATTCTCGAACAATCTTGATAAAGGCTAACAGCAGTTCTTTTTCAGTCTTGAAACTCTGATAGGCCTCTGTGATCGATTGTTCTGCCCTGTTCTCATCCACCATGAGCACAACTTCAAGATTTGAACCAAAAAGAGCAATCGAATACAGATCCATGCCCATGGAACACTCGATGTCGATGGATAATAATCTTAGACGGGGTAGATAGTCTGAAGGTTTGACGACCGGATCAACAAAATAGAGCGTGTTGTTCTCTGACCGGATTGGATCGCTTTTAAAGCTGACGCCACCCTTTATAAATCGTTCCATCAAAAAGCGCGCCACAAGATTGACGTCAGCTTCGAAAGTGGGAATATTTCGAGCATCGCAATCCATACGAGCTCGATTTAAATCTAAGGTGTTGCGAAAATATAGGGCATCAACCGGCTCGCCATACATACTACGCAGTTCGACCGCTTTACGCACAGCCCCATGTGGCGTCCAGGATTCATCATGCCTTATGAAAAAGACGATACCTGTCTGGATGACGGTCCAGTGAAATCGCCGGCCGTCTTTTAACCGTCCCTGAAAAACCAAACGCGTTTGGTCCTTCAAAGTTATCTGATCGCTGGATAAAATAAAGCCTTCGTACATGAGATCTGCGGACCTAATTTGTTATCAATGAGAATATTAGACATATCACAGTATTTGGAATTAGTCGAAAACCTGTGATATGGATTTCAATATACCATGATGATGTTTGGGTTTCTGTTGGGGGTATTCCCTTATTTGATCATATCCCCAAAAAAGCTTGACCAGTTCAAGTTATTTGCACTATTTAATAAAATATTCCTAAAGAATTGCAGAAATCTGAGCGAAACCTGGTCTCATACTGAATATTGCGCGCCCTCTTGTTTTCTATTCTTCTATTGGCCGAAAATTTGAGTGAAATTATGCCGAATACTGATACGAGTGTGAAACTAACGCGTGAGTTGGGTCTGGGCGCGGCTATGTCGATTGGAATCGGCACGATGATCTGTGCGGGTATTTTTGTGTTACCAGGTATTGCCGCAGCTAAAGCCGGGCCCATTGTTATACTCGCATTTGCCCTTTGCGGTCTTGTGGCTGTCTTGATTGCACTTTGTATGTCCGAGCTATCCACCGGCATGCCCTTGGCTGGAGGCGGCTACCTGTTTATAGTAAGGGCTTTCGGTCCGATGATGGGCACCGTTATGGGGGGATGCCTGTGGATAAGCCTCATATTTGCATCAGCCTTCTATATGGTAGGGTTCGGGTACTATGTAGCAGATGTTTTAGGAATCTCACATGTAGTTCTGGCATTGACCATGACTGGCATGCTTACCGGACTCAATTACATCGGTGCCAAAGAGACGGGTAGAACCCAAAACGTCATTGTAGCAGCGCTTCTCATTATTCTTAGTGTCTTTTTCTTGCGGGCAATATTTTCAGTCGACGTGGACAACCTGCAGCCCATCATTCCGCCGGAGATTGGGCTATCCGGATTCTTTGTGATTACACCTGTTCTGTTTGTAACGTTTATGGGTTTTGCTGAAATCGCGGCTGTTTCCGAGGAAATCAAAAATCCGGATCGCAACCTGCCGATAGCTGTAGTCGGTTCAGTTGTCATTGTAACAGTGGTGTACTGTGCGGTTGAGTTTTGTGTCGTAGGACTTCGGCCTTACAATGATCCAACAATGCTAAGTGAGACTATTCTCATTGAGATGGCGCAAATGTTGATGGGCCGTGCGGGCTATTCTCTTTTATTGCTGGGGGGTGTTTTTGCCACTGTTTCCTCTGCCAATGCCAGCATTATGGCCGCCTCCAGGATCAGCTTCGCCATGGGTCGCGACGGCTTAATGCCCGACTGGTTCAATCAAATCCACCCCAGATTCAGGACCCCTTATCGATCTATCCTGGTGACTGGTGGATTGACTATGATCTTGTTGGTAATTTTGGGATCACATCTTGAGCTTATCGCAGAAGTTGGCGCATTTTTGAGTCTATTGCTTTATGCTTTCATTTCACTAGCCTGTATGGTTATGCGGCATGCCGAACAGGACTGGTACCGGCCTAGTTTTAAAACACCTGCCTACCCGCTTGTTCCCATTCTTGGTTTGCTGGGCTGCCTTTTCGTAATGGGTCTTACGAGCCGACCGACAATACTCATTGGATTAGCCATCATCTCTGGATCTCTTATCTGGTATGTCCTTTTTTTGCGAAAAAGGACACAATTAGTGGGTGCGTACAATGTTTTATGGCATCAAAAAATTATTGAACCGCTTATGGATAGGGCTGAAGATTATAAGGCCACTCGGCGTAAAGCGTTCCCTGTTATTCTTTTACCATTAGCAAATCCGGAGACAGAGCGATCATTGCTCACGGTAGGAACTGCTCTTGCCAAGGCACGCCGTGCTAGGCTGCATCTAGCTCACGTTGTGAGTGTTCCGGCGCAAACACCGCTGGAGGCTGGTCGCATAGATTTTGAGCAGAAGCGGCAGGAACAGAAGACAATCTTGGACATAGCCTCCAAACGTGCCGCCAATAAGGGGGTACGCACTCGTGCCAATACATTAGTGGCCCACAATGTACCAACGGCTATTCTCAGCATTGCAGAGTTAGCCCAATCGGACATGATCCTTTTGGGATGGACAGGCGAGGTAAAAAGCTCTCCTAACCGTCGCACCAATGTTGCAGGTATGATTAAGGCCGTCAATAGCGATGTGTTAGTGCTCAAAGATAATGGAATGAATGCGGTCCACCGTATTCTGGTACCTGTTGGACACGGCCCTCATTCAAAGCTGGGATTAAGAGTAGCCAATTTTTTGGCCGCGCATTGGGGAGCCACCATTACGGCCATGACGGTTCAAGTCGTTAAAGGCTACTCGGCGGACAAAACAGAATTCGATCACACAGGCGTTCAGTATTTCAAGGAATTGGACAAAGTATCAGTAAGCGACATTCTTAAAAAAGAAGGTGTTACCGCTGAAATCTCCGTTGAAATCGCCACCGACGTTAGCAGGTCTATCATCAAAGCCTCCCTCGATTATGATCTCATCATCATCGGCGCATCAAATGAATGGAGATTGCGACAATGGCTTTTCGGTTCTTTGCCTGACAAAGTTGCCAACAGTTCATCTGCCTCAGTTCTGATGGTTCGATCCAAGGCCTGAAGTCCATAATTAATCTAAATTTTTTGCCCCAGCAATGTATAACATCCCGGCTAAACAATACAGAACCGAAGAAACAATAAAACGTAGCAGGTTTATTGCAACATTAGCGCATGCTGCCAGCGAGGAGGATGCCAAGGCTTTTATTGCAAGAATAAGAAATGAATTTCCAGATGCGACCCATAATTGCTGGGCATACATCGCCGGCCCTCCAGGTGATACAGCCCGAGTTGGAATGAGCGATGATGGCGAGCCCCGCGGCACAGCCGGCAAACCAATGCTCACAGTTCTTTTGCATTCTGAATTTGGAGAAATAGTTGCGGTTGTAACCAGGTATTTCGGCGGCACCAAACTGGGCACCGGCGGACTTGTAAGAGCTTATTCCGGTTCTGTAAAAAATGCACTTGCAGGATTAACCCTTATAGAGAAAAGGGATGTAATTACTGTAACAGCTGTTTTTAATTACGCTAAAATTAATCCGATTAATCAGTTGATTAAGTCTTTTGATTCTCAAATAATAGAGGAAAACTATGGGGCCGATGTCTCATTTAAAATCAAAATCCCCAAAAGCAATGAAGACAAGTTCATGCGCGCTATTTTAAATTCGTCCGGCAGTGAAATTCTCATTAAAAAGCATGATCCATAATATATAAAATCCAGACTTGCTTTTTGATCATTCAGAAACATATACTCAATGCTTAGGGCTGTCTGTGGTAAAAACGATAATTATGAATCCATAAAAATAGTTAAATTGTCACATAATTGGGGAATTTGCAAATATGGACATCTGGTTTTTTATCATGGAACTGGTCATGCTCTTGGGAGGCGCATTCTTACTCGGTGCAGTCGCCCAAAAGTTAGGACAAAGTCCGATACTCGGCTATTTATTGGCGGGCACCGTCGTCGGCCCTTTGCTATTCAACACGGCTGCCGTCAACCAGGCATCGGAGCTGGGAGTTGCGCTACTGCTATTTGCCATTGGTCTGGAATTCAGTTTCAAACAGCTGGCCCGAATGGGCCGTATGGCTTTTGGCGGCGGGTCGCTACAAGTGGCTTTGACTATGTTGGTTGTTACACTGGCAATAGTCGGCTTTATGGGTCTCCCCCAGGCCCTTACCATAGGTGCTATCGTAGCACTCAGTTCCACGACAGTAGTACTGCGGGTTCTGGTGGATCGTGCTGAAATCGATTCCGTGAAAGGTCGCACCTGCCTGGCCATTCTGCTGCTTCAGGATATGGCCATTGTGCCCCTGGTACTTATGGTCAGCTTCTTCACGCCGGCTGTCGCCGAATTGAATATCGGCCTGCATATACTTAAAGTGATTGTCTCCGTGGTCGGTTTAGCCCTTGTATTTTACATACTGCTATATCACTTAGCCCCCAGATTATTGAGTGAATCCCAACTTTTTGCCAACCGAGAATTGACGGTGCTGTTAAGTATTGCCGTTGGTTTAGGGGCCGCTTGGGCTGCGCATGCATTGCATATATCGCCGGCGCTGGGTGCCTTTGTGGCCGGAATGCTGTTGGGAGAGTCCCCATTTGCCACCCAAGTTCGCGCCGATATCGGTGCCATGCGTATCATCATGGTCACCCTATTTTTTGCATCTGTGGGCATGCAGGCCAAACCCATGTGGTTTTTGAATCACCTGCATTGGATCCTGCTGGCTGGCTCACTAATTTTACTTCTAAAAACCGGCATTATATTCCTCGTAGCTCGTTTGTTCAGCTTGGACGCCAGAAAGGCTTTTGCTACCGGCATTACCCTCAGCCAGGTGGGAGAATTTTCATTCGTACTGGCAGCCGCTGCTCGCAATGGTGGGGTATTAAATACTGATATTGTTGACCTAATAGTATCCGTGATTATCGTGCTAATGCTGGCAACACCCTACTTGATTGCCAATGCCGATAAAATATCTGAAAAAATTCTGGGTTTGTTATCCAAACAGAGGACCGTCGTTTATGACACCCAAGAGCCCAAGCAAACTGATACGTTTAACCAGGTACTTGTGGTGGGATTAGGACCGGCCGGGCGTCAAGTCGTACAGATGTTGCTGAATCACCAGCTGACGCCAATTCTCTTGGACGTAAATCCCAAAAGCCGTGAATATGCCCATCAGCTGGGCCTGCAACTACATATCGGCGATGCCGGACATGAGGAAGTCCTGATGCACGCGGGCCTGGCTCAGGTGTGTCTGGTGGTGGTTACGGTACCTGACCCGCGTGCAGCGATTAGAGTGGTCTCCATCATACGACGGCTGCGACCCCAGGTTACGATTGCGGTTCGCTGCCGCTATCATCGCCACATGGCGGACTTGACCAAAGCCGGTGCCGATATTGTCGTGGATGGAGAAATTACCATGGGAAATGAACTCAGTAAACAGATTGTGGAACGATTGATGGATGAATCCGGTATGCTGGTGGCCTGCCGTCTGGTTCAACCTCTTGCGGAGGACCAACAGATTTAGCCTTCACCGTCGTTCCCACGGAAGTGGGAACCCAGACAAAGCCATCAGCAAAAGGCTATTTCTGGATCCCCTTTTTCATGGGGATGGCGAAAACGGTTAAACGCATGACCGCGAAACTCGTATCCCGAAACTCGCAACTCGATGTCCACTCGACCCCTTGGATCCTTGAACCCTTGAACCCTCATGGTAATAATCTAAACAAAGGTAATTTCGCCATATAGTCCAAGAACGAGACATCGGCAAATACTCATTCCTCAACGTAAGCAGCCAACGGATTCATACTGGGATGACAGGACGTCACTGGATTCCACTGGCACTGAGCGCTGATTTCAACCCCCTCCTGGATAACGGAAACCGGCCGGTCAGCCGAAACAACCACCACCAGAATATTTTTATGAGCATGGGTGAATCGGAGGGCTGAATTGAACCGTGCGCCGCGGGCTCGATCTTCTCCGCGAATAGATTCGCCATCCAATAAGCAAGCAAAAGCATGCAGTTTCAAATCCCGGCCGATATGCAAAGCCCCGTCCACCTTAGCCAGCGATTGGGTCAGTGACAAATGATTGTATTTTGTCAGATCAAGAGGATCGGTGAGCTTTTGGCCGGGAATATCTATAAATTCCTGGTTCAAATCAAGAACCAGTGTACAGCCAAATTTCTGGTCTTCAGCATGGTGTACAATGTCACTTAGAATTCGGTAGAGTTCTGTGCCTGGCTCAGATTCGAGTTGTGCTTCCAGCAAAGCTTCCTCCACGTGAACCAGTTTTGCCTGGTGCGTGTTCGACTTATAAACGCCCCCGGAAAAGCTACAAATGGCTTCACCGTTAAGCATGATGAAACCATGGCGGCCTTTGAAATCCACTACAATACAGAATTCTTCAATGATATCCTTGGAAATGCCCACCAAGCTAGAGCCCTGGGAAATGAGTTTACGTTCAGAATTTTCCACGGCCTGGAGCAATTTGCGGATATGCTTGTAGTTATCGATGCTGGGCTGCTGCAATTCCGGAAACTGGGCCACAAAATTAAGACGGGATAGGGCCGATGGGTCGATAAAGACCAGCTGTCCCCGGGGCCAGGCGCCCTCTTCGCGGGTGTTAAAAATATTTAAAATCGCATCCAGTATCGGGTAAACTCGCAATTGCGTATCCCAACCCAACTTCATATTCATCTCGTCAACAATGTAATCACGCACAGCATGGGTGGCATACTCACGTAGAAAACTGCCGGATATACCAGTGTATAGATGCTTTTCATTGGCGATATCATGCGAAAAACGCCAGGCCGCATGCTCCATCCATCGCTCCGAAGGACCGGTGGAACACATGTCCGGATGATGTTCGCTAAACCACATTTGATAAAAAACAGATTGCGAATGTCCACCATAAGAAATCAGTCCCGCCATTTGCAGGCCTTTTTCAGGCGCCAGGTGAAATGAACCGTTTTTGAGTAAAGGAACGGGCCTTTGTTTGCGCCAATCATCAGCGTCGAGATACAGTTCTTTGAGGCGGGGTTCATGACCTTTTAAAAGATTTTGGGGATCATAGATACAGACCGGATCATCTGCATCAATGGCATAAATTACCGCTACGCGGCTGGGTCCTGAAAAATGTGTGAGTCCGTCCCGTAATCCATCGGCAGTGTCAGCCAGGCAGTTGCAAAGAAAAGTTTCATCCATATATAAACACTCCGAAATTAGGGGAC
>CAZWEO010000122.1:0-13674 GCA_964633115.1 uncultured Desulfobacterales bacterium
GAAAAGGTTACAAGGATTTTTTTTTAGGAGAGAAAATTTTGAAACTATTTGATTTACTGGACACTACCTGGCCCACCGCTACCCCCGGAACCACTGCCAGACCCACCGTTGCCACCAGAACCGCTACCAGCGCCCCCACTGCCGCCAGAATCACTGCCGGAGCCGCCAGAACCACTTCCGGAATCGCCGCTACCGGAGCCCGCACCACCCTGTCCGGAATCTCCCGGTGAGCCACCTGGCGATCCCGCACCCTCCTGAGGGCCTTTACCCGCTTGCATGGCCGATGCAAATGCGTGGGCCAGTTCCTGAGGTTCGGTATTTTGAGCTTGGGTCATAAAGTCGTTGCGCAGCGACTGGATGTCTTCATGACTATATCCTTTGGACAAGGCCTGGGTGATTATTCCCGTAACAGCCTGAGAGGATACTCCCAGGCGTGAGATATTGCGAGCCGTCTGAAAGCTTTCCAATGCTAACTCATATGCCATATCAGATCTTTGAGAATTTTCACGCCGCTGCAACTGGACGATAATCTCGTTGGCGTCCTTTTTTGACAATCCCGCGGCGAGGCTTGCCGCCAGCATCTGCCCCAAACTCCGCGTCTTATCTGGCTGACCATTAAATTTTGCTGCGTGCTGATAGGCGAATACATTTCTAGCCTGCACCGTTTCCATGGCATTGATAATCATGGATGGGGGTACGTTTTTGGCTAAGCCCTCAAAGGCCTTGTTCATGAGCTGGTGTTCGGGTGTGCCGCTGGCTGAGGCATCAACCAGTAAAGCGTGGACCCGTTGAATCTGCATCTCATCGAACCGATGCTGCAGCATGGCCTGGGTAAGCGTGATAAGCGGCTGGGGTGCCATGCCGCTTTGAATGACCTGACGAGTGCCGGCCTTAACTGCCAGAGGAGTGTCAGTCGGGAGGCTGTCATCGACGATATCGCCTATCGCTCCAGCAGCAAACATCAAAAGACATATGGTCGAACATGTTACTATAAAACAAAAAGTTAGCCTCGGTCGAATTGGATTAGGCTTTTTAAATGTCATGATAAATAATCTCTTGTCTTGTGAATCAATTTCTATTCGGGAATGTAAACGCAATTACGTGATCCGAAGTCGTCTTTTTCGTAAAATGTGCACTCGGGCACAAGTATATCCCCGTCAACGATGTAAAAATAACTAAATTCAGAATCGGCCGCCACTGTCACCACCCAAGATGAACCTGTTTTCCTGGCCATGTGCGGGCTATAGGCGTTCAGGGAAGAGACGAACGCCACTCCGCGCGCCTTGGGTGCTTTGAGATAGAAAATTACGCTGTCCGACTGGCGCTTGTGATAATGGGCAGCTGTGCACCCGACCATACATAAAACAGCAACCACCAATTGAAGTAACCGTGTGATCACGTTTCCAGGTTTACTGCTAAAATTGAGTTTTCCCCGCCGAAGTCGTCTTTTTCCCGTATGGAAATTGTTGGGTCGGGGATTCGCCGGTTCCCTTCGATGATGTAACATATTCGATGTTCACCGACTGGTATTTCCAGCACAGCTTCCCAATAGCCGCTTGACCCGGTTTTTTTCATGGATACGGCCGACCATCCGATAAAGCTGCCGGTGATCTCGACCTTTTTGACTTCAGGTTGATACAAAACAAACCGGTGCGTCGCTATAAGAGATACCTCCGGTTGATCCAATACAAAAAACATGATCAGCACGGCAGCCGCCAGGCCGGCAGCGAAGGCACCAATAGGCCGCCACAGAGGCATCCTAAACCAGCGTTTTTCATGGAAAACAACCGCTGGTATGTGGTCAACCACCTTACCCCGTACCAGTTTCTCCTGCTGCAACAAGCCGACAGCTTCTTCTTTGAATTGCACCTGTTCGTGTACGATTTCAACTAAGTCGATCTTCTCGTCCAGATCCAACTCGTCATCTATAAAACCACTTATCAGAACCGATTTCATTGCTAATCCTCAGTCATCATTTTCTTTAGTTTCATTCGCGCGCGATGCACCCTAACTTTGATGTTTCCTTCGCTGGCTCCGGTTACCCGGGCGATTTCCCGGTAGGAGAGGTCGCTGCTGATGGTCAGCGAGAGGGCATCCCGTTCCTCCGGCGTAAGTTTTTGCAGGGCGGCCTGAACCCGGCGGTAGTCTTCTCGCACCATTACCTGCCGCTCCGGATTGAACTGCGGGTCCCCAGGCTCGTCGTACAAGCGTGCATCAGGTTTTTTTTTGCGAAAGATGTCTATTACCTCATTTCTGGCGATAGTGTATAGCAGGGTGGCACTTAATTTCTTTTCACCGTATCTTTCCAGATACCGTGTAAAGCTCTCCTGTAGGATGTCGCTCGACTGGTGATAATCTCCAGTATTGCGCATCAAGTATGCAAAAAGCCGATCCCGGTGTTTTCTGTAGAAGTCTCTGAATTGTCCCACTTTTAATTATAAAACGGTTGAACCGGTAAAAAGTTACAAAAAAAGATCAATTTATTCCATGCTGGTGGCAGGTGGTTGCAGGCATATCGATGTTGCCGCACTTTAAGGCGATAATCAAGGGACATGTGATGCCCCGCATTTGTTACCTGAATTTTGCATGTAATTTGATCAGAATTTCTCAGTCCTTTAAAATTTTCTCTGTAACTTTTTGTGACAACATACGTTTAAGAGCTTGAAAGGTCTGAAGGAATGTATTCGAAGCTATTGTCAGGCCTGAAACCAGTTTTTTAACCTACTGTTATTATTATGGAAAGGAGAAGTTGTGAAAAAGTTATTTACAATTCTAATTTCGTTGACCCTTTTAATGTTTGTGGCGCTAGCACCTGTTTATGCCGGTGGTGGTCAAAATCAGGGTGATGTTGGACAAGGGGAAGTGGATCAAGGTGATATCGGTGGCGAGACAGGGCAGGCTCCCGGTTCCGATGCTCAAGGTAATCAAACTTAGTATTGAAAAATCAGTCTTTCAATAAGCCACGCTAGGCTACAATTGAAAGAAAAGGAAAGGCAGGGTCTTTTGGCCCTGCCTTTTTTATTACTTTGGAAAGATCAGCAAAAAGACCCAATTAGTTATTCCTCTTAAAATATAGCACCAGGCTTTTTCCCAGGAGCGGATTGAGTAGCTGATCGAGGACGCGGGTTAAGTGGGGTTTTTGCATGATATCCAAGGTTAAAAAGCGATGAAAAATTTGTACCAAAGGATGCTGATCCCGCGTGGGACCCACCAAGCATTTCAGCCACCAATAGGGTGTATGCAGGCTGTGAGCATAATGAGAACCCAACAAGGTAAATCCATTTGACGTTATGAGGTTAACAATTGCTTTTTTACGGTAGATACGCACATGTCCCTGATTGACATGATGATATTCATCTGACAGCAGCCAGCAAATGCGTTCGGGCAGGTATCTGGGCACTGATAACGCCAGGTAACACCCGGGTTTCAAGATTCTTTTGAGTTCGGTAATGGCGGGTTGTTCGTCCGAGATATGCTCCATGACCTCGGAACAAATCACCAGATCGAACACCCGGCTATCATAGGGTAAATTACCGATATCAGACACATTCAAATGCCAGGCACCGCCGCCATGTTCCCCAAGCTGATCGTGGAATAACAATCGCTTCCGAGCTTCCAACACATTTTTAAAATCGAGATCAGCCCCCACCACTAAAGCTTGCCTAAACCGATAGGCCTCGCAAACATGCCTGCCGCTACCGCAGCCAATGTCGAGTATGCGGCTGCCAGGATTAAGGGGAATACGGCTAATATCGATGGTAATCACGGATGACCTCCCGGTAACATGCCACGGTCTTTTCTGCCGCCGCTTTCCAGGTAAACTGGTTCTGGATGCGTTTATATCCCTTTTGTCCTAAATGATGGGCTTGATCTGGGTTTTCCACCAGATTGCCAATGGCTTGAACCAAGGCTAGGGGATCGGCGGGGGGCACCAGGATGCCGGCATCACCCACTACCTCCGGCAGGGCACCTCCTGTGGTACTGATTACCGGAACGCCACAGGCCATGGCCTCGCCGGCAGGGATACCAAAACCCTCATAAATGGAGGGGATCACAGCAATGGATGCGCGAGCATACTGGCGCACAAATTCATCATTCTCAATACGGCCGGTAAATTGAATAAGGTGACCGATATCAAGGGCCCGGATTCTTTTTTCGATACCACCATTTTTTTTGGGGGATCCGATCACCACTAGTTTTATCGGGTGGTTGCGCGATAGAAGCGCCACTGCTTCCAGCAGGTAGTAGAGTCCTTTCAAGGGCACATCGGCACTGTTGGTTACAATCAGGCGATTAGGCTCACGCTCAATTCCAGGAAGCGGATAAAATAGATCGGTATTAATCCCATTGGGTATTATACAGAAGCGATTCAAAGGAATGTCAAAATCGCGGCCGATGTCGTTGCGGGCCGCTTTGGATACAGTAATAATATGTGAAAACGTTCGCGATACGATTTTTTGCATACGTAGGAACGAGTGCCAGCGCAGTTGTTTGAGCTTCTTCCAGAAAGGCCGGACACTACGGATGGCTAGGTCGCGGTCCACGGTGATGGGATGATGGATGGTGGCCACTGTAGGGATTCTTCGGCTGAGAGCCCAAATTCCGTAAGACAAACTCTGGTTGTCATGGACGATGTCGTAGCGGTGCAGCCGGTTTTTCAGATAGCGGTATGTACGGAGGCCAAAAGTGAACATTTCCGGAAATCCCATGGACGATACCGACAGCCATTCCAAAAGATTTAGGGGGTTGGCCAGTTCTTTTAGCGTCGGAACCCGGAAGGGATCCGCAGGATTATACAGATCGAGGCATGGCAATCGTACCACCGAAATATCCGCGTCGATAACCGGATCTGGGGGGCCGGAAAGTATTTCTACTCGGTGACCCAAGTCTTTGATGGCCCGGGACAGGTTCTTCAGATAAACGCCCTGGCCGCCGCTGTGGGGGTTGCTGCGGTAGCTGATCAAACAGATATTCAGGGGTTTGTCTTGCTTTCCGGGTTTCATCGGGCTTGGATAATAGCAGTTGTCATAAAGAAGTTCCGATTGATTCATTCAATATGAAAGATGGTACGAATTTGTAACAGCCTGAATTTATTCATGATAAAGACAACTGCTATATATCTGTAAAAATGAACAGCAACTCATAGAGCGTTTGGATCAAGCTATTATGGACGTGATCAATAATCCAGAAAAGACTCAAAGAACCACCGATTGCGGAACGGTATTCTGACAAACGCTCTATCGTCCAAGCACAATCCCGTCAAGTGATTTTTTAAATTTGAATTTCCCACCACGGTTCAATCGAAATCCTCAGTCGAGTCGTCGAACGTCTCGCCAATAAGTCTTGCAGCGCGAGTTGAATTCAAATTGAATATGAGATAAGATCCATTTTAAATTTGAATTCACCACTGCGACTCGACTAAGATCGTCGAAGTCTTGCTGCAGTGATAGGAATTTTGTTTTTCGTTTCGGAGCGACGTAGTCGCGTTTCATAAAATCGTGGAACACGATTTTATTTTGGTGGAATTAAACCGGATGCAAGAAATTCGATTTCACGGACGGGGCGGACAAGGGACAGTGGTGGCCGCAATCCTGCTATCAAAGGCTTTTTTTCAGGACGGTTTTTGGGTGCAATCTTTTCCAGCTTTCGGCGTGGAAAGGCGCGGTGCCCCGGTGGAAGCCTTCCTGCGTATCGACAAACAAAAAATAATGGCTCGATATGCCATCACGCAGCCGGATCATATCCTGGTGCAGGACAATCGCTTAATGCAATCGGTCAACGTTACCCAGGGCCTCAAACCCGGTGGTTGGGTGCTGCTTAACACACCCTCGGGGGCTGATTATGTCCAAATGCTTGCTGGATTTCGATTGGCAACTGTCGACGCGACCCAAATTGCCAGCGACAATGGCCTGGGAACCCGAACACATCCGATCGTAAACACAGCCATGATTGGCGCCTTTGCCCGGATTCTAAAAATGCCATTCATTGAGGCGGTTAAAGCGGCTATCCAAGCAGATATTCACAAAAAAACCAGTGCCAATGAGCGGGCGGCGCAGCAAGCGTATGACAGTGTCAACCTTGTTGTTGCATAAACAACATGGAAAATAAAATCGTGTTCCACGATTTTATGAAACGCGACCCTTTCGCCCTCCGGGCGAAAGGCCGTCGCTCCTGTGCGGTCAACGCCATCGACATAGTCGCTGGCTAAAAAAATGATTTAAAATGTCAATTATTACAGATATAAATGACGGGGAGCCATTGCATATTTCCCGGTCGCGTATTTCGTCTCGGGTAAATAAGACCGGATCTTGGCGGTACCTGCAGCCGGTTTTTTCTGGCGGAATGGCCCCTTGCCGGATTGCCTGCCCAGTGGGCACCGATATGGCGGAGATGATCCAGCTTACATCCCAGGGTCAATACCAAGAAGCATATGCGAGCGTTTTGAATGAAAATCCACTGCCGGCTGTGTGTGGATATGTATGCGATCATCCTTGTGAGGCATCCTGCAACCGCACCCACCTGGATACCCCCCTGGCTATAAATGCGATTGAACGATTCGTGGGGCTTCAAGGCGTATACGAACCGACATTTCTTGATTTGCAAAGTAGGTCTTCTAATGGGAGGCGTGTTGCTGTTATCGGCTCGGGACCATCTGGATTAAGTGCCGCCTATTTTTTGAGTCGGTTGGGTTACAGTTGTGATGTCTTTGAATCCGAGGCTGAACCAGGCGGCTTGTTACGTTGGGGCATTCCCACCTATCGTCTACCCAGGAAAATTTTGCAGCAAGAGATTGCACGCATACAAAATCTGGACGTGACCATCCATTGCCATCAGACCGTTACCACTGAGTTTTTACAATCTGCCAGAAAGCATTATCAGGCAATTTTTGTGGGATGCGGCCTAGGGCGGTCGGTTCCAATGCAGATACCGGGAGAAACGCATGCATTAGACGGTCTTGCTTTTCTGAAAACAGTTCGTCAAGGGCATGGAACCCCAATGGATGGTGTTTCCGTCGTAGTAGGTGGTGGCAATACGGCCCTTGATGTGGCCCGCACCCTAATGCGTTTGGGTTCGCAGACCATTATCCTATATCGTCGTCGGATTATCGATATGCCGGGCTTTGAGAAAGAAGTTGCAGCAGCTCGGCAAGAAGGTGTGCAGATCAAGGAACTGACTATTCCTGTAAAAATAGAGCAGCAAGCAGGTAAAATTACAGTTCACCTTCAGGGTATGGCGGTAATGGATCATAAATCAGACGATGGCAGGCCTTCTGTACAACCAGTTCAGGATGAAACCGAAACAATGCAGGTAGCCCGCATCGTAACTGCCATTGGCGCAGAAGCGGATATGGTCTGGCAACCGTTTGAAGATCAAAAAGCCATTCGGCTGTCTTTGAGTCATTGTGCTCTCACAGGTGATGAATTTCCGATCATATATGGTGGGGATATTGTCAACCGTAAGCTGCGGGTCAGTGACGCGATTGCATCGGGCAAGCAGGGAGCCATGGCCATCGATCTCTTTTTGCAGAAAAAAAGGCCAGATATCGAAGGTGATATTGCGCGCTGCCACCTGGGACCGGGTGCTGGTATCAGTTTCGCCCATTATATGGCCGGTGGGAATAGCCAGCCCATGGTGTCTCGGATTGTTACCTACGATGGAATCAACCCGGCTTACTTTTTACCCGCAATGCGCTTGGATCCAGCGGTGGGAAACTCTGATAATGAAGATTTATCATTTACAGCGGAACTATCAAACTACACTTCCCAAACCGCGGCTAAAGAGGCCGGACGCTGCTTTAGCTGCGGGGTATGCACAGACTGCGACAACTGCGGCCTTTTTTGTCCGGAGATAGCTGTGTTCAGCGATGAAAACCGTCGAATCGATTTAGACTATTGTAAAGGCTGCGGTGTATGTGTTGAAGAGTGTCCCCGCAGCGCCATGATCTTGCAGGAGACGGGTTATGAAACAGGTGCTTGAGGGCAGTCAGGCGGTTTCTGAAGCGGTTCGCCTGGCCCGGGTCCAGGTGGTATCGGCCTATCCCATCACACCGCAGACCCATATTGTTGAAGCCATAGCGGATTATTGTGCCACTGGTAAACTCTCTGCGCGTTTCATGTGCGTAGAAAGCGAGCATTCAGCTATGGCATCTGTTATCGGCGCCGCCAGTGGCGGCGCACGAACCTTTACGGCCACCTCTGGTCAAGGGCTGGCCTATATGCACGAGCTGCTGCATTGGGCATCGGGTGCCCGGTTACCCATTGTCATGGCTGAGGTCAATCGGGCCTTGGCTCCCGGATGGAATATCTGGGTAGATCAGACGGATAGTCTGTCTCAACGGGATACGGGTTGGATTCAACTTTATTGTGAGGACGGCCAGGAGGTATTTGATACCACCTTGATGGCTTTCCGTCTGGCTGAACAGATCAACCTGCCGGTAATGGTTATTCTGGATGCATTCTTACTGTCACATACCTATGAACCTGTAGATATTCCAGATCCGGAGCAGGTGGATTCCTTTTTACCGCCACTAACGCCAAAAATTAGACTCGATACAGATAATCCTTATGCCTTGGGGCAGATGGTGGCACCCAACGCATATATGGAAATGCGCCATGATATTCAACAGGCCATGCAGCGGGTACGGTTGCAATGGGTAAAGATCGAATCAGAGTTTAAAAATGGATTTGGGCGACAATATGGTGAAATCGAAGCTGTTCATTGCAATGACGCTGATGTGGTATTGGTTGTGAGCGGGA
Organism: uncultured Desulfobacterales bacterium; assembly: GCA_964633115.1. Classification (GTDB taxonomy): domain Bacteria; phylum Desulfobacterota; class Desulfobacteria; order Desulfobacterales; family B30-G6; genus B30-G6. Next base: position 8,757 of record CAZWEO010000122.1, read on the forward strand.
CGGTCTGCAGTACCTGTCGGCAAGTCCTGCGAGATCTACGCCGTCAGGGTGAAAAGGTGGGTATGCTCAAGATTAAAATGTTGCGACCGTTTCCAACGGAAAACATTTGTACAATACTAGATAAAATTCCCAAGGTTGCCGTCATTGATCGGAACTGCTCTTTTGGCGTCGGTGGGATTTTTGCCCAGGAAATCCGTTCGGCACTCTGCAATTTGAGGCCGGGTCCCCAAGTCTTCAGTTATATTGCCGGATTGGGTGGAAGGGATATAACCCCCGAGAGTGTGGTCGAAATTTATCAGAAAACCAAAGAATCGAATCAGGCAGAGCAGGAAAGCGTGTGGGTGGGACTGAATCCGGATATTTAAGTGAAATATCGAATATTGATTACAAAATTTTGAATATCGAAGTTTGCTTTTGGCCATCAGCACGCTTCAACATTCTATATTCCATGTTCAAAATTCGTAATTCGTTTTTTATCAGTTGAGAAGACATCAACATGGATAATCCAAAAACAAAGGATCTCCTCCACCCTGGACATGTGGCCTGTCCCGGCTGCGGAGCTGCGATTGCCATGAAAATAGCATTGCGGGCCATGGGGCCCAAGACCATGGTAGTCATTCCCGCTTGTTGCTGGGGCATTATCGCGGGACCATACCCACAGTCTTCTTTACAGGTACCCATCCTGCAGACCGCCTTTGCAACCGGTGGTGCGGCTGCTAGTGGTTTACGCGCTGCACTTGATGTGAAAGGGGATCAGGAAACCGTTGTTATGGCTTGGGCCGGTGATGGTGGCACTTTTGATATCGGGCTACAATCCTTGAGTGGTGCGGTGGAACGTAATGAAGATATTCTTTACGTCTGCTATGATAATGAAGCCTATATGAATACCGGGGTTCAAAGAAGCTCTTCAACGCCTTATGGTACCCGAACCACTACCACGCCGGGTCAGAAATGGAAGCGATCCCGCAAAAAAAATATTGTGGAAATCCTGGCGGCACACCGAATTCCTTATGCGGCTACGGCGAGTATTGCCTTTCCAGATGACATGCGGCGTAAATTCGAAAAGGCACGTGACTTAAGGGGCGGTTCCCGATTTATCCATGTCTTGGCGACCTGCCCAACCGGGTGGGGTGTCGCATCAGAAAAATCGGTGGCCATTGCCAGGTTGGCGGTTCAGTGCAATACATTTCCACTATACGAGGTTGAAAATGGATTGCATTACCAGCTAAATTTTCAGGGAGATGAACTAGTCGAAACCTACCTGAGTGCTCAAGGTCGCTTTGATCATTTGGAAGCGGAAGAAGTCAACCAAATTCAGGAATTGGTGGACGAAGACTGGCTGCATTTGATGAAAAAGATAAATACATGACTCCCTTTATAATCCACCGGCTCCGACGGTTATAATTGATGATGAAATTAGACAAAATTATGGGCTCAAATCAGCGACTGCCAGGCGTTTTTGGCCACTTCCAAGGGCTATTCTCTTACTTTAAAATCTGCTGGTGGTCGCTGAGTTGGGTGTGCATAGTTCTGAGTACCGGTTATGCGGTACCGCCGGCAGGAGCGGAACCCTCCCCTTCAATTCAGTTTCTGATGCGCGAACCCGTGACCATGATGGACTGGGGCCTTCGGAACATTGAAGAATATCTCTACCGGCAACGCGATCTATTGATGCAAGCTAACAAGCGGTTGTTCGAATCCGAGCCGGTTGTGGCAGTCTCGTATGACTGGGAGCAAAACAAAATCCAGGTTGCTATTACCCTGTGGGTGGCCTCTCAAATTCAGCTTACATCCCGAGATTTAGCTGATATTCGGGCGCACTTGCAAAGGATCATTAAATATCTACGTGGTACCCTGACTATGAAACCCTTTGATGCTTTTTTTCGTCATCGTGGTTTTAGAAACCAAGATAGTCCGCAGAATCTCGGTGTCGAATTAGCAGGACAGACTAATCTACTTATTCGGGTACGTGATGCCGATGCCAATATTCTCAGCCAGTGTAAGGGCGAGCTAACTGATAGTAAAATTATATGGCTGAATATTGGGAACCAATAGCTATTTAGGCCTTGAGCGAATAGCTTTGGCTGGATTCCCTCTTCCGAGGGAATGACGGAAAAGCAGCATGCAGAATTGTTTATAACAAATGGTGGATCCATTGGGGATTAAACTCTTTAAAAGTGACAGCTTTTAATCAGGACTTGACCTTAGTCTAACAGTCTGATCTTAAAACCTAAAACTTAACACGTAAAACCATATTGTCATGCTACTAGAATGCCACAATATTACCTTTCGTTATCCCAATTCCAATATGGCCGTGTTTGACCAATTATCATTTGAAATGCGTACGCCTGGGTTTAACGCACTATTTGGACCTTCCGGGGTGGGCAAAACATCGTTGGCCTACATTCTTGTAGGTAAGATTGCGGATTATGCCGGTAGCGTGCGGACAAACGGTATGAAGACACTGCTATACTCTTACAACTTGGAACGACTTCCAGATTGGTCGAGCGTCGGTAAACATCTAGAAAAGATAACACCACCTTCGCTCAAGGATCGGCGGGATGAGCTTATTGAATCTTTTGACATGGCTCCTACTATGAGGAATCGGTTTTCGCAACTATCGCTGGGGCAGCAGAACCGGGTTAATTTGATCCGTTACTTACTACAGGATTTTGATTTGCTCATCATGGATGAAAGCCTGGCCAATGTGGATGAACGTACGCGTGAAAAAATCATTCTCAAGATAAAGGATATGTTTCCGCAAACATACTTTTTGTATATATCCCACAATATCGTGGAGGTATCGACTTTTTGTAAGGAGATCCTCGTTTTTCGTAATCCCAGCAAGAATCCCCAGCTGATGACCGTTAATGGGCGCGATCGTAAACTGGGCCAAACAATGGACAAAGACCAACTGGAGCAGACCATGCTGGAGATCATGCATGCTTCATAGACGCATATATCAGTTTTTTATCATCTACATCCTCGGTTTAGCAATCTTGTTCGCTGTGAAATACATCCTGGGTTTGTCTGATTACGTGATTCCCGGTATCGAGGATCTAAGCACAACGTTTTTAACGGTTTTCTTCCGGTATCTTACGGATGCCGCGGATACCATTTCCATTGCCGTCATCGGACAGATCATTTCAATCATCCTGGCGATGCTTGTGGGTATTTTAGGACGTCAGACAACTTGGTTCGGATCCTTTATCAAGGTGGCGGCCTACAACGTCCAAGCATATCCCATTGTGGCCATTGCGCCGATTATATTTATCCTTTTCGGTGACGGCTTTTTATCGCGGTTATTGATCGCTGCGATGATATGCTATTTTCCCATTTTGTTGTCGGTGCTCGGGATTATGTCTGAACCCATAGAAGATATTGAACATTTTTATCGGGTGACGGGAAGGATGCGATGGCAATTGGAAGTCAAGATACGCGCATTTGAAAACTTGAATAAGTTAACCACAGTTATCAGCGGCAGTGCCACCCTGGCAATGGCTGGCACGATTGTAGCTGAATTCATTGCGGCCAATGCCGGAATAGGATATAGTATCCGCATTGCGCTTTATCAGAGCGATTTGGCAAAGATTCTCACAGCGCTTTTTCTGATCGGAATGACTTTGTCTGTTTATCAGGGTTTATTGGAGGAGATTGGGAGATTGGTGAAACGTACCTGGGCGCGCCCATAGAAGGCATCTCAAAAATGTCTTTTGATCCAATATCTGTGTTGGCTTCATGTTTCATCTCCTCAAAATACACAAAGTATTCCTGCGGGGTGAAACAATCAGCCGCCTTGATCTTGGGCCAAAATCCTATTTTTTAACTACCTTCTATAAATAATGGAACAGACGGTTTTGTAAAAAGTTCAAAAAGGGGGGATGACGATGATAAGACAGATAAAAAAAATAACTATCTTACTGTCGTATGCATTTATCTGCTTGCCACTGATTTTATCCTTGCCATGCACGTCATTGGCAGAAACATTGCAACCGGTGACTTACCGGCTGAAATGGCTTTTCAATGCCAGTGTGATTGGCGATATTATTGCCAACGAACATGGCGCTTTTAAAGCCGCAGGCTTGGACGTTGATGTCAAAGCAGGCGGACCCGAACGTGATGCCATTCGCGAACTGGAATTGGGTTACGCCGATTTTGGCGTGGCCTCGGCCGACCAGGTGATCCGGGCTTTGTCTAAGGGCTCACCAGTAGTGGTAATTGCTCAGCTTTTCCAAATCAATCCCCTCCAATGGATTTACCGCAAAGACAACCTGAAGATTAAGCAGGTCCAGGATATAAAAGGTAAGGTTGTGGGCATTACCTTTGGCGGCAACGATGAAACGATTATGCGAACGCTCATGGCTATGAACGGTATTGCCGAACGTGATATTAAGATATTCAGTGTCCGCTATGACTATACGCCTTTCTATCAGAAAAAAGTCGACATCTGGCCGGTCTATCGAAACTCTCAGGCACCGATGTTGGAGAAAAAACTGGCTGAGAGCGGTGAATCCGTGGACTATTTCAATCCGGCTGCTCATGGTGTTAAATTCGTAGCCAACTCCGTTGTCACTTCCAAGCGTATGCTGGATTCGAAACCGGAAATTGTCGAAAAATTTACCATGGCACTGCTGCAAGGTTGGGAAGAGGCTTTAAACCCGGCAAATGAGACCATGGCTCTTAAAACACTCAGTGAATTTGACCAGGATACAGCTCCCGATATCATGCAAAAACAGTTAACCCTAACCCGAAGCCTGATCAAGCCTTTTAAAGATTCACGCATCGGTAGCATCGATATTGAAGCCTGGCGACAAACTGAGAAAATCATGTTGGCGCAAAAGCAAATACCAAATCCGGTTTATGTTGAGGGCGTTATCAGACACCCATTCTAACAAATAAATAGAGCGCTTTAATTTTA